>NZ_PYBP01000005.1:0-211795 GCF_003015025.1 Nitratireductor sp. StC3 | reverse complement strand
CTCAAGACGGGTTCGCCCCACAACAAGCTGCAATCGCATCTCAAGACGGGTTCGCCCCACAACAAGCTGCAATCGCACCTCAAGACGGGTTCGCCCCACAACAAGCTGCAATCGCACCTCAAGACGGGTTCGCCGCACAACAAGCTGCAATCGCACCTCAAGACCGGCTCGCCCCACAACAAGCTGCAGTCGCACCTCAAGACGGGCTCGCCGCATAACAAGCTGCAGTCGCACCTCAAGACCGGCTCGCCGCACAAGAAGACGCAATCGCATCTCAAGACCGGCTCGCCGCACAAGAAGACGCAATCGCATCTCAAGACCGGCTCGCCCCACAACAAGCTGCAGTCGCACCTCAAAACCGGCTCGCCGCACAAGAAGACGCAGTCGCACCTCAAGACCGGCTCGCCGCACAAGAAGACGCAGTCGCACCTCAAGACCGGCTCGCCGCATAAGAAGATCCAGTCGCATCTCAAGACAGGCTCGCCGCACAACAAGCTGCAGTCGCACCTCAAGACCGGATCGCCGCACAACAAGCTGCAGTCGCATCTCAAGACAGGCTCGCCGCATAAGAAGACGCAGTCGCATCTCAAGACCGGCTCGCCGCATAAGAAGTTGCAGTCGCACCTGAAGACCGGCTCGCCGCATAAGAAGACGCAGTCGCATCTCAAGACCGGCTCGCCGCATAAGAAGTTGCAGTCGCACCTCAAGACCGGCTCGCCGCATAAGAAGACGCAGTCGCATCTCAAGACCGGCTCGCCGCATAAGAAGTTGCAGTCGCACCTCAAGACCGGCTCGCCGCATAAGAAGACGCAGTCACACCTGAAGACCGGCTCGCCGCACAAGAAGATCCAGTCGCACCTGAAGACCGGATCGCCGCATAACAAGGCGCAGTCGCATAAGAAGACCGGTTCGGTGAGGCCGCACAACAAGGCGCAGTCGCACAACAAGACCGGTTCCGTGAGGCCGCACAACAAGCTGCAGTCGCACCTGAAAAAGGGCTCGGCGATCGAAAAACCGCCGGCATTCCTGCCCAAGCTCTAGGCTTGCGCAATTCAGATGCGCGGGGAGCCTGCGCGCCAGGCTCCCCGGCAGTTCCCGATGATTGGAATGGAGATCGACATGACACCGGCATCATTCATGCCGCGGGGCTTTCGCTTTGCCCGGCTTTGTTTCGGCCTCGCGGCCGCAGCGATGGTTTGGGCGCAGCCGGTCGCGGCCGCATCCGCCAATACGATCACGACCAACGAAGCCTATGTGGACGCCGTGCGCGCCGCGCCGGCTTTCGACATCACCGACATCGACGCGGTCTTCGACCACGTCTTTTCCCAGCTAAACGACGAGGTCACCGTCTATCCGACTGAAAACTACTACTATTTCAAATTCATCCACGACGCGGTGCCTTATGCCGGCAATTTCCGCCTCGACATCGCCGACCGCGACGACGGCATCGTTCATTTCGCCTATTTCACCGAAAACAATCCCTTCACCGAGCAGCAACTTTCCAAGCATCGCGCCTATACGGCCGAGCTTGGCGTGACCGTGGAGAAAAAGGACGGTCTCACCTATGCACTGACCCGCAAGGGGCGCACGGTGACGTTCCGGCTCAACGATTTGCGCGATGTCCGGATCCCGAAATCGAAGCTCGGGCCGGGCGAGGACTATCTCGGCCCGGTCTTCGACGAGGCCGGCGTGCAGATGTTCTTGTTGTGGAACCAGGAACTGAAAATGTTCCTCTACGTGCTCGACGACAACGTGCCGTCGGAATCCTATTTCCAGTCCGAGACGTCGACCCAGGTCAGCATCGGACGACGCACCGGTTTCGCCTGGTACCAGGACCGCTATCTCGACCGCCGGATCCTGGTCGGGGTGCGCGCCTACGAAACCTCGCTCAACACGTTTTTCGACGGGCCGTTCGACCAGCTGCCGGACAATTTTCTGGAGGGCGACGTGCTGCGCCGTGCCCTGCTCGAGCTCAGCCCCGAAGTCGAGGGCCAGATCGACAGGTTCGGCAATTCGCGCGACCTCTCCGGCCGCATGCTGGTCGACCCCTATCTGCTCTATGAAGACCAGAGCGAATTTACCGTGCTCGATCAATGCGCCGCCGCCGCCGTCGATCCGGCGACCTATTATCCCTGCTTCGCCATCGGCCAGAGCAAATAAGGCGCCGGCGGGCGGCGAGGCTCACGCCTCCCGCGCCCGCGCGGCAAGTACCGTGTGCGCAAAACCGTCCTGCGCAATCGCCGTGCACAGCGCGTCCCATTCGCACTCGTGACAGGCGGAGCGGACGTGGCCGGCCGCGAAAGCGGCGCGCAGCCGACCGAGCCAGGTCGCATCGAGCCTCAGCCGGCCGCCGAGGCGCACCGGCAAGGCCAGAACGCGGCCGAGATCGTCGATCGCCGCGCGATCGCGTTCGCTGACGCTGGCACGATGGCAATGGGGCTGCGGGTCGCTCAGGAGCGGGGCACAGACGTCGTCCGGCCCGGCCACGACCTCAACGTCTTCGCCCCCTGCCAGGCGCCCCGCGATCGCGGTCATATTGGCCGTGAAGGCGGGGCTGTAGCCCTTTCCCGCATAGGTCAGCACACACAGCAGATGGTGCGGGCGCAAGCGCACCGTCATTCGGCAGCCGGTCTCGGCTCGCGCGCCATGAGCCGGAGCGTCAAGGCACCGAGCGCCGCTTTGAGAACCGCGCCGGCGAGGAAAGGCACGATCCCGGCCATCACCGCCTGCTGCGGGCCGATCAGGGCCGCCAGCCATGCCGCGCCGACCACGAGGCAAAGCAGATTGCTGATCAGCATGCCGACAAAGGCCAGACCGGGACGATGGCCGTTCCATCCGCGCTCGGCCAGCCAGCCCATGGCCATGCCCGCGACCGGAAAGGCAAAGAGATAACCGGCGGTCGGCCCGACGAAATGGTGCGCGCCCGCGGCCCCGCCGGCGAGAACCGGCAGACCAAGCGCGCCTTCCAGCAGCCAGGCGGCGATGGTGACGCCGCCGAGTCGCCAGCCGTAAAGCGCGCCCACCAGCGCGACGGCGAAAGTCTGCATCGTCACCGGGACGGGGATCATCGGCACTTCGATATAGGACGACAGCGCAAGAAACAGGCTGCCGAAAAACACCGCACCGATCCTCCAGATCAGCGGGCGACGCTGCAGATCGAGCGGACTGAAGGCCGGCCTTTGCCGGGCGCTGGTCGAGAGGGTCATGGCTGTCCTTTTCAGATTATAGATAATTTGGATATTCTATCGCTAATGGAGTCCACAAAACCGTGCCCATTGCAAGCCCGGCGCGCGCATCCGCCCCTGCGCCAGGCGCAAAGCGTTTCAGCAACAGGAAAATTGCGCTGGCCGCCAGGCGGCCGTCAGGCGGTGGGCCTTATGCGCGCGGCGTCGCCCGCCGCAGCCGATTCGGCAATCCGCAACCCGTCTTTGTGCCGCCTGGTTTTCTGGCGCGCCCTATCGAGCTGCGCCGACGGCGCCCGGCCGTTCCGGTTTTTTTCCGATCCACTGCACATGCCGCGCAAGCACGGCCGTGGCGGCATCGATGTCACCCGCACGCAGCGCCGCGAGGATGGCCCTGTGATCGCGATCCGTCGGCGTTTCCCACTCCGCCCGCCAGCCCGAAAACAGGAAGCGGGCGCTGGCGATATGCAGATCGTCGATGGTCCGCAGCAGGCGCGGCATGCCGCAGGGCGTGATGATCAGCCGGTGGAAGGCGCGGTTGGCGTCTTCCCAGGCCTGCACGTCGCCCGCCTGATCGCCGGCGCGCGTGGCCTCCTCGGCCTGGTCCAGAATGGCCTTGGTCAGATGCGGCGCGGCGTTGCGCAAGGCGAGCACCTCGAGCGCGGCGCGCATCGCGGCGACCTCGCGCACCTCCTCCAGGCTGAAGCCCGCCACCCGAACGCCCCGGTGCGGCTCGCTTTCCACCAGCCCCTGCGCTTCGAGGCGCCGGAAGGCTTCCCGTACCGGCACATGGCTGGCGCCGAACTCATCGGCGATTTGGTCCTGCCGCAGCCGCGCGCCTGCGCCGATCCGGCCGGAGATGATGCGCTCGGCGAGTTCGCGGCCGATCCGCGCGGCAACGGGTTCTGATTTGTGACGCGACATGGAATTATAGATAATGCCAACAAGACGCCCCGTCGAGTGTGCCGCAGGCGGGCGCCGCAGGCTTCACACCAGGTCCAGCGTGATCGCAATCGGACAATGGTCGGATGCCTTCGGCCGGTCCCAGCCGATGCGCGGATAGCGCTCCACCGCCTGGCCGGGCGGAAACAGCGTCCGGAACGGCTGCCCGGCGCGGATGATGTCGGGCACGGCCTTGGCATTGCCGCGCGCCAGCGCCGGCGACAGCAAGATGTAGTCGAGCTGGCACAGATGGCGCTCCTGCGGCCCGCGCGTGTGATAGAGCGTCCAGCGATCCAGTTCGGGCCGCCGCTCGACCGGATTGATGCTGAAACCGTCCTCGGTCAAAAGATCGACGCTGGAAAACGCTTCGCGCACCGGCGTGAAGTCGTAGCCGGAAAACCGGTCGCCGCTGATGACGACCCGTTCCTGGTAGTCGTTCATGTCGCCGCAAATCACCCACCGCTTGTCCGCCGCCTCGCCGGCCCCGAAGCGTTCCTGGATGATGCGGCGCACCGCGCGCGCCTCGGCAATCCGCACCGGCATGCTTGCATCCCGGCCCGACAGGCCGTTGCGCGGCGTGCCCATCGACTTGAAATGAACCGTGTAGATGGTCAGAGGCTGTCCGTCGACCAGCACGTCGACCTCCAGGCAGTCGCGGCGGAAGATGCGGGCAAACGGTTCGATGCCCAGTTCGGCCAGTTCGGGCGTATGCAGGTCGAAATCCTCGAAGGTAACGTGGGCATGGCTCGTCATGGCGACGAATTCGATCGGCTGGCCGTGCCTGGTTTCCGGCCGCATCATCACCGCGACGTCGATACCGCGGCCGTCATTGCCGGCCGTCATGTATTTGTGGCGATAGCCGCGCCCGACCATCTTGAACAGGTAGCCGTATTCGAACGCCTTCAGCGCGTCGAGATTGTCGACTTCCTGGAGACAGAGGATGTCCGCGCCGGTTTCGGCGATGGCAAGCGCGGACAGTTGGCGGGCGTCGTCGGTATGCGCGATCGCGCGCGCCCGCTCGACCTCGCGATATTCGGCCTCGTCCTTGATGTCGAACAGCGCCACGGCCCTGTCCTGCCAAAGCTCGTTGCGATACCCGGAAAAATCGAACCTGTTCATCAGGTTCTCGATATTGAAACTGGCGACGCGCACGGACATGGGCGGCATATTTGCCCGCCCCCACCGCAAATAACAAGGCACCGATCACGCTTGCGCGCGCAGCGGTTGAAAAGCTTCCGTTCATCCCTAGTTCAGGTAGGATTGGCTAGTAGGAGTGTTTGCTACGGCTTTCTGGGCCCCGTGGGCGCGGGAAGACAACTGCGCAAGGAGGCTCGACAATGTCCAGAATCTTTCCGCTCTTCGTTTGGTGCGCGGCGCTTGTCGTCGGCGCGCTGTCGATGAGCACCAATTCGGCTTCGGCCGGCGAGCGCATCTGGCGCCACGGCGGCGGTCTGACCGCGATCGGCTGCGCCGGCGGCTCGACCGATTGCCCAACGATCATCAATCGCGGCGGCGGCGTCTATTTCGACCGCCGGGCGAAGCGCCGCCATGTCTACAGGGATCGCGATTTCCGCGATCGCCGCGTCTACAAGCGCCGTTATGATCGTCGTCACAATCGGCGCATCTATCGCCACGGCGGACCGCGGATCTATCTCAACGTGCCCGGGCTGCTTTACGATGCCTATCCGCCGCGGCGCCACGTGCAGCCGCGCCGTTATTACAAGCGGCATCGCGGCCTTTCGAACGCCCATATCCAGTGGTGCTTCGACCGCTACCGGTCGTATCGGGTGCGCGACAACACGTTTCAGCCTTATCACGGCCGGCGGCGCCAATGCGTGTCGCCTTATAGCTGAACCGGCCCGGCCGACGGCCGGATCCCAAGCGCCGCCCTTCGGGGCGGCGTTTTGCGTTTCGCGGCAAGACCGGGAGCGGCCCGGCATTACGGCTGGCCGGCCCGCCCCACGCCGCGGCCGGCCAGCCTGGCATGCGCCTGTTTTTGTTATGTGAAGCGCACGCCGATCTCGCCGATGCCGCGCCAGCACACATCGGCTTCGTGGGTGATGGTCTCGCCGGCAATGTGCAGCCGGAACCGGCGCGGCACACCGAGCGTATCGCCGAAGGCGAGTTTCGCGCCCCGTTCCGACAGGTTGCGCACCACGCATTCGCTCGCGCCGTAGCCGTTGTTGAAGGTGAGCTTCGCGCCTTTCAAAACCCGATGGCGCAGTTCGCGGCGACGGTCGGGGAAAATGCGGCCATCGATGGCGATCGACTTCTTGGTAATCGGCATCATGTCGAGCCTCCTCGCATTGATGGGGCTCTCGAAGCGAATTTCGTGCCACGATGAGTGTGCCGAAACGGCACAGGCGCCGGACCAGAAGGCCGGCGCCTGTGCATTTTTCAATCGTACGAACCCTTGCCGGGTGGCCGCAGCCGCCGGCGGGATCTGTCGGTCGGTTAGTTCTTGGCCTTGTCGACCAGCTTGTTGGCCGAAATCCACGGCATCATGCCGCGCAGCTTCTCGCCGACCTGTTCGATCGGATGGTCGTCGTTCATGCGGCGGATACCCTTGAAGCGCGCCGCGCCCGAACGGTATTCCTGCATCCATTCCGAGGTGAACTTGCCGGTCTGGATGTCGTTGAGCACCCGCTTCATCTCCGCCTTGGTCTCGGCGGTGATGATGCGCGGCCCGGAGACATATTCGCCCCATTCGGCGGTGTTGGAGATCGAGTAGTTCATGTTGGCGATGCCGCCCTCGTAGATCAGGTCGACGATCAGCTTGACCTCGTGCAGGCACTCGAAATAGGCCATTTCGGGCGCGTAGCCGGCTTCCACCAGCGTTTCGAAGCCGGCCCGGATCAGTTCGACCAGGCCGCCGCACAACACCACCTGCTCGCCGAACAGGTCGGTCTCGCACTCCTCGCGGAAATTGGTCTCGATAATGCCCGAGCGGCCGCCGCCGACGCCGCATGCGTAGGACAACGCCAGGTCGAGCGCATTGCCGGACGGGTCCTGATGCACCGCCACCAGGCACGGCACGCCGCCGCCCTTCTGGTATTCGCCGCGCACCGTATGGCCCGGGCCCTTCGGCGCGATCATCAGCACGTCGACGCTCGCCTTCGGCTCGATCAGGCCGAAATGCACGTTCAGGCCGTGGGCGAAGGCGATCGCGGCGCCGTCGCGGATATTCGGCGCGATCTCGTTCTTGTAGATGTCGGCCTGCAATTCGTCGGGCGTGGCCATCATCATCAGGTCGGCCCATTTGGCGACCTCGGCCACGCTCATCACCTTCAGCCCGTCGGCCTCGACTTTCTTGGCGGTCGCCGAGCCTTCCTTCAGGCCGATCGCGATCTCCTTGGCGCCCGAATCCTTCAGGTTGAGCGCGTGCGCCCTGCCCTGCGAGCCATAGCCGATAATGGCGACCTTCTTGCCCTTGATGAGATTGAGATCGGCGTCGCGATCGTAATAGACACGCATCATCATTTCCTTTCCTGGGTTTGCGTTCCGGCGGCACCGGATTCCGGCGCCGGTTTTGCTGCGTAGAGAGCCAAGAACTGCCGCGTCGCCGATGCGGCGTCGCGGGCGATCTCGCTCTCGCTCATGCCCAGCCGGTCGCCGAGCAGAAGTCGGATCTGAACGTCACGGCCCACCAGGCCGAAAAAGCTGCGGAAGGCGGTTTCGGCGTCGTCGAAGGCAAGCAGCCCGGCCGCGCGTCCGGCTTCCAAAACGGGTTTCAGCCTTTCGCCGATGGCAAAACGGCCATTGGCCAGCACGATCCGGCCGAGATTGCTCTTGCCGGACCCGGCATGCGAAATCGCCACCCGGTTGAGCGCGATCGAGCTTTTCGAGGAAATGACGCGCAGCCAGGTGGCGGCGAAATCCTCCAGGCTTTCGCGCAAGGCCGCCGCATCGAGCCGCTGGCGCTCATAGCTGCCCGTGCGCACCTTCGCCGCCTGCCAGCGCACGGTCGCCGTCAACAGCCCGTCGCGGTCGCCGAACCATTTGTAGAGCGTTTCCTTCGAGCAGCTCGCCCGCCGCGCCACCGCGCTCATGGTAAGCGCGTCGCGGCCTTCCACCAGAAGCGCGAGCACCGCGTCCAGCACTTCGCCCTGGCGCGGGGTGAGCGTTTCCAGCCGTTCTGTCTCGTGCGCGACCTGCAACTCTGTCTCCGGCGGCAAACCGCCCAGTGGTGTACCGTACGTTACGGTTCGGTCGTCATAGCGCTTTGCCCCCGCCCCATGCAAGGCCTATATGGCGCGCCAGTCGATCTCGCGAAGCCCGATCGGGCGAAACGGGGCGGCCAGCGTGCCGGCCACCATCGACGCCAAGATCTGCGGCACGGGCGGGATATGGGCGAGCGTGGCCACAAGCCGGTCGCGCACGAACGGCATCGCCGCGGAGTCGGACTGGTAAAACGGCGTCAGGGCCGCCGACAATGCCTGGAACGTGCGCACGTGCCAGCGTCGCATCGCGCAATAGGAATCGAGGGCCGCCGCCACGTCGCGCGCCCTGTCCAATGCGTGCGCCAGCGCGGCCGCATCGAGCAGCGCCATATTGGCGCCCTGCCCCAGTTGCGGGCTGGTCGAGTGCGCGGCATCGCCGATCACCGCCAGTCCGCGCCCGGCCGGAACCTTGAGCGTATGGTGCCCATAGCGCGCCAGCGTGAGCTGGTCGAAATCCGCGATCTGGTCGAGATAGGCCCGCGTTTCGGGCCAGAGCCGTTCGACCCGCCCTTTCCAGGCCTCCAGCCCGGCCGTGCGAACCGCGGCCGCCTGCGCCGGTTTCAGGCTCCAGAAAAACGCCGCCTGCGCCTCGCCGTCCGGCCTTGGTCGGCCGATCGGCAGAACGCCGATCATCACGCTGGCCTTGTCGTAGCGCTGCACCAGCGCGTGCGGGTCGAAACCGTCGCCGCGCCAGTCGAGCGAAGCCCAGAACGCGCCATAGGCGAGCGGCCGCGGCTCGCACGGCCGGCGCGCATGCCGCTTCAGCTTCGAGCGCGCGCCGCTGGCATCGACGACGAGATCGAACGGGCCGAACAGGCGCCCGGTCGCGGTGACGATCCGCGGCCGCGCCCCCGTCACGTCGAGCGCCTCGATCTCGGTGCCCGTTTCCAAGCCGATATCGGCCGCCCTGACCGCGTCGAACAACACGTCGAACAGGGCGGCGCGGTGCACGGACAGGCCGAAGCGGCCGCCGCGCCAGGCCGCGTAGCGCACATCCAGCACCGTGCGCCCCGACCGCGCGTCGCTGCCGTGCAGCCGCTCGATGCGGCTGCCGCGCGGCACGATCGCGTCGAGAAGGCCGAGCGCGGCCAGTACCGTCAGCCCGGTCGGCTGCAGGATCAGTCCCGAGCCCAATGGCTGCGCTGCCTCGAAACGCTCGAAAACCGTCACCCGGTGCCCGGCCCGGTCGAGAAAAAGCGCCGCGGCGAGCCCGGCCGGGCCAGCTCCGGCGATCGCGATGTCCATATGGTCGAAATCCCCCGTTCGACCACGAAATGGCACGCCGGGCGCGGCCCTGACAAGCGAAAGGCCGCGCGGCCGTCATTCGCGCGGCCCGCGCCGGGTCGACCGGCCACGGCGTTTCGGCACGGCCCCGCCAGACGGTACCGTGATGAGCGCTTGGGATATCCGTGGATGCCTTGGCTTGAAAACCCGTCCGGCTTTCAGGTGCGAAAGCCTAGCGTCCGCATTGACGCATCTGCCTGGCATAGGAATTGGCCATGTTGGCGGCCTTGCGGGCGGATTTCTGCATGCCGGCATTGCCCCGCCACACGCCGCGCGCATAGCCGGCCTGACCGGCATAATAAGCCAGATAGAGACTGTAGGCGTCGTTGAGCGCGATGCCGTTCTTGCGATGGCTGTTATAGTGATACCAGCCCACGAAGTGGATCGCGTCGGCGAAATCGGTTCGGCTCGCCCGCCAGCGGCCGGTCTCGCGCTTATATCCCTGCCAGGTGCCGTCGAGCGCCTGCGAATAGCCGTAGGCGGTCGATTTGCGCTTCCAGGGAATGATCCCGAGCAGTTTCTTGCGCGGCGGCCGCGCATCGGAATCGAAACCGGACTCGATGCGGATGGTCGCCATCAGTACCGACGCCGGAACGCCGTATTCGCGCTCCGTCTTTTTGGCCGCCCGGTACCAATTGCCGAACCAGCCGTCCTTCTGGTCGAAGACGGTGCACACATTGTTGATGCCGCGCGGCGTGGACCCACAACCTGCGAGCGCGATCAACAAGACGATGGCGACGACGGTACGAATAACAAATCCTCGTGCTCTGACGAGGATGTAATCGCTAAAATCCTAATAAATTCTGACCGAATTGCGGGTCCCGCGCGCTGCTACTGGCCCGCGCAGGCGCGCAGGAACCGCCTCACCGTCTCGGCCATGCCGTGTTCGAGCGCGTCGGCGGTCAGGCCCTGGCCGATCGAGACTTCCGCCAAATGCGGAATCGCCCGCGCCAGCGCCGGCAGATTGGCGACCGTCAAATCGTGGCCGGCATTGACGCCGAGCCCGGCATCTTTTGCGAGCAACGCGGTTTCTTTGAGCTTTTCCAGCTCTTTGGCCGCCTTTTTGGAATCGTCGTAGCAGGCGCCGTAGGGCCCGGTATAGAATTCGACCCGGTCGGCGCCCGTCGCCCGGGCCGCCGCGATCTGGCCCTGCGAGGCATCGGGGTCGCAAAACAGCGACACCCGCGCCCCGTTCGCCTTCAGCCGCGCGACGATGGCGCGCAGAATGTCGCCATTGACGACGAAATCCCAGCCGTGATCGGAGGTCGCCTGCTCGGGGTCGTCCGGCACCAGCGTCACCTGCTCGGGTTCCGCCTTCTCCACCAGATCGAGGAAATCCTGCGTCGGATATCCCTCGATGTTGAATTCGCGGTCGGGAAACTCGTCGTCGATCAGCGCCCGGATCTGTGGCACGTCGGTGAAGCGTATATGGCGCTGATCGGGGCGCGGATGCACGGTCAGCCCGCCCGCGCCCGCCGCCAGCGCGATGCGACCGAGACCCGTCACGCTCGGCCATGGCAGGTCGCGCCGGTTGCGCAGCATCGCGATGGCGTTGAGGTTTACGGACAGTTTTGCCGGCATGGCTGACTCGCGGAATTTTCCAACGCGACGATGTATAGTCGCTTTTGCCGGAACGCACAGGACCAAACGCCGTTCATTTTATGGACAGCACAACGGCAAACGAGGATCAACATCATGCTCGTCAACGAAAACCCGCCCACCATCAAGCGCATCGACACCACCCGCGACGACGCCTACGCCTTCGACGTCACCGGCCATGTCACCGCGCCGGACATCGAAAACATGTACGGCTTGCTCGAAGGGGCCTACGAAATTCACGACAAGATCGACCTCCTGGTGCGCATGTCCGCCTATGAGGGTTTCGACTGGAGCGCGGCCTTCAAGGAATCGACCATGATCGGCAAGACCCACGCGCTGCGGCATATCCGCAAATATGCCGTCGTCGGCGGACCGGCCTGGATCGCCACCATGATGACGGTCTTCAAGCCGTTCATGTCGATGGAGATGCGCCATTTCGAGGCCGACCGGGAAGCCGAGGCCTGGGCATGGCTGGACGCCGAGCCGGCCGAAGGATAACGGCCGGCCGCCATTCACCGCACGATGGTCAGCCGCTCGGCGGCGCGGGTGATCGCGGTGTAAAGCCAGCGCTGGCGGGTGTCGCGGAACGCATAGCTCTCGTCGAACAGCACGACCTCGTCCCATTGCGAGCCCTGCGCCTTGTGCACGGTGAGCGCGTAGCCGTAGTCGAAATCGTCGAAGCGCTTTTTCTGCTGCCAGGCAATGTCGGCCTCGGGCGTCTCGAAGGCGGCTTTCAACAGCTTGATCTTGGACACGCCCCGGTCGGGATCGTCCTCCTCCGGCGACACCAGAAGGTTGATGCCGGGCTTCACCGTTTCCTTCGAAGCCGTCATCACCTTCCACAAGGAGCCGTTGAGCAGGCCCTTGGCCGGATCGTTTCTCAGACACACCAGCTTGTCGCCGGCCTGCGGCAGCGGCCCGGAAAACCCCTTCAATTCGCGCAGGCGCTGGTTGTAGCGCCGCCGCGTGCGGTTGGTGCCCACAAGCACCTGGTCGGCGGACAGAACCAACTCCTGGTCGACATCCTCGCGGCCGATCACCTGGGCGGCGCCGAAATCGCCCTTCATGAACTCGCGGCCCTCGCGCACGTCGAGCGCCAGCCGGATGATCGGATTGTCGCGCGCCTGGCGGTGGATTTCGGTCAGCAGGAAATCGGGCTCGTGCTCGGTGAAGAAGCCGCCGCCCGAAATCGGCGGCAACTGCGCCGGATCGCCCAGAACCAGCACCGGCGTGCCGAAGGTCAAAAGATCGCGCCCCAATTGCTCGTCGACCATCGAGCACTCGTCGATGACGATCAGCTTGGCGCGCGCCACCGGGCTTTGCCGGTTGAGCGAGAAGGTCGGCGACATCGAGGTCTTGCCGGTCGTCTCGTCGGCGATCGCCTCCTCGCCGCGCGGCCGGTAGATCAGCGAATGAATGGTGCGCGCATTGGTGGCGCCCTTGGCGCGCAGAACCTGGGCGGCCTTGCCGGTGAAGGCGGCGAACTGCACCGAGCCGTCGACATGTTCGGCGAAATGGCGCGCAAGCGTCGTCTTGCCGGTGCCGGCATACCCGAACAGCCGAAATATCTGCGGCCGGCCCTCCTTGAGCCAGCGCGATACCGCCTTCAGCGCCTCGTCCTGTTGGGGAGAAAATTGCATGGCACCGAAAGACAGGATTCGCGCCCCTTGCGCAAGGGTGCTCGACGCGCCCCGTCACCGCCGAGCCGGCCCGGCCTGCCAAAGACATCCCGCGATCGAAACGCTCGAATTTCGCGGCGATGTCTCACCGGAGCGGGTTGCGTGCATAACCCGGCCCGATCGTCAGCGGCCTGTCCGGCACGACCGCGTCGCTGATCTGCGAGCGCACGCTCAGGCTGTCGCGCCACAGCACGGCGCGCGCCTCGCGGTCCAAAACCCGGATCGCCACCCGGTAGGGCTTGTCCTTTTCGACACCGCGCACCGGCGGCGAGCGCAGCGAATAGCGCGCCGTGTCGGTGCCGACGCGCGTGCGCACCACGTGGCCGGCGCCGCCGGCGGGGTCCTCAAACGTCGCCTCGATGATCGAGCCGGTGGGCAGCGGGCGCTGCACCAGCGCGGTGAAACCGTAATAGACGTCTGCGACGCGGTAATTGAACATGAAACCGCTGCCGAGGATCTTCAGATAGGGCTTCGAGGAAGGATCCTCGCGTGTCAGCCAGCCGACGGCAAGCAGCAGGACGAGGATCGTCGCCGTTGCCGCCAGGACGCGTATAACGGTCACATGCCGGATCATGAAATCCAGTATAGCATAGGCCGCGCGCCCGCGGCCTGCGCCAGCCTGATTGCGCCTCTACGCCAAGCCGATCGCTCGTACCGGCGCATAACGGGCGGGCCGGCGCGAGGCCGCTCAGCCGGCGTAGCCGCGAGGGTCGTTTTCCAGCTTGATCGGCGCGCCGTGCGGTGTCGCGCGGGCCGCGCGGCGCCAGGCGGCCGCCAGTTCGGCAAGCCGGGCGCGGTCGGCAAGCCCCTTTTCGGCGAGCAACGCCTCGAGCGCGGCGACCACGCCATGGTAATAGTCGCTGCCGTCGGCGGCAACGCCGGCGCGCGCGCGCTCGCGACCGAGCGCGGCGGCCCATTCGCCCGGCGAGACCAGCCCCTTGTCCTGCAGGGCGAGCGCCAGCGCGAAGGCCTCGGCCTGCCAGGGTTCGGCGAAGGCGCCGTCCTCATGGCTCATCGGCCGGCTCCAGATAGCTTTCCCAGGCGTCGATCGACACCGAAAGCGTCGCGTCCGCCGCCTCGCCCCACAATTCGCGGGCCGAAAACACGACCGTGTAGAGATGCTGCGGCGCCTCGCCCGCGCCATGCGCGTTGGCGTCGGGAAAGACGAACCCGCCACGCACCGCCTCGATCACCCCGACCTTGCCGCGCGCGTAGCGCGGCAGCCGCGTATGGCCCTGCGGATGCATGGTGCGGGTTTGCACGCGGGCGCCGGACGAAAAACGCGGCGGCTGCCCGACCGCCCGGTCGCACGGCCCGCCTCTGGCGAGCGCGCCCGGCACGTCGGCCGCCCGCAGGACGCGTTTCGGGGTCGCGCCCGCGCCGTGCGCCCGGCCGGCTGCCAGTTCGTCCTCGGTGACGAAACCGTGCCGCACCAACAGCCGTTCCAACGCCTTCGTCCATATTTCATAATAGCTCGACGCGTAGTAGTCGGCTGGATGCAGGCATTCGCGCGCGTGCCGGCTTTCGTCGATGGTCCAGTGTCCCATCGCGCCGGCCGCCAGCGTGACGCCGAGCGCGCGCTTTTCCCACTCGGCATGAAAGATCGGTTCGTCGACCTCAGGCGCCACGGCGCCGAAGCCCATCTGGCCGCCGAGGTCGTGCGGACCGTTCACGGTGCGGCCTCGGGCGCCAGCGCCAGCCCGGTGCCGATCATGGAATCGCGCGTCACCAGGCCGGCAAGCGCCTCCTCGGCCCAGCCCTGCGTGCCGGGCGGGCGTAGCGGCACGACCAGATAGCGCAGCTCGGCGGTCGAATCCCACACCCGGATCGCGGTTTCGCCCGGCAGTTTCAGCCCGAACTCCTCCAAAACGCCGCGTGGATCGATCACCGCCCGCGAGCGATAGGGCGGCGATTTATACCAGACCGGCGGCAGGCCGAGCACCGACCACGGATAACAGGAGCACAAGGTGCACACGACCAGATTGTGGGTGTCGGCACTGTTGAACACCGCCTGCATGTGCTCGCCCTGGCGGCCGGTATAACCGAGCGAGGCGATCGCGGCGGTGGCGTCGTTTTGCAGCCATTCAGAAAAGCCCGGATCGGTCCATGCCCTGGCGACGACGCGCGCGCCGTTTTTCGGTCCGACCTTGTGTTCGTAGGTCTCCACGATCGCGTCGACGGCGGCCGGGTCGATCAGCCCCTTTTCGGCAAGCACGGTTTCGAGCGCCCGCACGCGCGCCGTCATCGGATCGAGCTCGTTGTCGTGGTGATCGTGCGCCATGATCGCGCAGAGTATGGCGCGCACCGGCTCAGGGCAAGATGTCGACGCCGATCAGCGCAGCATCGGCCACAGCGTCGCCGCCAAAAGCAGTCCCATGGCGATGTTGAACCATTTCAGCCGGATCGGATCGGCCAGAAACCGTCGCAGCGCGACCCCGAACCCGGCCCAGGACGACACGCACGGCACGTTGACGAGGCCGAAGGCGACGGCGACCAGAAAAACCGATCCGAAGGGGCTGTCCGCATTGGTGTAGAGCACCATCGCCGTCACCGCCATCACCCAGGCCTTGGGATTGACCCATTGGAACGCCGCCGCCGACAGGAAGGACATCGGCCGGCCGTTACCCGACACCCCATCGATCGACCGCGACATGGCGATCCGCCAGGCGAGATAGAGCAGATAGGCGCCGCCGGCGAATTTCAGCGCCGTATGCAAAGACGGAAAGCTGGAAAGCACGGCGCCAAGGCCGAGTCCGACGGACAACAACAATGTGACGAACCCGGCACCGATGCCGAGCATATGCGGCACGGTACGCCAGAAACCGTAATTCACGCCCGAAACCAAAAGCATGAGATTGTTCGGACCGGGCGTGATCGAGGAAACGAAGGCGAAAACCAGCAGGGCGAAAAAGACGTCGGCGGTCATGGTCCGGTTCCGTTTGCACCGTGCCCGCCGCGCCTATGCAAAGATCGCGGGCACGCACTTAGGACAGTATTATTGTCCTAAATTGCCTGAAAATCGACTCCGAATTTGTCCGGGGAACAATTTTGACGACCCGGGAAGCGTCATGGTTTGCAAGGCGCGGCGGAAACCCGTCCGCGCCGAGAAAAAGGAACGAGCCCGCCGGCCCTACTGCATGCCCTGGGCGCCGCGGTTGAGCGCGGCGACGCCGGTGCGACACACCTCCACCAGCCCGAGCGGCTGCATGATGGCGATGAACTGCTCGATCTTGGAGACCCTGCCGGTGATCTCGAAGATGAAGTGCTCTGTATTGGCGTCGATCACCTGGGCGCGGAAGGCGTCGGCGAGCCGCAGCGCCTCCACCCGATGGTCGCCGACGCCGGCTACCTTGACCAACGCCAATTCGCGCTCCAGCGGCCGGTCCTGCCCGCGCTCGCGCGCCACCACGGTCAGGTCGACCACCTTGTGCACCGGCACGATGCGCTCGAGCTGATGCTTGATCTGTTCCAGCACGTGCGGCGTGCCGCGGGTGACGATGGTGATGCGCGACAGGTGCCGCTCGTGCTCGGTCTCCGACACGGTCAGGCTGTCAATATTGTAGCCGCGCCCCGAAAACAGCCCGATCACGCGCGCCAGAACGCCCGGTTCGTTGTCGACCAGCACCGACAGCGTGCGGGTTTCGTGGGTCTCGGTCTCGCGCGCGATGAAATAGGCGGAACCGGTCGGTTTGAGTTGGGCGTTCATCTTTGCGCTTTTTCCTTCTGCGCTGTGGCGGGCGGGTTCTTGCGGGCGCCGGACCGTCCTTGCGGACCGCGTGGCCGAGCCCTCGGCTCTCCGCGCCTAGACCAGTTCCCTGCCCTTGGCGTCGATCGCATTGGCAACGGCCTCGTCGGTCGCCTCGTCGGGCAGCAACATCTCGTTATGGGCCTTGCCGGACGGGATCATCGGAAAGCAATTGGCGAGGTTGGCCACCCGGCAGTCGAAGATCACCGGTTTCTTGACCGCGATCATCTCCTCGATCTTGTCGTCCAACTCGCCGGGCTTTTCGCAGCGTATGCCGTGGCCGCCATAGGCCTCGGCCAGCTTGACGAAATCCGGCAGCGCCTCCGTGTAGGAATGCGACAGCCGGTTGCCGTGCAGCAATTGCTGCCATTGCCGGACCATGCCCATATATTGGTTGTTGAGGATGAAGATTTTGATCGGCGCCTGGTACTGGACGGCCGTGCTCATCTCCTGGATCGTCATCAGCACCGAAGCGTCGCCGGCGATGTCGATCACCAGGCTGTCGCGATGGGCGATCTGCACGCCCAGCGCGGCCGGCAGGCCGTAGCCCATCGTGCCGAGCCCGCCGCTGGTCATCCAGCGATTGGGCTGCTCGAAACCGTAGTGCTGCGCCGCCCACATCTGGTGCTGGCCGACCTCGGTGGTGATGAACGTGTCCCGGTCCTTGGTCAATTCGTAGAGCCGCTGGACCGCATATTGCGGCATGATGACGTCGTCATTGGGCTTGTAGGCCAGCGAATCGCGCGCCCGCCAGCGTTCGATCTGCTCCCACCAGGGTCCGAGCGCGGCACGGTCGGGCGTGACCGTCGCGCGCCACAGCCGCACGACATCCTCCAGCACCCGGCCGACATCGCCCAGGATCGGAATGTCGGCGCGAACGTTCTTGTTGATCGAGGACGGGTCGATATCGATGTGGATCTTCTTCGAATTGGGCGAAAACGCGTCCAGGCGCCCGGTGATGCGGTCGTCGAAACGGGCGCCGATGCACAGCATGACGTCGCAATCGTGCATGGCCATGTTGGCCTCGAACGTGCCGTGCATGCCCAGCATGCCGAGCCAGCGCTCGCCCGAGGCCGGATAGGCGCCGAGCCCCATCAGCGTCGAGGTGACCGGAAAACCGGACAGGTCGACGAGTTCGCGCAACAAATGGCTTGCCTCGGGTCCCGAATTCACCACGCCGCCGCCCGAATAGATGATCGGCTTCTTGGCCTCGGAAAGCAGGTGCACCGCCGCCTTGATCGCCTCCAGATCGCCTTGCAGGCGCGGCCGGTACGACGTCCGCGGCGCCTGCTGCGGCGGGGTGTAGATGCCCTTGGCGAACTGGATATCCTTGGGAATGTCGACCACGACCGGCCCCGGCCGTCCGGTGGTGGCGACGTGGAACGCCTCGTGGATGATGCCGGCGAGCTCGTTGACGTCCTTGACCAGCCAATTGTGCTTGGTGCACGGGCGGGTGATGCCGACCGTGTCGCATTCCTGAAACGCGTCCGAGCCGATCAGCGTGGTGGGCACCTGGCCGGTGATGCAGACCAGCGGAATGGAATCCATCAACGCGTCCTGCAGCGGCGTGACCGCGTTGGTCGCCCCCGGCCCGGACGTCACCAGCATCACGCCGGCCTTGCCCGTCGAGCGCGCATAGCCCTCGGCGGCGTGGCCGGCGCCCTGTTCGTGCCGCACCAGGATATGCTCGATATCCTCCTGCTGGAACAGTTCGTCGTAGATGGGAAGCACCGCGCCGCCGGGATAGCCGAAAATATGTTCGACGCCGTTGTCCTTCAGCGCCTGCGCGACCATCTCCGCGCCCGTCATCTCGGCACGGCCGGTATCGTCTTTCGGGTTCACCATTGTCTTTCGTCCCAATCTTCTTCTGCGCGCTGCCGCCACGTTCCTTAGCGGCGATCCTGACAATAAAAAAGGCCCCCGAAGGAGCCTGACGATCGCGCATGGGTGCTTTTGCCCGACGGTTACACCGCCTTGCCCATGCGCGTTCCTACTACGAGAATGATCCGTGTGTTCATGGGCGCGGACTTTAGGCACGGTTTCGGCCCCCGTCAACGCGAAAACGCGTCCGCGACCGTTCCCGTCATCGGCGAGCCGTCCCCGCCATTAGGGAAATGTCTACCATTCCCCAACACCCCGCCTTAACCCAACACGGCTACCGTGCCTGGCAACGAGGGTACGGGAATGTGTCGATGATGTATGCCGAGAACGGCAAGGCCGTCGGCGAAACGGTCAGCCAGGAAAGACGCAACCCCCAGCAGCCGGACGCCCGGATGCTGGGACGCGTCATCCAGTGCGACGGCGCGCGCGCGACCATTTCGTCCTATGTCGACGCGGCCGAGGACGCACCGACCGATCTGTGGAACATCGGCAAGCTGATTTCGGTGTCGACCGGCCAGACCCGTCTCGTCGGCCTGGTCTGCTCGATCGAGACGCCCTCGGGCATCTGGGCCGAAACCGGCACCAATCCGATCACGGTTCATCTCGAACTGATCGGTGAGGTTCGCGACGAGCCCGGTACCCGCCGGCCGGTCTTCGACCGCGGCATCACCGTCTATCCCAATATCGGTTCGATCGCGCACCAGATCAGGTCGCGCGATCTCGAGGCCGTGTACCAGATGCACGGCAAGCGGGCGGTCGCCATCGGCCAACTCGCCCAAAACACCAAGCTGCCGGCGCGCATCGCGATCGACTGCATGCTCAATCGCCATTTCGCGATCGTCGGCACGACCGGCGTCGGCAAATCCTCCGCCGTGTCGCTGCTCTTGCACAAGGCGATCGAGGAACGCCCCGATCTGCGCATTCTCATCCTCGATCCGCACAACGAATTCTCCGCCGCCTTCCCCAGTCAGGCCGCGCGCATCGACCAGACGACGCTCGACTTGCCGTTTTGGCTGTTCCGGCTCGAAGAGTTGACCGAGGTCTTGTTTCGCGGCCGCGACGGGGTGGTCGAGGAAATCGACATGCTTCGCGACCTTATTCCCGCGGCCAAGCTCGCCTACAGCCAACCCTCCGGCGCGGCGCGTCTGCGGCGCTCGTCCGATCACGGTTCGGTCACCGCCGACACGCCGGTGCCCTATCGCATCAACGATCTGATCAGGCTGATCGACGAGCGCATGGGCCTGCTCGATTCCAAGGCCGAGCGGCCCGTCCTGCGTTCGCTTCGCGGCCGGCTCGAAAGCATCATCAACGACCCGTCCTACCGGTTCATGTTCGCGCCGAGCCTGGTCGAGGATTCCATCCGCGACATCATCGGCAAGACCTTCCGCGTACCCCATGGCGGCAAGCCGGTCATGTGTTTCCAGATGGCCGGCATGCCCTCGGAGGTGGTCAACTCGGTCTGTTCGGTGCTGGCAAGGCTGGCCTTCGACCTCGCCCAGGCGAGCGCGAACCGGCTGAAATTGCTGGTGCTGTGCGAGGAAGCCCACCGCTACATGCCGTCCGACCCGCGGCTCGGCTTCGCGCCGACCCGCCACGCCCTGGCCCGGATCGCCAAGGAAGGCCGCAAATATGGCTGCTATCTCGGCGTCGTGACCCAGCGACCGGGCGAACTCGACCCGACCATCCTGTCGCAATGCTCGACCGTGTTCGCCATGCGCCTGTCCAATGATCGCGATCAGGACATCATCCGCAGCGCGATCGCCGACTCGTCGGCCTCCACCCTGTCGTTTCTGTCGTCCATGGGACAACGCGAGGCGATCGCCTTCGGCGAGGGCGTGGCCACGCCGATGCGCCTGAAATTCGAGGAACTCAGCCCCGACCTGATTCCCGGTGCCCACGCCGACAGCGACTTCGGCGAGGTGACCGAGCCCGACGACCTTGACCTCGCCGCGATGATCGAGCGGATGCGGCACGTCAACCGGGCCGAGCCGGCCAACGCCGCCGATCCGCAGGCCGATCCCGCCTTCTTCGGCGAGCCGAGCAGCGTGTTGAAACGCGTCCTGCCCGGCGGCGCGGCCAATAGCGGCGGCTGGGCCGACCGCGAACAACGGGGCGGCGGCGTTGCCGCTTTCGACGACGAACCGCGCCGCGCGCGCCGTTTCGGCGACGCCACCTACCGCCCGATCCGCGACTGACCCGGCCGACCGGCAAGCAAGCCCTCAAGCGTTTTTAGGCGAAGCGGAAGCCGCCGAGCCGTTCGCAAACGTCTTGCAACAATGCGTTGGGACCGGACTGCGAAGCCGTGCAAAGCAGAACGCCTCCAACGCCGGCATAGCCGCGCCGCGAGCGCGCGCGGCGCGGCGGCCGCCTTTTCCAAACCAGCTTTTCCGCCGCCCACGCCCTTTGTCGCCGCCGGATCTGCGCCGGCATAGGCCGCAAAGCCCGCCGGCGCCACGGCGCGAACCTGTTCGTCGATCTTCTCAGGAAGGATATTTTCGCTGCCGGCCGGCCTGCGGTTTGGCGGGCGCCGGAACGGGACGAGCCCGTCGGGCGCGGCACTGCGAGGCGCCCGGCCTCAGGCGCAGACCCGGTTGCGGCCCATACGTTTTGCCTGGTAGAGCATGCGATCGGCGCGGCGGAAAAAGTCCTCCGCCGTTTCCTTGCCGTCCCACACCGCGATGCCGACGCTCGTCGTCACCTTCAACCGAATATTGCCCGACACCACGGTCAGGCCCGAGATCGCCTTGCGGATGCGTTCGGCGAGCTTGGTAAGCAGTTCCTCGTCCATGTTCGGCGCCACCACGGCGAATTCCTCGCCGCCCAGCCGCGCCGCGACATCGTGATAGCGGGTGAAATCGCGCAAGCAGCCCGCGACCGCCCGCAGCACCTCGTCGCCGACATCGTGGCCATGGGTGTCGTTGACCGATTTGAAATGGTCGAGATCGAGGATCATCAGGCCGATCGGTTTGCCGATACGGCGGAACTCGTGCAGATATTCGCGTAGCGCATCGTCGAAATAACGCCGGTTCTGCATCCCGGTCAGCCCGTCGGTCAACGCCGCCTGCTCCAGCGTCTCGGAGCGCGCGCTGAGCGAGGCCGTCATCTCGCGCAGCTTGCCTTCTTCCTTCACCTGGGTGCGGATAAGCGGGTAGATGAAGAACATGCCGAAAAATACCGCGACGGCCAGAAGCATCACCGAGGCGAACAAAAGCTGGGACGGGCGCATGCCAGCCGCGCCGAAACCGCCCATATCCTCGAAACCGCCAAGCGCGTCATAGGCGACGAGCGTGAAGGCCCCGGACGTGAGGATCAGGGCGATAAAGGCAAAAAACGCCGATTCCGATTTATGGAAACGCATCGTCCACCACCAACCAGCCGAAACCGAGTTTCGCACGTCTTTGTTTACGGCCGTATTAATGACTGCAACCCTTGAGTGAAAATTTCTCTGCCGGCAATGGCCTGGTGGTGTCTTAAATGGGAGGGGTAAATATTCTGTCCACCCGAACGTCCGGGGCGATTTTCGTCCATGACGAATCCAGCTGATTGCGAAACCAGGTCGCCTGGCGCTTGGCGTAACGCCGGGTTGCGGTCTTGGCCCGCGAAACTGCATCCTCGAGCGTCGCCGCCCCGGCGAGGGCCGCCGACAGTTCGGGCACGCCGATGGCCTTCATCGCCGGAAGATCCGGGTCCAGGCCGCGCGCGACCAGCGCGCTGACCTCCTCCAGCGCGCCGGACGCCATCATGTCGTCGAAGCGCGCATCGATCCTGCGGGTCAACGTCGCCCGGTCGACCTCGAGCACGAAGCGGCGAAGCGTGTCCGGCTCCACGATCGCCGGCGCCCGACGGGCCTGCCAGTCGCCGATCGGACGGCCGGTATGGTCGAAAATCTCGAGCGCGCGCACGATGCGCTGACCGTCGGCCGGCGCGAGCCTTGCCGCGCTTGCCGGGTCGCGCGCCGCCAGCTCATCGTGAAGCGCGGCGCTGCCCTCGCGCGCGAGGCGGTCGCGCCAGCGGCGGCGAACCGCCGCAGGAATGTCGGGCATGGCGGAGAGCCCGCCTTCCAGGGCGCGGAAATAAAGCCCTGTCCCGCCGACGAAGATGAACGGGGCGCCGTCGACGCCAAATCGGTCCACGAGCGCGGCGACATCGCGCAGCCAGGCCCCGGTGGAATAGGCCCGTGCCGGATCGACATGGCCGTAAAGATGGTGCGGCGCCCGGTCGCGTGCGGCACGGTCCGGCCGTGCGGTGATGCGTTCGAGCGTCGCGTAGACCTGCATGGAATCGGCATTCACGATCCGCCCGCCGCTGCGCTCGGCCAGCGCCAGCGCCAGCCGCGACTTGCCGCTGGCGGTCGGGCCGGCTATCAGGATCGCGTTTTTCAACGGTGCCCGGCGTTCGGCCGGTGCAGGGTTTTTCATGGCACTGGTCGCAACAATCATTTCCAATCCCGTCGCCCGCGCGCTCAGCGAGGACGCGGCGACTATGGCCATATCGGCTCTCGGCGCAAGCCGGGTCGAGTGGCTGGCGCCGGCCGTCGCCGCCGACATCGCCGTGCCCGCGCACATCGATGCGGCCGATGCCGGCGCGCGCCTGCGGGCTGCGCTCGCCGGCCACCCGCTCGACATCGCCGTTCAGGACCGGGCCGGCCGGCGCAAGAAAATCCTGATCGCCGACATGGACTCCACCATGATCGGCCAGGAATGCATCGACGAACTCGCCGACGAAGTCGGCCTGCGCGCTCAGGTCGAGACGATCACCGCGCGCGCCATGGACGGCGAGATTGCCTTCGAGCCGGCGCTGCGCGAGCGTGTGGCGTTGCTCAAGGGCCTGCCGGTCGAAGTCGTCGCGCGCGTGATCGCCGAGCGCATCACGCTCGCCCCCGGCGGCCGCGAACTGGTCGCCACGATGCGAAGGGACGGCGCCTTCACCGCGCTCGTGTCGGGCGGCTTCACGCTGTTTACCGGGCCGGTCGCCGCCATGCTCGGCTTTCACGAGAACCAGGCCAACCGGCTGGTCGAAGAAGACGGCGTGCTGGCCGGCCGGGTCGACGAACCGATTCTGGGCCGCAGCGCCAAGGCCGAGGCCCTGCAGGCGATCGCCACGCGCCTCGGCCTGGACACGGCCGACGCCATCGCCGTCGGCGACGGCGCCAACGATCTCGACATGCTGCGGCTCGCCGGAACGGGCGTGGCGCTGCACGCCAAGCCGAGCGTCGCCGCCCAGGCCCGAATCCGCGTCGACCATGGCGACCTGACGGCGCTGCTCTACCTGCAGGGCTATCGCCAGCCCGAGTTCCACCGGCCATGAGGCTGGAGACGCCCCGTCTGCTGATCCGCAACTGGCGGGATCGCGACCGCGAGCTGTTTTTCCGGATCAATTCCGACGATCGGGTGATGGCGTTTTTCCCTTTCCGCCGAGACCGCGAGCAGGCCGACCGGCTGTTCGACATGCTGCGCGACGGCATCGCCAGGAACGGCTACGGCTTCGCGGCGCTCGAACTGCGCGCCACCGGCGCGCCGATCGGCTTCGCCGGTCTCCAGCCGGCCGGTCTCGAACCGGTCCTGCCCGCCGAAACGTTCGAGATCGGCTGGCGGCTGGCGCCGGAATTTTGGGGCAACGGTTACGCCAGCGAGGCCGCCCGGGCGCTGCTGGCCTACGGGTTCGACGATCTCGGCCTTGACGAGATCGTGTCCTTCGCGGTGTGGAACAACACCCGCTCGACCGCGGTGATGGAGCGGATCGGCATGCGGCGCGACCCGGAGGCGGATTTCGACCACCCGAAAGTGCCCGAAACCCATCCCGACTTGCGCCGCCACGTCCTCTACCGCCTGTCCCGCGAGGCCTGGCGCGCCCGCGCCGAGCCGTAGGCCGCGTTCAGACCGTGCGGGCCGCGTGCCCGGCGGCCATATGCGTGCGCGTCAATTCATCCGCACGGTCACGAAACGCAATTCGCCGTTCTTGGAGGCCAGCATCAACAGCGCGTTTTTGCGGCCCTGTTCCTTGAGCGCGGCGATCCGGTCCATCACCTGCTGCGGTGTCGAAACGGATTCCTGAGCGATTTCGGTGATGACGTCTCCGGCCGCGATACCCTTTTCCATCGCCGCCGAGTCCGGCGCGACCTCGGTCACGACCACACCGGACACATCCTCGGAAATCTCGAAACGCTGCCGCGCCGGGTCGTCGAGCTCGGCAATGGTCATGCCGAGCACCGTCGCGGTTGCGACCGTGCCGTCGTCGCCCTCGCCGCCCGTCTCGGCCGAGGCGAGCTGCTCGCCGTCCTCCAGCCGGCCGAGCGTGACCTCGACCGTGCTTTCCTTGCCCTTGCGCACGATCACCACGTCGACCGCCTTGCCGACAGGGCTTTCGGCGACGATGCGCGGCAGGTCGCGCATGTCGATAATGTCCTGGCCGTCGAACTTCACGATCACGTCGCCGGGCTGGATGGAGCCGTTGTCGACCGGGCCGTCCTTGACGATGCCGGCCACCAGCGCGCCCTTGGCCGTCGCCATGCCGAGGCTTTCGGCGATGTCGTCGGTCACCGGCTGGATGCGCACGCCGAGCCAGCCGCGCCGCGTCTCGCCGAACTCGCGCAACTGGTCGATCACGTTGACGGCGAGCTTGGCCGGGATCGAGAAACCGATGCCGATCGAGCCGCCCGACGGCGAGATGATGGCGGTGTTGATGCCGATCACCTCCCCGGCCATGTTGAACAGCGGTCCGCCCGAATTGCCGCGATTGATCGCCGCGTCCGTCTGGATGTAGTCGTCATAGGGACCGGAATTGATGTCGCGGTTGTTGGCCGACACGATGCCGATCGACACCGAGCCGCCGAGCCCGAACGGATTGCCGATCGCCAGCACCCAGTCGCCGACGCGCATCTTGTCCGAATCGCCGAACGGGACCGCGGTCAGTTTCTTTTTCGTCGGATCGACCTTCAGGATCGCCAGATCGGTCTTGGTGTCGCGCCCGATCAGTTCGGCCTTCAGCTTGCTGCCGTCGGAGAAATTGGCCTCGATCTCGTCGGCATCGGCGATCACGTGATTGTTGGTGACGATGATGCCCTCTTCGGCATCGATCACGAAGCCGGACCCGAGCGACTGCACCTTGCGCGGCCGGTTGTCCTGGCCTTCCCGGTTGCGGAAGAACTCGTCGAAGAAATCCTGGAACGGCGACCCTTCCGGCAATTTGGGCATCGGCACCGCGTCGCGTCCGCCGCGCGTCGTTTGCGAGGTCGAGATGTTGACCACCGCCCCGATCAGCCCGTCGGCGAGGTCGGCGACCGAGGCCGGCCCGGCGTTCTGGGCTGAGGCCTGGGGCACGGACATGGTGACGCCGGCGACGGAAACGGCGGCCGCGGCCGCAATCAGGCTCGTGCGCAGCGACGGCCAAACTCGCGTCAAGGACATGCGATCGTTCTCCCGGTAGCGGCGCATGACCGTCGGCGCGGCCCTCGCCCGATTGACTGAGACTTCCCAAAAAATACGGCGCGTTTGCGACCTCGCGCGCGCCGCATCGATAACGCCTGCGTTACCCGCGCACCATCCACACGATCGCGACCCCGGCCGCGACCGCCGCCAGCCCGCCATAACGCAGAACATGTTCCGGCGTCTCGCGCATTTCGGCTGCCAGCCGCCGGGCGAAACCGGGGAAGCCGCCATAGATCACGCCCTCGATCACGAGGACGAGACCGATGGCGGCAACGAAGTCGCCCATTCTATTGGCCGGGCGGCGTCGCGCCGGTGGTCGTGCGGTCGGCGCGCGGAGCGGCCGGAGCGTTTTCGGCCGGCGCCGGCGCGCGGCCGGCGGCCGAACCGAAATAGCGGAAGAACTCCGAGTTCGGCGACAGCACCATCGAGGTGCCCTCGCTGTCCAGCGCCTGCGTATAGGCGGCCATCGAACGATAGAACTCGAAGAATTCCGGATCGCGCTCGAAGGCGTCGGCGAAGATCGCGTTGCGCTCCGCCTCGCCCTCACCGCGCAGGATCTCCGATTCCCGGCGTGCCTCGGCGACGATTTCCACCACCTCGCGATCGGCGCGGGCGCGGATGCGCTGGGCCGCCTCGCGACCGCGCGCACGCAGGCGCTCGGCTTCGGCCAGGCGCTCGGCCTTCATGCGGTCATAGGTCTGTTGCGAAACCTCCTGGGTCAGGTCGGTCCGGCGAATGCGCACGTCCTCGATCTCCAGGCCGAGCGAATTGGCGTCCGGGCGCAACTGGTCGCGCACCTCGCGCATCATCGAAGAGCGCTCTTCCGAAAGCGCGGCCTCGAAGCCGCGCAAGCCGTAGACCCGGCGCAGCGCTGCGTCGAGACGCGTGCGCAGGCGCTGCTCGGCCAGCGTCACGCTGCCCGACACGGTCTGGCGGAAGGTCCGCGGATCGGAAATCCGGTAGGCGACGAACGCGTCGACCTCGTAGAACTTGCCGCCCGAGACCTGGACGCGAATGTCGTCGAGATCGAAGCGCAGCACGCGGTCCTCGATCAGCTGCACATTGTCGGCCTCCAGAAACCCGAAGGGCAGTTTGAAATAGAGGCCCGGTTCGGTCTTCACCTCGACGATCTCGCCGAAGCGCAGCACGATCGCCTGCTGGCGTTCGTTGACGATGAAAAACGACGAAAATCCGAGAATGACGAGGATCGCGACCACAAACGCGATAATGGGAAGACGGTTCGACATCACTGGTCTCCTCCCGCGCGCTTCTGCAGTTCGGGCAGCGGCAGATACGGCACCACGCCCTGGCCATTGTCCTGTTCGACGATCACCTTGTTGGATCCTTTCAGGATTTGTTCCATCGTTTCCAGAAACAGACGCTTGCGGGTGACGTCCGGCGCCTTGGCGTATTCGTCGTAGACGGAGATGAAGCGCTGGGCCTCACCGCGCGCCTCCTGCACGACACGGTTCTTGTAGGCGGCCGCCTCTTCCCGGATCTGGGCGGCTTCACCGCGGGCCTGGCCGAGTTGCTGGTTGGAATATTGATTCGATTCCTCGACGAAACGGTCTTCGTCCTGCTCGGCGCGCTGCACCTCGTCGAACGCGTCGGCCACCTCGCGCGGCGGCGCGGCGTCCTCGATCGAGATCGCGTTCACCGCCAGGCCGGAGCCGTATTCCTCGAGCGTCGTCTGGATGATGCTGCGCACATTGTCGGAAATGCCCTGGCGATCGTCGCGGAACACGTCCTGGGCCGGTCGACGGCCGACGACCTCGCGCACCGCGCTCTCGCCGATCTGGCGGATCATGTCGTCCGGGTTCTGCACGTTGAACAGATAGGCGCGCGGATCGGCGACCTGATAGGCGACGGAAAAGCTGACATCGACGATGTTCTGGTCGCCCGACAGCATCAGACCGGAGGAGGTCGATCCCCTCGCATCGCCGATATTGAGCAGTTTTTCGGCCGTGTTGGCCTTTTCGACGGTCTCGATCGGCCACCAATGGAAATGCAGGCCGGGCTCGGAAATATCGTCCTTCGGCTTGCCGAAGCGCAGTTCCACGCCAAGTTCGTCGGGCTGGACGGTGTAGATCGCCTTGAAGGCCCACAGTCCGAGCAGGCCGACCACGATCAGCCCGACAATGGCGGGGCTGAAGCCGCCGCCGCCCGGCAGAGCCTGCTTCAGCCGGTCCTGGCCGCGTCGGATAATATCCTCAAGGTCGGGGGGGGAGTTGGACGGTCCACCCGGACCGCGCGGTCCCTGGCCCCAGGGGCCACCGCCATTGCCGCCCCCCCAAGGGCCGCCGCCTCCGCTCTGATTACTCCAGGGCATGAAATTCCTTTCATTGTGCGTTCCGCTTCGCGACGGCCTGAATGCCGGGCGGAATCCATGTGTCGAGAGTTATAGGGATGCGCTACCGCCCTTTCAACGCGGGCATGGACCTTGCGGTGTCATTTGCCGCACATGGTCGCGCTTTCTTACATCATAGGGTAAAAAACCGGGCACGGCCATGCAAGCGCTCAGCGCCTTTCGTAAACGGCGTAACGGGTGGCGTGGCTGTCCTTTTCCCCGGGCGGGATCTCGGCCTCCTCCACCACCGCCCACACAGACGGGTCGATCGGCGGAAAACGCGTGTCGCCGTCGATATCGGCCAACACATGGGTCACATGCAGCCGGTCGGCCAGGCCGATCGCCTGGGCATAGAGCTCGCCGCCGCCGATCACGCAGATCTCATCGCCGTCCTCGCGCGCCGCCATCGCCAGCGCCTCGTCGAGCGTCGCCGTCACCGTGACGCCGTCGGCGCGCCAGTCGCGATTGCGCGTCACCACGATGTTGGCCCGGCCGGGCAAGGGTCTGCCGATACTGTCGAAGGTCTTGCGTCCCATGATGACGGGTTTGCCCAGCGTGACCGCCTTGAACCGCTTGAGATCCGTCGACAGGCGCCACGGCATGCCGCCGTCGCGTCCGATGACGCCGTTTTCGGCGACGGCCACAACGATCGCGATACTGCTCATGGCGAGCCCCTCACACCCGCCTCATACCGCGATCGGCGCCTTGATCGAGGCGTCGGCCTCGTAGCCTTCGAGGCTGAAATCGGCGTAGCGGAAGGCGAACAGGTCGGCGACATCGGGATTGATGCGCATCGTGGGCAGCGGCTTCGGCGTGCGGGTCAGCTGCAGCCGCGCCTGCATGAAATGGTTGTGGTAGAGATGCGCGTCGCCGAGCGTATGAACGAATTCGCCCGGCCGCAGTCCCGTCACCTGCGCCACCATCATCGTCAACAGCGCGTAGGAGGCGATGTTGAACGGCACGCCGAGGAAGATGTCGGCCGAGCGCTGGTAGAGCTGGCACGACAGCCGGCCCTCGGCGACGTAGAACTGGAACAGGCAGTGGCACGGCGGCAGCGCCATTTCGCCGATCTCGGCCGGGTTCCAGGCCGACACGATCAGGCGCCGCGACTCGGGATTGTCGCGGATCTGGTCGACGAGTTGCGCGATCTGGTCGATCGAGCCGCCGTCCGGCGTCGGCCAGGAGCGCCATTGCGAGCCATAGACGGGGCCGAGATCGCCGTTCTCGTCGGCCCATTCGTCCCAGATCGTCACGCCGTGCTGGTTGAGGTAGCCGATATTGGTGTCGCCGGACAAAAACCACAGCAATTCGTGGATGATCGACTTCAAATGCAGCTTCTTGGTGGTCAGCACCGGAAAGCCGTCATCGAGGTCGAACCGCATCTGGTGGCCGAACACCGAGCGGGTGCCGGTCCCCGTGCGGTCGCCGCGATCGGTGCCCGTGTCGAGCACGTGGGACAAAAGGTCGAGATATTGGCGCATGGTGTTCCGGGACAGCGATTCTCTTCGCGCCTCACATTAGCCTATCGCGCCCGGCCGCGCACGCCATTGTCCGGCCTGTCCCCAACCGGTAAAACGCAGCCAATGCCGGCGCCGGCATCTCAGTCCAGCACGGCCGGCCAATTGGCGTCGGCTTTGGCGACATTGCCGGCGATGTCCTGCGACCATTGTGCGCGCACGGACTGCGAATAGTTGAGATAGAGCCTGCCGTCGACGACCGTCCAGGCCTCGGGATCGCCCTTGGCGGTATAGCCCTGGCTCACCGCCCAGGCGCAGTAACCGCCATAGTGCGGCAGATATTTTTGCGGATCGGCGCGGAAAGCGTCGCGGTTGCGCGCGCTGGCGAAGCGGTAGCGCACGCCCTCGTGGCTGGCTTCGATCGCCGGATCGCCCGGGATCGCGGCGTTTTCACTCTGGTAGGCCACGACATCGTAGCCGCCGGCGCCCACTCCCGCCACCAGGCCGGTAAACACCTTGTCGGCGGCAACCGCCGCGCCGGCGGTGCCAAGCGCGGCCGCCGCGCCGGCAATCAGGCCCAAGACCCCACGTCGCTGCATCGCACATCCTCCCTCTCTGCCGACACCGCTTGTAGCGCGGCCGGGCCTGCCGCGCGCTACACGACCTCACACGAATGCTTGATCCCGGCGCAATACCGGCGAACGTGGCGGACCGCCTCAGGTCCGCCCGGACCGGGACAGCGCGGCCTCGACCAGCATAAAGGCCGTCGCGCCGGCTTCCTCCATATAGTCCGGGTCGCGATGCAACAGCACGACGGCGAAGGAGCCGTCGAGCAGCAGCACGATCCGCCGCGCCAGACGGTCCGGCTCCGCCAGCCCCGCGCCCGCAAAAATTTCCGCAAGCCAGGCCTCGAACTTCTTCTTATGCGCCGCGCCGATGCGCATCGCCGGGTGGCCGGGCATCGCCGCCAATTCGGCCGCCGTGCGCAGGAAGCCGCAGCCCTTCCATCCCGGCTTGCGGGCCGATCGGGCGAGCGCGCAGAAAATGCCGCGCACCTTGTCGGCAAGCGAACCGTCGGTTTCGGCGAACCAGCGCCGGAAAGTGGCAAGATTGGGCTGGTCGCGCCCTTCCAGATAGGCGGCGATCAACTCGTCCTTGCTGGCGAAATGATAATAAAGCGTGCGCTTGGTGACCCCGGCCTTGGCGGCGACCGCATCGACGCTGACCGCGCGGATGCCCTCGCCGTAAAACAGCGTCGTGGCCGCCTGCACGATGCGTTCGCGGGTGGATAATGCCGTCATCGCCATGGCCCTATGTATACCGACTAGTGAATATACACAACAGCGGCGTCACGCTACCTTCCCGTCGTCCCCCACGCACGCAGGAAAAGCACCATGCCAGAACCGGTTCTCATCGACGTCGCCGACGGCATCGCCGTCCTCACCCTCAACCGTCCCGACAAGCTCAATGCGCTGTCCCGCGCGATGATCGACCGTGTGCTGGACCTGCTCGACGGGATCGAGAGCGACAGCCGCTGCCGCGCAGTGATCCTGACCGGTGCAGGCCAGCGCGCCTTTTCCGCCGGCGCCGACATCGCCGAATTTCGCGAAAGCGTGCGCGCGGGCATCGACTGCGCCGTGCGCGACTTCGTGCGCCGCGGCCAGCGCATGACGGCGCGGATCGAGGCCTATCGCAAGCCGGTGATCGCGGCGGTCAACGGCTTCGCCTTTGGCGGCGGTTGCGAGATCGTCGAAGCCGCTCACCTGACGGTCGCCAGCGACGACGCCCTGTTCGCCAAGCCGGAAATCCGGCTCGGCATGCCGCCGACATTCGGCGGCACGCAGCGTCTCGCCCGGCTGGCGGGCCGCAAGCGCGCGCTGGAATTGCTGCTGACCGGCGAAACCTTCTCGCCGCGATATGCGCTCGAACTCGGGCTGGTCAACCGCGTCGTGCCGCACGACGAGCTGATGGCGACAGCGCGCGACCTGGCCGGTCGCATCACGGTCCACACCGCCTCGGCCGCCGCGGCGGTCCTGGCGGCGACCACGCGCGGCCTCAACATGAGCATCGCCGAGGGCCTGCAGACCGAATGCGACCTGTTCGCCGGCCTGGTGCCCACGCACGATCTCTCCGACCGGCTCGACCGGTGGCTGGCGCGCAAGGCGAAGCCGGTTCCGGCCGCATAGCCCGACAAACCGCGTGCCGGCGGTCTTTTCATTTGCCGTCGGCATGCCTATATTCGTCCCGTCAGCTTGACTGACTATGGCGATAAACTGCCGATGTAATAAGCCGTTCGGACCCGGGGGCGGTACCCGGCGCCTCCACCATAAACCGCTTTGCCTGGCGGTTTTTGATGGGGGCGAAATAGGATCGACGAAGGTGTAAAGATCGGACTTTTGCCCGGCATTGTACCACCGTTATCGGGCTAAACTTGTAGTTGCAAACGACAACTATGCGGAAGCACGTCTCGCTGCGTAATGCGGCTCGACAGCTTCAATTCAAGTCCTAGCGGTTCGCACCTCTAGGCGGGGTTCGGAGGCACCTGGCAACAGAAGCCTCCACTTCTCCCCATCTGCCTCCCCGTCCATTCCCGTCCGCTGTCGCGCGTGTCGGCGCCGCTTGGCGCGCCCCGCGGCCGCTTTCCCGCGCGCACGCCGTCGCCGCCAAAATCATCCAGCCAGGGAGCATGCCATGTCCTCACCACAGAGCGAGCGCCTGTTCGTCTTCACCGGCGGGCCGGGCTCCGGCAAAACCACTTTGCTCGACGCACTGGCCGCGACCGGCTTCGCCGTCATGGACGAGGCCGGGCGCGGCGTCATCCGCCAGCAACAGGCGATCGGCGCCGACGCCCTGCCCTGGGCTGATCGGGCACGCTTCGCCGACTGGATGCTGTGTTGGGAATTGCGGTCGCACGCGCTCGCCATGCAGCGCAGCGGGACCGTCCTGTTCGACCGTGCCATCCCCGACATTGTCGGCTATCTCGCCCTGTCGCGGCTTGCCGTGCCGCCGGCGTTGACACGGGCCGCCACCGATTTCCGTTACAACGCGACCGTCTTCATCGCGCCGCACTGGCCCGAGATCTACGTCAACGACGCCGAACGCCGCCAATCGCCCGAGGAAGCGCGGCGCACCCACGCCGCGATGGCAAACACCTATTCCGCCTTCGGCTACCGGCTTGTCGAATTGCCCAAAACCGGTCTTGCCGAACGGGTGCGCTTTGTGGTCGACACGCTGCGGACGGCATGAGACATCGCCGGCCGCGATGCTGACCGGCGCCGCATGCGGGAATATCGCACTCGCCGGTTCCATCTTTGTGCAAACCGCACTAAATCTAACCGGACTCACTCGATGGACCCCGACTGCATGACGGACGACCAAATTCGCTACGACATCCTCGCCCAGGAAGCCTTGCGCGGCGTGATGCGCAAGGTTTTGAGCGAGGTTGCCAAGACGGGCCTGCCGGGCAACCATCACTTTTTCATCACCTTCCTCACCGGCGCGCCCGGCGTGCGGGTCTCCAGCCGGCTGCGCGAGCGCTATCCCGAGCAGATGACGATCGTGCTGCAATACCAGTTCTGGGACCTGAAGGTGACCGATAGCGGCTTCGAGATCGGCCTGTCGTTCTCCGATGTGCCCGAAAAGCTCGAAATCCCGTTCTCGGCCGTGCGCGGTTTCTACGACCCGTCCGTCAATTTCGAACTCGAGTTTGACGTGAAGGTGGAGGCCCCGGCCGAAGAAGTGCCGGAACCGGAGGCGGACGACAAAAAAGCCGCCGCGCCCGCCAAGGCGACCGCGGCGAAAAAATCCGGCGGCGAGCGCGCCAAGAAGAAGAAGGACGAGGCAAAGGCCGAGGAGCCCGCCGAGGCGGAGGCCGAAACCAAGGGCGCCCAGGTCGTCTCGCTCGATGCGTTCCGAAAGAAATAGCCCAAAAGCGTGTCCGCTCGGGAGCGCCGATGGCTGAGATCGTCAATCTGCGCCTGGCGCGCAAGCGTGCCGAACGGGCCGCGCGCGAAAAGCGGGCGAGCGAAAATCGCGCACGCCACGGCCGCACCAAGACCGAAAAGCAGACCGAAGCCCGCACCGAACGAACCGCCCGCGCAGCGCTCGACGGCCATCGCCGCGACAAGCCGCAAGGCGACGACCGGCCGTGAGCGGCGTGCGCAAACGATCGGTCACGATCCGCGGCCACCGCACCAGCTATTCGATCGAACAGGCTTTTTACGACGAGTTGAAGAAAATCGCGGCCCGGCGTGATCGCGCCCTGGCCGCGCTCGTCGCCGAAATCGACGAACAGCGCCCGCGCGACACCAATCTGTCGTCGGCATTGCGACTTTACGTGCTTGACCATGTGCGCGCGCGCGACGCCGAACGCGCCCGCCGTCCCGAACCGTCATCGTAACAGCCGCGCGCCGCGCTCGGCCGGGACGCGCCTGCCGCAAACTCAGCGCCCCGGTGAATGGGACTTCAGAAATTCTTCGATGTCCATCGCGTCGAAATCGAGTTCCGAAGCGGAACCCGGCCTCGGTCTCGGCGGCCGCGCGGGCGGCGGCAGCGGCGTGCGGGTGATCGTGTCGGTCGATGCGGTCCCGGCCTCGTCGACCGGCTCGCGGGCCTGTTCGCGCGCGGCCTGTTCCGCACGAAGCCGCGCCTCCTCCTCCGCGCGCCGCCGGGCCTCGTCCTCGGCGCGGATGCGCGCGGCCTCTTCCTCGGCTTTCTGGCGCGCGGCCTCTTCCTTCGCCTTCAACCGTGCGGCCTCCTCGGCCTGGCGCCGCTCTTCCTCCTCGGCCTGGCGCGCGGCCTCTTCCTCTGCCTTCAACCGCGCGGCTTCCTCGGCCTGGCGCCGCGCTTCCTCCTCGGCCTGGCGCCGCGCCTCTTCTTCCGCCTGGCGGACGCGGCGCGATTCGGCAAGCTGCGTGTAATAGCGCACTTCGCGCCGCAGCCGCTGCTTTTCGAGCAGTTCGGCCTGCATCTTTTCCACCCGCGCCTGTTCGCGTTCGAGCGCGCGCTGGGTCAGGAATTGCGCCAGCGGCGCGGTATCGAAACGGCGCATCACATTGCCGATCGGCCCTTCGGCGACAAAGCCGACCACCGGCTCGGACCCGACCACCGCCTCGTCGCCGGCCTCGTAACGAAGCTGCCCGTCCATCGACACCGCGCCGGAATTGAGATCGGCGCGGGCCTGCGTCTCCAAACGCGCCGCACCGGCCTCCATGAACAGCGGCGGCGTACGGATCACGCCGCCGGCAATGGTGAAGGGGGCAACGATTTCGCCGATCCCAAGCGTCCCGTCGGCGACCAGCGCAGGCGCGAAACCGGCCGTCTGGTCTGCGGTGATGTCGCGGCCGATCTCGTCGGCGCGCGCCAGGATCGGCCCGAGCGCGTCCGCACTCAGGCCCGGCACGGCAAGCCCGACGAACCGCGCCGTGCCCGATCCCGTCAGCGCCGCGATCAGCCCGCCGACGGTGCGCCCGCTCGCCGTCGCCGACGCGCTCAGATCGGCGCTGCCGCCGAAACCCGGCGCGCGCAGCAGCGTCGCGCTGTCGGCGCCCTCGATCTTCAGTTGGGCCGAAAACAGGCCCGCCCCCTGATTGTTGTTGAGCTCCGCAAGCCCTTCCAGCGAACCGCCGACGAAGCCGGCCTCAAGATCGGCGAGCCGCAGCCCTTCCCGGTCCAGCGCCAGAGTGAAGCTGGCCTCCTCCGCGCTCAGCCAGGCACCGACGCCGAGCGTGCCGACCTCGAAATCCAGCCGCCCGGTAAACGGCACCGTCGCGGCCTGGACAAACGGCGCGTCGGGCCAGCCCTCGCCGTCATATTCGATTGCGCCTTCGCCGAGCACCAGCCCGGCCGCGAGCGCGAGATCGAACCCGCCGAGCGCGAGCCTGCCGGCGAGATCGGGCATCCCGTCCGCGAGCCGCGCCCGCAAATCTCCCGAAACCGTATTGCCGGCGAGATTGCCGGCGATCTCGGAAAGCGTGAGCACGCCCCCCTCCAGCGCGACATCGCTTTTGAGATCGGCGGGAAGCCCGAGCCCCATGCCGGGCAGGGTCAGGCCCGAGGTCATCAGCCACGGTTCCAGATCGTCGCCCGACAGGTCGAGCCCGCCCTTGGCCGACAGCGCCATGCCGTTTACCGTGGCGCTGCCGGAAAACCGCGCCTGGGCCTGCGGCGACAGGAGCGCGAACCGGACCGCGGCGCCTTCCGACAAGGTGCCGTCCACCGCCAGTTGCGCCGTGCCTTCGCCGGTCAGGCCGAGATCGAAGGCCGGCAGGCCGGCAAAGGCCAGCAGTTCGGCGGTATTCGTGGTTTCGGCCTCCAGCGACAGCGCCAGCGGCGCGCCGAAAAGGTCGCCGTCGAAAGCCTCCGACGACAGCGACAGGCTGACATCGCTGTCGCCGATATGGCCCTGCGCGCCCAGCGATGCCTGGCCCGGCCCCGCGTCGGCGCGCTCCAGGCTCGCCACCAGGTCGATCTGCGCGTCATCCATCAGCCCCTGATAGGCATCGGCCCGGCCGGCAAGCGCGGCCGCCAGGGCGTTTTGGGGAAAGCGCGCCGCCACCAGCCGCGCGAACGGGGCGAGATCGCCGGCGAGGATGGAGGCGTCGACGGAGCCGCTCGGCCGGCCGTCAATGTCGCGTAGCTTCGCCGTCGCGCTGATATTGGCGCCGGCCAGGCCGGTCACCGCCAGCCGGTCGATGTCGAGCTGGTCGCCGCGCAGCCTGAAGGCGGTATCGACCTCCTCGGCAGCCAGGCCTGACAGCCGCACCGGCCCCGCCTTCAGGCTGAAATCGATGTCGTGGCCGCCGAAATGGGTCACGCCGGCATCGCTGACGAACAGCGAGGCGAATGCCGCCATGCCGTCGACGTCCAGCGCCTCGCCTTCCAGCTTGGCGGCCATGGCCGGCCGCACGGCGTCGCGCCGCTGGCGGTCGAGCGAGCCGCGAAACCGCGCTGTGCCCAGGATCAATTCCAGATTGTTGAAAAGCTGGCGCTCGGCGCCCAGTTCGACATCGGCGGCGAAACCGGCGGCCGGCAGGCGCCGGATCGCCTCGTCGACGTCGCGCGCAAGCCAGGCCGCGAAGCCCGACGGCTGACCGACCGCCAACAAAAGCCGGCCGTCGAAGCGCATCGCCTCGCCGGCCGAAATCAGCCCGTTCGCCTCCAGCCGCGTGCGGCCGGGCAGCGTCGCGCGCAGCGTGTTGACCGTCCAGCCGTCCGCGCCCGGCTCGGCCGAGAACGACACGTCGCGAATGGTGGTATCGCCGGCCACGATCGCCGGCAGGTCGATGTCGACCGTGCCCGCGATGCCCGGCCGCGGCAGGTCGAGCACGGCCTCGTTGAGCGCGTCCAGGCGATCCTGCAGCGCCAGGCCGGTTATGTCGCCTGCTTCGCCCTCCCCGCGGTCGAGCCGCACCTGCGCGCCGGTCGCCTGGATCAGGAAACGCGGCGAGACGCCGAAATCGAGCAGCGCGGTGCCGTCGGCGGTATAGGGGTCGTCGAGCGTACCGGTCTCGAGCCGAAACTCCGAAACGTCGAGCCGGTTGTTGTCGAGCGTGAACGCGCCGGCGAAACGAAAGCCGGCCGGCGCTTCGGGCTGCTCGCCCGTCTCGCCGTCGGCGCTGCGGATGCCTGCATCCAGTTTGAAGCGGCCGTCATAGCTGGCCGCCCCGTCATGCAGCCGCGCCCGGCCGTCGGTTTCCAGCGCGAAGGCGCGGTCGCTCGGGCGCACCCGCGCGCGCAGCCGCAACGTGCCGTCGTCCTCGACCGTGCCGGTCGACAGCGTGACCGCCGCCGCCTGCCCGTCGAGGCGCATCGATCCGTCGAGCCGCCACGGCCCGGCGAGCGTGCGCGCGGCGATCTCGGCATTGATCTCGCTGACAATATGCTCGCGGCCGCTGAGCGCATGACGCAGCCGCACCCTGCCTTCGGCCACCGTGATCTTTTCGAGCGATATTTGCGACGGATCGAAAAGGCTCGCCGGCCGCGCCGCCCAGTCTATGGTGCCGTCCTCGGCCACCGTGATGACCGCCGACGGCCGCTCGAGCCGCATGTCGAAGATCAGGATCTCGCCGCGCAGGAACGGCGACAATTCCGCGTCCATCGAGAAGCTGTCGACCGTCATCTGCGGCTCGCCGGGCGTCGCCCCGGCCACCCTGACATCGGTGAACCGCACCGAGGGAAACGGCAAGAGCCGCGCCGTGGCGGTGCCCTCCACGGTCACCGCGCGGCCGAGTATGCGGCTTGCCTCGCGTTCGAAATCGGCGCGATAGCTGGTCCAGTCGACAAAATAAGGCCCCACCAGCGCCGCGGTGAGCGCCAGCACGATCAAGCCGCCGATGAATACGAACAGACGGGCCAGAAACCTGCTCCTGAGTCGTCGATAGCCGACACCTTACCCCGATCGGCGTGTCGATAAAGTGGCGGCGCCGATCCCGGCCAGCGCGAAAAACCCGTCAGTCGAGCGCGAAAATCTTGCCCGGATTGAGAATGTTCTGCGGATCGAGCGCCTTCTTGATGGCCCGCATCACGTCGACGCCGGTGCCCAGTTCCAGTTCCAGAAACTTCGCCTTGCCTTGGCCGATGCCGTGCTCGCCGGTGCAGGTGCCCTCCATCGCCAGCGCCCGTTCGTTGAGCCGGGCAACGAAGGCCTCCGCCTGCGCGATCTCGCGCGTGTCTTCGGGGTCCATCAGCACCAGCACGTGGAAATTGCCGTCGCCGACATGGCCGACGATCGGCGCGACCAGGCCCATCGCCTCGATGTCGCGTTCCGTTTCGGCGATGCATTCGGCCAGCCGCGAGATCGGCACGCACACATCCGTCGACAGGCCGCGCGCGCCGGGCCTGAGCGGCAGCGAGGCCCAATAGGCGTCGTGGCGCGCCTTCCACAATTTGGTGCGTTCCTCGGCGACCTGGGTCCAGATGAACGGTCCGCCGCCGTGCTCGGCCGCGATCTCGCCAAAAAGCTGCGCCTGTTCGGCCACGCCGCTCTCGGTGCCGTGGAACTCGAGGAACAGGCACGGGCTTTCGGGATAGTCGAGCTTCGAATAGGCGATCATCGCCTTCATTTGCAGCCGATTGACCAGTTCGATGCGCGCGACCGGCACGCCCATCTGGATGGTGGCGATCACCGCCTCGCAGGCCGCCTCCACGCTCGGAAACGGGCACACCCCGCCCGACATCGCCTGGGGAATGCCCTGCAGCCTGAGCGTCAGCGAGGTGATGATGCCGAGCGTGCCTTCCGCGCCGATGAAAAGCCGCGTCAGATCGTAGCCGGCCGAGGATTTCTTGGCGCGCTTGGCGGTCGTCACCGTCTGCCCGTCCGCCGTCACCGCCGTCAGCGCCAGCACATTGTCGCGCATCGTGCCGTAGCGCACCGCGTTGGTGCCCGACGCACGCGTCGAGGCCATGCCGCCGAGGCTGGCATTGGCGCCCGGATCGATCGGGAAAAACAGCCCCGTGTCGCGCAGATAGGTGTTGAGCGCCTCGCGCGTCACGCCCGGCTCGATCGTGCAGTCGAGATCCTCGGCATTGACCGACACGATCTTGTCCATGCCCATCAGGTCGAGCGAGATGCCGCCGCCCGGCGCGTTGACATGACCCTCCAGCGACGTGCCGGTGCCGAACGGGATCACGGGCACGCGATACGTCGCGCAAAGGCGCACCACCTCCTGCACCTCCGGCGTCGAGTGTGCGAACACCACCCCGTCCGGCAATTGCGCGGGAATATAGGTGGTGGTGTGGGCATGCTGCTCGCGGATCGCCTGGCCGGTCTGAAACCGCTCGCCGAAGCGCTGCTTGAGGACGCCAAGCACGGCCTGGATGCCGTCTTCGTTGCGTTCGACGCGGACAAGATCGGCAAGCGCCATGTGTTCCTCCCGTGCATTGTGCCGCGCAGGCCTTGAGAAGGCGTCCCGGTTCTGATGAGTATCGGGACCGGGCCGGCGGGCGTCCGCGCCTTTATCGGCCGCGCCGGAGAGTTCATCAAGCGGGGAAATTCAATGACCATCGACGCACCGCTCCTGTCGCGCATCATGGAGATCGAAAAGGACTGGATCGACTATAACGGCCACCTCAACATGGCCTATTACAATGTGCTGTTCGATCGCTGTTCCGACGAGGCGTTCGAATTGATGGGCATGGGCCCCGACTATGCCAGCGCGCGCAGGCTGACGATCTACACCGCCGAAGTCCATGTCTGTTACGTCCGCGAACTGCATCTGGGCGATCGTGTCCGCGTCTCCTTCAATCTCATCGACCATGACGACAAGCGCCTGCGCGCCTACCAGGAGATCCATCATCTCGACGGCTGGCTGGCCGCGACGTCGGAAACGCTGTCCCTGCATATCGACATGGCCGGGCCGCGGGTCGTCGCCTTTCCCGACGACATAAGGCAAAGGGTCGAGGCGGTGCGTGCCGCCCACCGGGCCTTGCCGATGCCCGAACGCGCCGGCCGCTCGATCGCGATCCGGCGCAAATCCAACTAGGCTGGGCGATGAATCTCTTCGCCAAGCGCGCGATCGTCGCGCTCAGGGGCTGGGTCGGCCCGAACTGGCGCGATTTCCGCAAGGAACGCCAGCCGCTGGTCTTGTGCCTGGCGCTGGCGATCGGCCTTGGCGCCGGCATTGCCGCGATCATCTTCCGCGAACTGATCGGCATCGCGCAATGGTTCTGGCTCGGCAGCCGCTCCGAACAGACCCTGACGGCCGCCGCCGGCATGCCGTGGTGGGTGATCGTCGCCGGCCCGGTCGTCGGCGGCCTCGTCGTGGGCCTCCTGCTGCAGCGCATTTCCGTGCGCCGCGCCGGCGGCGTCGCCGACGTCATCGAGGCGCGCGCCTTTACCGGACGCAAGCTCGGCATGGCCGACGGGCTGTGGTCGGCGCTGGTCTCGGCCATCTCGGTCGGCAGCGGCGCCAGCGCCGGACGCGAGGGGCCGATCGTGCATCTCGGCGCAACGCTCGGCGGGGTGATCGCGCGCCGCGCCGCGCTGCCGGAATGGTGCCGCCGCACCTTGCTTTCGGCGGGCGTGGCAAGCGCGGTCGCCGCCTCCTTCAACGCCCCGTTCGCCGGCGTGCTGTTCGCCCACGAGGTGGTTTTGGGCCATTACGCGCTGCGCTCCTTCGTGCCGATCATGATCGCCTCGACCGCCGGCAGCGTCTTGTCCAGGCTGTGGTTCGGGCCCGACGCCTCCTTTTCCGTGCCGGCCTACGCGGTCGCTTCCTATTGGGAATTCCCCGCCTTCGTGCTTCTCGGCCTGGTCTCGGCCGTGGTCGCGATCCTGTTCCAGTTCGCGCTGTTCATCGCCGATTTCGCCGCCCGCCGCGTGGATATTCCGCTCTGGACCCGGCCGGTGGCCGGCGGTGTGCTGGTCGGGGCGATCGGCGTCTTTTTTCCGCATATTCTGGGTGTCGGTTACGAGCTCACCGACCTGGCCCTGTCGGAGCAACTGCCGCTGGCGCTCGTCTTGTCGCTGATCGTGCTGAAGACGGTGGCGACGGCAATCTCGCTTGCGGCGCGCTTCGGCGGCGGCGTGTTCGCGCCGGCGATGGTGGTCGGCGCGCTCACCGGCAGCGCCTTCGGCATGATCGCCTCCGGTCTTTTCCCCGACATGGCCTCCAGCGGCGGCCTCTACGCCATGCTCGGCATGGGCGCGGTCGCCGGCGCCGTGTTCGGCGCGCCGATCTCCACGGCGATGATCGTGTTCGAACTGACCGGCGGCTACGCGCTCGCCATCGCGCTGTTGCTGACGGTGGCCGTGGCTCAGGGCGTCATTCAGGCCGTGCACGGTCATTCCTGGTTCCAGTGGCAGTTGCGCCTGCGCGGCCTCGACGTGCGCGAGGGCCCGCACAAGCCGCTCGGCGCCTCGGTGCGGGTGATGGATTTCATGGAGCCGGTCGCCGCGGGCGGCGAGCCCCTCGCCTATGACCCCGAACGCGGCGGCACGGCGCTCAAACCGACCGACACGCTCGATGCGGCACTGCGCGCCCTCGACACTGGCGGCCATGAACGCCTGCCGGTCGTCGACCCTGCCGACTCCACCCGCATCATCGCCTGGGTCAGCCTGGTGGCGGCACTGCGCCACTTCAACCAGGCCCTCGTCCAGACCTCGGTCGAGGAACATCGCTGATGCGCGCGGGAACCGTCCCGGCCGGCGCAACACATTGTTAACCTTAACGAAACGTTAATGTGGACAGCCGAAGCCCGGCCTTGAACGCATAGGCCGACTCGCAACAGATGGCTCGGGAAACGGGTGAGGCGACGGGCACTTACAACGATATCGAGGTGATGGCGTGACGACTGACGTCCAGGCGCTGGCGCAAACGCTTGCCCGAGACCGGCGCTTTTCCGACTATGATTTTTGGCGGGCCAAGAACAATCTCGAAAACGCGATCCACGCCATCGCCGGACGCAACGAACCGATCCCGATCGATTATCTGCGATGGCGCGCCGTGGTGCGCGAGGTTCGCCATCTCCGGCAGGAGGGGTGAGCCCGACTGCTTATGCTGGTGCGGGTTTGCGGTGCGTCGGCCGTTCGACCGCAACGCAATAGCCCCAGCCCGGCCGGCAGTTTCCAAGCGCGCCGTCGGGAGCAGACATCGAGCCTGACCGGCCCGCCGTACGCATCCCCACGCCCCATCATCCGGCACACGCGGGTTTGTTCCCGGGCAAACACCGGTTAGACTGGCGCAAAATGGGGGGTGGGAGTGCTTTCTCGCGGGGAAGCAACACGCGCGAAAACCGTCGTCGTGCTGGCGGCGCTCGCCTTGGCAGCCTGTGCCGGGCCTGGCCGACGCGCCACGGACGGGCCACGGTTTTACGCCAATCCGGGCCGGCCCGCCCCGGCGCCGCAAATCGTCGGCTGGACCGACCATCTGGCCAAGATGGCGCTCAAGCTGTTTCCGCAAAAGGACACGCTGCCGCCCGACCATTGGCTGACGCCCGCGCAGGCCGAAGCACAATTCGAGAGCGCACGCGCGGCGCGGCTGGCGCTCACCTGGTTCGGGCACTCCACCTTCCTGATCCGGATCGGCGGCCATGCCGTCCTCACCGATCCCGTGCTTGGCGATCGTGTCGGGCCCGGACATTTGCATCTGCATCGCCTGCCGCCGTTGCGCCCCGACCCCGGTCTGATCCGGCGTCTCGACGCGATCGTCATCTCCCATGCCGACTACGACCATCTCGACATCGCCAGCCTGAAAAGGCTCGCCGGTCGTTTTCCCCATGCGCGCGTTTTCGTCCCCGAGGGCACGGCGTTCCTGGTCCGGCGGGCGGGCTTTGCCCGTGTCGAAGAAATGCGCTGGTACGAGACGGCGCGGCTCGACGGCCTGTCGATCACCGCCGTACCGGCCATTCACGGCGTGCGCCGCCCGCCTTTTGCCATCGACAGCATGCATTGGGCCGGTTTCGTGATCGGCGACAGGCAAAACAGGGTCTATTTCGCCGGCGATACCGCCAAGGATCAAGCGATCTTTTCAGACATGCGCCGGCGCCTGGGTCCCGTCGACGTGGCTTTGGTGCCGACCGGCGCCTGGTCCCCGCACCGCTTCCAGCGTCCCTACCATGTCGATCCGGCCGAGGCCGCGGAACTGGCCAAGATGCTCGGCGCGCGGCTGGCCGTGGGCATGCATTGGGGCACATTCGCGCTTTCCGAGGATCCGCCGGCCGAGCAGAAACGGCGTTTTCTGGCCGCCGCGACGACCCAAACCCGCACGACCGTGTTCCGGATCGGCGAAACCCGCGTTCTGGCGCGGTAGGCTTTGTCGCGGCGGGCAGGCCCGTCGCGAAAAAAGCCGCCGCGGGCCGGGCGGGACAGGCGCTCGTCTGCCGATTCGTTGGCCAGGAGGGGAAACCGGGAAAATCCGTCCTGTTCGCCGTACCGCCGCGCCCGGTTGACGCGGCCCGCAGCACGACGGAAACGGCCGATGGCGAAAAATGGTTCCGCTGACGGGCTTTGGCGGTGACAGGCGCCGCGCCGCTGGCCTTTCTGGCGCGAATCACTACATTCAAGGCAATGTCCAGCCGCCCAGACGATTTGCCCATCCACCAAGGGGACGAGATGTCCGCGCCCGCCGCCGCCGGCGGCGGCGGACTGGCCGCGCGCGCCATGGCCGCCCGCCATCCACGGGCGCCCGACTATCTCGCCGGCCTCAACCCCGAACAGCGGCGCGCGGTCGAGACCACCGAGGGCCCGGTGCTAGTGCTGGCCGGCGCCGGCACCGGCAAGACACGGGTTTTGACCACCCGCATCGCCCATATCCTGGCGACCGGACGCGCCTGGCCGAGCCAGATTCTGGCCGTCACCTTCACCAACAAGGCCGCGCGCGAGATGAAGAGCCGTGTCGGGCTTCTGGTCGGCGAACAGGTCGAGGGCATGCCCTGGCTCGGCACCTTTCACTCGATCGGCGTCAAGCTCCTGCGCCGCCATGCCGAACTTGCCGGGCTGAAACGCGACTTCACCATTCTCGACACCGACGACCAGATCCGGCTGCTCAAGCAGTTGATCCAGGCCGAGGGGCTCGACGACAAGCGCTGGCCGCCGCGCCAGTTCGCCCAGATGATCGACGGCTGGAAGAACAAGGGCCTGTCGCCGGCACAAATCCCCGAGGGCGATGCCCGCGCCTTCGCCAATGGCAAGGGCCGCGAACTCTACGCCGCCTATCAGGAGCGGCTGAAAACGCTGAACGCCTGCGATTTCGGCGATCTTTTGCTGCATCCGATCCGGCTTTTGCGCGAAAATCCCGATATTTTGCGCGAATATCAGCAGAAATTCCGCTATATTTTGGTGGACGAGTATCAAGATACCAACACCGCGCAATATATGTGGCTGCGCCTGCTGGCGCAGCGGCCGCAGGCGCAACGCTCCGCCGCGGCTCGGGCGCCGGCCGCGAGCGCGCCCGCGGACCAAGGCTCCGAGGTCGACCTGGGTTCGGCCGGTCAGGCCGACGGTGCAAGGGAAAATCGGCAGGTAAACATTTGCTGCGTCGGCGACGACGACCAGTCGATCTACGGCTGGCGCGGCGCCGAGGTCGACAACATTCTGCGCTTCGACAAGGACTTTCCCGGCGCCGCCGTGATCAGGCTGGAACGCAACTACCGCTCCACCGCCCACATCCTTGGCGCGGCCTCGCACCTGATCGCCCACAATGAGGGCCGGCTCGGCAAGACGCTGTTCACCGAGCAGCCCGACCCCGACGACGCCAAGGTGATGGTGCACGCCGCCTGGGATTCGGAGGAGGAAGCGCGCGGCGTCGGCGAGGAGATCGAGGCGCTGCAGGCCAAGGGTCACGCCCTCAACGACATGGCGATCCTGGTGCGCGCCTCCTTCCAGATGCGCGAATTCGAGGACCGGTTCGTCACGCTCGGCCTCAATTACCGCGTCATCGGCGGCCCGCGCTTTTACGAGCGCGCCGAGATCCGCGACGCCATGGCCTATTTCCGCGTCGTCGCCCAGGGTGCCGACGACCTCGCCTTCGAGCGCATCGTCAACGTACCCAAGCGCGGCCTGGGCGAGGCCTCGGTGCGCCAGGTGCACGACACGGCGCGCGCGCTCGGCGTGCCGATGCTGGAGGCCGCCCGCCAGCTCGCCGAGAGCGACGAGATGAAGCCCAAGCCGCGCGCGGCGCTGCGCCAGGTGGCGGCCAATTTCGCCCGCTGGCAGGAGCTGTTGGAAACCACCCCGCATACCGAGCTCGCCGAGACGATTTTGGAGGAATCCGGCTATACCGACATGTGGAAGAACGACCGTTCGGCCGACGCGCCCGGACGGCTGGAAAACCTCAAAGAGCTGATCCGCTCGATGGAGGACTATGAAAGCCTGCGCGGCTTCCTCGAACATGTCGCGCTGGTGATGGACACCGAGCAGGACGAAAATCTCGACGCCGTCTCCGTCATGACGCTGCATTCGGCCAAGGGGCTGGAATTCGAGACCGTGTTCCTGCCCGGCTGGGAGGAAGGGCTCTTTCCCCATCAGCGCGCGCTCGACGAGGGCGGCCGCTCCGGGCTGGAGGAAGAACGCCGCCTGGCCTATGTCGGGCTCACCCGGGCCAAGAAGAACCTGCATCTCTGGTTCACCTCAAACCGCCGCGTGCACGGGCTGTGGCAGTCGACCATCCCGTCGCGCTTTCTCGACGAACTGCCCGAGGCCCATGTCGAAGTCGCCGAGACCGGCCAGAACTACGGCGGCTACGCCTCCGGCGGCGGCCAGGGCAATTATGGCGGCCGGCGCAACCCCTATGGCGCCTCGCGCTTCGACGAGGCCGGCGGCTCGTTTTCCAACACCTACGCCACGCCGGGCTGGAAACGCGCCCAGCAAAACCGCACCGAGGCGACCGACCGCAACTGGGGCACGCGCTCCGGCCACGGCGTCGAACGCATCGGCTACGGCGAGACCGATTCGGGCTACGGCGCCGGGCGCGGCTCGGTCAAGGGCCGGGTGATCGACGGCGAACTGGTCGCCAAATCCGTCGCCGACCAGCCCTCGTCCTTTGCGGTCGGCGACCGCGTCTTCCACCTGAAATTCGGCAACGGCAACGTCGCCTCGGTGGAGGGCAACAAACTCACCATCGATTTCGACAAGGCCGGCCAGAAACGCGTGCTCGACGGGTTCGTGGAGCGGGTGTGATCCCCAAAACGGTTTGGACACTCAATTCGAGTTGTTTGAGAAATAAATGGCGAAGGGCCTCGCAGAACGCGAGACCCTTCGATCTCAACCGAGTGCTTTGCCATTAAGCTACGGCCCCGCAAAGTGGTGGAGCCGAAGCCGAAGAAGCCGAGAATTATACCTACGCTATAGCCCTCCAAACTGATTGAAGTTGCTTATGGCATGGGTCGCGGCTGAAAGTCGCTCGTACCGATGGAAATCGCGCAACCGAACTTTCCTGTAATTTGTAGCAAATGGCGGCTTGGAGCCCTTCTGAGACATATGTCGTGGTGCGCCCGCTTCGAAGTTTGGGCGGGAAGCGGTCATTCGCTGGGCCGTGCGTCAACGGCAGAAATAACCTTTGATAATGCAAAGAGTTCTGCCAGTTGGCCGGACCCTATTTGCTCTGATAGGGGTCGTGAATTCTTAAGCGGGCTTCATTATCGAGGATTGCTCGGTACTGGACATAAGTGTCATCTCGACCATAAACACACTTGTACCATTCAAGAATACCTCGCAACCGCTCCCTGTTTTCGTGCGCCCAATGAATGTTCCTTGATGCTTTAAAAAACATCGACCTGTAAATACGACGCTGGCCTCCCGGTATCTTCGGCTTCTCGCCATGTGTCAGAAGCCCCAAAGTGGTCCGGGGTAGGCCTTTTGGGTGATATTTGGTTTTGCCCTCGTTGGCCGCAAAGCCACCATCTCCGATTATTCTCGAAACGTAGTTAGTCAGCTTTGGGTGGTTGAAGTTCTTTTCCTTGTGAAAAAACATGTCGTCGCTATATCTTAAGTACTTCAACTCCCAAGAGGCTGCCATTTTTTTCAAACGAAGGTCTATGCCTCTCATAATCAGATTTGAAATGGACGGGCTTGTGGGAGCGCCCTGAGCCAAGCGGTCCCCAAACGTGGTTAGCCGAGCAAGGATAAAGGAGGCTGCGTCTGAGAAACCCATTGACATGAAAAGCCCCAAAACCCGCACAAACGTAATAGACGGGAAGAAGTCTTCAATATCTACCTTGAGGACTGCGCGCCCAGGACAAAGCTCTCGGGCCGCCGTTAGAATGGACCGAGCAGTCACATAGGAGTGCACACACCCATCAGCAGAGAACTCAGACAGGATCTTCTTGTTGATCGCTCTCTGAACTCCTTTCAGCTCCGAAATAGGGATGTCCAGCTTTCGAAACTTCTCTGGATCAGAATTCTTTGGGATTTCAATGGAGACGTAGCACCTATCAGGGTCTTCGACCAAATAAAAGATGTGCTGCGGAGCGAACCCCAAGAACTCAGCGACAGACACCAAATCCTTGCAGTCGTCCGCAGCACCCATTCCTACTTCTTCTCTCTCTCGATGCCAGGCAATAAAGCGCGAAAGAGAAAGCCCTCTTTTCGGTTTATTGCGTGGCAGGCTTCTGCGTACTTCGCGTGCCCGCAACGATGACATTGCGTCTCCCCTCGCGGGGAATTGCTAGGAATGCCACAACACTACCTTAGCAGCGAGTGGCGTCAAGCAACCGCTAGCCTCTTGGATCGAGTTTTACTGATCTCCGTGGAGCTAAACGGCTCCAACAGTTCATCTGCGAACCCATTGATTGAGCGGTAGCGACCTGAGCCGACCTTTTCAATCTTGCCTGCCTTGTAGAGACCATGCAGAGCCGAGTTCAACTGGTTCGGGTGAAGCCCAGAGGAAAGCAGTAGTTCAGCGTAGCTTGGCCTGTCCCCTGCCAAAACCGCAATCAGTGTGACCGCCATCTGGTATTGGCCTCGGATTGGGTTTATGTAAGAAGAATAATCTGTGATTTTTCTCTGGTAGCGAAGCATTGTATTTTTCAAATAGTCAAACCGATTCAAGTATTGAGCGTACTTAAAAAACGTAAGCGGGTATCGCATTCGATCCAGCATTTCGCTTTTTTTCTCTGCATCGAAATAAATAACACTATTTGGATTGAGGCGGGTAATCAAGCTTAGGGGACCCCTCGAAATGTAGCTTTCTGCACGGTAGAATCTTCCAGATAGCAAGACAATTAGTCGTTCTCTGACTCCGGGAAGCTGCGTGAATGTCCCAAGTTCTGCAATAGAGCCCGGGGATTCAAGAATTAGCAGTGTAAAATCGACATCGTGGGCAAACCGAACCTCAAGCGTTTGGAGATCGGTTGACTGATTCCTGTAGCTACTTTGACTCTCAATCTCTTCACCGTAGAGAGCCTTCACACTTGGTATTTCCTGAAGCGCATCGCGGGCCATATCTCGAACATCTATTCCTTCTGAAGAATAGCCGGGACCACAAACAAATACACGAGACGGAACGTCTTGCGCGGCTTTTTTGAGAAGCGTTGGCTGAATTATCAAAGTTCTTCCCCGATCGGTGCGCCGATCGAGAATATCGGAAAATTCCTAGATAGCCACCCCGATGTTACGGGACGATGAGACACTTCAGAATTCTTCCTGCCTTTCGCTTCGATAGGCTTGAATGTCGACAAAGGGCCGAAACTTCCATTTGGTCCAATGTCCTGAAGGTCCGCGTAGCGGTCATCTGCTGTATCGGCTGTGTATGTCCGCTTTGCCTCGTGGTCGACAAGGCCCGGCAAAAAGTGGCCGTTACCTCGGCTTGCGGTAATCGGCGGCAATATCGCGCTATAGAGGGCAATCGGCGGTGTTTGGTGGAGATTTGGGGAGACATTTCGAACCTGCAGGGTTCGCAAGGCCAAGGGCCGTCCGAGCTGATGCGAGGCCCCGACTGGAGCGAAGCCCGAAGGGCGACAGCGCGAGGTCAAGTGGCGGAGCCGATGGGATTCGAACCCGCATTTTCCCGGCCCTGCGTCGCAGCTTCGGCTTGGAATCGCCATTTGCTGCGACGGCCCTTGGAAGGGTCTTAGACCCTGCTTTCTGCTGCATATGGGCGCAAATGTGCAGCAGAAAAATTGCTGATGCACATGAAGCCCGTCTGTCGCCTCCGGCAACGCTCCCCGTACTTATGCCGGCACTCAGCGCCGCTACCCGCGCGCCTCGCGGAGCGCCCGGTCGAGCACGGCAAACACCGGTTCCGGGCATTGGGCGACGTTGAAGCGCAGGAAGCCGGTTGCCGATTGCGACACGCTGAACACGTTGCCGGGCGCAAGCACCACCTCATGCTCGAGCGCCCGCCGCGCGACATCGGCGGCGTCCACGCCCTGCGGCAGCGCGCACCACAAGAACATGCCGGCCTGCGGCTCGAGCCAGGGTTTCAGGCCGATCCGTTTCAGCCTCGTCCCCACCTCGGCGCGGGCGCGCGCCAGCCGGGTCCTGAGCGTCTCGCAATGCTTGCGGTAGACGCTGTCGGTCAGAACGCGCAGCACCAGCGCCGCGTCCAGCCGGCCGCCGCCGAACGTGGTGGCGATCTTCAAATCGACGAGCCGCTCAACCCAGTCGCCGCGCGCGGCAATGAAACCGCAGCGCGCCGACGCCGACAGGGTTTTGGAGAAACTGCCGATCTGGATCACCCGCTCGAGCCCGTCGAAGGCGGCGAGCCGTGGCGCGGGCCGATGCTCGAAATCGGCGAAAATGTCGTCCTCGACCACGGTCACGGAAAAGTCTTCGGCAAGCTTCAGCACCCGGTGCGCCGTCGCCGCCGACAGCGTCGCGCCGGTCGGATTGTGGATCGCGGCATTGGTGATGTAGAGCTTCGGCCGATGGGCGGCGAGCGCCGCGGCAAAGGCGGCGATGTCGGGCCCGCTCGGCGTATGCGCGACGCCGACCACGGTGACGCGATGGGCGCGCAGCAGCGCCTGGAAGTTGAAATAGCACGGATCGTCCACAAAAACCGTGTCGCCGGGCTCCAGAACAAGCCGGCAGATCAGGTCGATTGCCTGCGTGCCGGACTCCGTCAGCACGATCCGCTCGGGTGCGGCTTCCACGCCCTTGTCGGCCAGGCGCCGCGCGATCAGCTGGCGCAGCGGCGCCAACCCCAGCGGCGTTGCGTAATCCGCCAGCACCGCCTCGTCGGCGCGCGCCAAACCGCGCAGCGCCCTGCGCACGGCCTCCTGCGGCAGCCAGGACGGCGGCAGCCAGCCGCAACCCGGCTTGAGGGCGGTCGCGCCCGCCTCCAGCGACTGGCGCGACACCCATAACGGATCGATCGCCCGGTCGCGCCGTGGCCCGACCCGGGCCAGCTCCAGCGGCGCGGCCTGGGCCGCGACGTAAAAACCCGAGCCCGGGCGCGCGCCGATCAACCCCTCGGCAACCAGCCGGTCATAGGCCTCGACCACGGTCGAGGGCGACACACCGGCCATGCGCGCCATCTGGCGGATCGACGGCAGCCGCGCCCCGGCCGTCAGGGCGCGGCCGGCGACACGCTGCCGGATCGTCTCCATCACCATCGCCACACGGCCGCCGCCCCGGTCTGGAATCGTCATCCGTATTGCATCCGTTATCGGTACAGTTTGGCCAGATTGTATCGCACCGTTTCTTCCAGAAATAGCCCTGCCGGGCGATAGCGAGGCTCCAACGCGAAGGAAACGGCATGGACAGAACGACACAAGGCTGGATCGCCGGCTTGATCGGCGTGGTGATCTTTTCCGCCTCCTTGCCGGCCACCCGCGTGGCGGTGCTCGATTTCGATCCGGTGTTTTTGACCGTCGCGCGCGCCGCCATCGCCGGCCTGCTCGCGATCGCCCTGTTGCGGGGCTTCGGCGCGGCGCGTCCCGCTCGCGCCGACCTGCCCTCGCTCGCCATCGTGGCGCTGGGCGTCGTCGTCGGTTTTCCGCTGTTGACCGCGCTGGCGCTCAAACACGTCACCGCGGCCCATTCGATCGTCTTTATCGGCCTTTTGCCGCTCGCCACCGCCATCTTCGCCGTCCTGCGTGGCGGCGAGCGGCCGAGGCCGGCCTTCTGGCTGTTTTCGAGCCTCGGCAGCGCGCTCGTCGTCGGCTTCGCCCTGGCGCAGGGCGTCGCCGCCTCGCCGGTCGGCGACCTGTTGATGCTGGCGGCGGTCCTGGTCTGTGGGCTGGGTTATGCCGAAGGCGCCAGATTGTCGCGCAGGCTCGGCGGCTGGCAGGTGATCTCGTGGGCGCTCGTCCTGTCGCTACCGGCGATGGCGCTGCTCAGCATCATCACCATGCCGCAAACGTTTATCGGCATCGGCGTCCCCGCCTGGATCGGCCTTGCCTATGTGTCGCTGTTCAGCATGCTGATCGGGTTCTTCTTCTGGTATCGCGGCCTGGCCGCGGGCGGCATCGCCACGGTCGGCCAGCTCCAGCTCCTGCAGCCGTTCTTCGGCTTCGCGCTCGCGGCCGGTCTGCTCGGCGAGCCGGTGACGACCGCCATGCTCACCGTCACCGTCGCGGTGATCGCCTGCGTGGCCGGCGCGCGCCGCTATGCCGGCTGAAATCAGCCACGAACATCGCCGGCCTGCTGTCGTTTCATCGCGCGATCGGTGAGCGAGACCCACCACAATAGTCCCACGCCGAGGAAAAACACCCCCAGCCCGCCGAAAAAACCGGCAAAGAAAATGCCGATGGTCGCCAGATCGTTCATGTCGGGCCTCCCGTCCCGGATCGCCTGCATCGCCGAGGCGCCCGCCCGACGCGCAGACGCCGGCTTCAACGCCGAATGACGTCGCCGAAGATGCCGGATCATGACGGCATTCGCCAAAAATGCCGTCATGATCGGCAGGTCGCCGCACGCTCCGCAAAAAATACAAGCACCATGCGGCGGCCAAAGCCTTGATGTCGGTCAAGCCGCGCCCGAGGGGGCCAGCACCTCGCGAATGACCACGGCCTGGTTGTGCCGTTCGTCGCGGGCCGAATAGACCAGCGTCAGCGGGCCGTCGCGGCCGTGCGCCCGCAACGCCTCGAGCAGGTCGCGACGCTGGTCGAGCTCGTCGCGATAGCGCCGGCGAAAAACCTCCCAGCGCTCGGGATCGTGGCCGAACCATGTGCGCAACGCCGTCGAGGGGCCGATTTCGGGCATCCACAGATCGACCGCGGCCTTGGCCTTCGAGAGGCCGCGCGGCCAGACCCGGTCGACCAGAACCCGAAACCCGTCATCGGCCGCGGCCGGCTGATAGACCCGCTTTATCCGCACCGTGTGCATGTGCGCGCTCCCGATCGGCAGCCCCCGCCTTGATGCGGCACTCTAGCCCGGTTCGAAGCCGGGCGGAATGGCGGCCGCCTCCGCCCGACAGAAGGGCGGCGCGACTACACGCAGAACGTGCCGACGGCCTTTACCCGATCTCAAAAACCCACCGGCCAAGGTGGGGATGCAGGCCAATCCCTGCACCGCCTTCCCCCAAGGCGGGGTGCTCCTCCCTTCCGTCGTGGCCCCCTGCGACGGAAGGGCTCCACCCTCGGCGAGCGGCTTGACACCGCGACGGGTCAGGCCCGTGACAACGGCTCCCATTTGTCCAAAAATGCTTCGATTCCAAGGGCTTGCATATCCGGCACGGCCTCGAACAATCTCGTCTCCGGCCAGTCCCACCAGCCGAGCCGCATGATGCGCTCCACGGTCGGCGCGGAAAAGCGCGCCCGCAGCATCCGCGCCGGCGCGCCGGCGACGATGGCAAACGGCGCGACATCCCCGGTCACGACCGCGTTGGCGCCGACCACTGCGCCGGTGCCCACCCGCACGCCAGGCAGGATCACCGCGCCATGGCCGATCCACACGTCGTGGCCGAGGATGACGGGTTTTGCCCGCCGTTGCGCGCGAAACGCCTGGTCGACGCCGAGATAGCGGAAATATTCGTTCGGCCTGTAGCTGATCTTGTGGCTGGTCAGGCGTTCGATCGGGTGGTCGAGCGCGTTGATGCGGGTATTGGCCGCGATCGAGCAGAATTTGCCGATCTCGGCGTAGATCGCCTCGCCGTGGCGCTCGAAATAGGAATAGTCGCCGACCGTGACCTCGCGCAAAACGACGCGCTCGCCGATCGCCACGTGGCGGCCGAGCCGGCAGGCCTTCAGCGTTGCGGTGGAATGAATGCGCGGGGCCGGATCGGTAAATCGCAAATCGGCGCTGTCGCTCATCTCCGCTCCCCGGCTGGCGTAAGGGGGACGGCTTCGGGCCGCCCCCAGCCTTAAAAGCCGGTCTGGCGGCAACCGGCAAGCCCTATTGCGGCTTGCCCTGGCTCCACACGACCTCCTGGCCGTAGAGCGGCACGGTCGAGATCGCCATCTTGGCCGAGCCGTCCTGAACCTGGCGGGTATTCGACAGATAGATCAGCGTGTCGTTGGCCTTGTCGTAGATGCGGTTGACCACCTGCTTCTTCCAGATCAGGCTGATGCCCTGCTTGAAGACTTCCTCGCCGCCTTCGCCGAGCGCGATGTCGCCGATCGTGATCGGCCCGGTCTGCCGGCACGACAGCGCGCTGTTGGAGGGGTCCTCGAACCAGTTCCCCTTTTGCAGCCGGTCGATCATGCCGCGCTCGAAATAGGCGACATGGCAGGTCACGCCTTCCACCTTGGGATCGCGGATCGCCTCCACGATAATGTCGTTGCCGAGCCAGTCGACGCCGACCTCGCCCACTTCCTGGGCGCGCGCGCCGGTGGCCGCCGCGCCGGCGACCAGCAAGATTGCGGCAAGAACAAGAATGCGGTTCATCGAATACTCCTCAACGCTGTGACGGGCAGATGGGGCGTGCGCGGCGCCCCCGCAAGGGGCCCGGCGCGTGCGCGACCAAAAGCCCCTTTGCCAGCGACCTGCCGACACATTATTTTACTGGTGAGAGGAAATACAATGTCCGTGCGCCGCGCCACCCAAACAACGTTGTTGGTCGCCGCCATCGCCGCAGGCTCCGGCGTGGTGTTTGCCATGTGGGCGCAACAGGGACCTGAAATTTTCCTCGCGGTCGTCGAAAACGGTTTGGCCTGGTGTTTTTGAGATCGCTTCGACACGGATTTCGGCAGGCAGGATAAAAACACCATGATGCGCGGCGTTCTGATCGGCATTCTTTTTCTCATGGCCGGCGCCGTCGGCTGGCTGACATTCGACTGGTACCGCACCACCTATGGCGGCGGGGAAGCCTTCGGCGCCCCGTTCACGCTCGTCGACCAGAAGGGCGAAGAAATCACCGAGGCCGCTTTCAAGGGCAGCCCGACCGCGCTGTTCTTCGGTTTCACCCATTGTCCGGAAGTGTGCCCGACGACGCTCTACGAACTCGACGGCTGGCTCGCCCAGCTCGGCGAGGAGGGCGAGGAGATCGAAGCCTATTTCGTCTCCATCGACCCCGAGCGCGACACGCCGGACGTGCTCGACCGCTATGTCGCCAACGTGTCGGAGCGCATCACCGGCATCACCGGCGAGCCGCAGAAAGTCGCGGAAATGGCCAAGGCGTTCAAGATCTACGCCAAGAAGGTGCCGCTCGACGGCGGCGACTACACGATGGACCATACCGCGTCCGTGCTGCTTCTGGGCCGCGATGGCGACTTTTTCGGCACCATCGCCTATGGCGAGAACGCCGAGACCGCGATCGCCAAGCTGAAGCGGCTGGCCAACGAAAGCTGACCGGTAAAGCCGACCGACGGTCGCCGCCGGCAGCATTGCGGGGATCAAGCCACGCCCACGCCGCTGCTTGCGCGCCGGCCGCCGATCGGGCAGGAAGGCCGGCGCATGCGCGGCCCAGCTCCCCGCCCCGGCCCGCGTGCGCCCTGACAGCCGACCTGCCCGGACCTCCCGCCATGCAATGCCGTTTGTTCTTTTCAGCTCCGGAACCCGACGCCAGAAGGCTCTATGAGCTTCTCGGCGTCGAGTTCGAGCGCGACGGCCACACCATCGCCATCACCGAAATCGACGAGGCGGCCGGCCTGCACAGTGTCGAGCTCTACGTCGACGAGGCCGGGCTGGACGAGGCGCGGGCGCGCATGCACGCCGTGGTGGCGCGCGCCGGCGTCGATGGCGCGATCGAGACGGAGACCCTGCCCGACATCGACTGGGTGGCGCGGTCGCTCGAGGGGCTGAAACCGGTGCGCGCCGGCCGGTTCCTGGTTCATGGCGCACACGACCGCGACCAGGTGCGCGCAAACGACCTGTCGATCGAGATCGAAGCCGCCCAGGCATTCGGCACCGGTCATCACGGCACCACCGCCGGCTGCCTGGAAATGATCGCCGACGTCGTGCGGCGCGAACGCCCGGCCAGCGTGCTCGATCTCGGCACCGGCAGCGGGGTGCTGGCGATCGCGGTCGCGAAACTGGCGCATGTGCCGGTCCTGGCCACCGATATCGATCCGATCGCGACCGCCGTCGCGGCGCGCAACATGCGGCTCAACCGCGTTGGCGCCGATGTCGACGCGGTGACGGCGACGGGTTTCCGCCATCGCGAAATCGCCCGGCGCGCGCCCTACGACCTGATTGTCGCAAACATCCTCGCCCGGCCGCTGATGCAGCTCGCCCCCGGCATGACCCGGCACCTGCGCCCGGGCGGCTCGCTGATCCTGTCGGGAATCCTCGCACGCCAGCGCAATGCGGTGATCGCCGCCTATGCCGGACAGCGCTTCGGCCATGTCCGCACGCTGACGCGCGGCGAATGGGTGAGCCTGCATCTCAAGCGTTAGATCGCCCGACAACCGGCGTTTTCTTCCGGCGGCCAACAAAAAAAGGGCGATGTTGCACAATCCGTACCCAAGTGCTATATATGGGGTGACGGGAGATTGCAACGATGTCCAACCTATCCGCCCCACACTTCCACGACGAGACGGCGGCATATGAGTTCGTAGAGGCGCGGGTTTGGCCGGAAGGCCCGATTTGCCCGCACTGCGGCGGCATGGACCGTATTTCCCCGATGAAGGGCAAGAGCACGCGGATCGGCACCTACAAGTGCTATCAGTGCCGCAAGCCGTTCACGGTCAAGATCGGCACGATTTTTGAGGCGTCCAACGTGCAGATGACCGTTTGGCTTCAAGCGATATATCTGATGGCCGCTTCCAAGAAGGGCATCAGCACGCATCAGCTTCACCGAACTCTAGGCGTGGCGCTACGCACGGCGTGGTTCATGTCCCACCGTATTCGTGAAGCAATGCGCGAAGGCGGGCTTGCTCCGTTCGGCGTTGACGGCGGTATCGTTGAGGCCGACGAGACGTTTATTGGAAACGACCGCGCCAAGAAGCCGAAGGGCCAGAAGAAAGGTCGTGGCTACCATCACAAGCACAAGGTGCTGGCGCTGGTGGACCGTGACACCAAGCGCGCGCGTACGATGGTGGTTGATAGCCTTGCCGCGAAGGACTTGGCCCCTATCCTTCGCGAGAACGTCGCGAAGGAAGCCCGCCTGATGACGGATGAGGCGTCCTATTACACGCTGGTTGGTCGCGAGTTCGCCTCTCACGACATCGTTCGGCACGGGCAAGGCGAATACGGTCGCGGGGAGATCGGGACCAACACAATCGAGGGATTTTTCAGCGTCTTCAAACGCGGCATGAAGGGCGTTTACCAGCATTGCGGCAAAAAGCACCTGCACCGCTATGCAGCCGAGTTCGAGTTCCGTTACAATCACCGCGTTGCCAACGGCTACGATGATCTGGCCCGCGCCGATCAGTTGATCGGTGGGTTTGTTGGCAAGAGGCTCAAATACCGGGACTCGTTATGGGCGTCGTGACGCTGCCGACAGGAAAACCATTGACAGGCGGGTTCTACACCGTTGGCGAAGTCGCGCGCATTCTCGGCATTGATAACGAGGCGAAGGTTCGTCGGTGGCTTGATGGAAGCGCAAGCCGCCCCGCTGTTCTGCAGCGCCAGTACGAATCCGGGTTTGCCAATCAGGAATTGGGTTTTCTCGATCTGATGGAAATCCGATTCGTCGATTATTTCCGGCGACAAGATGTCAGTCTCCAGAGCATCAGGAAAGCTGCCGACGCTGCGCGTCGCGAACTGAAAACGAAGCATCCGTTCGCGCTGTCCAACGTGAAATTCGTAACGGACAGGAAGCGCATATTCCTGCACACGGCAGAGCAAGAGCACGACAATCGCCTAATGGACATCGTGAGCGGTCAGCACGCGATGTACGATGTTATCGAGGCTTTCTTGGCAAAGGGCGTGGAGTTCGCACCAGCTACCGGACTGGCCGAGCACTGGAAGCCTAAGCCGAAGGAATACCCTGCCGTAGTCATCAGTCCCCGCCTAGCGCATGGCCAGCCGGCTATCGAAGGCAAGGGCATCCCGACAAGCGCGCTGTTCCAGCTATGGCGGGCAGAGGATCAGGATATTGAGCGTGTCGCTGACTGGTTTGAACTGGACCGCGCCGACGCCGAGCAAGCAATCGAGTACGAACTAGAACTGGCAGCGTGAAGCTAATCGCCGACGAGCATGTGTCGCCCAAAATCGTGAGAGCGGTGTGCGAAATGGCCCTCTCCAGGCGAACGTTTTCGCTCGAAACGGTGATCGGTAATGGTGATTTTTCGGGCCAGGATGATGAGGATTGGGTAGCGCGATTTGCAAAGTCCGGCGGGCATGGTCTGTTGTCAGCTGACCGGCGGATGCTCCGCCGACCAACTCTTATAAAGCAGATCACGGATACGGGACTGGTTGCGATATTTCTTCCGGCTGAATGGGCCAACAGCCGGTGTGCCTATCAGGCTTCGCACATCCTCTACTGGTGGCCTGTCATTGAAAGCCATTTCCAGACGGTTCAAAAGGGCACGGCGTGGATTGTGCCGAAGGGCCACGGAACTGGGGAATTGAGGCAGTATGTCGGACGCGAACGAAGCCAAAAAGCAGCAGCGACAGGCTGAACGCTTTCGGGAAGCAGCGCGCGAGCTTGGCCTTGATACCGACGAGGCCAATGCGGCATTCGAGCGGGTATTCGGCACGATAGCCCCTCCGAAGAAGAAGGGCGACAAGGTGCCGCCCAAGGCGAAAGACGATTCCGACAGCTAAACCGGTTTCGAAGACTACCGGCAATGGCCCCCGCCAATTGGCGGGCTTTTCCGTTTCCGATGGGAACAAAGCGTAATTTCTCGCGGTTTGACGGCAAAAAGGAGGTTCAAATGAGAAGCAGTGCCCAGCGAAAAATCGACGATTTCGCAGAGCCATCAACTCACGCGGAAGATCAGTCGAACGCCTTCGCGCGCGAACTGACGGACCTTTCGCACAAGTATGGGCTCGGAATTGCCGGCGCTCCTGACGTGTTCGTTTTCGAGGGTGCCGAAGATCGCACCCTCTCTTACGAAGTGGATGACGCCGGTCGGCTTCAGATCATATCAACCTGACGGTCAGCCCAGAGTTCGGACCTGGTGGTAATCCCAGAGCGGGTTCGACACCCGGCGTCTCTCTCAGGTCAGCCAACACAGTAGCAGGGTCGAACGTTTGCCCGATCTTTGCTTCCGATTCCGGTCTTGGGTTCTCGACGGCTTTGGCGCGATAGGCTTGTATTCGTCGGCCTTCATCAATGGCCCTACGGCAAAGCGCCCTGACGTAGAATCTGTTGAACTCACCTTCCGCCATTGTGGCCGATGCCGTGTGCGGCACACGATAGGTAGTGTAACCCCCGCCCTTCGGCTTTCGTCTCTCGGCGGTCTCTCGAATGTAGAGGCCAGCGCGGAGATCGGCGGCGAGGCTGTCATCTGACCCGCCCTCAGCTGCGTTTGTCAGCAGTGTCGACCACTGCGCCGCCCCTTCTTCGGTCAGCCAAGGACTGATGTATATCGTTCCATGCTGTACGTCGTGTTGGATTTCTTCGATCATCAAAGGCCGCGTTTCGGCATCGAGGTTTTCGTACTGCAAGCCCATTTCGCCCTCCGAGTCATGGGCGCCCCAACGGGTGCAGCCTAGCCGCTAGTCCGCGTTTAACCAAGAGTAAGAACCACTACATTTAGCGATGGGTACGTTTTGTGCAACATCGCCAAAAAAAGAGCGGCTTCGTCGGAAGCCGCTCGTCCCGGCGCGGGCTGGAGGTCGCCGCCCGCGCGCCAATCCGTAAAACCGGGCCTAGTAGAAATAATAGCCCGTGCTGCGCTTCTTCAGCTCGGCGCGGCTGTAGCCATTGGCTTTCAGCGTCTCGTCGTCGAGCATCAACAGCGCACCGTTGACGTAGTGGTTGGCCTGACGCATGCGGGCCTCGACCATTCTGTCGAGCGCGTTACGGAAAAACCCACGTGTCTGTGCCATGTCTAAACCTCGCAATTGGAAGAAATGTCCTCCACGCTCCTTAGGTAGGCTCGGCGAGCGCGTTCCACCAGCGCCGGAGACGCATGGAAGCCATGCGCTTGTTGCAATGCAACAAAATCTATGCCGCACCTGCGAAAACCGTTCGCCATTGCCTCGCTTGTCGGGCCCGACTACGGTCTGCCGGATTTGATGGAGAGCAGAGACCGCGATGTTCCAGAACTTCGACACCGTTTCCGATCCGTCCCTGGCGGCAGGCCGGGTGGCGCGCCTGCGCGCAAGGCTCGCGCAGGCGGGTGTCGACGGGTTTCTGGTGCCGCGCGCCGACGAGCATCAGGGAGAATACGTGCCGGCCTGCGCCGAGCGGCTGGCTTGGATCACCGGCTTTACCGGCTCGGCCGGCGTCGCGCTGATCATGGAAGACAAGGCATGGCTGTTCGTCGACGGCCGCTACACGCTGCAGGGCCGGACCCAGACCGATCCCGGCCTGTTCGAGATCGTCGATCTGGTCGAGACGCCGCCGGCCGTCTTCCTGCGCACGCGCTTGCCGGCGGGCGCCCGGATCGGGTTCGATCCCTGGCTGCACACGATCGACGAAGCCAGGAAGCTGCGAAAGGCGCTCGGCGAAGGCGGCGGCGCGCTGCTGGCGCTCGACGAGAACCCACTCGACGCGGTCTGGCAGGACCGGCCGGCGCCGCCGCTGAAGCCGGTCGCGATCCATCCCGAGCGTTATGCCGGCCGGCTGGCGCGCGACAAGCTGGCCGACCTCGCCGCGGCGGTCGGCGCCGCCAAGGCCAGCCACACCGTGCTCACCGATCCAGCCTCATTGTGCTGGGCCTTCAACATTCGCGGCGGCGACGTGCCGCATACCCCGTTGGCACTGGGGTTTTCGATCCTGCCCGCCGAAGGCCGGCCGCAACTTTTCATCGACAAGCGCAAGCTGCCGATGAAGACGGAAGCCTATCTGACCCAGCTCGCCGACCTTCAGCCGCCCTCGGCGTTGGAAGACGCCCTCGCCGACCTGGCCGGGAGCGGGGTCAAAATCGGGCTCGATCCCGCGCTTGCCGCCGAAAAGCTCAGGCTGGTCGTCGAGGATCGCGGCGGCACCGTCATCGCCCTGCCCGACCCCGCCCGCCTGCCGCGCGCAACCAAGAACGCGGCCGAACTGGCCGGAAGCCGGGCCGCGCATCGGCGCGACGGTGTCGCCGTCACCCGCTTCCTCGCCTGGCTCGACCGCCAGCCGGCCGGCACCGTCGACGAAATCGGCGCCGTGCGGGCCCTCGAGGATGCCCGGCGCACCGCCGGCGAGGCGGCGCAGATGCCGCTGCGCGACATCTCCTTCGACACGATTTCCGGCGCCGGCCCGAACGGTGCCGTCATCCACTACCGGGTGACGAACGCGACCAGCCGCACGCTCGGCCCCGGCGAGCTTTTTCTGGTCGATTCGGGCGGGCAATACGAGGACGGCACCACCGACATCACCCGCACGGTCGCCATCGGCGCGCCGAACGCGGAAATGCGCGAGCGTTACACGCTGGTGCTCAAGGGGCTGATCGGCATCACGGTGCTGAAATTTCCGCCCGGCACCCGCGGCAGCGACATCGACGCCGTCGCCCGCATGGCGCTGTGGAAGGCCGGCCTCGATTACGGCCACGGCACCGGCCACGGCGTCGGTTCCTACCTGTCCGTGCACGAAGGCCCCCAGCGCCTGGCCAGGACGGGAACCGAAAAGCTGCTTGCCGGCATGATCCTGTCCAACGAGCCCGGCTACTACAAGGAAGGCGCCTACGGCATCCGCATCGAAAACCTGATCGTCGTCGGCGAGGCGACGCCCGTTCCCGGCGGCGACAAGCCGATGCACGGTTTCGAGACGCTGACGCTCGCCCCCTTCGACCGCCGGCTGATCGCCGAGGACTTGCTGACCAAAGAGGAACTGCAATGGCTCGACGGCTACCACGCCCGCGTGCTGGCCGAGATCGGGCCGATGCTGGACGGCGAGGACCGCGCCTGGCTGGAACGCGCCGCCGCGCCGCTGGCCCGCCACTGACCGCCCGGCGGCCGGATTAAGCGTTAGCAGGCGAAACGGAAGCCGGTTCGCCGTTCAAAAAACGTTTCAAAACAATAAGGTGAAGCCGATCTGCGATTGCGTGAAAAGCAGACCGGCTCTAGCCGAAAAACTGGCGCCCGGCGATCAGCACCGCGGCCCCGCCGAAAAACACGCTCATCATGCCGCCGCGCAGCCCGATCAGGCCGGCGGCGACCAGCGCCAGCGCCTCGGCCGGCCCGGCCGTGTAGGCGGCCGGCGCCACCAGCGTCGTCAGCACCGCCGTCGGCACCGCGTTCAGCCCCGCCTCCACGCGCGGATGGATGCGCGAAAACCGCGACAGCACGAGATGGCCGCCGCACCGCGTCAGATAGGTCAGCACCGCGCTGGCCAGGATGATCCAGGTGATCTGGCTCATACGCCCTGCCCCGACTGGTCCGGCGGCGGATCGTCGTAATCCGCCCGCGCTTGCGGGCTCGGCGGCATCGCCGCCGCCAGCACGACGCCCGCCAGCGCGCCGACCGAGATGTGCCACGGCGATCCGATCGCCTTGTAGGCCAAGATCGACACGACCGCGCTGACCAGCACCACCGGCAACCACAGCGGCCGGTTGCGGAAACCGACGACGAGGCCGAGAAAATAGATCGGCAGCAGGAAGTCGATGCCGAGCGCGTGCGGATCGGGGATCAGCGAACCGAAGCGCGCGCCGAGCCAGGAATTGAACACCCAAAACACATAGACCGGCAGCGCCATGCCCAGATACCAGGCAAAGCCGACCGACCGGCCGCTTTCGCCGCGGCGCTCCGCTTCCGCGTATTGCGGATCGACCAGGAAGAAAAAGCCGACGGCCTTTTGCCAGGCGGTCCACCCGCCCATGCGCCGCCCGACGGCGGCGGAATAAAGGATATGGCGAAAATTGACGGCGAAGATCGAAAACACCACCAGCCAGGGGGCGATCGTCTGGCCGAACAGTTCCAGGCCGACCATCTGGCTGGCGCCGGCGAAAATGGTCGCGCTCATCAACACGACCTCGAATTCGCTGAACCCGTTCTGGATCGCCAGTGCGCCGAACAGGGCGGCGAAGGGCGCCACCGCCACGATGATCGGCAGGCCGAGCCGCACCCCGGCCCAGAATTCGGACGTGCCGTCGGACGCATAGCTTGTTTCTACGGACATGGGCTCTCCAGAACCGGCCTTATGTAGGAACGCGCGGCCGGCCTGTCACATGAATTCGCTTGAGCCAGCAATCAGCGGCGCTGATGAGCGGCGCCGGCAAACGGCCGTGCCGTGGCCGCTCACGCCTCGGCGATCCGCTCGAACCAGGTCGCCTCGTCGATCACCTCGATGCCGAGTTCGGCCGCCTTCTTCAGCTTCGAGCCGGCACCGGGGCCGGCAACCACCAGATCGGTCTTGCTCGACACCGAGCCGGCGGCCTTGGCGCCCAGCTTTTCGGCCATCGCCTTGGCCTCGTCGCGCGACATGCGCTCCAGCGCGCCGGTAAACACGATCGTCTTGCCCGCGACCGGCGAATCCGAGGCGATTTTTTCGGCGTCCTTGACCCGGACCGCGCCGGCCAGTCGTTCGACCAGCTCGCGATTGTGCTCCTCGCCGAAATAGCGCGCGATCGCGTCGATCACCGCATTGCCGATATCGTCGAGCGCGTCCATGTCCTCGCGCGCGGTCTCGTCGCCCCGGGCGACCGCCAGCGCGGCGTCGTGAAAGGCCTGCCAGGATCCGTAGGCGCGCGCCAGCGTGCGCGCCGTCGTCTCGCCGACATGGCGAATGCCGAGCCCGTAGACCATGCGCTCCAGCGGAATGTCGCGGCGCGCCTCGATGGCGGCGAACAGCTTGGCGGCCGAGACCGCGCCGAACCCTTCCTTGTCCTTCAGCTTTTTCAGGTTCTTGTCGTCGCGCGCGGCAAGCGAAAAAATGTCGGCCGGGCTTTTGACCGGCAGGTCGGGATCGTTGAAGAAGAATTCGATCTGCTTCTCGCCCAGCCCCTCGATGTCGAAGGCCCGGCGCGAAACGAAGTGGCGCAGATGCTCGATGCGCTGGAAGGGACAGGCGAATTCGCCGGTGCATCGCCGGATCACCCCCTCGCTGCCGCCGGCCGTCTCCTCGCGCACCACCGGCGTTTTCAGCTCGCACGGGCACACCGAGGGAAACTCGAACGCGACCGCATCGGCCGGGCGCTTGTCGAGGTCGACGCCCAGGATCTGCGGGATGACGTCGCCGGCGCGCTGCACGGTGACGGTGTCGCCGATCATCACGCCCAGCCGCTCGATCTCCTCGGCATTGTGCAAGGTCGCATTGGTCACCACCACCCCGCCGACCGTGACCGGCGTCAGCCGCGCCACCGGGGTCAATGCGCCGGTGCGCCCGACCTGGATGTCGATGCCGTTGAGCACCGTGGTCGCCTTTTCGGCCGGGAATTTGTGCGCGGTCGCCCAGCGCGGCGAGCGCGAGACGAAACCGAGCCGCTGCTGCAGCGCCAGGTCGTCGACCTTGTAGACCACCCCGTCGATATCGTAGCCGAGCCCGGCACGGCTTTCCTCGATCAGCCGGTAGTGTTCGAGCAGGCCCTCGACATCGTCAAAGCGGCGCATCAGCGGGTTGACGGGAAAACCGTAGCCGGCGAAGGCGGCGACCATGCCCATCTGCGTATCCGCCGGCATCGCGCTGACCTCGCCCCAGGCATAGGCGAAGAAATGCAGCGCCCTGCCGGCCGTGACCGAGGCGTCGAGCTGGCGGATCGAGCCGGCCGCCGTGTTGCGCGGATTGACATAGGTCGGCTTGCCCTCCGCCTCCTGGCGCCGGTTGAGCGCCAGAAAGTCGGCCTGGGTCATGTAAACCTCGCCGCGCACTTCCAAAATCTCGGGAAAGTCGCCCGACAGCACGTTGGGAATGTCGGCGATCGTGCGGGCATTCGCGGTCACGTCCTCGCCGGTCTGACCGTCGCCGCGCGTCGCCGCCGTCACCAGCCGGCCGTTCTCGTAGCGCAGCGACAGGGACAGGCCGTCGATCTTGGGTTCGGCGGTGATGCCGAGCGCGGCATCGGCGGGCAGGCGCAGGAAGCGGCGCACCCGCTCGACGAACTCGCGCACCTCCTCGTCGGAAAACGCGTTGTCGAGCGACAGCATCGGCACGCGATGACGGACCTTTTCGAATTTCTCCGACACCGCGCCGCCGACGGCATGGGAGGGCGAATCGGCGCGCGTGAGATGGGGAAAGCGCTGCTCGATCGCCATATTGCGGCGCCGAAGCGCGTCGTAGTCGGCATCGGTGATGACCGGCGCGTCCTCGGAGTGATAGCGTCGGTCGTGTTCGGCGATCTCGCCGGCAAGCCGTTCGAGCTCGATGCCGGCCTCCTGTTCCGAAAGGTCGCCGACGGATTTGGAGGCGGGGGAGTGTTTTGGCATGGACGGCCCGGGGACTGGTTGCACGAGACGCGCCGGCTGCCCGGCGGCTGGAGCGGCCAAGCTATGCCAGCTTTGCCGCAGACTTCAACTGACAGCCGCGTTCTCGCCCAGAAGCCTGCTCGCGGCGGCGCGCGCCTCGTCGGTGATCGTGGCGCCGGCGAGCATACGCGCGATCTCCTCGCGCCGCGCCGCCTCAGCCAGCGCCTCGACCCCGGTCGCCACGCTTTCGGCGGTGCCGGTCTTGGAGATCAGGAAATGATTCGCCGCCCGCGCCGCCACCTGGGGGGCGTGCGTCACCGACAGCACCTGCACCCGCTCCGCCAGCCGCGCCAGCCTCTTGCCGATCGCGTCGGCGACCGCGCCGCCGACACCGGTGTCGATTTCGTCGAAGACCAGCGTCGGCGCCGAACCGCGGTCGGCCAGCGCCACCTTCAGCGCCAGGAGGAAGCGCGACAACTCGCCGCCGGAGGCGATCTTGACCATCGGTCCCGGCCGCGAGCCGGGATTGGTGCGTACCCAGAACTCGACCTGGTCGATGCCGTCCTCGCGCCGGTCGTCGGGCTCGCTGTCGATCTGGACGATGAATTCGGCCCGGTCGAGCTTCAGCGCGGGCAATTCCGCCATCACCGCCGCCGACAGGGTTGCCGCGGCGGCGTGACGGTCGGCCGAAAGCGCGGCCGCGGCCCGGTCATACGCCGCGCGCGCGGCAAGGGCCGCCTTTTCCAGTCCGGCCAGGCGTTCCTCGCCCGCATCGAGATCGGCGAGGTCGGCCGCCATGCCGTCGCGCAGTTCGGCAAGCGCCTCGACCGCGACATTGTGCTTGCGCGCGGCGGCGCGCAGCGCGAACAGCCGCTCCTCGGCCTCCTCCAGCCGCTTGGGGTCGAATTCGGTCGCCCGCATCGCCGCGTCGATGCCGCTTTGCACCGAATCGAGCGCGATCAGCGCCTCGTCGAGCGCCTTGATCGTGTCCTCCAGCAGGCCCGGCGCCTCGCCGGCCTTGCGTTCCAGACGCCTGAGCAGGCTGGCAAGCTGCGGCACCGGCGAGGCGGGACCGGAAAAGACCTCCTGTGCGTCGCTGATCTCGGTCGCGATCTTCTCGGCCCGCATCATCGTGGCGCGCAGGCCGGCAAGCTCCTCCTCCTCGCCGGGCATGGGACCGAGCCTGTTGAGTTCGTCCACGGACGCGCGCAGATAATCGGCCTCGCGCGCGGCGGCCTCGACCCGGGCGCGATGCCGCGCCAGATCCTGATCGGCCGCGCGCCACGCCTGCCAGCACGCCCGTACCGCTTCGGCCCGCTGGCCCAGCCCGCCAAACGCGTCGAGCAGGTCGCGATGCGCATCGGGGTCGACCAGCGCGCGCTCGTCGTGCTGGCCGTGGATTTCCACCAGCGCGCGTCCGACCTGACGCATCAGGCCGACGCTCGAGGGCCGGTCGTTGACGAAGACGCGCGTGCGGCCGTCCGCCGTCTGCACCCGGCGCAAAACGATGTCGCCGTCGTCCTCCATGGCGTTGTCGCGCAGGATGGCACGGGCGGGATGATCGGCGGCAACGTCGAAGGCGGCCACGACCTGGCCCTGCGCCGCGCCGGAGCGCACCAGCCCGGCATCGCCGCGCATGCCGAGCGCCAGCGACAGCGCGTCGAGCAGGATCGACTTGCCGGCGCCGGTTTCGCCGGTCAGCACCGACAGGCCGCCGTCAAACCCGATATCGAGTTTTTCGATCAGGACGATATCGCGGATCGAAAGCTGGACGAGCATTGCAAACGCCCGCTCTCGTCAGCCGCCCAGAATGGCAGCTCCGGCCTTCGACAGCCACGACTTCCTGTTTTCGCGCGGCTCGAGCCCCCCGGTCTGCAGGAGCGCGTAGGAATCGCGATACCACTGGCTGTCGGGATAATTGTGCCCGAGCACGGCGGCCGCGGTCTGCGCCTCGGAGGCCAGCCCCATGGCGAAATAGGCTTCCGTCAGCCGCGCCAGCGCCTCCTCGACATGGCGCGTGTCCGAATAGGCCTCGACCACCAGGCGGAACCGCTTGATCCCGGCGACATATTCGCGCCGCTCGAGATAATAGCGGCCGATCTGCATTTCCTTGCCGGCGAGCTGGTCGCGGGCGAATCGCTTCTTGGTCTTGGCGTCCTCGACATATTCGGATTCGGGCCAGCGGGTGATCACCTCGTCCATGGCCTCGATCGTGCGCCGCGCGTCCTTCTGGTCCTGCGTGACGTCGGGGATCTGCCGGAAATAGCTCAACCCGACAATATATTGCGCATAGGCCGCGTCATCCGTGTAGGGATAGAGCGACACATAGCGCTTGCCCGTGTTGATGGCGTCCTGGTAGTTGCCCTGCCGGTAATTGGTGAAGGCGTGCATCACCATCGCGCGGCGGGCGAACTCCGAATAGGGATGCTGGCGGTCGACGGCCTCGAACTTGGCGATCGCCTCGCTCATCCGTCCGGCTTCGAGATTGGCCAGGCCCTGATTGTAGAGCGTATCCGCCGGCTCGATATCCTCCACATAGCTGGCGAGATCGATATCCTTTTCCGAAGCGCAACCGGCCGCGGCGAGCGGGAGCGCAAGCACCGACAGCGCCAACAAAAAATTGCCCGCGCGCCTGCTTGGCCTAGAAATTCGATCGGATCGCATCTGTGCTCTGGTCCCTCGGGCCGATACGGCCTGTCGACCGACGCCATAAATCACAGCATCGGCTTTCGGGCAACGCTATCGCCCCTCAATCGCGCAATTTTGTGGCGAAACGCCGTCCAGCGGGCGCCCGCACAGTCTTCATAGCCGCCACGGCGCATAGGCCGGCGCGTTCACCGCCACCAGTTCCGCCGAGCGGCCGCGCTCGCGACGTCCGGTCTCGACGATCTCGAAGGCCGACGGATCGGACAACAACAGCCGCAGCGCGGTGGCGTTGAGGCTGTGGCCGCCGCGATAGGAGCGGAAACAGCCGATGAAACGCGCGCCCGCCAAAGCGAGATCGCCCATCGCGTCGAGCGTCTTGTGCCGCACGAACTCGTCCTCGTAGCGCAGGCCCTCGATATTCACGATGCTGTCGTCGTCGGCGATCACCAGCGAATTCTCCAGCGACGAGCCGAGCGCGTAGCCGGCCGCCCACAAGCGCTGCACGTCCTTCATGAACCCGAAGGTGCGCGCGCGTGAGATTTCGCGCTTGAACACGCCGGGATCGATGTCCGACGCGAAGAGCTGGCGCCCGATCGCCTTGCTGTCGAAATCGATCTCGACCTCGAACCGGGTTCCGTCATAGGGCAGGAATTCGGCCCACGAACCGCCCTTCTCGACCCGAATCGGCTTCAGGACACGGATGTAGCGACGCTTGACGGCGAGCGGGCGAATGCCGGCCTGTTCGAACGCCTCGACGAAATTCTCGCTGCTGCCGTCCATGATCGGCACTTCGGGCCCGTCAATGTCGATCGACACATTGTCGATGCCGAGCGCGAACAGAGCCGCCATGAGATGCTCGACCGTCGCGATCTGCGGCCCGCCGGGCGCGCCGAGCGCGGTACACAGGTCGGTCGCGCCGATCTCGGAGACCAAAGCACGAATCTCGACCGGTTCCCCCGCCCCGTCCTGATAGGAAAACACGACGCCCGAATCGGCATCGGCGGGATTGAAATGGATCGTCACCGGCTTGCCGCAATGCACGCCCACTCCCGAAAGAGAGACGCGCGATTTCAGCGTGGTCTGATATTCGTGCAATTCCAATCCCATCGCCCCGCCCCGTACGACACCGCTTGACCGATCGCAAGCCCGCGGGTCCTTTGCGCGTACGTTCAGGAACTCCAATCCCCGAAAGCCCTGCACTGCGCCTGTACAAATCGGGGCCGAAGATACTGTCCGCGCGGAGAGTCGCCAAATCACGGTTTCTTACTCAGTGTTACGAGTTTCCTTGTTGAAGCTGCTCCCGTTACACCCTGATTTCGTTGATGAAACGAAGGAAGCGGACTGAAGGTTTCCCTCCGGCCCGCTTCCGGTTGTTAACAGGCTCGTCGGCCCCTCAGTTGGCTTGCCGGCGCAGGAATGCCGGGATCTCGAGTTGGTCGTCTTCCTGCGGCGCACGCGAGGCCGGCGTCAGGCGCCCGTGGTCGTCGAGCTGCCCCTGCCGAGGCGCATAGAGCTGCGCGTCCTGGCTGGCAAGGCGCCGGGCTTCGGGCTGGCGCACCAATTGCGGCTCGCGTGGCGCGCCGGCGCTGCGGGCCGGCTCGTCTTCGCGCCGCGACAGGCCGGTGGTCAGCCGCTTCAACAGTCCCATCGGCCCCTTGTCTTCGGCCCCGGCCTCGGCGCCGGAGCGCGCCTGCAGCTCGGCCTTCACGACCGGCGGAAAATCCTCCACGCGCGGCATGCGGGGCTGGGCCTCGGCGGCAGGCTGCATCCGCGGCGCGGCGGGCCTGGCCGGCGCGGCCGCGGCCTGCTCGGGCGGTGCCTGGAAGATGCGGCTTTGCGGGCGGAACTCCGGTTGCTGCCCACCGCGTTCGGCGTCGCGGATCGCTTCGGCCACCGGGTCCTCGGCGGTGGCGGCTTCGGCGGCCGGCGCGGCCGCCGGCGCCGGAGCGGGACGTGCCTCGGGTGCCTGCTGCGGGGTTGCCGCGCGCGGCGCGACCGGCTTCGGCTGCTGGCGGATTTCGACCGGCGTGGCCGCGATCTCCGAAGCCTTCTTGTCGATGCCGGTGGCAACGACCGAGACCCGGATCACGCCTTCCAGATCCTCGGCGAAGGTGGCGCCGAGAATGATATTGGCTTCCTGGTCGACTTCCTCGCGGATGCGCGTCGCCGCCTCGTCGACCTCGAACAGGGTCAGGTCGCGGCCGCCGGTGATCGAGATCAACAGGCCCTTGGCGCCCTTCATCGAGCTTTCGTCGAGCAGCGGGTTGGCGATCGCAGCCTCGGCCGCGGCCATCGCGCGCCCCTCGCCGGACGCCTCGCCGGTGCCCATCATCGCCTTGCCCATCTCGCGCATCACCGAGCGCACGTCGGCGAAGTCGAGATTGATCAGCCCTTCCTTGACCATCAGGTCGGTGATGCAGGCAACGCCCGAGTAGAGCACCTGGTCGGCCATCGCGAAAGCATCGGCGAAGGTCGTCTTGTCATTGGCGATGCGGAACAGGTTCTGGTTGGGGATGACGATCAGCGTGTCGACCGACTTCTGCAACTCCTCGATGCCGTGATCGGCGATCTTCATGCGCCGCTGGCCCTCGAAATGGAACGGCTTGGTGACGACGCCGACGGTCAAGATGCCCTTTTCGCGCGCGGCCTGCGCGACCACGGGCGCCGCACCCGTGCCGGTGCCGCCGCCCATGCCGGCGGTGACGAAGCACATATGCGTGCCGGCGAGATGGTCGACGATCTCGTCGATGCATTCTTCCGCTGCCGCGCGGCCCACTTCCGGCTGCGACCCCGCGCCGAGCCCCTCGGTCACATGGGCGCCAAGCTGGATCAGCCGGTCGGCCTTCGACATCGTCAGCGCCTGCGCGTCGGTATTGGCGACCACGAAATCGATCCCCTTGAGGCCGGCCGTGATCATGTTGTTGACGGCGTTGCCGCCACCGCCGCCGACACCGAAAACGGTGATGCGCGGCTTTAGCTCGGTGATGTCCGGCTTTTGCAGATTGATTGTCATGTCGTCGTCCTTTTCGCCTTTCTCGCCGCATCGCCGCCGCGGCCGCCAGGAGGTGTGATCCTCAAAGTTAGAAACTGTCTCTCAACCATTGACCCATACGCAGGAACCGCCCGCCCGTTCCGGTCGCGCGCATGCCCATAAACTTCGAAACCCGGCTGTTTTCGAACGAGGCCACCTGGGGATAGATCATCAGTCCGGCCACAGCCGCGAAGGCCGGTCCCTTGGCCGCCTCGGGAAGACCGGCCACGCCGAGCGGTCGCCCGATGCGCACGCTGCGCCCCAATATGCGCCGCGCCGCCTCCGGCAGGCCGACGAGCTGGCTCGCGCCGCCGGTCAGAACCACGCGCTTGCCGATCGTGCTGCCGTAACCCGAACGTCCCAGCCGCTCGCGCACCAGTTCCAGCGTCTCCTCGACTCGCGCGCGGATGATGCGCGTCATCACCGCGCGCGGCACCTGCAGCGGCTCGTCGCCGTCGCCGCTGCCGACCGAGGGGACATTGACGATGTCGCGCTCGTCGGCGGTGCTCGGCAGCGCCGAGCCGTGCATGACCTTGAAACGCTCGGCCACCTCGACGCTGGTCGACAGGCCGCGCGCCAGATCGAGGGTCACATGGTTGCCGCCGACCGGAATCGATTCGGCGTGAACGAATTTTCCTTCCGCAAACACCGACAGCGTCGTGGTGCCGCCGCCCATGTCGATGCAGGCTGCGCCAAGCTCGGCCTCGTCGTCGACCAGCGCCGCCAGGCCGCTCGCATAGGGCGTGGCCACCATGCGCTCGACCGACAAATGGGCGCGGTTGATGCACAGTTCGAGATTGCGAATCGGCGCCGCGTCCGCCGTCAGCACATGCATGTCGACGCCCAGCGTCTCGCCGACCATGCCGCGCGGATCGCGGATGCCGCGTTCGGCATCGAGCGCAAACCCGACGGCCAGCGAGTGCAACAATTCGCGCTCGGCCTCCAGGGCCTGCTTGGCGCCGGCGGCGAGCACCTTCTTGATGTCGGAGGCGTCGACGGCATGGCCGCCGAGATTGACCGTGGCGGTCGAAACCTCGCTTTTCAACCGGCCGGCCGACAGGTTGACGATCAGCGAATCGACGGTGACGCCCGCCATCCGCTCGGCCGCGTCGACCGCCAATCGAATGGCGTGCTCGGCGCGGTCGAGATCGACGACCATGCCGGACTTCACGCCCTGCGATTTCTGGTGGCCGATGCCGACGATGCGGACCTGGTGCGTGCGCCCCTTCAAAAGCTGGCCGCCTTCGGCCGGCCTGAGCTTGCCGATGATGCAGCAGATCTTGCTCGATCCGACATCGAGCACGGTCACCACGCCGGAGCGGCGGGCGGCGGTATCGCGGGGGGCGGCAAGCCAGCTCATATCGATCGCCCCTTGCGCTTGCCCTTGATGCGCCCGCTCAAGGCCGCGTCGCGCCGCTCCGCCCCTTCGGGCGTCAGCTTGACCACCAGACGGTCCTCCAGCCGCATGTCGACGGCGGCGATATCGCGTTCCAAAAGCCCGTGTGTGCGCTCGAGCGCGGCCAGTTCGGCGATCGCGCGGTCTTCCTCGTTCTCCGGCAGCTTGACGGTCACGCCGTTGGCGAGCCGCAAATCCCAGCGCCGATCGGCCACCCGCACGAACCCCCTGACGCGCCCGGCAAGCGCGGGATGGGCCGCAAGCTTGCGCACGATCGCCTGCGCGCGCTCGGCCGCGCCCGTGCCCACCACCAGCGGCAGCTGGGCGTAGCGGTCGCTGCGATAGGGCGCGATCTCGGCCCCGTCGCGTTCGATCAGCGTCAGGTCGCTGCCGCGCTGCCAGATCGCGAACGGCTGTTTCTCGACGATCTCGATCTCGATCGCGTCGGGATAGATTTTGCGCACCGAGGCCGAGCGCACCCACGGCATGGCGGCGATCCGCGTGCGCGCGGTGTCGGCGTCGAACCCGACCAGCGAGGTCCATCCGTCGAGTTCCAGCCGGCCGAGAATGTCGATCTCGGACGTTTCGACATGACCTGAAATGCGAACATCGTTGACCGCGAAGCCGCTGCGCGCGGTCACCGCCTTGACGATCGACGGCGTATGGCCGCCGAGGACGGCGCCATAGGCGCCGGTCGCCGCCAGCATGCCGAGCGTGACGACCAGCATGGCGTGACGCGGCACTTCGACCGCATCGACATCCAGGCGCGACAGGAAGCGCGCCGGCCGGCGCAGCAATGGCGGCAGAACGCCGTCCGAAAAACCGGCAAGCGTCCGCGACGGGAGCGAAGCGCCCGTTTTGCGGTTTTTTGCCGGTCTCAACGCAAACACGAAGCGTCCTCCACCATCCAACGCAGCAACTCACCAAACCCGTGCCCGGCATGCGCGGCCAGTTCCGGCACGAGCGATGTCGGCGTCATGCCCGGCTGCGTGTTGACCTCGAGCCAGATCAGCTCGCCATTGTCCGAATGGCGGTCGTCGTAGCGGAAGTCGGACCGGGTCACGCCCCGGCAGCCGATGGCTTGGTGAGCCTTGAGCGCGAGTGTCTGTATTTTTTGGTAAATATTCGGTGAAATTTTTGCGGGGCATTCGTGTTTTGAGCCCCCTGCCGCATACTTTGCATCGTAGTCGTAGAAGGAATGGCCCACCGGCACGATTTCCGTGACGCCGAGCGCCACGTCGCCCATCACCGCGCAGGTCAATTCGCGCCCGTGCACGAATCGCTCGACCATGACGACGTCGCCGTATTTCCAGTCGTCCGACTGGATGATTTGCGGCGGATGCGGCTGATCGGCCTTGACGATGACGACGCCGAAGCTCGACCCCTCATTGACCGGCTTGACCACGTAAGGCGGTTTCATGGGATGCCGGGAGCCGATCTCGAAACGGTTGCGGATCTTCGATTCGGCGACCGGAATACCCGACGCCCTGGCGACGAGTTTGGCCTTTTCCTTGTCCATGGCCAGCGCCGAGGCCAACACGCCGGAATGAGTGTAGGGAATTTCGAGATATTCGAGGATGCCCTGAACCTTGCCGTCCTCGCCGAACGGCCCGTGCAGCGCGTTGAAGGCGACATCGGGCCGCAGCTCGGCCAGCACCCGGCCGAGATCGCGGCCGACATCGACCCGCGTGACGCGATACCCCTCGCCCTCCAGCGCGTCCGCGCAGGCCTTGCCCGACGACAGCGAAACAGGCCGTTCGGAGGAAAAGCCCCCCAACAGAACGGCAACGTGTTTTTTCGCCATACCCAGACTTCCCCTGCTTCGGCGGGCCTCTCCGCGCAATCCGGGTTTGAGTCCGAGTCCACCGGCGGAAGACCCCCCAGTCAAAAACGCGGCGAACGCGTGAAACGACTCAAATCAGGAAACGCTTGGCCCCAAAGAATCAGAGCTTTAGCCCGCTGGCAAGTCTGGAATGTCGGGTTGGCGGCCGCTCGTGCCCGGATTGCCCGCTTCGGCGCGGCGCGCTTAGCGGCAAGGGTGCCGGCTACAGCATCTGCCCCAGGAACTCGTCGATCTCGTGACCGGGCTTGAAGGCGCCGATGCGCCGGATTTCCCAGGTCAGCCTGATGCCGGAATGTTCCAGCACCCGGGCGCGCACGGTCTCGCCCAGAAGCTCGAGATCGTATCCGGTCGCGGTGCCGGTATTGATCATGAAATTGCAATGCATGGGCGACATCTGCGCGCCGCCGATCATCAGGCCCCGGCAGCCGGCCTTGTCGATCTCCTTCCAGGCCGACGTCCCTTCCGGGTTCTTGAAGGTCGAGCCGCCGGTCTTCTCGCGGATCGGCTGCACGGTCTCGCGATGATGCTGAACGGCGTCCATCGCCGCCCTGATCTCGTCCTTGTCGGCGGGCTCGCCGGCGAAAATCGCCTCGGTGAAGATCAGCTCCTTCGGCGCGGCCGAATGGCGATAGGCATATCCCATATCGGCATTCGAAAGGACGTGGAGCGTACCGTCGCGGTCGAGCGCGCGCACTTCCACGACGCGCTCGCGCGTCTCCACGCCATTGGCGCCGGCATTCATGCGCAGCGCCCCGCCAATGCCGCCGGGAATGCCGTGATAAAAATGGAAGCCGCCGAGACCGGCCTCGAGCGCCACGGCCGCCACGCGCTTGTCGGGCGCCGCCGCGCCGGCGCGAAGGCGATCGTCGCCGATCGCCTGCACCGCGCCGAACCCCTTGGCCGACAGCCTGACGACGAACCCGCGAATGCCGCCCTCGCGCACCAGCAGGTTGGAACCGATGCCGACGACGGTGATCGGGATGTCGTGCGGCACCGCTTTCAAGAACGCGGCCAGATCCTGTTCGTCGGCGGGCTGGAACAGCGCATCCGCCGTGCCGCCGGCCCGAAACCAGGTGATCTTGTCCATCGCCGCGTCGGGCGTGATGCGCCCGCGCACGGCCGAAAGCCGGTCTCCCAGCCGCTCCAGGAGCGCCGCACCGCTCATGCCCCGCCCCCGGCAAGCGCCTCGGGCACCTGATAGGCCCATTGAGTGATGTTGCCGGCGCCCAGAAAGATCACGTAGTCGCCGTCGCGGGCGAGATCGCGCACGATCGGCGCGATCGCCTGCGGCCCGGCGATCGCGCGCGCGTCGCGGTGGCCGCCCGCGCGCATGCGCGCCACCAGCGTCTCGGCCGACACGCCGTCGATCGGGTCTTCGCCCGCCGCATAGACGGGCGCCACCAGAACCGTGTCGGCATCGTTGAAGCAGGAGGCGAAATCGTCGAACAGATCGTGCAGCCGGGTGAAGCGGTGCGGCTGCGCTATCGCGATGACGCGGCCCTTGCAGGTCTCGCGGGCGGCGTCCAGAACCGCGGAGATCTCGACCGGGTGATGGCCGTAATCGTCGAAAAAATGGACCCCGTTCCAGGTGCCGGTCGGGGTGAAGCGCCGCTTGACACCGCCGAACGATAGCAGCCCCTTGCGGATGTCGTCGGCCGAAATACCCAGTTCGTGCGCCACCGCGATCGCCGCCGTCGCGTTGGCGACATTGTGACGGCCGGGCATCGGCAGGCGCAGGCCGCGAATGTCGCTGACCTGACCGGTCTTGCGGTCGCGCACGACGATGTCGAACAGGGAATGGGTTCCCTCCGTGCTGACATTTTCGAACCGAACGGCGGCCTGCGGATTGCCGCCATAGGTGATGACGCGCCGGTCCTCGATGCGCGAAACCAGCGCCTGCACCTCGGGATGGTCGATACACATCACGCCGAACCCGTAAAACGGCACGTTTTCGACGAATTGGCGGAACGCCTCGCGCACGCCGTCGAAACTGCCGTAATGGTCGAGATGCTCGGGATCGATATTGGTCACCACCGCGATCTCGGCCGGCAGCTTCAAGAAGGTGCCGTCGCTCTCGTCGGCCTCGACCACCATCCAATCGCCTTCGCCCATACGCGCATTGGTGCCGTAGGCGTTGATGATGCCGCCATTGATCACCGTCGGATCGAGTCCGCCGGCATCGAGCAGCGTGGCCACCATCGATGTCGTTGTGGTCTTGCCATGGGTGCCGCCGATGGCCACCGCCTGGCGGAAGCGCATCAGTTCGGCCAGCATCTCGGCGCGCCGGACCACCGGCAGGAGGCGTTCGCGCGCGGCGGCGAGCTCGGGATTGTCCTTCTTGATCGCCGTCGACACCACCACCACCTCGGCCTCCCCGAGATTGGCCGCGTCGTGGCCGACGAAAACGCGGATGCCCTTGTCGCGCAGCCGCTGCACATTGGCGTTGTCGGACTGGTCGGAGCCCTGCACCTCGTAACCGAGATTGTCGAGCGCCTCGGCGATGCCGCTCATGCCGATGCCGCCGATGCCGACGAAATGAACCAGGCCGATCGTCTCGGGCATCTTCATGATCGGACTCCTTGCTTGAATGCGTCAACCGACAGACCCGACGCAATAACGTCCGTCAAGTCGGCGAGCAACCGGGTCGCATCCGGCTTGCCGGCCGTCCTGGCGGCCGCCGCGATGGCGCCCAGTCTCGCGGGATCGCGCATCAAGCCGTCGAGGAGGTCGCGCAGTGTCTGCGGCGTCAGCGTCGCCTGGGCATGGACTTCCGCCCCGCCGGCCGCCTCCAGCGCGGCGGCGTTGGCCGCCTGGTCGTGATCGAGCGCATACGGATAAGGCACCAGCAGCGCCGGGCGCCCGATCGCCGCGATTTCTGACACGGTCGACGCGCCGGCGCGCGCGATCACCAGATGCGCGCGCGCGATTCGCGCCGCCATGTCGGTGAAGAACGGCGATATCTCGGCCGCAACGCCCATCGCCTCATAGGCCGCGCGCACCGCCGCCTCGTCTTCCGGCCGGGCCTGCTGGGTGACGCGCAGGCGCCGGCGCGCCTCGTCGGGCAGGGCCGCGATGGCCGGCGGCACGGCTTGCGAGAAAAACTGCGCGCCCTGGCTGCCGCCGAACACCAGAAGCGCGAACGGCGCATCGGGCGCCGGCGGCCGGTACGTCGTGGCGGCGGCCTCGATCACGGCCGGGCGCACGGGGTTGCCGGTCTCAACGATCCGGCCGGCCAGCGCCCCCTCGGCCTTCAAAAACCCGCCGGCGATGGCGGTCACACGGGTCGACAGCGCCCGGTTGGCCCGTCCCATCACCGCGTTCTGTTCGTGGATCAGGGTGGGGATGCCGCGCCGGGTCGCGGCGAAGACGGGCGGCAGGGTCGGATAGCCGCCGAAGCCGACCACCGCCTTCGGCTTCAGCCGCTGCAGCAGCGCCGACGCCTCGCGATAGCCGCGCCACAGCGCCCAGAACGCGCGCGCGACCGCGAGCGGATTGCGCGAGCCGATCGTGGCCGAGGTGATCACGTGATGACCGTCGGCGGGAAAGGAGCCGGCATAACGGGCGGCGCGGTCGTCGCTGGCCAGATGCACGCTCCAGCCGCGCGCCTTGAGCGCGTGCGCCAGCGCCTCGGCCGGAAACAGATGGCCGCCGGTGCCCCCGGCCGACAGCAGGATGGTTCCGCGGCTCATCTTACTTGGCCGCGAAGGCGCTGCCGGGCGCGAACGGGAAATCCGACGTCTTGCGCCGTTCCGGCCGGCGTCGCGTCAGCGCCAGCACCATGCCCATCGAGATCGCCATCGCGATCAGCGAGGAACCGCCATAGGAGATGAACGGCAGCGTCATGCCCTTGGCCGGCATCAGCTGGAGATTGACGGAAATGTTGATGACCGACTGGAAGCCCAAAAGCACGACCAGCCCGCAGACGGCGTAGCGGACGAAATCGTCCTCCTCGCGCAGCGCCGAGCGCAGGCCGCGCAGCACGACGAAGGCGAACAGGCCGACGATGATGAAGCATAAAACGATGCCGAACTCCTCCGCCGCCACGGCGAAGATGAAGTCGGTGTGGCTGTCGGGCAAAATGCGCTTGACGGTGCCCTCGCCGGGGCCCTCGCCCCACCAGCCGCCGCGGATGATCGCCTCGCGCCCGGTATCGACCTGAAACGTGTCGCCCTCGCCGGTGACGAAGCGGTCGATGCGGTCGGCGACATGCGGGAAGATCGAATAGGCGGCGACTGCGCCGGCCGCGCCGAGACCGCCGAGCACGGCGATCCACAGCCACGGCATGCCGGCCAGGAAAAACATCGCCCCCCAGGTGCCCAGCACCAGCATGGTCTGGCCGAGATCGGGCTGGGCGACAAGCAATGCCAGCGCCAGGCCCAGAAGGATGATGGCGAAGAGATTGCCGGGAATGTCGGGCTGGCGCGCATGTTCGGCAAACAGCCACGCGCAGATCACCACGAAGGCCGGCTTGAGAAATTCCGACGGCTGGACGGAGACGCCCAGAAGCGAGATCCAGCGCCGCGCGCCCTTGACCTCGACCCCGACGAAAAGCACCAGCACCATCGCGACCAGCGACCCGGCCAGCATGACCAGCGCCAGCCTGCGGATGTTGCGCGGCGACAGGAAGGAGACTGCGAGCATGGCGCCGACCGCCGGCAGCATGAAGATGATCTGGCGTTCCACGAAATGGAATTCCGACAGGCCGATGCGCTCGGCCACTGCCGGGCTGGCCGCGAAGGACAACACGACGCCGAGCACCATCAGGCTTAAAAAGGCGGCCAGAAACCAGCGATCGACCGTCCACCACCAATTGGCGACCGGCCCTTTGTCGACACGACTGACCATCAGCTTGTCCCTCCGATCGGTTCGATATTGGCAAGGCCGCGCACGGCAGCCTTGAAGGCGTCGCCGCGCACCTCGAAATTCCTATACTGATCGAAGCTTGCGCAAGCCGGGGATAACAGCACAACCGCCTCGCCGGCCGGGTCGTTCTGCGCGTCGGCGGCCGCATGGGCGACCGCGGCCTCGAGCGTGCCGGCGATTTCGTAGGGCACCATGTCGCCCAGCGTCGCCGAAAAGGCCGGCGCCGCCTCGCCGATCAGATACGCCTTGGCGATGCGCGGAAACAGGCCGCGCAGCGGCTCGATGCCGCCCTCCTTGGCGAGCCCGCCGGCAATCCAGTAGATGCGCGGATAGCTCGACAGCGCAGGGGCCGCGGCATCGGCATTGGTGGCCTTGGAATCGTTGACGAACAGCACATGTCCGCGCCGCGCCACCTGCTCCATGCGGTGGACCAGGCCGGGGAAGCTCGCAAGCCCCGCCTGGATGTCGGCGTCGCAGACGCCGATCTTGCGGCAGGCGGCGATCGCGGCGAGCGCGTTCTGGGCGTTGTGCTGACCGCGCAGCGCACCGATTCCGGCCAGCGAGGCGAGCCGGCGCACCTTGCCTTCGCGGGCCTGCTTCAGTTCCGTGCCTTCGGCAAACAGCCCGTTGGCGAGCGCCAGGCGCTTGGAGATACGAACCAGCTCGGCGCCGGTCTGTTCGCGCCGGTCGGCGATCTGCGCGCCCCACACGTCGTCGACGCCGACGATCGCCAGATCGCTGCCGGCGACCAGCCGCTGCTTGATCGCGGCGTAATGCTGCATGGTGCCGTGGCGGTCGAGATGGTCGGGCGAAAGATTGAGCAGGATGCCGGCGGTCGGCCGGATCGAGGGCGCCAGGTCGATCTGAAAGGACGAACATTCCACCACGTAGGAGCGGCCGGCGGCCGGCGGATCGAGCGTCATCACCGCGCGCCCGATATTGCCGCCGATCTGCGCATCGCGACCGCTATGGGTCAGGATATGCCCGATCAGCGCGGTCGTGGTCGATTTCCCGTTTGTGCCGGTGATCGCGATGAACGGCGCGTCGGGCGCGCGTGCGGCGCGCTCGCGCGAAAACAGTTCGACATCGCCGATGATCTCGGCATCGGCAGCCCGCGCCAGCTCCACGCTCCAGTGCGGCTTGGGATGGGTCAGGGGCACGCCCGGCGACAGAACCAGCGAGGCAACGCCGCTCCAGTCGATGGCGCGCAGGTCCTGCGTGGCGATCGCCTCGCGCCCGGCCCGCGCCACGCTTTCGGGATTGTCGTCCCAGGCGATCACCCGCGCCCCGCCGGCGGCGAGCGCGGCCGCCGTGGCGATGCCCGACCCGCCGAGCCCGAACAGGGCGACGGTCTTGCCGTTGAAACTGCACGCTGCGATCATCTCTATCTCAGCTTCAGCGTCGATAGGCCGATCAGCGCCAGGATGACCGCGATGATCCAGAAGCGGATCACGATCTGGCTTTCCGTCCAGCCCATCTTCTCGAAATGATGGTGGATCGGCGCCATCAGGAAGACGCGCTTGCCCGTCATCTTGAACACCGCCACCTGGATGATGACCGACAGCGCCTCCATCACGAACAGCCCGCCGATGATCGCCAGCACGATCTCGTGTTTGGTGGCGATCGCGATCGTGCCGATCAGGCCGCCCAGCGCCAGCGAGCCGGTATCGCCCATGAAGATGGCGGCCGGCGGCGCGTTGAACCACAAAAACCCGAGCCCGGCGCCGATGACGGCCCCCAGCACCACGGCCAGCTCGCCCGTGCCCGGCACGAAATGGATCTGCAGATAGTCGGCGAAGACCGCGTTGCCGGACAGATAGGCGATGACGCCGAAGGACGAGGCCGCGATCATCACCGGCACGATGGCGAGCCCGTCGAGACCGTCGGTGAGATTGACCGCGTTGCCGGCCCCGACGATGACGAAGGCGGCGAACGGCACGAAAAAGATGCCCAGATTGATGATCAGGTCCTTGAAGAAGGGAAAGGTGAGCGATGAGGAGAACGGCGCCTGGCCGTTTCGCATGATGATCCAGGCCGCGGTGCCGGCGATCAGGAATTCCGCCAGGAGCCGCACTTTGCCCGATATGCCGAGATGCGACTGCTTCGTCACCTTCATGTAGTCGTCGTAAAAGCCGATCGCGCCGAACAGCAGCGTGACCAGGAGCACGGTCCACACATAGACGCTCGACAGATTTGCCCACAAAAGCGACGAGCAGATGATGCCGGTCATGATCATCAGGCCGCCCATGGTCGGCGTGCCCGCCTTCTTGAAATGGGTCTGCGGCCCGTCGGCGCGGATCGGCTGGCCGCGGCCCTGGCGCACGCGCAGCGAGTTGATGATCACCGGTCCGAACATGAACACGATCAGCGCCGAGGTGATCAGCGCGCCTCCCGTGCGGAAGGTGATGTAGCGAAAGACGTTGAAGACCGAGAACTGGTCGGCCGCACTTACCAGCAAGGTGAGCATGTGCTGGAAATCCCCCTCTTCACCCCTCGTCCGCCGCGGTCGAAGTCTGTTGCGGAGGATATTTTTCCAAAAGCGCGTCGACCAGCCCGGCAAAGCCGAGCCGAAGCGACGATTTGACCATCACCGCGTCGCCGCCCCCGACCCCGGCGACCAGCACCGGCTGCAATTCCTCGCGCGTCGGGCGATAGTCGACCGCGACATGCTGTGCAAGCGCGTCGCGCAGGGCCGCCATCGCCTCGCCGGCCAGATAGACCCGGTCGATCCCGGCCTCCAGGATCGCCTCGGCGAGCCCGGCATGTTCCCCGGCCGAATGCGCGCCGAGTTCGAGCATGTCGCCCAGAACCGCGATCCGGCGTCCGTCCTGGCCGGTCTGCGTGCCGGCAAGCAGCGCGATCGCCGCCTTCATCGAGGCCGGGTTGGCGTTGTAGCTTTCGTCGATCAGCGTGACCGGCCCGTCGGGATGGGCAAGCACATGGCGCGCGCCGCGGCCCTTTTCCGCCTGGAAGGTGCCGAGCGCGCCGGCCGCCTTGGCAACATCGGCGCCGACCAGATGCGCCGCGCCCAGCACCGCGAGCGCGTTTTGCACCATATGCCGGCCAGGCGCGCCGATCCGCGCCACGATTTCGCTGCCGCCGATCCGCGCGGTGATGCTCGAATGATCGGGTTTCAGAACCGCCTGGACCAGCCTGTAGGTGGCGCGGGCATGCTCGCCGAAGCCATGAATATGCTTGACGCCGGCATCCTTGGCGGCCTTTCGCAGGATGCGCCAGCGCGCGTCGTCGCGGTTGATCAGCGCATGGCCGTCCGGCTCCAGCCCCTCGAAAATCTCGGCCTTGGCGCGGGCGATGTCGTCGAGCGAATGGAAATGGCCGAGATGCGCGGCCGCGATAAGGGTGACGATCGCCACATGCGGGCGCACCAGCTTGACCAGCGGGCGGATTTCGCCGGCATGGTTCATGCCGATCTCGAACACGCCGAAATCGGTGTCCGCGGGCATACGCGCCAGGGTCAGCGGCACGCCCCAATGATTGTTGAAGGAGCGTTCCGCCGCGTGCACCGTGCCCGAACCGGAAAGCGCGCGCCTGAGCGCTTCCTTGGTCGTGGTCTTGCCGGCCGAGCCGGTGACGGCGATGATTTTGGCCTTCGAGCGCCGGCGGCTGGCTTCTGCCAGCCGTTCCAGCGCGATGAGCACGTCGTCGACGACGATCATCGGACAGGTCAGCCGACCGAGCCCCGGCAGGCGCCCTTCGGAGACCACAAGCAGCGCCGCGCCGGCGGCAACCGCCGCGGTCGCGAAATCGTGGCCGTCGAAGGTCTCGCCCTTGATGGCGAAAAACGCCTCGCCCGGATTGAGCGTGCGCGTATCGATCGAAACGCCGGAAACCGATTTGGGCAACTGCCCGAACGGGCGGCCTTCCATGGCCGCGACCATCGCCTCCGCCGTCCACAATTCGCTCATGTCCGCTGCTCCGCCAATGCCTTGCGGAGTTCGGCGTGATCGGAGAACGGATGGGTCACCTCGCCGATCGTCTGTCCCTCCTCGTGTCCCTTGCCGGCCACCACCAGCGTGTCGCCGGCACGCAGCATCGAGACCGCCGTGCGGATCGCCTCGCGCCGGTCGCCGATCTCGACCGCGCCCGGCGCGTCGGCGAGGATTTCGGCGCGGATTTCGGCCGGCACCTCGCTGCGCGGATTGTCGTCGGTCACGATCGTCACGTCGGCGAGCCGCGTCGCGATCGCGCCCATGATCGGCCGCTTGCCGCGGTCGCGGTCGCCGCCGCAGCCGAACACGACCACCACCCGGCCGGTGGTGAACGGCCGCACCGCGGAAAGCGCGTTTTCGAGCGCCTCGGGCTTGTGGGCGTAGTCGACATAGACCGGCGCGCCGGCACCGGTCTGGCCGACCAGTTCGAGCCGGCCCGAGGCGCCGCGCAAATCTTCCAGCGCCCGCAGCGCGGCCTCGGTCTGCGTGCCCGTTGCGACCGCCAGCCCGGCGGCCACCAGCGCGTTTGCGATCTGGAAATCGCCGGCGAGCGGCAGCACGATCTCGTGAATCTTGCCGTCCGCCTCGATTTCGGCACGCTGGCGCTGGCGCTCGTGCTCGACGCGCTTCAGGCTCATGAATTTGCCGCGGCGGCCGACGGTCAACACCTTGCAGCCGGCGCGTTCGGCCGCCTCGATGGTGGCCGCCGACCAGGGATCGTCGGCGAACACGATCGCCGGCGCGCCCTTCGGCAACAGCGTGTCGAACAGGCGCATCTTGGCGCGGTGATAGTCTTCGAGCGTCGGGTGGTAGTCGAGATGGTCGCGCCCCAGATTGGTGAACGCGGCCGCGGCAAGCCGCACCCCGTCGAGGCGGCGCTGGTCGAGCCCGTGGCTGGAGGCTTCCATCGCGGCATGGGTGACGCCGGCATCGGCCAGTTCGCGCAACAATTTCTGCAGCGCCACCGGGTCCGGCGTGGTCAGCGATCCGTATTCCTCGCGGCCGGGCGCGCTCAGCCCGGTGGTGCCGATGCTGGCGGCCTTTTGGCCGGTGCGCTCCCAGATCTGGCGCACGAAGGAGGCGACGGAGGTCTTGCCGGCCGTGCCCGTCACCGCGACCATGGTTTCGGGCTGGCCGGCATAAAAGCGCGCCGCCGCCAGCGCCAGCGTGCGGCGCGGGTCGGAGACGCGAAGAACCGGTATGTCGAGATCCGCCGCATCCGCGTCCGGCCCGGCCAGGATGGCGACCGCGCCCGCCTGGGCGGCCTGGCGCGCATAGGCCATCCCGTCCGTCTTCACGCCTTTCAGCGCGGCGAACAGAAAGCCGGGGCCGACCGCCCGCGAATCCGAGCTAAGCCCGGCGAGCGCGACCCCGCCGCTCGGCACGGTGTTGTCGGGGAAGAGATCGGCAAGGTCGCTGAGCTTCATGTAAATCCGTGTGGCTGCCGCCGGGTCTGACCGGCGCAGAATCATTGGTGCGAGACCAGCGTTGCGGCGTCTTCTTGGCCGAAATCCGGCTTCACGCCAAGAAGCGGCGCCGCGCGGCGGATGATATTGGCCACAACCGGGGCCGCATTGAGGCCGGCCGTCGCGCCGATTCCGGGCCGCTCCGGCTGGGGTTCGTCGACGATCGACAGCACGATATATTGCGGGTCCTCCATCGGCAGCGCGGCCAGGAAGGCATTGAAGCGCTTGCTGCTGGAATAGCGGCCATTGACCACTTTCTCGGCCGTGCCGGTCTTGCCGCCGACCCGGTAGCCGGGCACTTCGGCGCGCCGGCCAGAACCCTTTTCCGCGTTGAGACGATAGAGATAACGCATCGCGGCACTGGTTTCGGGCGCAAGCACCTGCTCGGCGATCGCGGTCGCCTCGGCCTCGGTGCGCGGCAGGAAGGTCGGCGGGATCAGCTTGCCGCCATTCATCAGCGCGGCCGCGCCGACCGCGGTCTGCAGCGGCGTCGTCGACATGCCGTGCCCGAAGGAGATCGTGATCGAATTGATCCGTTTCCACGTCGCCGGCTCGGTCGGGGTCGCGATTTCAGGCAGTTCGGTTTGCATGCGGTCCAGCAGGCCGATGCGCTTCAGGAACGCCCTGTGCCCCTCGATGCCCACGGCCTCGGCCATGCGGCCGGAAGCGATGTTGGAGGAATAGATGAACACTTCCGGCACCGTCAGCACGCGCCCCTTGCCGTGGAAGTCGCGGATGGTGAAACCGCCGATCCTCAGCGGGCGGGTGGCGTCGAAGCGGCTTTCAAGCGTCGCCTTGCCGGAATCGAGCACCATCGCGGTGGTGAAGCTCTTGATCGTCGAGCCCATCTCGAACACGCCGGCCGTCATCCGGTTCAGCCGGTCCTTCTGGTGCGCGGTGACCGGATTGTTGGGATCGAAGTCCGGCAGCGAGGCCATCGCCACCACCTCGCCGGTCTTGGCGTTGAGCACGACCGCGCCGGCCGCGATCGCCTGATAGCGCTCCATCGCGCCGGCCAGTTCGTCGCGCACGATATGCTGCACGCGCAGGTCGATCGACAATTGCACCGGCGCCAGCGCGGCATCGCTCACCAGCCCGGCCGCGCGCAGATCCGCCAGCCCCTGATCGTCGACATATTTCTCGATGCCGGCGATGCCCTGATTGTCGACATTGACCAGGCCCAGAATATGCGAGGCGGTCGGCCCGCCCGGATAGAAGCGGCGCTTTTCAGGGCGGAAACCGATGCCGGGAATGCCGAGCTGCAGGATCTCGTTCTGCTGCTTGGGCGTGATCTCGCGCTTGAGCCAGGCAAAGCCGGCGCCGCTCTTGAGCCTGGAATAGGTGCGTTCGTAGTCGAGCGACGGCAGCACCGTGGCCAGACGCTCAACCGCCTCGTCCGCATCGACGATGCGGCGCGGCTCGGCGTAGAGCGAGGCGGACTTGATGTCGGTCGCCAGCACCTGGCCGTTGCGGTCGACAATGTCGGGGCGCGCGGCCAGCAAGCGGTCGGCACCCGGCACATAGGTCACCTCCACGTCCTGCAGGCCGAGATAGACCAATCGGCCGGCGATCGCGCCGTAAAGGGCGAAAAACACCCCCATCGCCATGATGACGCGCGAGCGCGAGCGCCCGCCGCTGGATTTGCGCGCGCCCTCGACCACGATGGAGCCGCCGGGGCGTCCCTCGCCGCCGCGTTTTGCGAAACGGGCCAGAATGTTGCCGAGACCGGGCATGCCCCTCATGGTTCGGTGCTCCCGGTGACGATCCCGTCCGCGCCCGCCTGCCCGGCCGCGCCGGCGGTCGTCGACGGGTCGGGTTCGGGCTCGGCCGGCCGTTCGGGAAGCTCCGCCGGACCGGCGATCTGGTAGGGTTCGACCGGCTCGAGCGCGAGCTCTTCGCGATAGGTTTCCGCCAGCTTTTGCAGGCGCGAGGGTTGCGTGAGCAGGCTCCAATCGGCCTTCAGGAGATCGATGGTCTCCCGCTCCAGGCGAAGCCGCGCCTCGATCTTGCGCAGGGCGTCCAACTGGTTTTCGGCCTCGTGCTTGGTTTTGTAGGTGAAGGCGGCCGCCGAGATCATGACCGCGATCAAAACCATGTCGGTCGTGCGAAACACGCTAGCTCCTTTCCGCGCCGTGGCCGGGCGCCGGCAGCTTCGGCAAGCCGAACAGGGTGAAATCCGCCGCGCCGGCTTGTGCGTCGAGCCGCGTGGCGGCACGCAATTTGGCCGAGCGCGCCCGCGGATTGGCCGCGGCCTCCGCGTCGGAGGCCGCGATCATGCGGTCCGGCTTGTCGAAGGTGGCGATCTTGGCGGCCGGTTCGGGCAGGTGGCGCGAACCGCCGGCCGCGCCGGAGCGGTCGGCCAGGAAACGCTTCACGATCCGGTCTTCCAGCGAATGGAAGGTCACGACCGCAAGCCGGCCGCCCGGACGCAGCGCCCGCTCGGCGGCGAACAAGGCCCGGGCCAGCTCGCCGAGTTCGTCATTGACGAAAATCCGCAGCCCCTGGAAACAGCGGGTCGCGGGGTGGATCTTGTCCTTGGGGTGGCGGCCGACCAGCGCCTCGATCGCATCGGCGAGATCACGCGTGCGCGTGAAGGGTTTTTGGACCCGCCGGCGCTCGATCAGGCGCGCGATCCGTCCGGCATGGCGCTCCTCGCCAAGAATCCCGAAAATCCGCGCCAGGTCGCCGGGCTTGAAACTGTTGACGATGTCGGCGGCGGACGGTCCGGAGCGCTCCATGCGCATGTCGAGCGGGCCGTCGCGGCGGAAGGAAAAGCCGCGCTCGGCCTGGTCGAGCTGCATGGAGGAAACGCCGATATCGAGCACGACGCCGTCGACCGGCTCGCCGGCAAGCCTGTCGAGTTCGGAAAAACGACCCTCTACGAGCCGCAGCCGGCCGCCGGACGCCTGGACGAGAGCCGCGCCGTGACGGATCGCGTCCGGGTCGCGGTCGATGCCGATCACCCTGGCGCCGGCCTCGATCAGGGCGCGCGTATAGCCGCCGGCGCCGAACGTGCCGTCGACGACAAGCGCGTCGCGTTGCGGACGCAGGGCGGCGATCACCGCGTCGAGCAGGACGGGAATGTGGCGGGCCGGTCCGCCACCGGCGTCCTCGCGGCCGCCGGGGCCCGCCATCATTCCCGGTCCTCGCCCGGTCGCCCCCGAACCGCGGACTGACGCAGTTTCGCAAGCCGCGCGCGCACCTCCGCCCCGTAGGCCTTCAAGCGCTCCGGCTGCCAGATCTGAAAAAAATGCCCCCGTCCGACAAAGGCGACATCCGCGTCGATGCCGGTATGCTCGCGCATGAAATCGCTCACCATGATGCGCCCCTCGCGGTCGATCTTCAAAAAGGCCCCGTCGCCGTGGCAGAAGAAGGACATGTCGTCCGCGGTCTGCAGAAACGGGTCTTCCTGCTCGATCCGCGCCTCGTAGCGGTCCAGCAGATCGAGCCCGCCCACGTCCAGGGCCGGAATGTCGAGCGCACGCAGCGCGTAGAGTTCGGCAAATCCCTTCTTTTGCAGCACAGCGCGAAAATGCGCTGGCACCGACACTCTGCCCTTGGCGTCGATCCGGTTGACTGCACTGGAAAGGAAACGATCCATCACGCGACACGGACGCCGTCGACGCCGCCAATTCCTTCATTCTTTTTTCCGCGCCGAAACACGGTCTCCGGCGCCCCCCGCCCGATTCATGCCCAACGGCAAACATCCCCGCACCCGCCGCCGCGACGGCCGGATGAAAAGACGCTTCACTCGCCACTGGAACGAAATTCGGAATGTGCTTTTGGGATATCATGGGCCAATATGGGCGTCAATGGGATTATGCCAGCTTCCCTTCTCACCGAAGCGATCTCGCGCGCACCTCGCCGCGATGCCCGATTTATGCTCCATTAAGCCTAACGAAGGGTTAGGGCCCTGTTTCGGGGCCTCCGCGGCCGAAACCGCCTACGGCTTCACGCGCTTTCGTTGCCCCGTCGCCCCTACAAAAAGGCAAGACAGCATGACCGACAGTTCCAGCGACCGCGCCGCCCGCCTGGCCCATCTGCGCCGCGAGGGCCTGGAAAAAGGCGACCCGGTGCCGCTGCCGCTCACAATGGCGGCGATGTTCCACCTGCCCGGCGACCCGGCCGGCGTCAGCCAGTACGGCCGCTTCGCCAACCCGACCTGGGACGGCGTGGAAAAGCTGCTGGGTCATCTGGAGGACGCGCCGGCGCTCGCCTTCCCCTCCGGCATGGCCGCGATCTCGGCGGTGCTGTTTTCGCTGCTGAAAACCGGCGAGCGCGTGCTGTTGCCGGCCGACGGCTATTACACGGTCCGCGTTCTGGCCGAGCGTTTTCTGGCGCCGATGGGGATCGGCTTCGACACCCGTCCGACCGCCGGCTTTCTCGACGGCGGTTTCGACGGCTATCGGCTGGTCTTCATCGAGACGCCAGCCAATCCCGGTCTCGATCTCTGCGACATCGCCGCCGTCGCTGCCAGGGCACGGGCGGCCGGCGCGCTGGTCGTGGCCGACAACACCACCATGACCCCATACGGGCAGCGTCCGCTCGACCTCGGCGTCGACGTCGTCGTCGCCGCCGACACCAAGGCGCCCAACGGCCATTCCGACGCGCTGTTCGGCCATGTGGCAAGCCGCAACGAGACGATTGTCGCGTCGGTGCGCGACTGGCGCAAGCTCGCCGGCGGCATACCCGGCCCGTTCGAGGCCTGGCTGGTGCATCGCGGCCTGGAGACGCTGGAGGTGCGCTTCGAGCGCATGTGCAATTCGGCCGAGCTGATCGCCACGCGGCTGCGGGAGCACCCGCGCGTGCGTGCGCTGCGCTATCCCGGCCTGAAGGACGATCCCGGCCACGCGCTCGCCGCGCGCCAGATGCAGCGCTTCGGCTTCCTGATCGGCCTCACCCTCGCCTCCGCGGAGGAGGCCGAAACCTTCATAGAGCGCTGTACGCTCATCCAGCCGGCGACCTCGTTCGGCGGGGTCCATACCTCCGCCGAACGGCGTGCGCGCTGGGGCGATGCCGTCGATCCGGGCTTCGTGCGGCTTTCGGTCGGCTGCGAACCGACGGAAGAACTGTGGAAGGCGATCGCCGCGGCGCTCGCGGCCTGACGTCAAGACGGGGTTGCCGGACGCGCGTGATTCGGTGCGCGAGGACGCTGAATCACGCACGCAACAACGTGAATCGACATGTTATGGAATGCGGGCAACCGCCCGCAAACACGAGAAAAATGCCAGTCGGCCTATAAGCCGGGTTCTGTATGGCCCCGGCCCCCGAGGGCGCCGGAACGTGGCGGCCATTCATCTGGGACGGACGTTGCCGCCCGCCTCTTGCAACCAACCCGGACGGCTGGGCCGGAAACTGCCCGGGAGTCGCCTCCCGCACCGTCCCTATTCGGTTTTGCTCCCGGTGGGGCTTGCCGTGCCGCTGCTGTTACCAGCAGCGCGGTGGGCTCTTACCCCACCCTTTCACCCTTGCCCCGCCAACGAACCGGTCCGCGCGGCCTGTGCGCGGCGACCGGTTTGCAGGCGGGGCGGTTTGCTTTCTGTGGCGCTTTCCCTGGGGTCGCCCCCGCCGGCCATTAGCCGGCACCGTGTTTCCATGGAGCCCGGACTTTCCTCGCACGCCGCCTTTCGGCGCTTGCGCGCGCGGCCGCCCGGCCGACTGGCAGAACGCATAAAGGCATCGGCGGGCGAAAACGCAAGCCCCGCGCCGCATTTCTTGCGGCACGGGTCACGCCCGTTGCGACACCCGCACGGCCGGCGGGTCAGCCGCCCAGATGCCGCTTGACCTTGCTGCAATAGGCCGCCGAAATGCGGTTCATGCGCTTGGCGCCGTGGCCGGCATTGTATTTCAGGATCGTTCCGCAGGTGGAGCCGCCGCCGAGCTTGTGCGCCTTGGCGAGATATTTCATGCCGTATTTGATGTTGGTCTCGGGATTGAACAGCCCCTTGGTCGAACCGCGATACCCCATCATGCGCGCCGTGGCCGGCTTGATCTGCATCAGCCCGATCTCACCGGCCTTGCCGCGCGCGTTCGCCCGGAAATTGCTTTCCACCCGCACCACGGCCCGCGCCAGGCTGACGGGCACACCGTAGCTGGAGGCATAACGGGCGATGATGCCGTGGTAACCGCCCTTGCCGCCCTTTGTGGCCTTAACGGTCTTGGCGGTCTTGCCGACCTTGGCCGTCTGGCTGGCCTCGGCGGGTTTCCGCCTGGCCTTCACCTTGTCGCTGCTGCGCGCGAAATTCTTCGCCTCGCCGCGTTCGATCGCACCGGTCGTCATCTTGTCGATTGCCCGGCTTGCCGCGCGCTCCGCCTCGGCCTTGGCATAGCTGGTCGCATAGCGGACCTTGCCATCGCGCGCCGCCGCGGCCGACTTCGACGCGTCGGCGGACTTGGCCTTGCCGGCCCGCTCGGCCTTCGCGTCGGTTTTGGTAAAGACCTTTTCGAGGTTGGCGGGATGAAGGCTCGTCGGCTGCTCCTGGGCATGGGCGACAGGCATCGTCAGTCCGGCGACGAGCATCGCCGAAATCAGGCTTCGTTTCTTCATGTTGTCTTGGGTCTCTGGCTTGGCGTCCGCGTTCGGGGACGGCGGTTTTCCGATACGCTCCCGGATCCACACACAAAGGACCCGGAACGAGTGCGAAACCGCCAGATGCCGCCGGATTGGGCGGCAAAAATGGCCGTCAAGCTCAACTTTTTTCTCTTTGTGTTACAAGAAGATAGAGGAAGCGATCCGCTTACGCAGCGTCAAGCGGGGGACGCCTCCAGAAGCCGGGTCAATGTTGTGACGGTCGCCGGATCGGCGCGGCCGTCGACCCGCGCCGGGCGGAAATGCCTTTGAAAGGCCGCGACCACCGTCCCGGTCCACTCGTCGAAAAGATCATCGATTTCAACAAGATAGCCGTATCTTGCGAGATCGCTTCGCAAGCGCACGACCGACGGACCGCTGTCGCCCGGTCCCAGAACCGGCCCCGCCGTCTCGGGCGCGGGCGTCACCAGATGACCGATCCCGGCGGCGTGCAACCGCGCCCAGGGAAATTTCTCGCCTGGGTCGATCTTGCGTCCCGGCGCCACGTCCGAATGCGCCAGAACCCGCGCCGGCGCGACCGCATGCCGCACTGCAACATCGCGGCACAGCGCGATCACCGCCTCGATCTGGGCGTCCGGAAAGGCCCTGTACCCCAGAACATGGCCCGGATTGACGATTTCGATCCCGACCGAGCGCGAATTGATGTCGGTCTCGCCCTGCCAGAAGCTCTTGCCGGCATGCCAGGCGCGCGCGGCCTCCGCCACCATCTGCACCACGGCACCGTCCTCATGGACGAGATAATGCGACGACACCCCGCTTTGCGGGTCGCATAGCCAGTCCTCGGCCCCCTGCCCGCTCTCCATCCCGGTATAGTGCAGCACGATCATGTCGGGTCCGGCGACGCCCCGGCGTTCGCCATGATTGGGCGACGGCCTGACCCGCGCGCCCTGGTGGTCGGCGGCAAAGCCGCTCATGCCGAAACGCGGCCGCGCTCGATCGCCTCGTAGGCGGCGTTGATGGCGGCGGCGCGATCGTTGGCGATCGCCAAAAACTCCTCCGGCACGCCACGCGCGATTAGCCGGTCGGGATGGTTTTCGGCCACCAGTTCGCGGTAGCGCCGGCGCACCGCCTCGAACGGCGTGTCGCGCGTCACACCCAGGACCGCGTAGGGGTCGTCGGCCGGCCGCACGGCGTGGCGGGCGAGAATACCGTCGAAGCGCCGCGCGTCGATCGCAAAGATCTCCGCGACCCGATGCAGGAACGCGACCTCGCGCTCGTGCAGATAGCCATCGGCCTTGGCGATGTGGAACAGCCCGTCGAGAATATCCTCCAGCATGCGGCAATTGCGTTCGCCCGAACCGCACAGCCGCGCCATGCGTTCGGCATAGGCCTCGAACCCGGCGGTGTCGGCGGTGGCGAGATCGTAGAGGCGCGCGACATTGCGTTCCTGCTCGCGCGGCACGGCAAAAATCTCGTGGAAGGCACGCACCTCGTCCTGGGTGACGATGCCGTCGGCCTTGGCCATCTTGGCCGACAGCGCGATCATGGCGATCGAAAACGCCACCTTGCGGCGCAGTTCCGGATCGCCCTCGAAGGCGGTGCGCACCGCCTCCACGACGTCGGCCACGCCGGCGACCGCGCCCGACGTCACCCGGCTGATGAATTCACCAAATCGGCCCCAGATCGACATGGGCCCTGTCTAAAGTGAATCGGCGACGAATGCGAGCGCTGCCCCCGGCGATAATCCGTCGCGGGAGCGATCGACTGCGACCTGTCGTTTCGGCGCCATTGCGTTCCCCGGAGGCGGCGCGCCAAAGCCCGAAACGCGAAAAGCCGGCGCAAGGCCGGCTTTCCCGTCGGGCCTGGCTGGCTTGCAGCCGTGTACAAGCCTAGTCGACCGGGCGCACTTCGCCGTCGTCGGCCGGCTGCTCTTCGGACGGCGCCGGCGCCGCGTTCGGATCGGCCGGCTCGATCGGCTGGGTCTCCTGCACATCGGGCTCCACGCTCTGGGTGGTGGTGGTGTCGGTATTGTCGCTGCAGGCCGCGAGCCCCAGCAGCGCGATGGCCGATGTCGTGGCGACGATCAGTTTTTTCATGACGGGCTCCTTTCTTCGAAATCCTGGCCGCTTGAGGCCGTTGCCGGAAAAACTCCGGCCGAAAGGAAACGTTTCGTCACATCGGCTTACGGCAGGACACAATCCGTAAACGGCCAAAACGGCCTACATGGTCACCGCGCTGCGCGCTGCCTGATCGTATTGTCCCGACAGGGCACGCATCAGCGCGGCGATCCGGCTCACCTCGTCCTCGTCGGTATTCAGGGCCTTCACGCCCGACACCAGCAGCGCCTCGCGCACCTCGCGATAGCGTCGGCAGGCGGCCGCACCCGTCTCGGTGATCGTTACGGTCTTTTCCTTCGCCCGGCGTCCGGTTTCCACCAGCCCCATGCTCTCCAGCTTCTTGAGCGCATAGGACACGACATGCGTGTCCTCGATGTTGAACACCATGCACAGTTCGGCCAGCGTCTTTTCGCGGCCGCGATGATGGACGGCGTGCAGGATATGAACGTCGATCGGCGCGAGCCCGGTGACGCCGGCCGCGGCCATGCAGCGCACCATCCAGCGCTGAAACGCGTTGGTGAGCACGGTCAGCGCGAATTCCATTTCCGACAGTGCGGGCATGGTGCCCTCGGCCAGATGCGAGGCCAGCACGACGGGCCCGATTGTTGGCGTGGTTTCGCTCATGGCGCGCTCTCAATCTCGATTTATCTATAAAATGTTGACGAAAATCATTTGATTTGCTGTATAGCAAATCCGGCATCACACTGTCCATCAATGCGTGGAGACACCGATGAGCGCGACCTGGGACTTCTGGATCGATCGCGGCGGCACGTTCACCGACATTGTCGGCCGCGACCCGGAGGGCGGTCTGCACGCGCGCAAGCTTTTGTCGGAAAACCCGGAAGCCTATGACGACGCCGCCGTCCAGGGCATCCGCGACCTGCTGGGCGTCGCGGCGGGCGAGCCGGTGCCCTCGCAGCGCATCGGCGAGGTCAAGATGGGCACCACGGTCGCCACCAACGCGCTTTTGGAGCGCAAGGGCGACCGGGTCCTTTTGCTGATCACCAAGGGTTTCCGCGACGCGCTCAAGATCGCCTACCAGGCCAGGCCCGACATTTTCGCCAAGCAAATCCTCCTGCCGGAGCAGCTTTACGAGCGAGTCATCGAGGTCGACGAGCGGGTGCGCGCCGACGGGCTGGTCGAGACCGTGCCGGATTTCGACGCCGTCGAGGACGAGATCGCCCAGGCCCGCCGCGACGGCATCGACGCGGTCGCCATCGTCTTCATGCATGCCTGGAACGCGCCCGGCCACGAGGTGATGGCGGCAAGCCTGTGCCACCGCATCGGCTTTTCGCAGATATCCGTCAGCCACCAGGTTTCGCCGTTGATCAAGCTGGTCGGCCGCGGCGACACCACCGTGGTCGACGCCTATCTGTCGCCGATCCTGGCGCGTTATGTCCGCCGGGTCGCCGACGCGCTCAACATCGAGACCGACGGCGACCAGGCCGCGGCGACGGCGCGCCTGATGTTCATGATGTCGTCGGGCGGCCTCACCGCCGCCGACCGCTTCCAGGGCAAGGACGCGATCCTGTCCGGACCCGCCGGCGGCGTGGTCGGCATGGTGGAGACCGCGCGCAGCGCCGGTTTCGAAAAAGCCATCGGCTTCGACATGGGCGGCACCTCGACCGACGTCACCCACTATGACGGCGAATATGAGCGCGTGTTCGATTCCGAGGTCGCCGGCGTGCGCATCCGCGCGCCGATGATGCGCATCCACACGGTGGCCGCCGGCGGCGGGTCCGTGCTGCATTTCCAGGACGGGCGCTTCCAGGTCGGGCCGGATTCGGCCGGCGCCAATCCGGGTCCCGCCTGCTACCGGCGCGGCGGCCCGCTCGCCGTCACCGACGCCAATGTCATGCTCGGCAAGCTGCAGCCCGGTTTCTTCCCGGCGATCTTCGGCCCCGGCCAGAACCAGGCGCTCGATGCAGCGGCGGTGCGCGAGGCCTTCCAGGCCATGGCCGCCGAAATCGGCGACGGCCGCTCGCCCGAGGCGGTCGCCGAAGGTTTCATCACGATCGCGGTCGAGAACATGGCCAATGCGATCAAGAAGATCTCGGTCCAGCGCGGCCACGACGTCACCGGCTACCTGCTCAACTCCTTCGGCGGCGCCGGCGGCCAGCACGCCTGCCTGGTCGCCGACGCGCTCGGCATGGAATCGGTCCTGATCCACCCGTTCTCCGGCCTGCTGTCGGCCTACGGCATCGGGCTTGCCGCCGTCTTCGCCTCGCGCCAGCAGGCTTTGCTGAAACCGCTTGCCGAGGCCTCGCTGAACGATATCCGCCTTGCCGTGCGCGGCTTGAAGAAAGCGGTCTTTGCCGAACTGACGGATCAGGGCATCGCCGAGGACGAAATCGCCTGGCGCCCGGTGCTTCAGGTTCGCTACGACGGCACCGACACCGCCCTGCCGGTCGATTTCGAAAGCTTTTCGGTCGCCGACGCCGTCGCCGGCTTCGAGGCCGCGCACAAGGCCCAGTTCGGCTTCGTCTACGACGACAAGCCGATGATCGTCGAGGCGATCAGCGTCGAGGGCATCGACATGCGCGACCAGGGCACCGACGAGACCGAGGCCCGCCTCGACGCGGTCGATGCGAACGCAGGCGAGACGACGCAGTTCTTCAGCGAGGGCGAGTGGCGCGACGCCCGCGTCGTGCGGCGCGGCGATCTGGCGCCCGGACACCGGCTCGCCGGGCCGGCGCTGATCATCGAGGATCACCAGACGATCGTCGTGGAGCCGGGCTGGCGCGCCGAGATCACGGCGCGCAACCACGTTCTCCTGAGCCGTGTCGAGCGCAAGGCGCGCCAGGCCGCGATCGGCACCGAGGCCGATCCGGTCATGCTGGAAGTGTTCAACAACCTGTTCATGTCGATCGCCGAGCAGATGGGCGTGACGCTGCAGAACACCGCCTACTCGGTCAACATCAAGGAACGGCTCGATTTCTCCTGCGCGGTGTTCGACCGCGACGGCGCGCTTGTGGCCAACGCACCGCATATGCCGGTGCATCTGGGATCGATGGACCGCTCCGTCGAAACCGTCATCCGCCTGAACCGGGGCGACATCGCGCCGGGCGACGTTTTTGCCCTGAACGCGCCCTATAATGGCGGCACCCATCTGCCCGACATCACCGTGGTCACCCCGGTCTTCGACGAGGCCGGCGAAAAAATCCTGTTCTGGGCCGCCTCGCGCGGCCACCACGCCGACGTCGGCGGCACCGCGCCGGGCTCGATGACCCCGCTCGCCACCACTGTCGACGAGGAAGGCGTGTTGTTCGACAATTTCCGGCTGGTGGAACGCGGGCGCTTCCGCGAGAAGGAACTGCACGAGCTTTTGACCGACCACGCCTGGCCGGCGCGCAACCCGCACCAGAACATCGCCGATCTCAAGGCCCAGATCGCCGCCAACGAAAAGGGCGTCGCCGAGCTCGGCAAGATGGTCGCCCAGTTCGGGCTCGACGTGGTCGAGGCCTATATGGGCCATGTCCAGGACAATGCCGCCGAAAGCGTGCGCCGCGTGCTCGACCGGCTGCCCGACGTGTCGGAATACGAATATCCCACCGACACCGGCCAGCTGATCAAGGTGAAAATCTCCGTCGACCGGCAAAAGCGCGAGGCGACCGTCGACTTCACCGGCACCTCGCCGGTGCACAACAACAATTTCAACGCCCCCGAACCGGTGGCCCGCGCGGCCGTGCTTTATGCCTTCCGCGTCATGGTCGAGGATCAGATCCCGATGAATGCCGGCTGCCTGCGGCCGGTCAACATCGTCATCCCGGAGGGATGCATGCTGCGGCCGGCCTATCCGGCGGCCGTCGTCGCCGGCAATGTCGAGACCTCCCAGCACGTCACCAACGCCATGTTCGGCGCCATGGGCGCGCTCGCCAACGCCCAGGGCACGATGAACAATCTCACCTTCGGCAACGCCACCTACCAATATTACGAGACCATCTGTTCGGGCTCGCCGGCCGGGCGCATGAACGACGGCCGCGGCTTTGACGGCACCTCCGGCGTGCATACCCACATGACCAATTCGCGCCTGACCGACCCCGAAGTGCTGGAATTGCGGTTTCCCGTGCTGCTGGAGGATTTCCATATCCGCACCGGCTCCGGCGGCACCGGAAAATGGAACGCCGGCGACGGCACCCGCCGCACCATCCGCTTCCTGGAGGAGATGGAATGCGCGATCCTGTCCTCGCACCGCACGAGCCCGCCGCGCGGCGCGGCCGGTGGCGGCGACGGCCAGGTCGGCCGGACCGAGGTGCGCCGCGCCGACGGCACGCTCGAGACGCTGAAGGCCTGCGACCAGACCGTCATCGAGGCGGGCGAGGCGGTGATCGTGACCACCCCGACGGCGGGCGGGTTCGGCCGCGGCTAATTCGGCCCCATCCCTATTCCAGGTCGGTCTGGATCCAGCGCGGCGAAAGGTGGATGTCGAGCGTCTGCAGCCGTCCGGGCCCGAGATTGACGAAGCGGTGCGGCACGCCGGCCGGTCCGAGCACGGTTTCGCCGGCCTCGGCGTCGATCACCGCCTCGCCGACGAAAAACCGCGCCCGCCCCTGCTGGACGACGAAGACCTCGTCATAGGGATGGACGTGCAGCACCGGACCGGTGCCGGGTTCGTCATTGCCGTAGGTGAGCACGGTGACCTGCGTGGCCAAAACCTCGCCTGCCACGGACCCGCGATGGGGTCCTTGGCGCGTGCCGTCGAAGAGCCGGGCCTTCGCCGGCGGGCGACCGTCGGGGGCAACGGTCGCGGGGTCGAAATCATGTCGGGACATTGTGGCAAACCTCCGCCGGCAGGATGATCGACACGAACGGGTCCGGCAAGCCGCGCCCGCAGGCTGCGCCGCACTCGCATCGTCTGCCTGCCGGAACAGAATCCGTGACCTCAAATGGCTTCCATCTGGAGAAAATCCGCTTTAGACCAAAGCCATGATCGTCTTTACGGATCTGGACGGAACGCTTCTCGAGCCCGATACCTGCGACCATCATGCCGCCCTGCCGGCGCTCGCCGCCCTGGCCGCGCGCGCCGTTCCGGTGGTGGTGGCGACCGACAGGACGGCGGCGGAGATCGGACCGGTCCTGGCCGAGCTCAAGCTCGATACGCCGGCCATCGTCGAAAATGGCGGCGGCGTCTTCTGGCCGGCTGCCCCCGCCGGGCCTGCCGAGGCCGATGCCTGCTACGACGAGATTCGCGCCTGTCTCGACGCCCTGCCGGCAAGGCTGAAAGGCTGTTTCGCCGGGTTCGGCGACATGGATGCCCGTCGCATCGCCGCCCTGACCGGGCTGAACAGGGCACGGGCCGCCCGCGCGTCCCGGCGCGGCTTTTCCGAACCGGGCCTTTTTACCGGCAGCGAAACCCAGCTCGTCGCTTTGCGCCGGCACCTGGCCGCGCACGGCCTGTGCGCCGAACGTCATGGCCGGTTCCTGACCGTCTCGCGCGGCGGCTCCAAGGCCGGACGCATGAACGCCGTGCGCGCGCTTGTGGAAAGGCGCGACGGCCGGCGCTATTGGCCGCTGGTCGCCCTGGGCGACGCCGAGGAGGACCGGGAGATGCTGGAAGCCGCCGATTACGGCGTCGTGGTGGCCAATCCCGCCCATCCGCCGCTGGCCGAGCTCGACGGCGAGCGCGAGGGGCGTGTCATCCGCACCGAACTGCCCGGCCCGATGGGCTGGAACGCCGCGATGATCGAAATCCTCAGGCGGCTCGCGGGCTCCGCCGAATTCGACGCCTGACCGCCCCGCGCCCGACCGCCCCACCCGCAATCTGCGTCTTTGCCTGTCACGCCGCTGTCATCGCGCTCGACTACCCGCATGTCGATGCCCTTGCAAAGCGGGAGCCGCGCCATGACAGACCTTTCGGCCGAAATCGGCCTTTCCGCCTCGCGCCCGATCGGCAACGCCGTCTACCAGCATCGCGCGCTCAGCCGGGCCGGCATATCGGAGCGGCTGTTCGCGCTGCTGTTTTCCGGCCTGGTCTATCCGCAGATCTGGGAAGACCCCGAAATCGACATGGATGCGATGGAATTGTGCGAACGCCACCGGGTGGTGACGATCGCGTCGGGCGGCTGCAACGTGCTCGCCTATCTGACGCGCCGGCCCGCCCGTATCGACGCCGTCGACCTCAACCGCGCCCATGTCGCGCTCAACCGTCTCAAGCTCGCGGCCGCCGCCCACCTGCCCTCGCACGGCGATTTCCATCGTTTCTTCGGCGCCGCCGGCAACCGCCACAACGCGATCGCCTATGACCGGTTCATCGCCCCGCATCTCGACCCCGCCAGCCGCCGCTACTGGGAAGGGCGCGACTGGCGCGGTCGGCGCCGCGTCACCGTCTTTGCCCGCGACTTCTACCGCACCGGCCTGCTCGGCCTGTTCATCGCCCTCGGCCACGGCGTCGCCAGGCTGCACGGCGTCGACCCGGCCGAGATCATGGCGGCGCGCACCACGCGTCAGCAGAAAGCCTTTTTCGACGACCGGCTGCGCCCCCTGTTCGACAAGCCGCTGATCCGCTGGGCGACCTCGAAAAAGGCGTCGCTGTTCGGCCTGGGCATTCCGCCCGCGCAATATGACAGCCTGATCGGCGCCGGCAGCGGCACCATGGCCGAGGTGCTGGCGGCGCGGCTGGAAAAGCTCGCCTGCCACTTTCCGCTCGCCGAGAACTATTTCGCCTGGCAGGCTTTTGCCCGTCGCTACGCACGTCCGGGCGAAGCCGTGCTGCCGGCCTATCTCGACAAGGCAAATCACGACACGATCCGCGCCCATGCCGGGCGCGTCGCCGTGCACCGGGCGAATTTCACCGAATTCCTGGCCGGCAAGCCGGCCGGCTCGCTCGACCGCTACGTGCTGCTCGACGCGCAGGACTGGATGAACGACCGGCAACTGAACGCCTTGTGGGCCGAAATCACCCGCACCGCCGCCCCCGGCGCGCGCGTCATCTTCCGCACCGCCGCCGCGCCGTCGATCCTGCCCGGCCGGGTCGCGGCCGAAACGCTCGGCCATTGGCGTTACGAAAAGCAACGCTCGCTGGAACTCGGCGCGCGTGATCGCTCCGCCATCTATGGCGGTTTTCATCTCTACGTGCGCGCGGATCGATGACGGCCGGCGCGCACGGCGGCGATCACGCCGCGCTGATGGATGCCAATTACCGTTTCCAGCGGCATGTCTACGACCTGACCCGCAAATATTACCTGCTCGGACGCGACCGGCTGGTCGACGCGCTGCAGGTGCCGGCCGGCGGCAGCGTGCTGGAACTGGGCTGCGGCACCGGGCGCAACCTCGTCCAGGTCGCGAGGCGCTATCCGCATGCCCGCCTGTTCGGCCTCGACATCTCGCACGCAATGCTGGCGACCGCGCACAAGACCCTCGCCCGTCGGGGCCTCGGCGGGCGCGCCCGGCTCGCCCGCGCCGACGCCACGGATTTCGACGCCGAAACCCTGTTCGGCCACCAGAAATTCGAGCGCGTCTTCGTCTCCTACGCGCTGTCGATGATCCCGGGCTGGGAGCGCACCGTCGCCGCCGGCCTCGCATGTCTGGCGCCGGGCGGTTCGCTGCATATCGTCGATTTCGGCGGCCAGGAGCGGCTGCCGCGCTGGTTCGGCTCGATGCTGCGCGCCTGGCTGGCGCGCTTCCACGTCGCACCGCGCGACGGCCTGCGCGAAGTGCTGGAATCGGAATCTCAACGTTTTGGCGCAAGCCTCCGCTTCGATTCGCTTTTTCGCGGTTACGCCGTTCACGCGGTCGTCACCCGGCCATCCGGCGCCGCGCGGCACAGCAACGCCACGGGCAATCAGCGCATCGAAGCGATCCCCTACCGGTTCTAGGCGTCGGTGTCGTCGGGATCGAGCAGCCGGGTGGCGCGCCATGCCGTCAGGGTCCGGTTGATCTCGTCGATGACGAAGAAGCGGGCCGAGTCGCGGTCGTAGCCCTCGGCCAGCAGCGTCTCATAGGCGGAATGCTCGTGGCGCACATGCGCGACGGCGGCAAGCCAAACGGCGAGCGACACCGGCAGCGCTTTCAGATGCGGCGCCAGCGATTCGGCACGGATTTTTTCGATGTCGGCATAGGGCGCGGCCGGCAGGAGCAGGGTCAGCGCCTTGGCGATGGCGCGCTGGCGGCCGGTGCGGGCGATCATGTCTTGCCGCTGTCGCGCCGGCTGCGCGCATCGGCGAAGGCGTCGATGCTGGCGAAATAGGGTTTTATGTCGATTACCGGCGTACCGTCGAGCACGTCGATGGCGTCGATCTCGATCAGCCCCGCCGCCTGGTCGAGCGACGTGATGCGCGCCACGTGCAGGCCGACGGGATTGGGCCGCGCCGGCGAGCGCAGCGAAAACACGCCGCGCGGCGCCTCGACATGGCGCGGCATCTGCCGGATCAGGTTGCGCGGCGCGCGGTCGAGCCAGGTCAGCACGGCAACGTGGCTGAACTCCTCCAGGCCCGACAGGCCGGGCCGGTAGGGCGCGTCGATCTCGATCCGGGCGCCGCGACCGGCCTCGCGCGCGCTCGCCATGTTGCGCGGGCACGCACCGCGCTCCGTCCAGGGCGAGGCGATCCGGCCGATGAAGACCACGCCGGCGTCGGCCGCCGCATCCTTCGGGTCGAACTCCAGGGCCGTCTCGCCGTCGCGCTGCATGGTTTTCCTCGCCGTTTTTTGCCGATCCGGCCGCCGGTTGCGCCGCGAAACGGATCCTGCGCCATTTTCTGGCCCATCTACGACACCAGCCTTGCGTCCATCGCAAAATCGATATAAAGATATCTTTATATCATTTGGAGACTTGGATGCTGTCACGCAGCCAGATCGACCTCAACCTGCTGGTAGATAGCTTGAAGGCGGCGGCCGAATCCAGCCGCATGCGGATTCTGTTTTTGCTGTCGCGCGGCGATCTGACCGTCTCGGACGTCACCGAGGTGCTCGGCCAGTCGCAGCCGCGCGTGTCGCGCCATCTCAAGCTGTTGCTCGATGAAGGGCTGATCGAGCGCTATCAGGAGGGATCCTGGGCCTATTTCCGCCTCGCCGACAGCGGTTTCGAGCGCGAACTGGTCGCCAGCCTGATCGCGCGCATCGATGCCACCCAGTCTCCGGTCGACCGCGATCTGGAACGGCTGACCGACGTCAAGCGCAAGCGCGAGGAGAAGGCGGCCGCCTATTTCAGCGAAAACGCCGATGCCTGGGACCGTATCCGCTCGCTGCATGTGCCCGAAAAGGCGGTGGAAGACGCGATCCTGACGCTGATGGCCGAGCGGCCGTTCCGCACCATGCTCGATCTCGGCACCGGCACGGGGCGCATGCTGGAAATCCTGTCGCCGCTCTATCAGCGCGGCGTCGGGGTGGACATGTCGCGCGAGATGCTGACCGTGGCACGCTCCAATCTCGACAAGGCGGCGGTGGAAAACGCCCAGGTCCGGCAGGGCGACATTTTCGCGCCCCCGGTCGAGCGCGACGCCTTCGATCTGGTCACCATCCATCAGGTGCTGCATTATCTCGACGATCCCCAGGCGGCGATCCGCGAGGCGGCGCGCCTGTTGCGTCCGTCCGGACGCATGCTGATCGTGGATTTCGCGCCCCACGATCTCGAATTTTTGCGCGCCGAGCACGCCCATGCGCGGCTCGGCTTTTCCGATCGCCAGATCACGGAGTGGCTCGACGAGGCCGGCCTCGACCTGGAAAGGGCGTTGGATTTCGCCCCCACGGGCGTCGCCGGCGACAAGCTTACCGTGAAACTCTGGCTCGGCCGTGACCGCAGGCTCCTCGTCGCGGCCGACAACACTGCCGAGGGGCAACCAACGGAGATGACTTCGTGAACCAGTTCCGACTTTCGCGGCGACCCGACATAGGCGATCAGATCGACGTATCGTTCGAGTTCTTTCCGCCGAAAAACGATGCCATGGAAGCCCGTCTTTGGGAGACGACCGAGCGGCTGCAGCCGCTTTCGCCCTCATTCGTGTCGGTGACCTACGGCGCCGGCGGGTCGACCCGCGAACGCACCGCCCGCACCGTCGAGCGCATCATCCGCGAAACCGCGCTGACGCCGGCCGCGCATCTGACCTGCGTCGACGCCACCCGCGAGGAGGCCGACCAGGTGATTCGGCAGTTCCTCGATCTCGGCGTATCGCGTTTCGTCGCCCTGCGCGGCGATCCGGCCGAAGGCGTCGGCGCGCGCTACACGCCGCATCCGGGCGGCTACGCCAACGCGGCCGAACTGGTCGAGGCGCTCGCCCGGCACGGCGCCAAGGACATCTCGGTCGCCGCCTATCCGGAAAAGCACCCCGAAAGCCCGGATTTCGCAACCGATATCGACATGCTCAAGCGCAAGGTCGACAACGGCGCCAAACGCGCCATCACCCAGTTCTTTTTCGACAACGACCTCTACGAGCGTTATGTCGAGCGCGCCCGCCGGGCCGGCATCTACGTGCCGATCGTTCCGGGCATCCTGCCGGTGCACAATTTTGGCCAGGTCGCCAATTTCGCCGGCCGCTGCGGCGCGCATGTGCCCGCATGGCTGGCCGAACGCTTCGAGGGGCTGGAAAAGGATCCGCAGACCCATGCGCTGGTTGCCGCCGCCGTCGCGGCCGAACAGGTGCTCGACCTGGTCGAGCGCGGCGTGTCGGATTTCCACTTCTACACGATGAACCGGGCCGATCTGGCCTTCGCGATCTGCCACATGATCGGCATTCGCGCCAATGGCGCCAGCGAGGACGCAAAACCCGCGGCGGCGTGAACCCGGCCTATATGCCGACGGCCGATTGGCCAGCGATCGTCGGGGGGCACCGCCCCTGTCCGGCGATCGCCTTCGAAAAGGAAACGGCCGGGCGTGGGTCCCGGCCGTTTCGATTTTCGTTGGCTGTCTTGCCGAGGCTTCCCCCGCGAAAGCTTTAGGGAAGAGCCCCCAGAATGAGGGCGCCGATGAAGGCGAACGCAGCACAAACCATCAAAGCGTTGATTGGCTTCGTCAGTCCCATCTCATAGCCTCCTCTTTAGACTATGCCAAAAGTGTAGGTGAGTTTGGCCCACTGACAAGCGGATTTTGTGCTGCGCTGCGGCAAGCTTGTGCAGAACCGGCCTGCGACCAAAGTCTTAGTCCTTGAAATTCCGGGCTCTCCGGTCTGTCAGGAACCTGTGGATTTTTTTTCCGATCGCCCGGCTGCGGACCGCGTTTCCGACGCCGCGGCAGCACCGGTTCGCCCGCGCAGGACGCGCCCGTCGATGACCAACAATCCGCAGGCGATCAAGCCCATGCCGGCCAGTTCGAACCGTTCGAGCCGCTCGCCCAGAAACAGCGCGCCGAGCACGATGGCGCTCACCGGCACGATCAGCGTCACCAGCGAGGCGTTGGTGGCGCCGGCGGCCGCCACGATCCGGAAATAAAGAATATAGGCGGCGGCGGTCGACAAAAGCGCAAGCCCGGCCACGGCCGCCCAGGTGCCGGCGCCGACCGTTGCCAGCGCGGCCGTTTCCTGGGTCAGCGCGACGACCGGCAGCATGATCGCCGTGGAGGCCGAAAGCTGGCCGGCCGCGACCACGGCCGGCGCCAGGCCGGTCAAACGACGGGCAACGACGAAGGCGAACGCATAGGAAAACGCCATACCGAGCAGCGCCATCTTGGCCCAGACGGGACCGCCGAGCCCGGCGGCAAGACCCGGTCCGACCATCACGGCGGTGCCGGCAATACCGAGCGCGATGCCGAACAGCTTGGCCAGGCTCGCTTTTTCGTCGGCGATGAACAGGCTCGCCACGATGATGGTCCAAAACGGCGTGGTCGCATTGAGGACCGAGGCGGTGCCGGCGCCGAGCGCGGTCTGGCCGAGAAACATCAGCGAGAACGGGATCACGTTGTTGACCAGCGCCAGCAGCGCGAAGACCGGCCATTTTTTCAGCACCGGGGCAAACGCGATGCCGCGCGCGGCGAGATAAAGCTGCAATGCCGCCGCCGCGATCGCGACCCGCAACAGCACCAGCGTTAGCGGCGCGATTTCCAGCACCGCGATGCGGGCGAAAAAGAACGATCCGCCCCAGATCGTGCCGAGCACGACGAGTTGTGCCCATACGACCACCGTCATCGGCGGCTGCGCGGCCTGTTTGATCTCCGTCACGGCAATCCCCTCACGCGTTGCGTCGAGGTAGCGTTTCCGGCCTTAACCGGCCACCCGATTCGCGCCCAGCGCCACGGTCGCGGCATGCGCCATGCCACGGGTCCGGCCACGGCCCGCCCGCAACGGCCCCAGCGCGCGAAAAACCCGGTTTTCATGAAAATGCCGCATGGTCTAGCCTATGCCGGCACTCAGGAGCACCCATGCAACGATTCGACAATGCCCGCGACGCGGCCCTGACACTGAGGCCGGACGATCCGGTCTACTGCTTCCGTCCGGAGGTGCTGAAGGCGGATGCGCGCCGTTTCATGGCGCTGTTTCCGGGCAAGACGGCCTATGCGGTCAAGACCAACGGCGAACCGATGGTGCTAAAGGCTCTGGCCGAAGCCGGCATCGAGGCCTTCGACGTGGCCTCCCCGGCCGAGTTCGAGGCGGTGCGCGCGGCCTCGCCCGAGGCGGAAATGCTCTACATGCACCCGGTCAAGGCCCAGTCCGACATCCGGCTGGCGCTGGAGACCTACGGCATTCGGGTCATCGCCGTCGACCACGAGGACGAGATCACCAAGCTGTCGCGCGTCGTCCAGGCGCTCGATATCGATCCCGGCTCGCTCACCGTGTTCGTGCGCATCCAGACCAAGGGAAGCGCCGCCTACGAATTGTCGAAGAAATTCGGCGCCGGGCCGGCCCATGCCGTCGAGCTTCTCAGGCGGCTCGACCGCAACGGCTACAAGGTCGGCATCTGTTTTCATGTCGGCAGCCAGATCGCCGACCCCGAAACCTACGAGCGGGCGCTGCGTTCGGCCGACTGGGTGCGCAACCGCGCCGCCGTGCCGCTTGCGGGCCTCGACGTCGGCGGCGGCTTTCCGGCCGAATACGGCCACGACCCCAACCGCAAGGCGCCCGACCTGCCCTCGCTGGAGGAGCTGATGGCCAGGCTGCGGGCCGATCTCGAGGAATGGGCGTTCATGGACATGCCGCTGGTGGCCGAACCCGGCCGGGTGATTTGCGCGCACGCCTTTTCGCTGATCGTCAGGGTAATGCTGCGCAAGGGCAGACGGCTTTACATCAATGACGGCATCTGGTCGTCGCTGTCGGACAGCTGGACCGGCAAGATCACCCTGCCGGCCCGCTTCATCCCCGACCCGGCGATCCGCAGCCGTAACGGCGACAAGAGCAAGATCGTGCCGTTCAAGGTGTGCGGGGCGACCTGCGATTCGGTCGACATCCTGTCGCGGCCGTTCTGGCTGCCCGAAACGGTCGATACCGGCGACTGGATCGAGATCGGCCATATCGGCGCCTATTCGATGTCGCTCAGGACGCGCTTCAACGGGTTCTATCCCGACACGTTCGTGGAGGTGACGACGCCGTTCGAGCAGGGCGGCGCGCCCGAAAGTTTCGCCAGCCTGGAGACGATGGCCTGATCTTGCGCCCGGCCGGCTACAGCGCGGCCAGCAGCGCCTGGGTCGGCCAGCCGTCGACGGCCATGCCGAGCCGCGCCTGTTCCTTGCGCACCGCCTCGCGCGTGTTGACGCCGAGCACGCCGTCGACGCCGCCGACATCGTGGCCGCGGGCGACGAGCTTTTCCTGCAGCGCTCGCATCTCTTCGGGATTGAGGCCGGGCTCGGGATAGCCCTTGCGATAGGGCGGGTCGCCGGCGAACCGGCGGGCGAGATGGGCCGCCGTCAGCGTGTAGACGAAGGATTTGTTCCATTCCAGATAGACGTCGTAATTGGCGTAGACGAGGAAGGCTGGCCCCTTGCGCCCCATCGGCAGCACGAGACCGGCATCGGGCCCCTCGCCCAGCGTGCCGCCGTCGCGCGTGGTCACGCCCCACGACGCCCACTGGGCCAGCGGCAGCCGGTTGGTGCGTCCGGTCTCCTCCCACGGCATCGTTTCTGGAACGCGCACTTCCTGCATCCAGGGTTCGTTGGCGCGCCAGCCGAGCGCGGCGATCAGGCGCGCGGCGGTCATGATGACGTCCGCCACGCTGCCGCGCAGGTCGACCCGTCCGTCGCCGTCGCCGTCGACGCCCTTTTCCAGATAGTCGCCCGGCAGCATCTGGATCTGGCCGATCTCGCCGGCCCAGGCGCCCTCCACGTCGGCCGGCAGCACGCCCCGGTCGATCAGTTTCAACAGCGCGATCAGATGCGGACGGAACAGTTCGGGCCGGCGGCAGTCATGGGCGAGGGTGGCGAGCGCGTCGAGGGTCGAGAAATCGCCCTGCACGGCCCCGAAATCGGTCTCAAGCGCCCAGAACGCGGTGATGACGGGAGCCGGAACCCCATAGGTCTGCTGCGCCAGCGAGAAGGCGCCGGCATATTTTTTCATCCGCGCCGCCCCGTGCTGGAGGCGGTAATCGTTGACCATGCGGCCGGAAAACTGGATGAAATCCTGGGTGAACACGCCCTGCGCGCGGTCGCGGGCGAGAACGCGCGTGTCGAAACGCGCTTGAGACAGTGCGTCGAGCCCGGCGGCGCCGACGCCTTCGGCGCTGGCCTGACTCGCCACCGCGGCGCGCCAGGTCTCGAAGTCGCCGCCGCATTGCTCGGCCGCCGCGGGACGGGGAACGGCAGTCGCGATGGCCGCACACAGGGCCGCAAGCCAGACTTTCATCGCAACGCCTTTCGTATCACGCCATATCTCGCCAACGCCGGCCACGGTTGCAGCATGCTGCGGCGACAGGCGTTTGACAAGCGAGCGGTCGGAACGGCGATCATTGCCGGGGCTGCGTGGCCTGCGGGTCATTTGGTGTTGGCGGCAAGCCATTTGCGCCAGGCCTTGCGGTCGCCGTTGAAGACGTTGATGTCGGTGTCGCCGTTTATGCCCGGCACGATGCCGGTGCCGGTATACTGCCAGAACAGGAACGGATGGCGGCCGTATTTCTCGTCGGGATGGCCGGCGACCGAGCGCAGCCAGAACGGGTAACCCTTGAAATTCGCCAGCCGGTTGTCGTCGAAAAAGTCGATCGAGGTGTAGATGATCGGCTTCTTGCCGTAATGGTTCTCGATCGTCTTGAGGAAGATGCGCATCTCCTTCTGCACGGTCGCGGCCGGCGGGCGCAGCTTGCAGGTCGGCGAAAGATGGTTCCATTCCATGTCGAGCACCGGCGGCAGGGCGGAGGCGTCGCGCGGCACGTTGCGGATATACCAGCGCGCCTGTTCGATCGCCGGGCGGCAGAAATAGAAGAAGTGATAGGCGCTGCGGGGGATGCCGGCGACCTTGGCGCCGTTCCAGTTGCGGTGGAAATAGTCGTCGAGACGGTCGCCGCCCTCCGTGGCCTTGATGAAGGCGAAGGAAATGCCGCTCGCCTTGGCCTTTTTCCAGTCGATATCCTTTTGATATTTGGCCACGTCGGTGCCGTGGATCGGATAGGTCCACGGCGCGCGCCGCGACCAGTCGTGCGGATCGCGGTCGCCGAAGCGCGGATTGGTAACGGCGACCGTCGTGGACGGCGCGACGTCGGCGAAGTCGTAATTGACGGACGTGCAGCCCGCCGCCAGCGCGATCGCAACCAGCCCCGCCCAGCGCCGCATAGCGTTATCCTCCCATTGCCGAATCACATCCAGGCCAGACCGAGCATGGCCAATTGTGACCCGGCCAGCGACCCCTTCCCGTTTGACGTGGCCGTTTTGGCTGTTGCTTTTGCCGTGTCCCCGCCCGAGATTGCCCCGGTAAACAAGGAAGATGGCGGGGATGTGGTGGGACCGCCGGCGGCCACGAACGGAGTTTTGGATGCGGATTCTGGCGAAAATCGCGATTTTTGTGATCGCACTGGCAGTGCTGGCGGTCGTCGGCCTGGCCGGATGGCTTTATGTCGCGCCGCCGGCCCTGATCAGGGTGGGCGCGGCCTATTCGGCCAAGATGGTGTGTTCCAACGTCTTCCTCGCCGACCGCGATGCGACCCGGGTGCTGGCCGAGGACGTACAGGCGCCCGGCCATCCGCTGCTGGGCTATATCCGGATCGAGGTCGACGACGCGCACCGCGCGGTCTCCGCCGCCCTGCTCGGCCTTTTCGGACGCGAGCGCGCGGTGATGCGCGAGGGGCTGGGCTGCACGGTGGTGTCGGGTGATGGGCTCTTGGAGGGGCTCTCGGCGTCCCAGGCCGCGCCCGCCGACACGCAGGCGCCGTGGCCCGAAGGCGAGATCGTCGCCCCCTCGCAGAACCCCGAACTGGCGGCGATCCTCGCCGATGACGACCTGACCGGGCCGGGCATGCGCGCGGTGGTGGTGGTCAAGAATGGCCGCATCGTCGGCGAACGCTATGGCGAGGGGTTTTCCGCCGTGACGCCGCTGCTCGGCTGGTCGATGACCAAGACGGTGACGGCGGCCATCATCGGCACGGTGATCGCCGAAGGCAAACTCGCCCAGGGCCAGGAAAAACTCCTGGAAATCTGGAACGGCGACGAGCGCAGCGACATCACGCTCGCCGATCTGATGGCGATGTCGAGCGGGCTCGCCTTCAACGAGGATTATGGCGACGTCACCGACGTCACCCGCATGCTCTATCTCGAGCCGGACATGGCCGGCTTCGCCGCCGCCAAGCCGCTCGCCGCGGAGCCGGGCACCGTCTTTTCCTATTCGAGCGGCACGACGCTGATCCTGTCGCGGCTGTGGCAGGACGCGCTCGGCGAACCGCAGGCCGCGCTCGACTGGCCGCGCGAAGCGCTGTTCGACCGCATCGGCATGGCGAGCGCGGTGCTGGAGGCCGACGCGTCCGGCACCTTCGTCGGCTCGTCCTATCTCTACGCCACGGCGCGCGACTGGGCCCGCTTCGGCCAATTGCTGCTGCAGGAGGGGCGCTGGAACGGCGCCGACGTGCTGCCGTTCGGTTATGTCGCCTGGATGCGCCAGGCCGCGCCGGCCTCCGACGGCGCCTATGGCCGCGGCCAATTATGGCTGCACGGCCCGCGCGGCACCACGCCGGAAGGCACGCATGCCGATGCCGGCTTCGACCTGCCCGAGGACGCGTTCTGGCTGCTCGGCCATGACGGCCAGACCGTCACCGTCTTACCCTCGCAGGACCTGGTGGTGGTGCGGCTCGGCCTGACGCCGTCCAAGCTCGGCTACAAGCCCCAGGCGCTGGTCGAGGCCTTGGTCGAGGCGCTGCCGTAACCCGGCGCGCACCGCGCCGCGCCGCGTCCCAGGCTCTGCCGCCGAGCCGTCAGGGCCGATAAATCCATTGTTCGGGAATGCGCACCGACACCGCCTCGCCCGTCGCGATCCGGCCGGGTTTTTCCACCCAGGCCACCAGCCCGCGCCGGCGCCTGCCGGCTTTGGGAAACGCCAGCGCGCCGGCCTCGCGGTCGGGCATGCCCGCATGGTCGGCGACCGAGCGCCCGGCGATGCGGCACGGCCCGTTCTGGCTGTCGACCTTCAAAGTGACGCCGTTCTTGAAGAAAAGCAGCGTGCCGGCCGGCAGCATCGACAGCCGCGGCACGCCCGAGAAAACGAGATTGGCGCCGATCCATTCCGGCCGGATCTCGCTTATCCCCATGCCGCGCGCGATCGCGGCCATCTCGTCGGCCGCCACGATCGAAATCTGGCGTTCGTTGCGCATTGGCGTGCCGCGCGGATACCAAGGCTCCCGCCCGCCCGAACGGCGCGTCGCACCGGCGTGAAAGTCGCCTTTGATACCGTCGAAATCGAGATCGAGCGCGTCGACGGCCCGGGTGACGAACCCGTCCGCAAGCGCCGCGTAGACGCCGTCGACGCGCGCCGAGAGTTTTTTCGCCGGAACGATTTCCGGCTCCGCGTCGAGCCGTGTCAGCGGCAGCTCCATCGCGCCCCTCCCCTTGAACGGCGCGCAGAATGACGCGCCGGGCCGGGGATTACCAGTCAAATGGAATGATGGACCGGTCACGCGGGTTGATCGGTCGCCGGTCGCACCAGACGCCGCTCACATCATGCGCAACAGCGCCCCGCCGAGCGAATAGCCCGCCCCATAGGTGCACAACAGCCCGAAATCGCCGGCCGTCATGTCGCGATGGTTTTCCGACAGCGCGACCACGGCGCCGGCGGCCGCGGTGTTGCCGAGCCGGTCGAGCACCATCGGCGCGCGGTCGTGGCCGACATCCTCGCCGAAGGCGAGCTTCAAGATCATGCCGTTCATGCGCGCATTGGCCTGGTGCAGCCAGAAGCGGCGCACCGTCTGCGGCGTATGGCCGTGCTCGGCCAGAAAATCGACGATGAAGCGGTGGCTGGCGATGGTGACTTCCTTGAACACCTTGTTGCCCTGCTGCTTGATCAGCTTGCCTTCCATGTCGATCGCGCCGACATCGTCCTGCGCGGCCCGGTTCAGATAGGAGAAATTGGAACGGATATTGTTGGAGAACTGCGTCCAGCTCCGCGTGTCCATCACCTCGAACCGGCCCGGCCGCTCCTCGTCGGGCCCGATCGCCTCGACGAGCATCGCCGTCGCCGCGTCGCCGAAGATGAAATGGGTCTGCCGGTCGCGGAAATTCAGATGCGGGGTGATCAGCTCCGGCGTGACGACCAGCGCCCGGCGATGCGCGCCCGAACGCAAGAGATTGAAGGCGACATGCAGCCCGCCGCTCGCCGACGAGCAGCCGAGGCTGAGATCGAACGCCGCGCCCCGGGCGCCGATCTCCTTCTGGATCTCGATGCCGATCGCCGGGTAGAGCCGTTCCAGATGCGAGGCCGCGCAGATCACCAGATCGACGTCGGAGGCCGCGATGCCGGCATCGTCGAGCGCCGCGCGCGCCGCGCGCGCGCCGAACTCGGCCAGCACCGACAGATCGTCGTCGGCCCGCGCGGCGATGCGCGGCGCCATGCGGTCCGGATCGAGAATGCCCTCCGGGGTGTGGACGTGGCGCTGCCGGATGCCCGAGGCGTGCTCGATGAAGGCCGCGCTCGACTTTTGCAGCGGCGCGCCGCCGTCGGCCGCCCGGCGCCGGTTTTCGCGCTCGACCCACAGATTGAAACAATCGACCAGCGCTTCGTTGTCGATAAAGGCCTCGGGAATGCTGACCCCGATGCCCGACAGCGCCACCCGGGCCATCTCGGTTCGGCCGCCGCCCTTGTCCGGCGTGGCGAGGGGGGCGGGCGCGAGGCGCTCCTTGGCTGTGAATGCGCGTGATGCTTCCATGCCTGCTCTTTATGCCCGTTTTATACCGCAGTGCAACGCAATTGCCACGGAGCGGTCGCGGCACGCGCCTTGCCGGCGCCGCGGCGCACCCGCCTCACCAGGCACAGATCTTGGTGCTGGTCTGCGGATTGTTCCAGCACGCCGCGTCGTCGCGGCTGCGCACATATTCGCCCGGCAGCGCAATGTTGCGGTCGCCGAAATTGACGAACCCGAAGGCGAAGCCCGGCCGGTCGATCACCAGCGAATAGGTCGGGTAGCCGTTCGCCGCGATGACGAACGAGCCGGCTGCGTCCGTGCCGCGGAAGTCGCAATTGTAGTAGCCGTCATCGGTGGTGAAGCACCGCGCCGGCTTGGCGAAGGCCGGCCAGGCGACGAGGATTGCCCCGGCGGCGAGCAGCGGCGCGGCGAAGAAAAGACGTTTCATCGGCGGTTTTCCCTCCACAACAAGCGTTGATCGGCCGCGCATTTATCGAGCCACGCACCGCGCGACGGGTCAAGCGATCCGGTCGCGCATTCACCATCGCCGACGCAACTTCTTTACCGGTGTTGCAGCTCGGCATAGGATCGGCTTGCGGGGAACAACGTGACCGAAGGAGGTCCGCCGTGCATAGACGCGCCCTCACCGCACTTGCCGCCATCGCCGTTGCCGCGTCGTCGGGCACCGCTGCGGCGGCCGACTACACCTGCAACAGCCTCGTTCCGTTCGGCCAGAAGATGATCTGTCCCGGCTTCGAGCCCAACTGGGCGGTCGAACTCCTGTGCGAGGGACCGCAAATGACGTCGAACCTCATCGACGCCTTTTCGGGCGGCGACATCACGACCACGCCCGGCACGGTCACTTTCTCCTCGGAAGACCCGTGGGCCTTCGAAACCAGCCATCCCGTGACCGGCTCGATCGCCTATACGCCCGCCGGCTGCACCGACGAGGGCGACACCGTCCACGACTTCACCTTCACGCCGACCGGCGCGCCGGGGCTGTCCGGACCGTTCTTCCCGTTCTGCTGCCGGCTGGAATGAGGGCGCGCACCGGCACCGATCGTCCGGTTTCCGACGATCGCAGCGATATCCGATGCAAAGGCGCGCGACAGGGGTTTACCGGCAAGGGGCGAGCCCCGGCCGCGCCGAGCCTCGTCATGACGTGTCGTTTGGCAATCCGGTCCAGCCGCGGCTGAACGCAAACCCATGCTGGCGCGGGCCGGGACACCGGGTCGCGCCGCCGGCGCGACCGCTCGGGCAGCGAGAACGCCCGCTCAGGCGCAACAGCGCGGCCAGAACCGCCGCCAGCGCCCTGAAACAGACGGCGAGACGCAGCGCCTCGACCGCGTCATTGCGGATACCAGGCATCGGCTCAAGGGCCGATGGCGGCAGGCCCGTCGCCTCGGCGACAAACCCTCTCGCCACGGCCTCGGCCCGCCGCAATATACACAAAACCAAACAGCGAACGGGCCAGGAGCGGGCGCCGGCGCGCTCGGCCAGGACGGCGAGCGCGCCGAGCAGCGTCATGATGCGCCGCAAATTCCGCCGGTCCCCTCTCGCCACATCCACGTCCATCTCCGATGGCCCTTCGTTCGCCGGCCGCCATTGTCCATCCGCTCATAAGCGGTGTGGACCGGCGCAGGGCGGATTTCGCGCAAGACGTTGATTTTGCAAGGAGCGGTGCCGGCATGTGTCCACACGCCGGCGGCGATGACGGGCCGGCAGGCGGCTCGTGCCGCTGCAGCGCTTATTAAGGTCAATCCACGACAGGCAAGGCGCGTCGCCGAAGCCACCGGCAGGCTCGCCAAGACCAACCGGCTGGACGTCGCCATGCTTAGCCGCATGGCGCTCTCCTAGAGCTTGAGGCCTGCCCGGTACGCCGGGGCTATCCGGACCGTCCCTCCCGTTCTGCCGCCGGCTGGAATGAGGGCAAGGGCAAGCGCTGTTTTTGGTCAAGCCAGACATTGCCTGTCCGATCGATTAGCATCTCCAGTTCCATTTTCGCCCGGACTATTTCGACGCTTATTCCCAAGCCGGCAAATCCCTCGTAAGGCAAATCTTCCTCCGTTTATTCGAGGCATGCCGCAATCAGCCGCAAAACGTCGACTATCCAAAGAAAGCTGCGCGGTTCGTTAGCGACTTCCGGACCCGAATCGCGCAACATTGACATTCAACAAAAGTTCTGCTTTTGTTCCAAATTGATCAGAGGTTGACACATGAACGCCGAACCTACGGACATCGGTCTTGATCTGTTGCGTAGGACAGAGGGCCAGGCCTATCAGACAGTGCTCGCGGACCCGCCTTGGCGTTTCACCAACCGCACGGGCAAGGTTGCGCCGGAACATCGCCGACTGTCCCGATACGAAACCATGACAACCGACGAGATTTGCGCCCTGCCGGTTCAGGCGCTTACGGTCGAACCGACCCACCTCTATCTTTGGGTTCCGAACGCCCTGCTCCCGGACGGATTGCGGGTCCTTGCAGCCTGGGGCTTCGAGTACAAGGCCAATCTCGTTTGGCATAAGATCAGGAAGGATGGCGGCTCGGATGGCCGGGGGGTCGGATTCTATTTCCGCAACGTTACGGAACTGATCCTCTTCGGGGTGCGGGGCAAGAACGCACGCACGCTTCCGCCCGCGCGCAGCCAGGTCAATATGATCCAGTCGCGCAAGCGCGAACATTCACGCAAACCCGACGAGCAGTACGAGCTAATCGAGCGGTGTTCGCCCGGTCCCTATCTGGAGCTCTTTGCGCGAGGAACCCGTCCGGGATGGACGTTCTGGGGCAATCAGGCTGATGAGAACTATCGGCCAACCTGGAAGACGTATGCTTACAATTCGGCGGTCGAAGCGGCGGAATGAGCCTTCTAGCGGACGAAACGTTAATCGCCGGTTGGAGATGCTACGATTGGCGCAACGCTCGCGCGTTGCTCGAGCACAAATTTTTCGCCGAGTGGAAAGACCTATTAGAAGTCCTGTCCGCATTTCGTCTCACCCACACTCAGTTGTCAGCAAAGGGTGGTAACAAAACCGAAATTGCAGGCAGTCTGGATAGTTCATTCTACCGACGTGGCTGGGTTGAAAAGCAATTTCACACAGCTATATCCGTCGACGGCGTCACCGAAGAAACACCGACACACGATATAGACTGCTACCGCAACCGGGTTGCAGTGGAGTTGGAGTGGAATAACAAAGACCCTTTTTACGATCGCGATCTAAATAACTTTCGGCTTCTTTATGATTTGCGTGTCGTAGATGTAGGTGTAATGGTCACCCGATCCACGAGCCTTATGCAATGGCTGCGAACCAATCACAAAATGCTTGAGAAGGCACCAGGCACCTATGGCGCTTCAACCACACATTTCGACAAGCTAGAGCCACGAATTCTCGGCGGCGGTGCCGGCGGCTGCCCGGTCTTCGTCTTCGCAATGACCGAGCAGCTATACGTGGACGACCGCTAGTCCCTACCGCGTCAGCCTTTTATAGGTCACCCGTTTCGGGTTGACGCTGTCGGGGCCGAGCCGGCGGATCTTGTCGGCTTCGTAATCCTCGAAATTGCCCTCGAACCATTCCACGTGGCTGTCGCCCTCGAAGGCCAGGATATGGGTGGCGAGCCGGTCCAAAAACATGCGGTCGTGCGAGATGATGACCGCGCAGCCGGGAAAATTCTCCAGCGCGTCCTCAAGGGCGGCCAGCGTCTCGGTGTCGAGGTCGTTGGTCGGTTCGTCGAGCAGGATGACGTTGCCGCCATCCTTCAACAGCTTGGCCAGGTGCACCCGGTTGCGCTGGCCGCCCGACAGCGTGCCGACCTTCTGCTGCTGGTCGGCGCCCTTGAAGTTGAAGGACGAGCAATAGGCGCGGCTGTTGATCTCGTGCTTGCCGAGCTTGATGATGTCGTTGCCGCCGGAAATCTCCTCCCACACCGTCTTGTCCGGGTTGAGCGTGTCGCGGCTCTGGTCGACATAACCGAGCTTGACGGTGTCGCCGACGCGGATCGTGCCCGAATCGGGCTCGTCCTGGCCGGTGATCATGCGAAACAGCGTCGTCTTGCCGGCGCCGTTCGGCCCGATCACGCCGACAATGCCGCCGGGCGGCAGCTTGAACTCGAGATCGTCGATCAACAGCCGGTCGCCGAAACCCTTGGTAAGCCCCTCGGCCTCGATCACCACCTGGCCGAGGCGCTCGCCGGCCGGAATGACGATCTGAGCGTCGCCCGGACGGCGGTCGTCGGCCTGCTTGACCAGCTCGTCATAGGCCTTGAAGCGCGCCTTGGATTTCGCCTGCCTGGCCTTGGGCGAGGCCGCGATCCATTCGCGCTCGCGCGCCAGCGCCTTTTCGCGCGCCGCCTCCTCGCGGCCCTCCTGGGCCATGCGCTTGGCCTTGGCCTCCAGATAGGCGGTGTAGTTGCCCTCGTAGGGGATGCCGCGGCCGCGATCGAGCTCGAGGATCCAGCCGGTGACGTTGTCGAGGAAGTAGCGGTCGTGGGTGATGATCAGCACGGCGCCGGGATAGTCGCGCAAATGCTTTTCCAGCCAGGCCGTGGTTTCGGCATCGAGATGGTTGGTCGGCTCGTCGAGAAGCAAAAGGTCGGGCTTGCGCAACAGGAGCTGGCACAGCGCCACGCGGCGCTTCTCGCCGCCCGACAATTTGTCGACCGAGGCCTCGCCGGGCGGGCAGCCGAGCGCTTCCATGGCCATCTCGACCTGGCTGTCGAGATCCCACAGATTCTGGCTGTCGATCTCGTCCTGGAGCCTGGCCGCCTCGTCGGCCGTCTCGTCGGAATAGTTCATCATCAGCTCGTTGTAGCGGTCGAGGATCGCCTTCTTGGCCGCCACGCCTTCCATGACGTTGCCCATCACGTCGAGCGCGGGATCGAGCTCCGGCTCCTGCGGCAGGTATCCGCAGGTCGCCCCGTCGGCGAGCCACGCCTCGCCGGTGAACTCCTTGTCGAGCCCGGCCATGATTTTCAGCACCGTCGACTTGCCGGCGCCGTTCGGCCCCAAAATGCCGATCTTGGCGTCGGGATAGAAGGACAGATGGATGTTTTCGAGGATCTTCTTGGTGCCGTAGGCCTTGTTGAGGCCGGACATGTGATAGATGAACTGGCGTGCCATGGCGCGCGTCGCACTCCGTAAGCTGGGCTGCGGGGAAAGGGTCGCGGCGTATGTAGGCGAAAGCACCGCCCGGAGCAATGGGCCAGCGCCGGGCGACCCGGCACCTCGCCGGGCGGATCGCCCCGCAGCCCCTATTGCAGGCCGGCGGCGTCGATAATGCCTTTCTGGCAGCCGCTACTGCCGGTCGGCCGCGCGGCGTGGATGAGCTCGCCCAGCCGCGCCTCCGGCTCCAGGACGCCCGACAGCGCGATGGTGATCTCGCCGATCAGCCGGCGCCCGCTCGACGGATCGTCGACGCAGACGACCCGCACCCTTTTCCCCGCGCCTTTGCCGAACGCGGCGTCGAAGGCGCGCCGGATCTCGCCGGCGGTGACCGCCTCGCCGATCCGCGCGGCGAAGAAGGCGCGCGCCTCGGAGCCGTTGAGCGCCCGCATCAGCGCCAGCGAGCGGCGATAATAGGTCTCGGCGTCGCCGCCGTAGCACGCGCCGTGCTTGATCCATTCGTGCCGGTGCAGATAGGAGGCCGCGCCCGGCATGACGGTGACGAGTTCGCGCAGCGTCTTCGTCTGCAGGCCGAGTTCGGGAAGGGTTTTCCAGGCCCCCGCCTTGTCGCGCTCGACAAGGGCGGCCGGCACGCCGCAATAGGCCGTGCCCGGCGGCTGCGGCCACAGGCCGTGCAGGGAAAAATGCGACGCGTCGAAACGCGCGGCGGTCTGCGTGCGGCATTCGCGCACCGAGGGCCGCGTTTCGCAAAAGCCGGGCTGCCAATTGACCGCCAGCACATGGCGGGTCCGGCGGGGCGCTTGTGCGCGCTCCCGCGCGGCCGCCGTCGTGCCGTCGCCGCGGCGGCCGGCCTCGCCCTGCACGAGGCGTCCGCAGCCGGTCCGCACCCAGCGCCGTTGCGGCACCGCCCCCGGCATCAGCACCAGATAGTGGGTCGGGTCGGCCCGGTTGGCGGCCAGCGCCGCATAGGCCTGGCCGGCGCGCGTCCTGACGTTGCCGGGATTGGCCTTTTTGCGGATCGACGGCGTCGCCGGACAGGCCCTGTCGGCGACGAACCGCCCGTCGAGCGCCACCTCCGCCCTAGCCGGCACCGGCGGGACCAGGCCGAAGGCCAAGGCTAGAAACAGGCTCGTCAACCGCAGGGCAGGCATCGCGGACTCCGGAAACGGATCGGGCTTCGGACGAAACGGGCATGTTCCTGGCCCGGCAAGGGGCCTGCCTTCCCATATCCGATGGCCCGGTTTCAAGTCGCATCGTCGCGCGGCCGGCTCAGCAGCTTCAGCACCGCCTCGCCTCCGGAGGCGGAAAACCCGTCGCCCGCGGTCGGCGCGACGTACCGGACGATGCGCAGCCGCGATCCAGGGACCGTGGCGGCGCGCACGATATCGTCGGGAACGATGGCATAACGGCCCTGGGTGTAGCGCACCGGCAGCTCGAATTCGGGAAAGACGCCGGCCACGAGTTCGGCGCAGGTCAGCCGCGCCTTGTCCGTCCAGTCGAAATTATAGTCGAACGGCCGTCCGATCGCCGCGAACAGGCCGGCATATTTGGCGCGCGCCCAGCCCCGTCCGCCCGGACGCGGGCGCAAAATGACGATTTCGTCGACATCGGTGATCTCGCGCATCGGCGACAGTTGCACGGCGTCGCGCGCCGCCTCGAACACCGGCCGCCCCGCCCGCAGCCGCTCGCGGTAAGGCCTGACCGCGCTCAGCGACCACGCGCCGAGCGCCCGCATCTCGGCCGGCGTCCCCAGCCACACCGTGGCGTGGGTGAAATGGCCGGGAATGAGGAGACGGGTCGCGGCCGGGCGCGAGCGGATCACGACGATGTCGAGCGGCCGCAACGCGTCGCGCAGGAACCGCTCCAGCCCCGCCCGCCCGTGCAGCCGGCCGTGCGGCGCCCTGAGATTGCGCACGATCGGCGCCAGCGGCGCGCCGATCACGCGGGTGAGGGCGAGCCGCGGGTCGACATACCCGTCCCTGGCATAGGCCGGCGCGTCTTCGGCCGCGACATAGGTCCTGGCCGCCGCGCATGCGGCCAGCACGGCCGTCAGCATCAGCGCGGCCAGCCGCGCCGGTGTCGAGCACCCCGAACCCATGGCGAAAAGCCTAGCATGAAACCGCGCCGGCGCCACGCCGACGCCGCGCGCCCGCTTTGCGATTGCCCGCGCGGCGATATCGCGCCACTCTTGGCCACCAAACGGGGAGCCGCCATGTCCTTCGATCAAGAGCTGGATTTCGACACGCCGACCGGCGCGCGGCTGAAACTCTATGCCCGCCGGCCGCCCGAGGCGCCGCGCGCCGTGGTGCAGATCAATCACGGCCTGGCCGAGCATGCCGCGCGTTACGCCCGCTTCGCCGATTTTCTCGCCGGCAACGGCATCGCCAGCTTCGCCCACGACCACCGCGGCCACGGCCACACCCGCGCCCCCGACGCGCCGCCGCGCGTCTTTTCCACCGAGGGCGACGGCGGCGCCAAGGTGATCGCCGACGTCGCCGCCGTCCACGACCATATCGCGCAAACCCATCCCGGCGTGCCGGTGATCGTCTTCGGCCATTCGATGGGCGGGCTGATCGCGCTGAACTTCGTGCTGCGGCATTCCGGGCGCGTGGCGGCGGCCGCGATCTGGAACGCCAATTTTTCCGCCGGGCTCACCGGCCGCGCGGCGCAGGCGCTGCTTGCCTGGGAGCGGTTGCGGCTCGGCTCCGACGTGCCCTCGCGCCTCTTGCCGAAGCTCACCTTCCAGGCCTGGGCCAAACAGGTGCCCGGCCATCGCACCGCGTTCGACTGGCTGTCGCGCGATCCCGACGAGGTCGACGCCTATATCGCCGACCCGCTGTGCGGCTGGGACGCGTCGGTGTCGATGTGGCGCGACCTGTTTTCGTGGGTGTTCGCCGGCGCCGCCGACGCCAATTTCGCCGGTCTGCGCCGCGAGCTTGCCGTGCAACTGGTCGGCGGCGAACACGACCCGGCGACCGATGGCGGCAAGGCGGTGCACGCGCTTGCGGCGCGCATGCGGGCGATGGGGTTTTCGAATCTGGTTTCAACGGTTTACGCCGAAACCCGCCACGAAAGCCTGAACGAGGTCAATCGCGACGCGATCATGGCCGATTTCATCGCCTGGGTGGACCGGGTTCTGGCCACCGGTTGATGCGTCAAGCGCATAAGGCGATGCGGCGAATCCGGGCTGACGCTGGGGCGCCGATTTGGTATTCCGGGGCAACCGAAACAACTGGCGCATAATCCCCATGGCAAACCCTCCCCTCGCCGGCATCCGCGTCATCGAGCTTGCCCGCATCCTGGCCGGCCCCTGGGCGGGGCAGTTGCTCGCCGATCTGGGCGCCGACGTCATCAAGGTGGAGAATCCGAACGGCGGCGACGACACCCGCCGCTGGGGGCCGCCCTTCGTGAAAAGCCATGACGGCGAAAATCTTTCCGCCGCCTACTACCACTCGACCAATCGCGGCAAGCGCTCGGTGGCGATCGACTTTTCCACGCCCGAGGGCGCGGAGACTGTCAAGAGGCTGATCGCCACCGCGGACGTGGTGATCGAGAACTTCAAGGTCGGCGGGCTGAAGAAATACGGCCTCGACTACGAAAGCCTGCGGGCGGACAACCCGCGCCTGGTCTATTGCTCGATCACCGGTTTCGGCCAGACCGGACCCTATGCCCGCCGCCCGGGTTACGATTTCATCATCCAGGGCATGGCCGGCATGATGTCGATCACCGGAGAACCCGGCCGCGAGCCGCAAAAGGCCGGCGTCGCGATTTCCGACGTCTTCACCGGGCTTTATTCGGTCATCGCCATCCAGGCGGCGCTGCGCCACGCCGAACGCACCGGCGAAGGCCAATATGTCGACATGGCGCTGTTCGACACCCAGATTTCGGTGCTCGGCAACCAGAACCTCAACTATCTGGTCTCCGGCACGCCGCCGGTGCAGATGGGCAATGCCCATATGAACATCGCCCCCTACGAAGTCGTGCCGGTCGCCGACGGGCACATCATCCTGGCGGTCGGCAATGACGGCCAGTTCCGCCATTTGTGCCAGGTGCTGGGGCTGGAAGCCCTTGCCGACGACCCCGACTTCGCCACCAATCCGGCGCGGGTCGAACATCGCCGGCGCCTGCGCGAAAAGCTGGTCGCCACGCTTGCCGGCTGGCAAAAGCAACCCTTGCTCGACAGGCTGGAAGCCGCCAACGTGCCCGCGAGCCCGATCAACGATATCGGCGAGGCCTTCGCCGACCCGCAGGCGATCGCGCGCGGCATGCGCATGGATCTCGACGACGGCCAGGGCAATGCGTTGCCGTCGGTGCGCGCGCCGATGCTGATGTCGAAGACACCCCCTGTCTATGACCGGCCCTCGCCGCGGCTCGGCGAGCATACTGCCGAGGTTTTGGCCGAACTGGAGGCGAAAGACGCATGAAAACGGGCGGACAACTGGTCGTCGACTGTCTGGAGGCAAACGGCGTCGAACGCCTCTACAGCGTGCCCGGCGAGAGTTATCTCGCCGTCCTCGACGCCTTGCACGATTCCAAGATCGAGAACGTCGTCTGCCGTCAGGAAGGCGGCGCGGCGATGATGGCCGACTGCGAGGGAAGGCTGACGGGAAAACCCGGCATCTGCTTCGTGACGCGCGGCCCCGGCGCGACCAACGCGTCCGCCGGCATCCACATCGCCCGGCAGGATTCGAATCCCGTGATCCTGTTCGTCGGCCAGGTGGCGCGTGGCAATCTGGAGCGCGAGGCGTTCCAGGAGGTCGACTACAGGGCCTTTTTCGGCACGATGGCGAAATGGGTGGTGCAGATCGACGACGCGGCACGCGTTCCCGAACTCGTCACCCGCGCCTTCGCGGTCGCCACCTCCGGGCGCCCCGGCCCGGTCGTGGTCGTCCTGCCCGAGGATATGCTCACCGACGCGGTCGAGGCGCCGACGCCCCTGCCCTTCGTCGCCGTCGAGACAAGGCCCGGCCGGCCGGAGATGGATCGGCTGGTCGAACTGCTCGAGGCGGCAGAGCGCCCGTTCCTGGTGCTCGGCGGCACACGCTGGACCGAGGAGGCCGTTAGCCAGGTCTGCGCCGGCATCAGCCGCTGGCGCCTGCCGGCAGGCTGCTCCTTCCGCCGGCAAACGCTGTGCGACCAGCTGCACGACTGTTATGCCGGCGACATCGGCATCGGCGCAAACCCGACGCTTGCGGCCTACATCAAGCAAAGCGACCTCGTCATCCTCGTCGGCTGCCGCTTCGGCGAGATGCCGTCGGCCGACTACACGCTCGTAAAAAGCCCCTACCCCGACCAGAAACTGGTCCACATCTTCCCCGACCCGGAAGAGCTGGGCCGCGTCTACCGGCCCACTTTGGCGATCAACGCTTCCAACACGGCCTTCGCCGCGGCGTTTGCCGAGACGGCGCCGGACGCGCGCCCGCGCTGGGCGAAGCGCACCGAGGAATTGCACCAGTCCTATCTGGAGTGGTCGACGCCGCCGATGGACGGGCCGGGCGCGGTCAAGATCGGCCCGGTGATGGCATGGCTGGAGGAAAACCTGCCCGAGGACGTCATCATCGCCAACGGCGCCGGCAATTTCGCCACCTGGATGCATCGGTTCCACCGCTATCGCCGCTTCAACGGGCAGGCGGCCCCCACCTCGGGCTCGATGGGCTACGGCGTGCCGGCCGGCGTGGCGGCAAAGGGCATCTTTCCCGAACGCGAGGTCGTGGTCTGGGCCGGCGACGGCGATTTCTTGATGAACGGGCAGGAATTCGCGACGGCCGTGCAATACGGCCGGCCGATCATCGTCGTGATCCTCAACAACGGCATCTACGGCACGATCCGCATGCACCAGGAGCGCGACTATCCAGGCCGCGTATCGGGAACGACGCTGACGAACCCCGATTTCGCCACGCTCGCCCGCGCCTATGGCGGCCATGGCGAGACGGTGCGCGCCACCGCCGAGTTCGCGCCCGCCTTCGAGCGCGCGCGCGCCAGCGGCAAGCCGGCGATCCTCGACGTGCTCATCGACGCCGAGGCGATCACGCCAACCAGGACGCTGACCGAGATCCGCGAAAAGCGATAGGCCGATCACAAGCCTCATTCCGATTCCCGGCCCCGCGTGTTAGTAGCCCGCGTCACCTGGGGCGCGTGAACTGGAAAGAGGCCCATGCACGAGGGAACCGGACCCGCGATTTCGATCGTCATTCCCTGCAAGAACGAATCCGCCAATCTGGCCGTGCTGCTCGACGAGATCGACACCGCGCTCGCCGGCCGCGACCACGAGGTTCTGGTGATCGACGACGGCTCGAGCGACGACACGCCGGCCATGCTGGCAGGCCGTATCGACGCCGGCGCGCGCCATCTGCGCCATATCCGCCATGACCGCTCGGCCGGCCAGAGCGCGGCGGTGCGCTCGGGCGTGTTCGCCGCGCGCGGCGCGGTGGTGGTGACGATCGACGGCGACGGCCAGAACGACCCGCGCTATCTGCCCGTGCTCGCCGACCGGCTTTTGTCGGCCGACGCCACGGTCGGCATCGTCGCCGGCCAGCGGCTGAAGCGCACCGACACGCTGATCAAGCGCTGGTCGTCGCGTTTCGCCAATGCCCTGCGCGAGGCGATCCTGCGCGACGGCACGCGCGATTCCGGCTGCGGGCTCAAGGCGCTGCGCACCGAGCTGTTCCGTCAGCTGCCCTATTTCGACGGCTGGCACCGCTATTTGCCGGCGCTGGTGCTGCGCGAGGGATTCGGCGTGCTGCATGTCGACGTCGTCGACCGCGAACGCCGGCACGGCACCTCCAACTACGGCATTCTCGACCGCGGCCTGCGCGGCATACTCGACCTGTTCGGCGTGTGGTGGCTGCGCCGACGACGCAAGACCCTCCCCCGCATCACGGAGCCGTCCCGATGACCGACACTTTCCAGTCGCTCTACAACTGGGCCTACCAGGTCTTCGTCGACCAGTTCAGCGCCTGGATCCTGCTGGGCTTCGTCGCCCAGGCGATGTTCACCATGCGCTTTTTGGTGCAGTGGATCGCCTCGGAGCGCGCCAAGCGCTCGGTGGTGCCGGTGGCGTTCTGGTTCTTCTCGCTCGGCGGCGGCACGCTGCTTCTGCTTTACGCCATTCACCGCAAGGATCCCGTCTTCATCGCCGGCCAGGCGCTCGGCCTCGTCATCTATATCCGCAATCTGTGGCTGATCGCCAACGAGCATCGCAGCGCGATGTCAGGCACCGACTGACCCGTCGCATGAGCGCCAACCGTTCCAACTCGGTCTCGTCCGCCCGGCCCGCCGCGGGCGCGCTCGGCCTGGCGCATTATCTCGGGCTGGCGCTTTTGTGCCTCTTGCTGTTCGCGCCCGGCATCACCACCCTGCCGCCGACCGACCGCGACGAGGCGCGCTTCGTGCAGGCGACCAAGCAGATGGTCGAGAGCGGCGACTATGTCGATATCCGCTTTCAGGACGAGCCGCGCTACAAGAAGCCGGCCGGCATCTATTGGCTGCAATCGGCGGCGGTCGCCATCAGCGGCCAGGGCGCCGACGCGCCGGTCGCCGTCTACCGCACCGTCTCGATCCTCGGCGCGACGCTCGCCGTTCTGGCCACCGCCTGGCTTGGCGCGTGGATGTTCGGCACGACCGCCGGGCTGATCGCGGCCGTTTCGCTCGCCGGGCTGCTGATCCTCGGCTTCGAGGCCCGCATCGCCAAGACCGACGCGACGCTGCTGGCGACCGGCCTCGTGGCGCAGGCCATGCTGGCGCGGATCTATCTCGGCCACCGCGCCGGCACGCCGGTTCCCGGCTGGGCGCCGTGGCTGTTCTGGGCCGCGCAGGGCGCCGCGATCCTGATCAAGGGACCGGTTATTCCCTTCCTCAGCCTGCTGACCGCCGGCTTCCTGCTTGCATTCGACCGCGACAGGGCCTGGCTGACAAAAATGCGCGCGCTGCCCGGCGCCGCCTTGATGCTGCTGGTCGCGGCCCCCTGGCTCGCGCTGATCACCTATAAGAGCGGGGCGGCGTTCTGGCAGGAGGCGGTCGGCCGCGACCTGCTCGGCAAGATCGGGTCGGGCCAGGAATCGCACGGTTTTCCGCCCGGCTATTACGTGCTGGTCTATTCGCTCACCATGTGGCCGTTCGGCCTCGCCGCGATCGACGCCGGCCTGCGCGTGCTCAACGGCATGCGCGCCGACCCGCGACTTTTGTTTCTGGCCGCCTGGTACCTGCCCTATTGGCTGATCATCGAACTGGTGCCGACCAAGCTGCCGCATTACATGCTGCCGGCCTTTCCGGCCCTGGTTCTGGCGCTCGGCTGGGCGCTCGGCGACCCGGCGGCACGCGACGCGCCGCTGCGGCGCTGGCAGAGCTGGCTGCGCTGGGCGACCGCGTTCGGCCTCGTCGTCGTCACCGTGGCGCTGGCCGCCATCGCGATCGGCATCACCCCTTACGTGCTGGGCAGTTTTTCCTGGTGGGGCGGGCTCGCGGCGATCATCGTCGTCGTCACCGGCTGGCTCGGCAGCGGCTTTCGCCCGCCGCTCGCCGCCCTGCCGCGCACGCTCGCCGCCGCGCTCGGCGCCGGCGCCACGCTGGCGCTCGCCGCGATCTTCGTGCTGCCGCCGCTGAAGCCGGTCTGGCTCAGCCCGGAAATCGCGCGCCTGTTTGCCGAGCACAGACCCTGCCCGCAGGGCCGGCTGGTGTCGACGGGCTATTACGAGCCGAGCCTGATCTTTCTCGTCGGCACGAACACGCTGCTGACCGATCCCGCCACCGCCGCCGAGACCCTGGCCGAAAATCCCGCCTGTACGTTGGCGCTGGTGCGCGGCGACCTCACGCAAGCGTTTTTCGCCGCCCTGCCCGCGGGACAAGCCAGCGTGGCGGTGCGCGGCACGGTCAGCGGCATCAACTATTCAAAGGGGTCGCCGCTGGTGCTGACGCTCTACGGCATGGCCGAGTGAGGCGAGCGCGGCGCAAAATCCTCAGGCGGCGTCGAAATCCAGCACCAGCCTGTTCGACAGCGGCCTCGTCTGGCAGGCGAGCGTGAAACCGGCCTCGATCTCCCACGGTTCGAGCGAGAAATTGACCGCCATTTCGGTCTCGCCCTCGACCACCCGGCAGCGGCAGGTGCAGCACATGCCGCCCGCGCAGGAATAAGGCAGCTCGATGCCGGCCTTGTGCGCGGCGTCGAGCACCGTTGCCGCCGTCTCGTCCATGGCGAATTCGCGCCGCGAACCGTCGAGCACCACCTCGACCGCGACACCGTCGGTCGCGGCCTTCCTGGCCTGCGCGGAAGGCGCACGCGGCCGCGGCGCCTCGCCCGTCGGCGTGAAACGCTCGTAACGGATGCGGTCCTCGTCGACGCCATAGGCCTTGAGCGTGGCCGCGACGTCGTCGATCATCTCGCCCGGACCGCACAGAAAGACGCCGTCCGAACCGCGCGGGTCGATCAGCCCGCGTTCGGCGAGTTCCTTCACCCGTTCGCCGTCGATGCGGCCGTTCAACAGGTCGACATCCTGCTTCTCGCGCGACAGCAGGTGCACCAGCGAAAAGCGGCGCAGATGCCGGTCCTTCAGATCCTCCAGCTCCTCGCGAAACATGATCGTCTCGGTCGAGCGGTTGCCGTAGAGCAGGCTCACCGTGGAGTCCGGCTCATGCTCCAGCACCGTCTTGGCGATCGACAGCATCGGCGTGATGCCCGAACCGGACGCGATCAGCAGATAGTCGTGGCGCGGCCCGGCGAGCGAGGTGAACCGGCCCTCCGGCGGCATGACGCGGATCGTGTCGCCGACCGACAGCGTCTCGTTGACGAAGCGCGAGAACCGGCCGTCGGCGACCTTCTTGACCCCCACCTTGAGCCGCGCCTCGCCCGGCGCGGAGCAGATCGAATAGGAGCGCCGCACATCCTCGCCGTCGAGACGGGTCGCCAGCGTGAGATATTGGCCCGGCTTGAACAAAAACGCATCGCGCAACGCCTCCGGCACGTCGAAGGCGATCGCGACGGCTTCGGGCGTCTGGCGCTCGATGGCCGACACGGTGAGATCGTGAAAACGGGATGCCATGGTCAAACCTCAAGCCTCGGGAGACGGCGCGCCCAGGTCAGCGTCAGGGAAACGGCCGCTCAGATGCATTTGAAATAGTCGAACGGCTCCCGGCACGCCGTGCAGCGATAATGCGCCTTGCACGGCGTGGAGCCGAATTCGGAAACCCGTTCGGTTTCCCGCGAACCGCATTTCGGGCAGGCGACGACGGTTTCGCCGAACAGCGCCCGGATCGAGTTGGAGCCCTCGACCGGCGGCGCGATGCCATAAGCCCTCAGCTTTTCCCGCCCCGCCTCGGTGATCCAGTCGGTCGTCCAGGCCGGGGCAACGACACGCTCCACGCGGGCCTCGAAACCGGCCTCGCGCAAGGCGGTCTCGACCGACAGCTCGATGGCGAGCGTGGCCGGGCAGCCGGAATAGGTCGGCGTCACCCTGGCAACCGCGACCCCGTCCTCAAGATCCACCGAGCGCAGGATGCCCAAATCGGCGACCGTCACGCACGGCACTTCCGGATCGGGGACGGAAGCGGCCGCCGCCCAGGCGCGCGCCGCCGCCTTGGCCTGTCCGCCAGGAGGCGGATAAGGCGCCATCCCGCTCACCAGGTCGCCCCCGGATAGCTGCGCTGCATGTGCTGCAGATCGGCCAGGATGAAGCCCATCGCCTCGCCGTGGCGGCCCTGGCGGCCGCCGGTCTGGGCATGGGCGGCCGGGGCGAAGGTCAGTCCCGCCTCGGCGAAGATCGCGCCGACGGTGCGGTCGAACGCGTCGCGCAGCGAAGCCGGCTCGGGCGCGATGCCGGCCTGCGCCATCGCCGCGCTGACGGCATCGCCTTCGAACAGCTCGTCGACATAGGGCGCCAGCGCGTCGATCGCCGCCTCCATGCGCTGCCGGCTTTCCTCGGTGCCGTCGCCGAGCCGCACGACCCATTCGCCGGCATGGCGGATATGGTAGGCGGTCTCCTTGACGGCCTTGGCCGCGATACCGGCCAGGGTTTCGTCGCTGGACGCCGCCGCCGCCGTCCAGAACGGTTCCATGAAGGCGGCGAAATAGAGCTGGCGCAGCATGGTATGGCCGAAATCGCCGTTCGGGCGCTCGACCATCAGGCAGTTCACGTAGTCGCGCTCGCGGCGCAGATAGGCGAGATCGTCCTCGCTGCGCCCCTTGCCCTCGATCTCGGCCGCGTACTGGTAGAGCGCACGCGCCTGGCCGATCAGATCGAGCGCCATGTTCGGCATGGCCAGATCTTCCTCGAGCATCGGCGCGTGGCCGCACCATTCCGACAGCCGGTGGCCGAGGATGAGGTGATCGTCGGCAAGGCGCAGAAGAAATGTCAGCAATGCATCAGACACGAGCGAACGCCTTTCTCAAAAACAATGCCAGGGCGGCAAGCGACACGACGACCAGAACCGGCGCGATGACCAGCAGGTCGACCCTGATATTGGCTTCCGGCGTCAGGATCTGCACCAGCGTCTCCCACACCGCGTAAGCCAGCCACAGCACCGCCGCCGTCTTGACGAGCCACCCGCCCCACGCGCTCATCCAGCCCGCGAGGCCGAACAGGATCGCCAGCACGAAGGCGATCCACGGATGTTGCGTCATCAGGACGAAGGGACTGAACAGAATGTGAAACGGATCCATCGGCGCCTCGGTCGATCTGCGAGCCGGCCTACATGTGGCCCACGTCCTCGGGGATGTCGTAGAAGGTCGGGTGGCGGTAGATCTTGGTCAGCGCCGGCTCGAAATTCTCGTCCTTGTGTTCGGGGTCCGAGGCGACGATCGCCGCCGACGGCACCACCCAGATCGACACGCCCTCGCCGCGCCGCGTATAGACGTCGCGCGCGGCCTGGATCGCCATCACCTCGTCGGCGGCGTGCACGGAGCCGCAATGCTTGTGCGCGAGCCCGTTGCGGGGGCGGATAAAAACTTCCCAAAGCGGGATTTCGGTCTTTGCCATCCTGGTTACTCCGCTGCCGGCAGATGCAGAAGTTGCTCGATGCGTCCGCTCGTGGGCGGCGGCAGCGGCTCGCCCCGGCTGTTGAAATGCGCGATCCATTCTTCGACGATCTGGACCAGTTCGTCGAATACCGCCTGCTGGTCGTCGCCATGGCAACCGCCTGAAAACAGGCCCGGAGCCATGCCCACGTAGCACCCGTCCTCTTCCGACCAGCTCACCACCTTCACGTAGCGATCGCTTTCCCTCATTTGGACCTATCCTTGAGAGCCTGTTTTACCAGCTTTTCCTGATATGGCAGGGCATCGTCCGCCGCATTTCCGGACAGCGTGAGCCTCAAACCCTTCTCCTGCAGCACATAGTTTCGGTGACTGCCCTTGCCGCCGATATTGCGAAACCCGGCGCGTTCGAGGTCGCGTATCTTGCGCGGCATCCTACTCCGCCGCCAGCTTCGTCGCCTCGCGCCGGGCCCGGCGTTTTTCGGCATGGGCAAGCGCTGCCTCGCGCACCCATTTGCCGTCGTCCCAGGCCTTGCGGCGCGCGGCGATGCGCTCGCGGTTCATGATTCCGCCCCCCTTGACGACGCGCCAGAACTCGTCCCAGTCGATGGGACCGAAATCGTAATGGCCGCGTTCCTCGTTCCATTTCAACTCGGGATCGGGAAAGGTCAGCCCCAGAAATTCGCCTTGCGGCACGGTGGCGTCGACGAATTTCTGCCTGAGCTCGTCATTGGTGAAGCGCTTGATCTTCCATTTCATCGACCGGTCGCCGTGCTGGCTGTCGGAATCGTGCGGGCCGAACATCATCAGCGACGGCCACCACCAGCGGTCGAGCGCATCCTGGGCCATGTCCTTCTGGTCGGCCGTGCCGTTGGCCAGCGTCATCATGATCTCGTAACCCTGGCGCTGGTGGAAGCTTTCCTCCTTGCACACCCGGATCATGGCGCGCGCATAGGGCCCGTAGGAGCAGCGGCAGAGCGGAATCTGGTTCATGATCGCCGCGCCGTCGACCAGCCAGCCGATGGCGCCGATATCGGCCCAGGTCAGCGTGGGATAGTTGAAGATCGAGGAATATTTCGCCTTGCCCGACAAAAGTTCCTCGGTCATCTGCTCGCGGCTGACGCCGAGCGTCTCGGCGGCCGAATAGAGATAAAGCCCGTGGCCGCCCTCGTCCTGCACCTTGGCCAGCAGCGCCGCCTTGCGCCTGAGCGAGGGCGCGCGCGTGATCCAGTTGCCCTCCGGCAGCATGCCGACGATCTCGGAATGCGCGTGCTGGCCGATCTGGCGCACCAGCGTCTTGCGATAGCCTTCCGGCATCGGATCGTTGGGTTCGATCTTTTCCTCCGCGTCGATACGCGCCTGGAACGCGGCGAGAAAGGCCTCGTCCTCGTCGGTGTCGGTCTTCGCCCCGATCAGGCCCTGGCTGTACATGGCATCTCCTTCGTGGTCGGATGGCGGCTAATCCGTCCAGCGTGACATGTAACAAAAAATCAAACATGCCGCAATATTTCGTAACATGAAAAGCGAGGATCGATGACAGAGTTCGGGCTCAAGCAGGCGGAGGAGACGATCGCGCGGGTCTTCGCGCCCTGGATCGTCGACATGGGGCTGAAACCGGTCGGTTTCGACGCCGGCGGCGGCGATTTCCTGTTGCCGGAGAACCGGGCGCTGGTGCATGTCGGCGGCGTGATCTGCGGCCAGGCGACGGCGGCGGCGGCCGACACCTGCTCGGTGGTGGCGCTGGCCGCGCTCAACGGGCGGTTCCGCGTCTGCACGACGGTCGACCTGACCACGCATTTTCTGCGGCCGCTGAAACCCGGCGACGTCGACATCCGCGTCGAGGTGCTCTCCAACGGCAAGCGCATGGCCTATACGCGCGTCGAGATGAGGGCCAAGGGCGCAGAAAAGGTCGCCGTCACCGCGACCAGCGCGTTCGCCTATCTGGAGGAGTGAGCCCTTTCGCCCTGCTCGATCCGCCATCTTGGCAGGTTCGCCGCGCCGCGCTGCGGACAAGCGGACGATAGTGCGAGGCTTACCCGGCCTCAAATCCCGCCGAACCGGGCCTTGAACCTCTTCGCATCCACCTGTTCCGGCAGGCCGGATGCGTCGAGCCAGGCCTCGCTCGGCCCGGCGAGCGCGGCATAGACCGCCTTGACCCGCGCCCGCGCCGCCTCGCCCGGCCAGTCGGCCGGCAAAAGCGCGGCCGGCAGGCCGGGATCGCGCAAGACGATGCGGCGCCAGGAATGGTCGACGAGCACGCGCGCGGCCATGGCGTCGAGTGGCGCGAGCCCCGCCCCGCGCGCCAGCGCAGCGGCGAGCGGGGCCAGGTTGTCGCCGAGCGCGCGATAGGCCGCGGCCAGTTCGTCGAGCTCCCAGAGCGCGGCAAGGTCCGGCGCCTCGCGCAGCGCGGCGCCGCGCACCACCAACAGACCGGGCGGAACGTCCTCGGTCAGTTCGGGAATGTCGGCGAAAGGGCGCACGAAACTGCCCGCGCCGGCCTGCGCGAAGCCGAGCTCGGCCATCGCCTGCTCACGCCCGGCGCGCACCCCGTTGCCGGCGCCACCGGGCGCCAGCGCCACCAACCAGGTGCCGTCCCAGGCCGGCGGCCCGGCGGCGTAGATGCGCCGGGTGGCGAAGTCGAAGGCGTGGCGCCCGGCGTCGGCGAGCCTGTAATAGGAATTGCGCCCGTCGCGCTCGCGCTCGAGCCAGCAATCGGCGGCAAGCCGCGACATCGCCGTGCGCACCGCCCCGGTCTCGATTCTCAGCCGCGCCATCAGCTCCTGCAGCACCGACAGCGCGACGCGGCCGCCGCGCGGCACGATGGCGTCGCCGAACACGGTCACGATCAGGGACCAGACCCGCAAACGCCCCCGCGCGTGCAGGGTGTCGATCATCCCCTCAAGCGCTTCGCCGGCGCACATGTCGCTCGCATCCATGGCAGGCAGATGGCATGCCCGCCGCGGATTTGGCAAGCCGCTTGGCCACGGGCCGACCCGGACCAGCCGCGACAACGCGCGCGGCCGGCGGCGCGCGCGCAGCCGCGATCCGCCGCCCGATTTCACCCGTTGCAAACGGCGGCGGAGGCTGCTATTAAAAGATATAAACAATATGAATGTTTTACGGCCCGATTCCGCTTCGCCACCCGAAACGCGCTCAACGAGGCAGTCATGATGAGGTTTCTTTCCGCCGTCGCCCAGGTGATCCTGCTCCCCGGCACCCTCGTTCTGCGCTGGATCGGCATCAATATCGAGGAGGATGGCGGCATTTTGCGCTCCTTCGTCAATATGTGCTTCTGGACCGCGATCGGCATGTGGATCGCCATCAAATACATCATCTGATCAACGCCGAGGAGATTTCGCATGAGCTGGCTGCCGTCGCTGAAAACCGCAACCCCCGAAGAAGGCTTCGATCTCGCGATCAAGCTCAGCCGCATGGCGGTGAAGAAGACCCAGCCCGACGACGAGGTGCGCGATCGCCTGCGGCCGGACTACGCCAACGACGCCGACAGCCTGACCATGGCCTCGCAGGTCGTGGCGACCAATTTCCAGACCGTCGCGCGGGCCAATAATTACTGGAACGAAAACTGACCGGCGTCAAAGACGGGCTGTCCCGCCCGCGGCCGGGAATGCGTCACAGGCCCTCGACGCCGCTCACCAGCAGCACCGTCGCGAGTTTGGCGTAGTCGCCGCGGCTGACCGGCCCGCCCTCGCGGTGCCACATATAAAACCAGTTGAGCATGCCGAACAGGCTCATCGTCACCGGCTTGAGCAGCGGTGCGCCGGCGAAGAGTTCCGGCCGCAGCGCCCCGATCGCTTCGGCGAAACGCTCGACGAGCTGGCGCTCGAGCGCCTTCAACTGCCGCTGTTCGTCGTCCGGCAGGAGCTGCAGAGCGTTGAGCTGCACCTTGTGCTCGGCATCGGCGTCGCGATAGGCCTCCAGCAACGCGCCGACCAGCGCCTCGAGCCGCTGACGCGGTTCGGCAAGCGGCCGGTCGGCCGCCTCGACGGCATCGACCAGCGCCTCCAGATGGGTGTTGATGATGTCGAACAGCAACGCCTCCTTGGAGGCGTAATAGTGATAAAGCAGCGCCTTCGACACGCCGCAATCGGCCGCCAGCGAGGCCATCGAGGCGCGGTCGTAACCGTCGCGCGCGAAGGTCAGCGCCGCCTGGTGCAGCAGCGCCTGGCGCTTGTCGTCATAGTCCTTGGCGCGGGTGCGGGCCATTATGCCTTCGGCCGGTTGTCGACGATGCGCTGCGCCTTGCCCTGGCTGCGGGCGACGCCGCCGGGCTCGGTGACGTTGATGCGGACCGTGATGCCGATCACCTGCTTGATGCGCCGGGCGAGCTCGGCGGCGGCGCCGGCGCGCTCGGCATTGTCGGCATGGTCGGGCAACGCCTCGACATTGACCGTCATCTCGTCCATGCGCCCGTGGCGCGACAGCTCGACCTGGAAATGCGGCGCCAGCTCGTCGACCTTGAGGATCTGCTCCTCGATCTGGGTCGGGAACACGTTCACGCCGCGCAGGATCATCATGTCGTCGGAGCGGCCGGTGATCTTTTCCATCCGCCGCATGGAGCGCGCCGTGCCGGCCAGAAGCCGGGTCAGGTCGCGCGTGCGGTAGCGGATGATCGGAAACGCCTCCTTCGACAACGAGGTGAAGACGAGTTCGCCCTTCTCGCCGTCGGCGACCGGTTCGCCCGTCGCCGGGTCGATGATCTCGGGATAGAAATGATCCTCCCAGATATGCAGCCCGTCCTTGGTCTCCACGCATTCATTGGCGACCCCCGGCCCCATCACCTCCGACAGGCCGTAAATGTCGACGGCATGCATGTCGAAGGCGGCCTCGATCTCCGTGCGCATCGCGTTGGTCCACGGCTCGGCACCGAAAATCCCGACCTGAAGCGGGCTTTCGCGCGGGTCGAGCCCCTGGGCGCGATATTCGTCGAGGATCGACAGCATGTAGGACGGCGTGACCATGATGGTCGAGGCGCGGAAATCCTCGATCAAGGTCACCTGCCTGGTGGTCATGCCGCCGGAGACCGGCACCACCGTGCAGCCGAGCTTTTCGGCGCCGTAATGCGCGCCGAGCCCGCCGGTGAACAGCCCGTAGCCATAGGCGACATGCACGATATCGCCCGGCCGCGTGCCCGACGCGCGCATCGAGCGCGCCACGCAGGTCGCCCACACGTCGATGTCGTTGGCCGTGTAGCCCACCACCGTCGGCTTGCCGGTCGTGCCCGACGAGGCGTGAATGCGCGCCACCTTGTCGCGCGGCACGGCGAACAGGCCGAACGGATAATTGTCGCGCAGGTCGGTCTTCACCGTGAACGGGAATTTTGCCAGATCGGACAGGGTTTTCAGGTCGTCGGGATGGACGCCGGCGGCATCAAAGCTCTTCCGGTAGAAGGCGACGTTGTCGTAGGCATGTTTCAGCGACCATTTCAGCCGCTCTAGCTGCAGCGCCGATATCTCGTCGCGCGAGGCGATCTCGATCGGGTCAAGATCGGCCTTGTTCGGGGTCAGGTCCTTCATGGTGCTCCTCCACGGCCGCCTGCAAGGCCGCAGCCTCAGGCGTTGTCCTCGTCGAAATGCCGGCCTTCGATGACGCGCGAATTGCCGCGAAACTCGGCGATCAGCGCGCCGGCCTGATTGCTCACCCGCACGTCGTAAATGCCGGAGCGGCCGAACCGGGCGACCTCGCGCGCGTCCGCCACCAGCCGGTCGCCGAGCCGGCCGGGCGCGATGAAGGTGATCGCATTGTGCTGCGCGACCACGAGCGTGTTGTAGGAATTGCAGGCAAAGGCGAAGGCCGAATCCGCCAGCGTGAAGATGTAGCCGCCGTGGCAGATGTCGTGACCGTTGGTGTGGTGCTTTTCGACCGTCATCGACAGGCGCGCCGTTCCCGGCCCGACCGCGTCGAGGCTGGCGCCCAGCCATTTCGACGCATCGTCGCGCGCCCACATCGCCGCCGCCGACCTGCGCGCGATCTCTTCCGCCGACAACGCCATCCGCAACCCTCCCCGCGCGATCCCATCTCACGTCGGACGCAAGACTTGCATAAACCGGCCAGTCGGTCAATAATACTCGGGCGGCCCTCTGCGGGCCCGCCGCGCAGGACGGGAGGACACGACGCGATGGAGCCGACACGCGCGCTCGCCGAGGCGTTCGACATCAACGCCCTGCCGCCGGGCTTTGCCGAAAACCCGTTCCCGGTCTACCACGCGCTGCTGGAGCACATGCCGCTCAAGCACTTTGCCGACGGGTCGGTGATGCTGTCGCGCTACGCCGATCTCGACCGGGTCTATCGCGACACCAAAACCTTCTCCTCCGACAAGAAGGTCGAGTTCCTGCCGAAATTCGGCGACACGCCGCTTTACGAGCATCACACCACCAGCCTGGTCTTCAACGACCCGCCGCTGCACACGCGCGTGCGCAAGATCATGGTCGGCGCGCTGACCCCCAGGGCGATCGCGGCGATGGAGCCCGGCCTGATCGCGCTGGTCGACGGGCTCATCGAGCGCATCGCCGACAAGGGCGAGGCCGACCTGATCGAGGATTTCGCCGCCGCCATCCCGATCGAGGTGATCGGCAATCTCTTCGTCATGCCGCACGACGAGCGCGGGCCGCTGCGCGACTGGTCGCTGGCGATCCTCGGCGCGCTGGAGCCGGTGTTGAGCGAGGCCGACAAGGCGCGCGGCAACCAGGCCGTCACCGCCTTCAAGACCTATCTGGCCGGGCTTGCCGCCGAGCGCAGGGCGAGCCCCGGCGATCCGGCGACCGACGTGCTGACCCGGCTGATCGACGGCAATGACGGCGAGCTGCTGTCCGACACCGAGCTGCTGCAGAACTGCATCTTCATCCTGAATGCCGGTCACGAGACCACGACCAACCTGATCGGCAACGCGTTCCACGAACTCGCCCAATGGCCGGACGAGCGCCAAAGGCTGATCGACAATCCCGACCTGATCGACACCGCCGTCGACGAGTTCCTGCGCTTCCAGAGCCCGAACCAGCTCGGCAACCGCATGACGCTGGCCGAATGCGAATTCCATGGCGAGACGATCGCGCCCGGCACGCGCATCCACCTGGCGATCGGCGCGGCCAATCGCGACCCGCGCCAGTTCGAGGACCCCGACCGGCTCGACCTCGCCCGCAAGCCCAATCGCCATCTCGCCTTCGCGCAGGGGCCGCATCTGTGCGCCGGGTTCTCGCTCGCCCGCATGGAGGGCCGCATCGCCGTCTCGCGGTTCTTGAAGCGTTTTCCGAATTACCGGCTTTCAGGCGCGCCGAAACGCACCGGCCGCGTGCGCTTTCGCGGCTTTTCGAGCCTACCGGCCAGCGTCGCCTAGCCGGGCGGCAAAGACCGTCCGCCACGCCGACCGAGCAACCCCGTTCGCCCAGGAGTATCGCCCATGACCGTTCTTTCCCTCAACAGCTTCGCCGCCGGCAAATGGGTCGCCCCGTCCGGCAGTCTGACCAGCCTGAAAAGCGCGGTCGACGGCCGCGTGATCGCCGAACTCGGCGCCGAGCTCGATTTCGCCGCCATGATCGAGCACGCCCGCGCGGTCGGCGGCCCGGCCCTGCGCGCCCTCACCTTCCACGAACGCGCGGCGAAACTGAAGGCGCTGGCGCAATATCTCAACGAGCGCCGCGACGCGCTCTACGAACTGTCCTACGAGACCGGCGCCACCAAGCCCGATTCGATGATCGACATCGACGGCGGCATCGGCACGGTGTTCGTGTTCGCCTCCAAGGGCCGGCGCGAACTGCCCGACGACGTGATCTATGTCGACGGCAATCTGGAACAGCTCGGCAAGACCGGCGCCTTTGTCGGCCAGCATGTCGCCACCTCGCTGCAGGGCGTGGCCGTGCACATCAACGCCTTCAATTTCCCGGTCTGGGGCATGCTGGAAAAGCTCGCCCCGACGCTGCTCGCCGGCGTGCCGGCGATCGTCAAGCCGGCCTCGGCCACGGCCTGGCTCGCCGAGGCCGCCTTTCGCATGATCGTCGAATCCGGCCTCTTGCCCGACGGCGCGGTGCAGTTCGTCGCCGGCTCCACAGGCGACCTTCTCGACCGGCTCGGTTCGCAGGACGTGGTCTCCTTCACCGGTTCGGCCGCCACCGCCAACCTGCTGCGCAAGACCCCCACGATCCTGGAAAACGCCACCCGCTTCATCGCCGAGCAGGATTCGCTCAACGCCACCATTCTGGGCCCCGACGCCGCGCCCGGCACGCCCGAATTCGACATTTTCGTCAAGGAGGTGCATCGCGAGATGACGGCCAAGGCCGGGCAGAAATGCACCGCCATCCGCCGCATCCTGGTGCCGACCGACCACCGCGAGGCGGTGATCGAGGCGATCTCGGCGCGGCTCGCCAAGACGGTGATCGGCGACCCCAGGGCCGAGGCGACGCGCATGGGCGCGCTCGCCAGCCTCGCCCAGCGCCGCGACGTGCTGGACAAGGCGGCGCTGATCGGGTCCGAAGCGCGTCAGGTCTATGGGACGGAAAACGGCTTCGCCGACGGCGTGGACGCCGAAAACGGCGCCTTCGTGTCGCCGATGCTGTTTGCCTGCGACGATCCGGACGGCGCCGACAAGGTTCATTCGGTCGAGGCGTTCGGCCCGGTCTCGACCGTGATGGCCTATCGCGACCTCGACCACGCCACCGCGCTCGCCAATCGCGGGGCCGGCTCGCTGGTCGCCTCCGTGTTCACCCACGACCCCGCGGTGGCGCGCCGTGTGGTGCTCGCCTCGGGCGCCTTTCACGGCCGGCTTTATTTCGCCAATCGCGACACCGGCCGCGAGGCGACCGGCCACGGCTCGCCGCTGCCGCATCTGGTCCATGGCGGGCCCGGCCGGGCCGGCGGCGGCGAGGAGATGGGCGGCATTCGCGGCGTCATGCACTACATGCAGCGCACCGCCCTCCAGGCAAGCCCCGATCTGCTGACCGGCATCACCCGCATTTATGTGAAGGGCGCGACCCCGATCCCCGGGCAAAAGCACCCCTTCCGCCTGCGCTTTCCGGAACTGGAGATCGGCCACACGCTGGAGACGGCCGAACGCCAGGTGACGCTCGAGGACATCGAACATTTCGCCGAATTCACCGGCGACACTTTTTACGCCCACATGGACGAGGAGGCCGCCAAGGCCAACCCGTTCTTCCCCGGCCGGGTGGCGCACGGCTACCTGATCCTGTCGTTTGCCGCCGGCCTGTTCGTCGACCCCGCCCCCGGCCCGGTGCTCGCCAATTACGGCCTCGACAATCTGCGTTTCATGAAGCCGGTCTCGCCCGGCGACAGGCTGAAGGTGCGCCTGACCGCCAAGGCCAAGACCCGGCGCAACGCCGACTATGGCGAGGTGCGCTGGGACGTCACGGTCGTCAACCAGGACGGCGAACAGGTCGCCGGCTACGAGCTTCTGACCATGAACCAGATGTAGGCCCCGACAGGCGGTCCCGGACCGGCCTTAACGCCGGCTCCAATGCCACCAGGCGATCATCGCCATGGTCGCGAGACAGATCACAAGCAGCGTGCCGGCGAAGGCCACAACCCCTTCGCCGGTCACAACCACCAGCGCGGTGACCAAAAGCGCCCCGCCCATCTGGCTTGCAAAACCGTAGAGCGAGGCGGAAAAGCCGGCGATGTCGCCATGCGGGTCGAGCACCATCGCCGCCGCATTGGAATAGACCACCAGATAGCTGGTTGCGAACAACACGAAAAACGCGGCCAGCAGCCAAGGCGTCAGCAGGCCTGCCAAAGCCGTCGCCAGGATCAAGGTCGCCGACAATATCAGCACCGCGTTGCCGACCAGCATCGCCGGCACGATGCCGGCCACGGCGATCAGCCGGCGATTGACCATCTGACCGATGACGATGCCGGTACCATGCAGGGCGAAATAGAGCGCGAAAAGCCCGCCGGTAATGCCGAATTCGCTCTCATAGACCCGTGGCGCGGATGCCAGGATCAACAGCATGGTCGCCATCACCACCGCCGACAGGATCAGGAAATGGCGCGCCTGCGGATGGCCGACGAGCCGTCTCGTGCGGCGCAGATAGGTCGCCGGGCTGAGCGCGTCGGGGGCGAGCTTGGGAATGGTCTCGGAAAACCGCGTCAATGCGGCGAGCAAGAACACGCCGAACAGCGCCAGAACGGCAAAGATCGCCCGCCAGCCGAACAGCGCGGCGATGCCCGCGCCGGCGAGCGGCGCGACGATCGGCCCGACGGCGAAGATGGCGGTGGCAAACGCCAGATTGCGCGCCAGATCGGCGCCCGAATAGAGATCGCGGATGATGGCCCGCGACGACACGATCGCCGCCGCCGCGCCAAAGCCTTGCACCGCGCGTGCGCCGAGAAGCACCGTGATCGACGGCGCCAGCGCCGCGACCGCGCAGCCGGCGACGAACAGCGACAGGCCCGCCGCCAGCACTGGTCGGCGCCCGTAGCGGTCCGATGCCGAGCCCCACAGCAATTGCCCGAAGGCGGCGGCGACCATGTAGAAGGTGATGGTCCACTGGACCAGCGCGTAGCGCGTGTCGAGCGCGTCGACCATGGCGCCGAAGGACGGCAGCGTGATGTCGACGGCGAAGGCGGAGACGGACATCAACAGCCCGCAATAGACGATCAGCGCACGCGCGCTCACCCCGACGGCCCCTCGAAGGAAATCGTCTCGACCAGCGAAAGCGCCGTGCGCAGCGCCGCACCGCAGGCGACCGCCATCTGCGGCAGGAGCAGCCATTCCAGCGTCCAGGCCGCGCCCGAACGCTCGTTTTCGTGCACCAGCGCCTGGTGCATGCCGGACAAGAGCGTGGCGTTGAAGCGCGCCAGGGCGACCAACAATTCGGCGCCGACCGGATTGACCTTGTGCGGCATCGCCGACGACCCGCCGCCGCTGGCAAGCCGGATCTCGCCGATTTCGCTCTGCGCGGCGAGCGCGATGTCCTGGCCCATCTTGCCGAGCGTGCCGGTCACCAGCGACAGCCAGGCGGCCAGGCCGGCAATGCCGTCGCGCTCGGCGTGGCGCACCGTGTCCGGTACCGTCAGGTCGAGCCCGACGGCCAGCCGCCGCGCCACCGCCGCGCCGGCCGCGCCGAGCTTGTCGCGCGTGCCGGCCGCCCCGCCGAAATGCAGCACGCACACACCCTCTCTCACCCCGGCCATCGCCGCGCGATGCCTGAGAAGCGGCGCGCGCCAGCTTTCGATCTTGCGTGAAGCCGGCACCGGGATCGCGGCCTGCATGCGGGTATGCGCCATCACCTCGACCGCGCCGTCGCGCACGGCGAGCGCGTCCAGCGCGACGGCCAACGCGTCGAGCCGGGCGCCGAAAATGTCGAACGCGCCGGCCAGCCGCAGCGCCAGGCCGGTGTCGATCACGTCCTGGCTGGTCGCGCCGAAATGAACGTATTTCGCATGCGGCTCGCCGACCGCGGCGCGAAGCTGGCGCACGAGCTCCGGCACGACGACGCCGTCGCGCGCCGTCGCCTGATTCAAAGCCTCAAGGTCGGGCCGGAACGTCTTGATGCGACTCTCGATTTCGGCAGCCGCACCGGCCGGAACGACACCTTCCGCCCCCTCCGCCGCCGCCAGCCCCGCCTCGAAGGCGAGCATCGCCGCCATCTCGGCCTCGACCGAAAACAGCGCGGCGATCTCCCGGTCGCCGGTCAGGCCGGACAGGAAAGGATGCTCGAAGGGAAAAACGCTCACGATGACATGCGGCTCAGATATCGAGGAAGATCGTTTCCTTCTCGCCCTGGAGATGGATGTCGAAGGTGTAGACGTCGCCGTCGCGCGGCGCAATCAGGGTCGGCACCCGGTTCTTGTGCTCGATGCGCTGAAGCAGCGGGTCCTGCGCATTGGCCTCTTGCTCGTCGGCGAAATACATCCTGGTATGCAGGCCGAGATTGATGCCGCGCGCCACGATCCAGAAGGTGATGTGCGGCGCCATCAGCCGGCCGTCCTTGAACGGGACGCGGCCCGGCTTGATGGTGGAAAACTCGAACAGGCCGCTTTCCATGTCCGAAGCGAGCCGGCCCCAGCCCGAAAAATTCGGATCGGCGGCGCCGCGCGGCTCCGAGGGCGAATTGTAGAGCCCGGCCGCGTCGGCCTGCCAGATCTCGATCAGCGCGTCCTTGAGCGGCGTGCCGGTGCCGTCGATCACCCGGGCGCGCACGGTGATGCGCTCGCCCTTTGTCTTGTCGTTGACCATCGCGGCGCCGAGATCGTCGGCGAAGACGCCTTTGATGCCGGAGAAATTCGGCGTCAGCCCGATATGGACGTAGGGGCCGGCCGTCTGCGAGGCGCTTTCCTTCAGGCGATTGAGCGACTGTACCATGATCAATTCCCCTCCAGCCGGTTTTCGAACAGCGTCGAGCGGCGGCCGCGCAGCACGATGTCGAACTTGTAGGCGCGCGCATCCATCGGGATCGTGGCCTGCATGTCGAGCGCCGCCACCAGCCCCTCCACCGCCGCGCGGTCGGGAATGGTGGCCACGATCGGGCAGCGCCAGATCAACGGGTCGCCCTCGAAATACATCTGCGTGATCAGCCGCTGGGCGAACCCGTGGCCGAAGACCGAAAAATGGATATGCGCCGGCCGCCAGTCGTTGACGCCGTTCGGCCACGGATAGGGTCCGGGCTGGACGGTGCGAAAACAATAATTGCCGTCGGCGTCGGTGATCACGCGCCCGCAGCCGCCAAAATTGGGATCGAGCGGCGCCAGATAGCTTTCCTTCTTGTGGCGGTAGCGCCCGCCGGCATTGGCCTGCCACACCTCCACCAGCGCGCCGGCCACGCCCTTGCCGCGCTCGTCGAGCACCCGGCCGTGGACGATGATGCGCGGCCCGATCGCACTTTCGCCGGGCTTGGCGAAATTGTGGATCAGGTCGGCGTCGAGCGCGCCGAGCATGGAATGGCCGAACACCGGCCCGGTGATCTCCGAAAGCGTGTTGTCGAGCGAGATCAGCGCCTTTTGCGGCGCGCGCACGACCGAGGTCTTGTAGCCCGGCGTATAGGCCGGCGGCTGCCACTGGCGGTCGCGCTGGAAAAACGCGCCGGTCTCGGGCCGTTCGTTCGACATCTCATCCCTCCTGTTCGGCGGCGCTTGCGCCCATTTCGTCGAGCGTCTGCTTGACCACCTTGATGGCGTGGTTGGCCGCCGGCACGCCGGCATAGATTGCCACATGCAGCATCGCCTCGCGAATGTCATCCGGGCTCGCGCCGGTATTGGCGGTGGCGCGCACATGCATGGCGACCTCGTCGTAATGGCCGAGCGCGGCCAGCAATGCCAGCGTCACCATCGAACGCTCGCGCTTGGTCCAGTTGGGGCGCGACCAGACATGGCCCCATGCCGCCTCGGTGATCAGATCCTGGAACGGTTCGTCGAAGGGCGTCTTGCGCGCCTCCGCCCGCTCGACATGGGCATCGCCGAGCACGGCCCGGCGCGTCGCCATGCCTTGCCGGTGACGCTCCGGCTTTTGCGAATGTGCGGACATGCGGCCTCCATTGTCGGTTTTCCGCACTCAACCAGATTGAACCGGTTATGAAAAATGCTATTTTTCGCCGCTACCATATCAATAACGATATGAATGCGATGCAGATCAAGACCCGCCACCTTGCCGTTTTCGTCGAGACCGCCCAGCGCATGAGCGTCGGCAAGGCGGCGGCGGCGCTCGGCCTGTCGCAGCCGGCCGCCACCCGCACGCTGCGCGAACTGGAGGCCGCGCTCGACCGGCCGCTGCTGGCGCGCGAGGGGCGCGGCATCCGCCTGACGCCGGCCGGAGAGGAATTTTGCCGCCATGCCGCCGCCAGCCTGGCGGCGCTGCGCCGCGGCGTCGACGCCGTGCAGGAGCTGGCGGGCAGCGGCCGGGCCGCGCTGCGGATCGGCGCGCTGCCGACCGTGTCGGCGCGCATCATGCCCAAGGTGGCCGCCGGCTTCCTCGCCGACACCGGCGCGCTGTTGACGATCGTGACCGGCGAGAACACGGTGCTGCTCGACCGGCTCGCGCGCGGCGAGCTCGACGTCGTCGTCGGCCGGCTGGCCGCGCCCGAGCGCATGTTCGGCCTGAGTTTCGAGCATCTCTATTCCGAGGAGGTGCGCTTCGTCGTCCGCCGCGGCCACCCGCTTGCCGACACGCACGCCTTCGCGCCCGCCGCCATCGCCGCCTACCCCGTCATCATGCCGACACCCGGCTCCGTCATCCGCCCGTATGTCGAACGCCTGCTGATCGCGCTTGCCCTGCCCGAGCCGGAACGGCGGATCGAAAGCGTGTCGGATTCCTTCGGCCGCGCCTTCCTGCGCGAGACCAACGCGGTGTGGATCATCTCCGAGGGCGTGGTCGCCGACGAGATCGCCGCCGGCGCGTTCGTGGCGCTGCCGGTCGACACGGCCGAAACCCGCGGCGCCGTCGGCCTCACCCTGCGCGCCGACCAGGACCGCCCGCCGCTACTCGACGCCTTCGGCCGGGCGCTCCGCGCCGCCACCGCCGCGCTGCGCGCCTCTCAGTAAGGCAGGCCGACATAGTTTTCGGCCAGCGAGGTCGACGCGGCGCGCGAGTGCACCAGATAATCGAGTTCCGCCTCCTGGATCTTCTGGCCGAAGGCGCCGGTATCGGGGAAACGATGCATCAGCGTCGTCATCCACCAGGAAAACCGCTCCGCCTTCCAGATCCGGTTCAGCGCGCGTTGCGAATAGGCGTCGAGACCGGCCTGCGATCGCTCGCCGTAGAATTCGCCGAGCGCGTCGAACAGATAGCGCACGTCGCTCGCCGCCAGGTTCAGCCCCTTGGCGCCGGTCGGCGGCACGATGTGACCGGCATCGCCGACCAGGAACAAGCGTCCGAAACGTAGCGGCTCGGCGACGAAGGAGCGCAGCGGCGCGATCGATTTTTCCACCGACGGCCCGGTGGTCACCTGCTCCGCCGTCGCCGCCGGCAGGCGCCGCCGGATCTCGTCCCAGAACCGGTCGTCGGGCCAGTCCTCGATCTTTTCGTCGAGCGGCACCTGGACGTAATAGCGGCTGCGCGTCGTCGAGCGCATCGAACACAGCGCGAAGCCGCGCGGATGGTTGGCATAGATCAGTTCGTGATTGACCGGCGCCACCTCGGCGATGATGCCGAGCCAGCCGAACGGATAGACCCGCTCATAGGTCTTCAGCACCGCCGCGGGCGCCGACTTGCGCGCCGCGCCGTGATAGCCGTCGCAGCCGGCAATGAAATCGCAGTTAAGACGCTGCGTCACGCCGTCCTTGTCGAAGGTGACGGACGGACTGGCGCCGTCGAAATCGTGCAATGCGACGTTGGCGGCCTCGTAGACGCTGACGCCGCCGCTCTGTTCGCGCTTGTCCATCAGGTCCTGCGTGACCTCGGTCTGGCCGTAGACCATCACCCTCTTGCCGCCGGTCAGATCCGCAAGGTCGATGCGGTGACGCCTGCCGTCGAAGGCCAGGTCGATGCCTTCATGCGCCAGCCCCTCGGCGCGCATGCGCGCGCCCGCCCCCGCCTCGTCCAGAAGCGCGCACATGCCCTCCTCCAGCACGCCGGCGCGGATGCGCTCCAGCACATGCGCCTTTGTCGCGCGCTCGAGGATGACGTTGTCGATCCCGGCATTGGTCAGAAGCTGTCCGAGCAAGAGGCCCGAGGGCCCCGACCCGATGATCGCCACCTGGGTGCGCATGAAATCTCCCACATTCCGCTTTCATGCCACACTGGACCTTGGACCTGTCGCGCCTCAATGGACACGCGGCGCAACATCTTGCACAATTCGCGCATGACTGAGAACAACCCGACATGACCCGACACGTCCCCACCTATCAGCTCTATGGCGACAAACACGCCGAAAGCGCCGATTTCTGGCTTCACTGCGAGTCCATCCCGGAGCGGAGCCGGCTGCACGACTGGGAGATTCGCCCGCATCGCCATGCCGCCTTCTTTCAGATATTGTACATTTCCAACGGCAACGGCGAAGCGCTGATGAACCGCGCCTATCGCCCGTTCGAGGCGCCGGCGGCGATCTTCGTCCCGCCCGGCGCCGTGCACGGTTTCCGCTTTTCCCCCGACATTTGCGGCCTGGTCGTCACCGTGCTGCGCGACCGGCTCGACCGGCTGACCGCCGCCGACCGCAACATCGCCGCCTTCGCCCGCGACCCGCGCCTTCTGCTCGACGCCGACACCGGCGCCCCGCGCGCCGTCGACGCCCTGTCGCGCATCGCCGCCGAACTTGCCGGCCACGCGCTCGGGCGCTGGACCATGCTCGACGCGCTGGTGACGGCGGCGCTGATCGAACTCGCCCGCGCCGGCGCGACACATGCCGGTCAAGCCCCGCCGCCGGACGGCCTCGACCGCGGCCGCGTGGAAGCGCTCGGCGCGCTGATCGGCGCGCATTTCCGCGAGCACCGGCCGGTCGGCTTCTACGCGGACCGGCTGGGCGTTTCGGCCGCGCAGCTAAACCGGATCGCGCAGCGTGCCACCGGCCGCAGCGTCAGCCAGCTTCTCACCCTGCGCCTCGTCGAGGAGGCCAGGCGCGATCTGGTCTTCACCTTTTTGCCCGCGCAGTCGATCGCCCTGTCGCTCGGCTTTTCCGACCCGGCCTATTTCAGCCGCTTCTTCCGCAAGCAGACCGGCATGACGCCCGGCGCCTTTCGCGAACGCGAGCGCGCGCGGCTGAAATTCTGACCGCGCGCCGGCCCCGCCCCCGGCCTCACACCACCGCCAGCGCCTGGGCCAGATCGGCGACCAGATCGTCGGCGTTCTCCACGCCGATCGACAGGCGGATGGTGGTGTCGAGCACGCCGATCCGGTTGCGGATCTCCAAAGGCACGCCCGAATGGGTCATGGCGGCGGGATGGCTGGCCAGCGATTCCGTTCCGCCCAGGCTGACCGCCAGCTTGAAGATCTGCAGCGCGTTCAGGAAGGCGAAAGCCGCCGCCTCGCCGCCGCGAATGTCGAAGGAAAATGTCGAGCCGGCGCCCGTGCACTGGGCCGCGAAGCAGCGCCCGGCCGGTGTGTCGGCACCGAAGAACGGCGGATAGTGCACCTTTTCGACCTTGGCGTGGTCGCGCAGGAATTCGGCCACGACATGCGCATTGGTGTTGGCCTTTTCCATGCGGATCGTCAGCGTCTCCAGCGAGCGGCCCAGCATCCAGCACGAATGCGGGTCGAGCTGGGTGCCGATCGCCCCGCGCAGCGCCTTGATCGGTTTCATCACCGCCTTGGAGCCGAGCACGGCACCCGCGATCAGGTCCGAGTGCCCGCCGACATATTTGGTCAGCGAATAGACCGAGATGTCGATGCCGTGGTCGAGCGGACGCTGGAACACCGGACCGAGCAGCGTGTTGTCGCAGGCGATCACCGGCCGAAGACCGTTCTGCCGCGCCGCGATCTCGTCGGCGACCCGCGCGATCAGTCCCATGTCGATCAGCGTGTTGAGCGGATTGGACGGCGTCTCGATGAAGATCGCCGAAACCCGGCCTTTGGCCAGCGCGGCATCGGCCGCCGCGCGCACCGCCTTGTCGTCGACGCCGTCGGAAAACCCGACCGACTGGATGCCGAAATCGGCCAGCGTGCGCGCCAACAGCGTCTCGGTACCGCCATAAAGCGGTTGCGAATGCAGGATCACGTCGCCCGGCCGCGCGATCGCCAGAAGCGTGGTGGCGATCGCCGACATGCCGGACGAAAACAGGATACAGGCCTCCGCCCCTTCATAGACCGCCAGCCGGTCCTCGACGATCTCGCTGTTGGGATGGTTGAAGCGCGAATAGACCAGTCCGGCGGCCGAACCCTCCGGCGGCTCCTTGCGGCCGGCGACGTAGTCGAAAAAGTCGCGCCCCTCCTCCGCGCTGTTGAACACGAAGGTCGAGGTCAGGAAGACGGGCGGCTTGACCGCGCCCTCCGACAGGACCGGATCGAAGCCGTAGGACAGCATCAGCGTTTCGGGATGGAGGCGATGGTTGCCGATATGGGTCTTGTAGGGGCGCGGCGCGGTCATGAGGCTCACTCCAGATGGACTCGGTCCGCAGCCTAGCATCTCGGCCGGCCGGTTTCGCCCCATGCGTGCGCATAACGGGCCCTTCCTGCACAAGATCGGCGGCGGCGCTGCCCCACGAAAAAGGGGCGGTCGCCCGCCCCTTTCCCGCCGGTGTCAGGCCGTTTTGCTACTGCAGCGCCTTGTCGGTGACCACATGCGTCCAGGCGCCTTCGGGCTCCTTGGTGATGACGGGGTCGGAACCGCCCTCCAGCAGCGTCTTGACGGTACGCTCGTAGTCGGCCGGGTCGAGCGCCCCGTTGGAGCCGGCCGTCAGCTTGGCGACCTCGCCCATCATCCGCTTCTGGTGCTTTTCGGTCTGGGCGCCGGTGGCGTCGTTATCGAGCACGATCATCGCCGCCTCGTCCGGGTTCTCCTCGGCCCATTTCCAGCCTTTCATCGAGGCGCGCACGAAGCGGGCCAGCCGGTCGACGAAATCCCTGTTCTCGAGGCTGTCCTCGAGCACGTAGATGCCGTCCTCGAGCGTGGCGACCCCCTGGTCCTCATATTTGAACACCACCAGATCGTCGGGTTCGAAGCCGGCGTCGATCACCTGCCAATATTCGTTGTAGGTCATGGTCGAGATGCAGTCGGCCTGCTTCTGGATCAGCGGGTCGACGTTGAAGCCCTGCTTGAGCACCGTCACGCCCTCCTCGCCGCCATCGGTGGGCAGGCCGAGATGGCTCATCCACGACAGGAACGGATATTCGTTGCCGAAGAACCACACGCCGAGCGTCTTGCCCTTGAAATCCTCCGGGCTTTCGATTCCGGTCTCCTTGCGGCACACCAGCATCATGCCCGACGATTTGAACGGCTGGGCGACGTTGACCAGGGGCACGCCCTTTTCGCGCGTGGCGAGCGCTGCCGGCATCCAGTCGATGATGACGTCGGCTCCCCCGCCGGCCAGAACCTGCGGCGGCGCGATGTCCGGCCCGCCCGGCTTGATCTCGACGTCGAGGTTTTCCTCCTCGTAAAAGCCCTTGTCCTGGGCGACGTAATAGCCGGCGAACTGGGCCTGCGTGACCCATTTGAGCTGCAATGTCAGCTTGTCGGCGGCGAGCGCCTGGGCGGCGGCGAAGGACATCGCCCCGGCCAGCATGGCAGTCATCAATTTTTTCATTGTGCCGTTCCCTCTGTGGTTGAAGTAATGCCTATCCCGCACGGATAGACGGATGCCAAAACGTGGCGGCCCGTTCCACGAGCGCGACCACACCATAAAAGACAGAACCCGCCAGCGCTGCAACCGCGATTTCGGCCCAGACCATGTCGATGTTCATCCGCCCGACCTCGGTGGAGATGCGAAACCCCATGCCGACGATCGGCGTGCCGAAAAACTCCGCCACGATCGCGCCGATCAGCGCCAGCGTCGAGTTGATCTTGAGCGCGTTGAAGATGAACGGTCCGGCGGCCGGCAGGCGCAGCTTGAACAAGGTCTGCCAGTAGCCGGCCGCATAGGTGCGCATCAGGTCGCGTTCCATTGCCGTCGCCGCGGTCAGCCCCTGGACCGTGTTCACCAGCATCGGAAAGAAGGTCATGATGATGACGACCGCCGCCTTCGACGGCCAGTCGAAACCGAACCACATCACCATGATCGGCGCCACGCCGATCACCGGCAGCGCCGAGACGAAATTGCCGAGCGGCAACAGCCCGCGCTGCAAAAACGGCGAGCGGTCGATCAGGATCGCGACCAGGAAGCCCGATCCGCATCCCAGCACGTAGCCGGCCAGCACCGCCTTCAAAAAGGTCTGGCGGAAATCGGCCCACAGGATCGGCAGCGAATTGATCAGCCGTTCCCAGATCGCCGACGGCGGCGGCAGCAGCACGAAGGGAACCTCGAAGCCGCGCACCGCGCCTTCCCATAGCACCAGGAGGGTCACGCCGAAGATCAGCGGCACGGCGATACCGATCAGCCGCGCCTGGGTGCGGCTTTCCGGCTGCCGGCGCACCAGCCATTCGTTAAAGGCCCAGGCCGCGAGCCAGAACAGGACGGCGAGCAGGAACACACTCATCGCGCCATCCCCATGCGCTTCAAGACCAGGCCGTGCGCGAAACCGACCGCCATCACCAAGACCGCCGCGATCGCGGCCGCGGCAAACAGCGCCGCCCAGATCTGCACCGTCTGGCCGTAATAGGAGCCGGCCAGAAGCCGCGCGCCCAGACCCGCCACCGCGCCGGTCGGCAGTTCGCCGACGATCGCGCCGACCAGGCTGATGGCGACCGCGACCTTCATCGAGGTAAACAGGTAAGGCAGCGCGCTCGGCCATCTCAGTTTCCAGAACACCTGGCCGGCGCCGGCCGAATAGGTGCGCATCAGGTCGAGCTGGATCGCTTCGGGGCTGCGCAGTCCCTTGACCATGCCGACCACGACCGGGAAAAACGACAAATAGGTCGAGATCAGCGCCTTGGGCAGGATGCCCGACAGGCCGATCGCGTTCAAAACCACGATGATCATCGGGGCGATCGCCAGGATGGGGATCGTCTGCGAGGCGATCACCCACGGCATGACGGACTTGTCCATGGCCCGGTTGTGAACGATGCCGACGGCGAGCAGAATGCCGAGCACGGTGCCGATGGCGAAGCCGAGCAGGGTCGAAGACAGCGTGACCCAGCCGTGATAGACCAAGCTGCGCTTGGATGTCGGGCGCACATCGACCGTCGTCTTCCAGATTTCGGCCACCACCTGGTGCGGGCTCGGCAGCACCGGCCGTTCCTGGTTGAGCGTGTCGCGGACAAGCTCGCCGGCCGTCCATTCCCGCTCGGCCTTGGCGTAGCGGTCGAGCTGCCACGGCGCGTTCAGATAGACCGCGAAGGCGTACCACAGCGCCACGAGCGCAACGACGACGGTGAGAATGGGAAACGTCTTGCCGGCGACGAGGCGCGCGCCCAGCGTGGGCCTTGCCGTCGGCACGTTCGCTGCGGGATCGAGCGCGGCCATCACCCGCCTCCGTGCGGCTTTCCTGGGCCGCGGCCGGCCGTGGCGGCCATCGCCCTGGCCTCATTCATAGCTGTGCCCCGCCCGCAGCCCCCCGCGCACGCGATGGGCGATCTTCAAAAACTCCGGGCTTTCGCGAATGTCGAGCGGCCGCTCCTTGGGCAGGGTCGAATCGATAATGTCGGTCACCCGTCCCGGCCTGGGCGACATCACCACGATCTTGGTCGACAGATAGACCGCCTCCGGAATCGAATGGGTGACGAAGCAGATCGTCTTGGTCGTGCGTTCCCACAATTTCAGCAATTGCTCGTTCAGATGGTCGCGCACGATCTCGTCCAGCGCGCCGAACGGCTCGTCCATCAGCAACAGATCGGCGTCGAAGGCGAGCGCGCGCGCGATCGAGGCGCGCTGCTGCATGCCGCCGGAAAGCTGCCACGGAAATTTGTTGCCGAACCCCTTCAGGTCGACCAGTTCCAAGACGCGCGCGATGCGCTGCCGCTGCTCGGCGCGCGCGATACCCATGATTTCCAGCGGCAGCGCGACGTTCTTCTCGATCGTGCGCCAGGGATAAAGCGCCGGCGCCTGGAAGACATAACCGTAGGCGCGCCGGCGCCGCGCCTCCTGCGGCGTCATGCCGTTGACGGTGATCGAACCGGCGGTCGGCTGTTCGAGATCGGCGATGACGCGCAGAAACGTCGTCTTGCCGCAGCCGGACGGCCCGATGAAGGACACGAATTCGCCCCTGCCGATCGAAAGATCGACATCGGCCAGCGCCCGCACCGGCCCGTCTCCGGTCTGGAAGGTCAGGCCGAGCCCCTTGGCCTCGACGACGCTTCGCGCCCCGGCCCCGGCATCCGCCGGCAAGGCCGCGCCGTCGCCGGCCGTGGCCTCCTGCCTGATTGCGGCGGAACTATCGCGCATCGATCCGTCTCCCTTGGATACGCCGCCCCCGCGACGCTTGTGTCGAGGATAGAACGCCAAGCCGGCCGTCGCCAAGCCGCTGCCTTGGAGCCGCTGCGTCGGGCGCAGAACACGCAGGCAGCGCGCAAGCGCGCGACCGTCGCCGCGGGCTTGCGATCGAGGCGACGCGCAAGACCATCGTCACAGCCCGGCCGCCGGAATCACGTGGTCGCGCGTCAGCGGCGCAAGCAGCGCCCGCCGTGGCAAACCGCCGGGATACCAGGCCAGTTCGGCGATCTCGGCCTGAGCCGAGACCGGCCCGTCGTGATGCAGCCGGTAAAGGACGGCCTCGACGACATGGCCGGGCTCGTTGGCGGCCGGCGCCGAAAACCTGCCCAGGAAGCACAGGGCCCCCTCGTTGGTCTCAAGCCCCAGTTCCTCCCGCAATTCGCGCACCAGCGCATCGCACGCCGTCTCGCCGGCATCGATCTTGCCGCCGGGCTGCATGAAGATGTCGGTGCCGGCCTTGCGCACCAGCAGCATCTGGGCGCGCCGGTTGACGATGGCCGCGGCGGCGATCCGGATCGTTGCGGCCGTCGCCACACTCATGCGTGCGCCCCGACCGAGCGCCAGGCCGGGTTCAGCGCCTTTTCCCGCGCCGACAATCCGCTCTCGTCCGGCGACAGGCCGGCCACGCTTAGACCCCGCTTGCCGGAATGCCCGACCGCTCGACCTTGCGCGGGGCGGTGATCTCCTTCCATTGCGACAGCGCCGTGCTGACCGGGCCGCGCGCCTCGCGCGCGACGAACTGACCGTGGCCGGGCTTGGCCTTGACCTCGAAATCGTCGACGACGACCTCGCCGCGCGACAAGACGTATTTCGGCAGGCCCTTGACCTCGATCCCCTCGAACACGTTGTAATCGATCGCCGATTGCTGCGTCTTGGCCGAGATCGTCTTGGTCTTTTCCGGATCCCAGACCACGATGTCGGCGTCGGCGCCCTCGGTGATCGCCCCCTTCTTGGGATACATGCCGAAAATCTTGGCCGGGTTGGTGGAGGTGACGGCGACGAATTCGTTCATCGTCAGCCGGCCGGTTGAAACGCCATAGGTCCACAGGACCGGCAAGCGGTCCTCAAGCCCGCCAGTGCCGTTGGGGATTTTTGTGAAATCGCCGATGCCGGTGCGTTTCTGCTCGGTGGTGAAGGCGCAGTGGTCGGTGGCCACCACCTGCAGCGAGCCGGCCGACAGCCCGGCCCACAGCGAATCCTGATGCTGCTTGTCGCGGAAGGGCGGGCTCATCACCCGCCGCGCGGCGTGGTCCCAGTCGGCATTGGCGTATTCGCTCTCGTCGAGCACCAGATGCTGGACCAAGGGCTCGCCGTAGACGCGCATGCCCTTCTGGCGCGCCCGGCGGATCGCCTCGTGGCTCTGCTCGCAGCTCGTATGGACCACGTAAAGCGGCGCGCCGGTCGCATCCGCGATCATGATGGCGCGGTTGGTCGCCTCGCCCTCGACCTCGGGCGGGCGCGAATAGGCGTGCGCCTCCGGCCCGTTATTGCCTTCGGCAAGCAGCTTTTGCTGCAGGGCGGCGACCACGTCGCCGTTTTCGGCATGCACCATCGGCAGGGCGCCGAGCTCGGCGCAGCGACTGAACGAGGAATACATCTCGTCGTCATTGACCATCAGCGCGCCCTTATAGGCCATGAAATGCTTGAACGAGGTGATGCCGCGCTCGACCACTTCCGGCATTTCGTTGAACACCTGCTCGCCCCACCAGGTGATCGCCATGTGGAAGGAATAGTCGCAGCAGGCGCGGGTCGACTTGTTGTCCCACATCTTGATGGCGTCGAGCGGCGAGCCGTCGGGCTGGCAAAGGCAGAAATCGATCACCATCGTGGTGCCGCCCGACAGCGCCGCGCGCGTGCCGGACTCGAAATCGTCGGTCGAATAGGTGCCCATGAAGGGCATTTCCAGATGGGTGTGCGGGTCGATGCCGCCCGGCAGAACGTAGCAGCCGGTGGCGTCGATCTCATGGTCGGCGTGCAGATCCGGCCCGATGCCGACGATCTTGTCGTGCTTGATCAGCACGTCCGCCTTCCATGTCCGGTCCGCGGTGACGATGGTTCCGTTCTTGATGACTTTGGACATGCTGCAACCTCCCTGCTGGTCTTCGTCGTGGCCTCACGCCGTCGGATCGGCGCGCCGGCCGCTCATGCGGCCCTGCCGCTCCGGCGCCAGGCGCCGTTTTTCCTTTTCGGCGCCCCCACGCCTGAAATCTCGTCTTGGCCGACTGCGCGCGCCATCGCCTCACACCGCCCCGAACACGTCGATCGCCCTGCCGTGCACGCCGATGTCGACCGGGCCGAACACGGTGGCGACGGCGAGCGCGAAATAACCGGCCTTCGGCATGTAGACAACGTGATAGCGTTCGTCGCCGCGCGTCACCGACCAGCAACGCTGCTCGAGGCCGCCGGAAAACCCTACCATGACCGGAGCCGGTTCGATCAAGTCGGCCTCGAAATCCGCCAGCGTGCGTTCATACCAGCTAGCCGTCGCGGCGCTGCCGGTGCGCGAGGTCCTGCGCGCCTCGGCGACCGGATCATAGGCCGCGATCTCGCCGGCGATGATCGCCTTGATCGCCCGCGGCCCGATCGCGCCAGCACGTACGGCCACGGCTTACCCGATCCACTCGACTGTGGCAGGACGGGTCGGCGCCGGGGCCCTCCGTGAAGGCCTGTCGACCCGCGCCGGCATGCGTCGAGCCCGCGCATGACCAGCCGATACGGAACGCCAATTCGTCACTCCACGATCTCCGCCGTCTCGACCACCGCGTGGAACAGCACGTCGGCGCCGGCGGCGGCCCAGTCCTTGGAGATTTCCTCGGCCTCGTTGTGCGAAAGCCCGTCGACGCACGGGCACATCACCATCGCCGTCGGCGCGACCCGGTTGACCCAGCAGGCGTCGTGGCCCGCGCCCGAAACGATATCGCGATGCGAATAGCCGAGCCGTTCGGCCGCCTCGCGCACCGCCGTCACGCAGCCTTCGTCGAAGGTGACGGGATCGAAATGGCCGACCGGTTCGATCTCGATGCCCAGCCCGAGTTCCTCGGCGATTTTCGGCGCCTCGGCCTCGAGCCGCGCCTTCATCGCGTCGAGCGTTTCCTGGTCGGGCGAGCGGAAATCGATGGTGAAGACCACCTTGCCGGGAATGACGTTGCGCGAATTGGGATAGACGTCGCAATGGCCGATGGCGCCGACCGCGGCCGGCTGATGGCTCATGGCGATCTCGTGCACCAGCTCGGTGATGCGCGCCATGCCGAGCCCGGCATTCTTGCGCATCGGCATCGGCGTCGAGCCGGTATGCGAATCCTTGCCGGTCAGCGTCACCTGCAGCCACCACAGCCCCTGGCCGTGCGTGACCACGCCGATATCCTTGCCCTCGGCCTCCAGGATCGGCCCCTGCTCGATATGCAGCTCGAAGAAGGCGTGCATCTTGCGCGCGCCGACCTTTTCCTCGCCCTTCCAGCCGATGCGTTCCAGTTCCTCGCCGAAGGTCTTGCCCTTGGCGTCCTCGCGCGCATAGGCCCAGTCGAGCGTATGTTCGCCGGCGAACACGCCCGAGGCCAGCATCGCCGGCGCGAAGCGGGTGCCCTCCTCGTTGGTCCAGTTGGTGACCACGATCGGGTGTTTGGTCTTGATGCCGAGGTCGTTGAGCGTGCGGATGAGTTCCAGCCCGCCGAGCACGCCGAGCACGCCGTCATATTTGCCGCCGGTCGGCTGGGTGTCGAGATGCGAGCCGACATAGACCGGCAGCGCGTCGGGGTCGGTGCCCTCGCGGCGCGCGAACATGGTGCCCATTTCGTCGACGCCCATCTCCAGTCCCGCCGCCTCGCACCAGCGCTGGAACAGGTGCCGGCCCTCGCCGTCCTCGTCGGTCAGCGTCTGGCGGTTGTTGCCCCCGGCCACACCGGGACCGATCTTCGCCATCTCCATCAGGGACTCCCAGAGACGGTCGGCGTTGATCCTCAAATTCTCGCCCGGTGCGGCCATGTGCTGATTTCCCCTATTTCAGTTCGACTTCCACGAAGGCCATCGGCCTGTCGCCGGCATTGACGACATTGTGCTCGACGCCCTCGTCGCGGCGATAGCTGGCGCCGGCCTCCATGTCGACGCGGCGCGCCGCCCCGCCCGGCTCTTCCAGCAGGAAGGCGCAGGGCGTGAGCGTGGTCACGACATAGTCCATGCCGTGCCGGTGCCAGCCGGTTTCCGCGCCCGGCGGGAAATCCCACCGGGTCACGCGCACGCGCTCGTCGTCGATCAAGACGTCGTGGCTGGCTTTCGGGCGTTCGCTGCCCATCTCAATCCACCATGGTCAGCACTTCGCGCACATGGTCGACGAGTTCGTCGATCTGGCCCTTGGTGATGATCAACGGCGGCGACAGCGCGATGATGTCGCCGGTGGTGCGGATCAGCGCGCCGCGCTCGAACGCCTTCACGAAGGCCGAGAAGGCGCGCTTGCTCGGCTGGCCGGCGATCGGTTCCAGCTCGATCGCCCCGACGAGACCGATATTGCGCACGTCGATGACATGCGGGGCGTCCTTGAGCGAATGCAGCGCGTTCGCCCAGTGCTCCGACAGCTCCGCCGCGCGCGTCAACAAACCCTCTTCCTTGTAGGTGTCGAGCGTGGCGATCGCCGCCGCCGAGGCGATCGGATTGCCGGAATAGGTGTAACCGTGGAAGAACTCGATCAGGTGTTCCGGCCCGTTCATGAAGGCGTCGTGAATCTCCTTCTTCACGAACACCGCGCCCATCGGCACGACGCCGTTGGTCACCCCCTTGGCGGTGGTCATGATGTCGGGGATGACATCGAAATAATCGGCGGCGAACGGCGTGCCGAGACGGCCGAACCCGGTGATGACCTCGTCGAAGATCAGCAGAATGCCGTGCTTGTCGCAGATCTCGCGCAGGCGCTTGAGATAACCTTTCGGCGGGATCAGCACGCCGGTCGACCCGGCGACGGGCTCCACGATCACCGCGGCGACGGTCGAGGCGTCGTGCAGCGCCACGATGCGCTCCAGCTCATCGGCAAGGTCGGCGCCGTGCTCGGGCTCGCCGCGCACGAAATTGTTCTGTTCGGGCAGATGGGTGTGCGGCAGATGGTCGACGCCGGTCAGAAGCGTGCCGAACATCTTGCGGTTGGCGACGATGCCGCCGACCGAGATGCCGCCGAAATTGACGCCGTGATAGCCGCGCTCGCGTCCGACCAGCCGGAAGCGCGAGCCCTCGCCCTTCACGCGGTGGTAGGCGAGCGCGATCTTGAGCGCGGTGTCGACGGATTCGGACCCGGAATTGGTGAAGAACACATGGTCCATGCCCTGCGGCGCGACGTCGACCAGCCGGTTGGCGAGTTCGAACACGATCGGATGGCCCATCTGGAAGGCGGGCGCGTAGTCGAGCTCGGCCGCCTGGCGCTGGATCGCCTCGGTGATCTTGGGGCGGCAATGGCCGGCATTGACGCACCACAGCCCGGCCGTGCCGTCGAGGATCTTGCGGCCGTCGGACGCGGTGTAGTGCATGTCCTCGGCGGCGACGAGCATGCGCGGCGCCTGCTTGAACTGACGGTTGGCGGTGAACGGCATCCAGAACGCGGAAAGATCGTTCGGTGCGACATTCAGTCTGTTGGACATACCAGGCCTTTCATTTTGTGGTTTGAGCCGATGTTGCGCCAACGTTTGGTTTTTCGCGCGTAACTGTGCTACGCATTTTTTGACCGAATGGACAAACGTTAGCACCGCCATGAAGACGGTCAAGGGAATTGTAGACGAAGTGCGCGCCCGGCTTCGCGCTCCACAAGCCGGCAGCCACTGGTCCAGTCGATTGGTCCAAAAAACGGGAGCGGTTCTGAGCGTCGCCAGTGGAGCAGGAATACGACCGTGGATACGCCTTCGCCGAAGACCCGCACCCGCATTCAGAAACAGAAACGCGAACTGATCCTGGAAGCCGCGCTCGAGGTGTTTTCCCAGCACGGCTTCCGCGGCTCCACGATCGACCAGATCGCCGAGGCCGCCGGCATGTCGAAGCCGAACCTGCTTTATTATTTCCGCAACAAGGAAGACATCCATCACACGCTGATCCAGCGCCTGCTCGACACCTGGCTGGCGCCGCTGCGCGAGCTCGACGCGGTCGGCGACCCGCTGACGGAACTGCGCGGTTATATCCGCCGCAAGCTCGAAATGGCGCGCGATTTTCCGCGCGAAAGCCGGCTTTTCGCCAATGAGATCCTGCAGGGCGCGCCGCGCGCCATGCCGATGCTGGAAGACGAGTTGAAGACGCTGGTCGACGAGAAGGCCGAGGTGATCCTGGGCTGGATGAAGGCCGGCCGGATCGCACGCACCGACCCCCGGCACCTGATCTTCTCGATCTGGGCCACCACCCAGCATTATGCCGATTTCGACGTTCAGGTCCGCGCCGTGCTCGGCCCCGGGCGCGACGACGAGGGCCGGTTCGAAGACGCCGCCCGGTTTTTGGAGCAATTGTTCATGGACGGGCTCAAGCCGAAGGGCTGACGCGGCGCGGGGCTGTCGGCCGCCTCAGCCCGCCTTCCAGATCGTCCCCTGCGCGGCCGCGCACAGCTTTTCCACGCCGGCCTCGTCGATCGCCATCACATCGCACTGGCACACTGCCTGGGTCTTGCCCGCGCCGGTCACGCGGGCCCGCGCCACCAGCCGGCTGCCCTTGGCGGGCCGCAGATAATTGATCTTGAACTCCAGCGTCACCGAATCCCCCAGCACCGAGCCGCCGGCATAGGTCAGCGCGTTGTCGGCCAGATAGGAGACGATGCCGCCATGGGCGAAACCGTGCTGCTGCAAATGTTCGGGTTTCAAGTCGAGCGCGAGTTCGGCCCGGCCGGGCTCGAAGGCGACGAGTTCGGTGCCCAGAAGAACACTGAACGGCTGGGCGGCCAAGATTTTGCGGCCATAGTCGAAAAGCGCTTGATCCATTGCCGCCTCCATGACGTTGATCCCTTCATCCGCGGTGCGGGCGGCCTCAGCCGTCGCGCGAAAACACCACCACCGCCAGGGCGAGAACGGTGACCAGCGCGCCCGCCGCCACGCTCGCGCTCACCCAGCCGTGGCCGAGCATGCCCTCGTAGAGGATGACGATGCTCGGCATCAGATAGCCGTAGGCGAGCACCTTGGAGGCCGGCAGCCGGAGCGTGGCGAACTGCAGCAGGAAGAAGGTGCCGGCGGTGGTGAAGACGGCGAGATAGGCGATCACCGCCCACACGATCGCGGGCAGGTCCGCCCAGGCCGTGCCGAAGATTTCGCGCAGGCCGTAGGCGGCGATGACGACGCCCGTGGCCATCAGCGTCCAGAAGGTGAAGGCCAGCACCGGCTCGCCGCGATTGAGCTTGCGCACCAGCGGCGCATAGGCGGCGTGACAGGCGCAGCCGAAAAAGAAGATCACCTCGCCGCGCCCGACATCGAAGCCGAGAATGGCGTCGAGATCGCCGCGAAAGATCACCCAGATCGCGCCGGCGGCGGCAACCACCAGGCTGAACACGACCAGCGGCCGCGGCACCTGGCCCAAAAACAGATAACCGAACCCGGCGCTCATCAGCGGCATCAGCGTAAAGACCGCGCCGGTCGACACGGGCGCGGTGAATTGCAGGGCCACGAACATGGTCACGAAGAAGATCGCCATCAGGCCGCCCAGCACCAGGAACCGCCAGGGCGCGCGCGGCCGCGCCAGCGCCCCGCCGCCGATCAACAGCCACGTCGCAACCCCCATGATGGTGGTGCCGAGCAGGAACCGCGCCGCATTGATCGCGGCCGGCCCGATATGCGGGGCCGCCAGCGCGCCGAAGGAAAACGAGCCCGCCACGAGCGCCGCAAAACACAGCCCCGCCAGGTGGCCGAGCAGCTTTTGCCTGCCGGTAGCGAAACTCTTGTGATCGGGGCGGCGCGCGACGTGGATATCGGCGGCGTGTGTCAAGCAACTCTCCCTTCGGGCCCTTTGACGTAACGCGCCGGCCGCGGCGGGAAAAGCTTTTTCCGTTGGTCCTGGGCCGGCAAGGTCCGCCCTAGCCGGCCGCCAGCCGGCCAAGACCGACACGGCGCCGGCCAACCGGCGACCGGCCGGTTCGGCCGGGGCCGGAAGGACGGCCGCCATGATGACTTTTCTGCAAAAAGCACCGCGCCGTCAGGCGGCGCGGCTTTCGCCGCCGATGACGGGATGAACAGTGCGGAACGGGATCGCGACCCGGTTCCAGACATTGATGACGCCGATCAGGACGGTGAGCTTGACCAGGTCGGCCTCGGAGAAATGGGCCGACACCGCCTCGTACTCCGCGTCCTCGACCGGGCCGTCGGCGATCCTGGTCAGCCTTTCGGTCCACGCGAACGCGGCGCGTTCACGCGGCGAAAAAAGCGGCGATTCGCGCCAGGCCGAGACGAGTTGAACGCGCTGTTCGCTCTCGCCGTCGCGGCGCGCCTCGCGGCTGTGCATGTCCACGCAATAGGAACAGCCGTTGATCTGCGAGGCGCGCAGCTTGACGAGGTGAACCAGCCCGCCATCGAGGCCGGACTCTCTCGCCGCGGTGTCGAGGTCGAGCACGGCCTTCAGCAAGGCCGGTTCGGCCTTCCAGTAGTCGAGACGCTGTTGCATTGGGTTTCCTTTCATTGGGGATCGGGTGATGCGGACATTGCGGCGGCGTCGCCGGGCCGTTGGTGGCGTTGCAAAAACGCACAGCCGAACGCGAGCGCGCGCGGATCGGCCTCGGCCTCGTAGCCGGCGATCACGTCGGCAAGCCGCTCGGCGCGCAAGGCCTGACGCCAGGCCTGTTCGGCCTTGAGCATGGCCACCTTGATGCCGCACGGTTTTTGATAGGCGTCGGGCTCCAGCGCGCCCGGACTGCGCTGGCGGATTTCCGCACACCGAAAGGCCGGCTCCGGTCCCTCGACCGCAAGCACGATATCGAGCAGCGAAATGCGCTTGGCCGACCGGCCAAGCCGGTAGCCGCCATGCGGCCCGGGCACGGAGACAAGCACGCCCGCCGCCGCCAGCCTGTTGAGATGTTTGACGAGATAGCTCGCCGACACGCCGTGATACTCCGCCAGTGCAGCCGCCGGCAGGGTCTTGCCGGGCGCCAGACCGGCAAGCAGCGCGGCGCAATGGATCGCCGCCTCCACGCCTTCGGACAGTTTCATCGCCATCTCCTATCTTCGATATTTTATATCTTGGATATTTTTTATCTTCAATAAGAACGCGACCTGCTCCTGACACGCCCTGCCAGGGTTGCGGCACCGCAGCCGACGGCGCAAACCCGCGTCTTTGCGGATGGCGCCAAACCGGGGCCGAGCATGTGTTGACAGCGCCCGGGATGCGTTCTTAATAATCGACCCATACGCGAAAAAGGCTCGCTGATCGTTTCCCGGCTCGCCGGCATCCCGACAGGTGGGATGCCGGATAAACGCGCACGCTGAAAGCAGCACGCATCGCGTATCCAGCAACCCCGCCGCCGACGGACGGGGTTATTGCTGCAGCGGACGTGCCCCGTCGCATCGGCCACCATCGATGGACAGAAAATGGCACAGAATATCTATGACAAACCCGAGTTCTTCGCAGGCTACAGCGCCTTGCCGCGCCAGGTGCACGGCCTGGCCGGCGCGCCGGAATGGCCGGCCGTGCGCGCCATGTTGCCCGACCTTGCCGGCAAGCGCGTGCTCGACCTGGGCTGCGGCTTCGGCTGGTTCACGCGCTGGGCGCGCGAAAACGGCGCCGCCCGCGCGCTCGGCATCGATCTGTCGCAGAACATGATCGCGCGCGCCAGGGCCGATACGACCGACCCGATGGTCAGCTTCGAGATCGCCGATCTGGAAAAGCTCGTCCTGCCGCGGGCGGGTTTCGATGTCGCCTACAGCGCCCTCACCTTCCACTATATCGAGGATTTCGGCACCCTCGCGGCAACCGTCCGGCAGGCCCTGACGCCGGGCGCGCATTTCGTCTTCACCATCGAGCATCCCATCTTCATGGCCGCCGCGCATCCGCACTGGCTGAGCGACGAAGACGGTCGCAAGACATGGCCGGTCAACGGCTATTCGCGCGAGGGCGAGCGCCGCACCGACTGGTTCGCCAGCGGCGTGCTCAAATATCACCGCACGGTCGCCACGACCCTCAACAGCCTGATCGGCGCGGGTTTCGCGATCCGCCAGGTCGAAGAATTCGCGCCGACGGCCGGCCAGATCGCCGAGAACCCGGATCTCGCCGAAGAGGTCGAACGGCCGATGATGCTGCTGGTCTCGGCGCAGCGTTAGCCGTCTCCGCGTGGCGCGGCAGGGTTTGGCGGACACGATACCCGACCGCCGCCCGCCCCTGCCGCAATGCTCTCCGGCGGGGCGTGACGGCGCCCGCGCAATCGGCCACGGCAGCGCCGTCTGCGTGTTATTCCGCGGCCTGCCTTGCGGCCGGGTTGTTGGGGTGCGTCGTCCAGTTGGCGTAGGTCGGGTCGACCGTCTCGCCGGTGCGCTTGTCGAGCGCCCCCGCCTCGAGCGCCACCATGTCGATGCAGTTTTCGACCGGGCAGACATTGACGCACAGATTGCAGCCCACGCACTCCTCCTCGATCACCTCGAAGCGGCGCTGGCCGTCGACGATCGCCGTGATCGCCTGGTGGGACGTGTCCTCGCAGGCGATGTGGCAGCGGCCGCACTGGATGCACAGATCCTGGTTGATGCGCGCCTTGGTGACGTAGTTGAGATTGAGGTACTGCCAGTCGGAGACATTCGGCGTCGCGCGCCCGATCACGTCGTCGAGCGTGGCGTGGCCCTTGACGTCCATCCAGGTCTTCAGGCCCTCGATCATCTCCTCCACGACCTTGAAGCCGTAGGTCATGGCCGCCGTGCACACCTGCACGTTGCCCGCCCCCAGCGCCAGGAACTCGGCCGCGTCGCGCCAGGTGGTCACCCCGCCGATACCGGAGATCGGCAGGCCGGCGGTCTCGGGATCGCGGGCGATCTCGGCCACCATGTTGAGCGCGATCGGCTTCACCGCCGGCCCGCAATAGCCGCCATGGGAGCCCTTGCCGTCAATCGTCGGCTGCGGCGCGAAACTGTCGAGATCGACGCCGGTGATCGAGTTGATCGTGTTGATCAGCGACACGGCGTCGGTGCCGCCGGCCTTGGCCGCGCGCGCCGGCTTGCGGATGTCGGTGATGTTGGGCGTGAGCTTGGTGATCACCGGCATGCGCGAGTTCTGCTTGCACCAGCGCACCACCATCTCGATATATTCGGGCACCTGCCCGACGGCGGAGCCCATGCCGCGCTCCGACATGCCGTGCGGACAGCCGAAATTGAGCTCGATGCCGTCGGCCTCGGTCTCCTCGACCAGTTTCAGGATCGACTTCCAGTTCTCCTCCTCGCACGGCACCATCAGCGAGACGATCATCGCGCGGTCGGGCCACTCCTTCTTGACCCGCTTGATCTCGCGCAGATTGGTCTGCAGCGGCCGGTCGGTGATCAGCTCGATATTGTTCATGCCCAGCAGGCGCCGGTCGCCGCTCCAGATCGCGCCGTAGCGCGGCCCGTTGACGTTGACGACATGCGGGTCCTCGCCGAGCGTCTTCCACACCACCCCGCCCCAGCCGGCGCGGAAGGCGCGCACCACATTGTATTCCTTGTCGGTCGGCGGGGCGGAAGCCAGCCAGAACGGGTTGGGGGATTTGATGCCGACGAAATTGTTGCGGATATCTGCCATGGTCAGTTCCCCTTGTTGGTTGCGCGAGCCCGCAACAGGATGCCGGCGACGCAACGCCGGCCCTGGCTTTTTGCAGCCGTTTCCACGCAACGATGCTCACAATACCGCTCGCGGGCGTCCCGAACGAACGGGCCCCGCCAGGCAGCGGTCGCCGCGCCGTGCGGTTGTGCCGGATGATGGTTCATGGTCCCGTCCTCCCTTGCACGGGCGGTGTCCATGCCGGTGTCGCGCCGTCAGCCCGACAGCGCCCGGTTGATGCTGTCGGCCGCGTCGCGCCCCTGCGCGACCGCGGACACCGTCAGATCCTCGCCGCCGACAATGCAGTCGCCGCCGGCCCAGACCGACTTCATCGACGTGCGGCCCTCCTCGTCGACCTTGATGCGGCCTTGTTCGAGCGCGATCGCGTTGCCGCTGCCGTTGAGCGGTGCGGCATCGAAGGTCTGGCCGATCGCCTTGAACACCTGGTCGGCGGCAAGCGTGACCACCTCGCCGGTGCCCACCAGCTTTCCCTGGTCCAGGCGCGTATATTCGAGTTCGATGCCGACCGTCGTGCCGTTGACCGCAACGACGCGCTTCGGCTGTTGCCAGTGGCGAATGACGACGCCGTTCGAGGCGGCGAGATCCTGTTCGTATTCCGAGGCGTTCATGTGCTCCTTGCCGCGTCGGTAGCAGATCGTCACCTCCTCGGCGCCGAGCAGCTTGGACTGGATGGCCGCGTCGATCGCCGTCATGCCGCCGCCGATCACCACGACCCGGCGCCCGACCGGGATCGAGCCGAGATCGTCCGCCTGGCGCAGGCCGGCGATGAACTCCACCGCGTTGTCCACGCCCGGCGCGTCCTCGCCCTCCGCGCGCAGCGCGTTGACCCCGGCAAGCCCCATGCCCAGGAAAACGGCGTCGTGCGTGGCCGCGAGCTCAGCAAGCGCGATATCGCGGCCGAGCGCCTTGCCGTATTCGATGGCAATGCCGCCGACCGCCGTCACATAGTCGACCTCGGCCTGGGCGAAGTCGTCCACGGTCTTGTAGGCCGCGATGCCGTATTCGTTGAGACCGCCGGCCTTTGGCTTGGCCTCGTAGATGGTGACCGTATGGCCGGCGACCGCCAGGCGGTGGGCGCAGGCGAGACCGGCCGGCCCGGCGCCGACCACGGCGACCGACTTGCCGCTCGGCGCGGCGCGTTCGTAAAACTGCTTGCCGGCCTCCATCGCCACGTCGGTGGCATAACGCTGCAGCCGCCCGATCTGGACCGGCTTGCCCTCGGCGACCTCGCGCACGCACACCTCCTCGCACAGCGTTTCGGTCGGGCAGACACGCGCGCACATCCCGCCGAGAATGTTCTGGTCGAAAATCGTCTTGGCCGAACCGAGCGGATTGCCGGTGGCGATCTGGCGGATGAACATGGGGATGTCGATCGAGGTCGGACAGGCCTGCATGCACGGCGCGTCATAGCAGAAATAACAGCGATCCGCCTCCACCACCGCCTCGTGACGGTCGAGCGGCGGATGCAAGTCGGAGAAATTGTCCGAATACTGCGTCTGCGACAGTCGCCCGGCGACGATCCCGTCCTTGAACTGGCCTTGTGCCATCCCTGTTCCCCATTCTTGGTTTGGGAAAAATCTAGCACGTTTTGTTTTTTTATCAATCGGTCAAATTTTTAAACCGCGCCAGGCCACGATTATTACTTGACTATTACTTTCATGTTTTTATGGAACGGGAATCCGGGTCATCTCCAGGCATGGCGGGTTTGGCCCCGACCGGGACGGCGGGCCGGCGACAGCCGCGTCGCCGCCCGTCCCCTTTTCCGGTTTCATTGCCGTCATCGCCACCCGACGCGCAACCCGCGGCCGGTCGCTCCGTGCGGGACACGCGGCGTGTCGGCAAGGCCGCGACCCCGTCGCCGCCGAGTCCGCAACGGGGCCGACCGCCCGGCAAACATCGCTGAGAAGAATTCAATCTTTCTCAGATTTTCTCACAATTGAGCCGACCGAAGACGGCGACTACTTTCGCTCCGTCCGACTCGCAAGTCCGCGTCAGGTCTGATATTCAAAAATCCTGACGATTCCTGTGTACTTCTTCACTGGCCTTGCGGAAAATAGATGGATTGAATCGTATGAACGCAAGTTTCTTGCTATAAAAACTTGGATATCAAATCATTCAGCCTGGATTGACCCGCATGACAAGCAGACCCGATCCCGCCGACGTGATGCGCGCCGCCGACGCCGTGATGGAAGCTTATGGCGGCGAAGACCCGCAGCACGCGTTGCGGCAGGCAGCCCGCGCGGAAGATCAGGCGGTCAACAAGGTTTTTGCGCGGGCGGTTCGAGAAGAGATCGAAAAACGCTGCCTGCAACAGACACCCGAAAAATGGACGCCGGCGGCCGCGCGCGACCAGAGCGCGACACAGCGATAATCCGTCCTCATGGCTCGCGGTTTCCGCGCGGGCCGAAAAATCCAGCCCGCCGAACCCCACTCGATAAGGACATCAGCCCGTTTTGGAGTTTCCTGGCGAGGAGGAAGCCGGATCGCCGTTCGCAAACGCGTCAAGACGAAAAGTCAGAGCCGGTCTGCGAAACCGTGGAAAGCAGGACGCTTAGTCCCTGGCCAGGGCCGGATGCGGCACATTGTTGTTACCGACAGACGCATCGAACGGACGCTCCTTGCGCACCGTGTCGCACGCTTCGATATAGGCCATCTCGACAAAATAGCCGATCAGGGGCAACCCGTCGCCTTCGGCAAGCTGGCGCAACTCGCGCAAATGCTCTTGTAGATAGACCAGACGTTGATGCCGGCTTCCCCGCGTTCTTGCGCCCACGACGAAATCCCCCTTTTCAAAACTGTCACTCACCCCGCCGGCACCATAACCGCCAAGACGGACACGCGCGGGTTTCCGCCCATAACAGGCCCTGGTTGCAGTGGGTTGTGGAGGAAAACATCCCGCACGGCCGATGCCACGGGCCGCGTCCGGCGAGGGGCGGGCGATCGCGTCCAGCCCCTCCTCCCGGGCCGACGGCTTCGGTCGCCGGCAAGACCGGCGCTTTGCGGCCATAGTGTTTCCAGGCGAAGTGGAAGCCGGTTCGCCGTTCAAAAACGCGTCAAGACGATAGGTCAGAGCCGGTCTGCGAAGCCGTGAAAAGCAGAACGGCTCCGGCGGCTAGCGCGGCTTCTTGCCGAATATCTTGACATATTCGGCTTCGCCGCCCTTGGCGAGCGCCTTGGCCTGCTTGACCCAATCCTCGCGCTCGATGCGGCCGTGGAACTTCAAATGCCCGTCGACCCACGCGCGTTCGGCTTTCTTCCACGAGGCGATCTGGCCGTAGCTGTAAATGCCGAGCCCGTTCAAAATGCCTTCGATCTTCGGGCCGACGCCCGAGATCAGCTTGAGATCGTCCGGCTTGGCCGGCTTTTTCATCGCCGGCGGGCGGTTCTTGTCCGGGTCGGGCGCCGGCTGGGCCTTGGCTGGCCCTGCCTTCCCGGCGACGGAGCTACCCTTGCGGGCCGCAGCCGACGGCGCTTTTTTGGCGGTCTTCGGTGCCGGTCCGCGCGCGGCAAGCTCTCCGCGCGACACTTTCTTCGGCCCCGCCGGGGTGGCCTTGCGGCCGGCAAGATCGGTGTCGGGCGCGGCCTGCTTGGCCGTTTTCGGCCGCTTCGCGGTGGCCGGCTTGGTCGATGCGCTCACCGCCTGCCGGCCGGCGCCGACCTGCGACATCACCTTGGCCGGCGCGGATTCGCCCGGCAGCGCCGAGGGTGTCTTGCGCGTGCGCGCGCTGCCCGTCTTCTTCGCCGCCGCCTCGCGGGCTGCCGGAATTTCGCCCTTCGCCTTTTGCCGGGGCGACGGGGCCGTCTCGGCGGCCTTGGTGGCCTTGGCGGATGCCGGTTTGCGCTTCGTTTCGGCGACCTTGCTGGCGCCGACCTCGAAGCTGATCACCGGCTCCATCTCGTCCAGGATCTCGTCGTCGAGCCAGCACAGGCTTCTGTGGCCATTGCCGAGTTCCTTGAGCGGCGGCACCTCGGTTTCGCATTTATTGCCCGGCACACGCGACTTCCAGCGGCAGCGCGTCTGGAACGGACAGCCGGTGGGCGGGTTGAGCGCGGAGGGAATATCGCCCTCAAGCACGATATGCTGCTTGACCACGCTGGTGTCGGCGATCGGGATCGCCGAAAGCAGGGCCTCCGTGTAGGGATGGTAGGGCGGCGAAAAAATCTGGTCGGTCGTGCCCTGCTCGACGATGTAGCCCAGATACATCACCACCACCCGGTCGGCGAGGTAGCGCACCACCGACAGATCGTGGCTGATGAACAGCATCGTCGTCTTGTTCTTGCGCTGGATGTCCATCAAGAGTTCGGTGACGGCGGCCTGCACCGACACGTCGAGCGCCGACACCGGCTCGTCGGCGACCACCACCTTGGCATTGCCGGCAAAGGCGCGCGCCACGCCGATGCGCTGCTTCTGGCCGCCCGAAAGCTGGCGCGGCATCCTGACCGCGAAGGCGCGCGGCAGCTTGACCAGGTCGAGCAGTTCCAGCATCCGCGTATGGCGGTCGGCCTGGCTGTTGCCGACCTTGAATTTCTCCAGCGTGCGGATGATCTGCGAGCCGACCGAATGGCTCGGATTGAGCGTGTCGAACGGGTTCTGGAACACCATCTGGATCGAGGAGATCGTGTCGACGTCGCGTTCCTCGATCGGCGTCGACTGGATTTCCTTGTTGCCCAGCGTCACCCTTCCCTCGGTCGCCGTTTCCAGGCCGAGCAGCACCTTGGCGAGTGTCGACTTGCCGCAGCCCGATTCGCCGACGATCGCCACGGTCTCGGCCTCGCGCGCCTCGAAGCTGATCGTCTCGTTCGCCTTGACCGTGCGCGTCTCCGAGCCGCCGAAGATCGCGTTGGCGGCGACGTGGTAATATTTCTTCAGCTTGTCGACCACCAGCGCCGGCGCGCCCGGCTCGGTGGCCTCGTGCTCGACCGTCGCGCCTTCCGGCAGCGCCTCCCAGTCGAGTTCGTTGAACCGCACACAGCGGCTCTGGTGCCGGTCGTGACCCTCGACGTCGATCATCGGGATCTCGGCCGCGTCGCACACCCCTTCCACGAAATGGTGGCAGCGCGGCGCGAAATTGCAGCCCCGCGGACGCTCCTGCGGCAGCGGCAACTGCCCGGGAATGGCGATCAGCGGCCGCGAGTTCTTGTCCGCGCCGGGCAGCGGGATCGAGCGGAACAGGCCCTGCGTATAGGGATGGCGCATCTGGTTGAACACGTCGTCGATATTGCCGGTTTCCACCGCCTCGCCCGAATACATCACCGTGATCCGGTCGCAGGTCTCCAGGATCAGGCCGAGATTGTGCGACACGAAGATCATCGACGTGCCGAACTCCTTGCCGAGCCCCTTGACCAGTTCGACAATCCCGGCCTCGACCGTCACGTCGAGCGCGGTGGTGGGCTCGTCGAGCAGAAGCAGCGCCGGCTTCGACAACAGCGCCATGGCGATGACGATACGCTGCTGCTGGCCGCCCGAAAGCTGGTGCGGATAGGACCGCATCATGCGCTCCGGGTCGGGCAGGCGCACGGAGCGCACCATCTCCAGCGCGCGACTATAGGCCTCCTCCTTCGACACCTTGTCGTGGATCAGCGGCACTTCCATGAGCTGTTGTCCGACCTTCATGGCCGGGTTCAGGCTCGCCATCGGCTCCTGATAGATCATGGCGATCTCGTTGCCGCGGATCGCCCGCAGCTCCGCGTCCGACATGTCGCCCATGTCGCGGCCCTTGAACTTGATGCGCCCGCCGACGATCTGGCCGACATTCGAAAGGTCGCGCATGATGCCGAGCGACACGGTCGACTTGCCGCATCCCGATTCGCCGACGATGCCCATCGCCTCGCCGGGCATCACCGAACAGGAAAAATCCATCACCGCCGGGATCTCGCCCTTGCGGGTGAAGAACGAGATCGACAGGTTCTCGATTTCCAGGATCGGTTCGTCCGTCTTCTGGTTCCGCGAGATGCTGATGGCTTCGTTCATGGCGTCGCTCTCGGTTTCTTCTGTCTGTGCGGGCCCCGCCGCGCGGCGGGACGCGAGGAGATCGTGGTTCGGCTGCCGTCAGTCCTTCAAAGACTCCTCGCGCAGCGCGTCGGCGAGCAGGTTGAGCCCGAGCACGAACGACATCAGCGCGATCGTGGGCGGCAGCGCCGGATGGATATAGGAGCGCAGGAGACGGCTCGATTCCTTGATCGCCGTGCCCCAGTCAGGGCTTTCCGGCGCCAGGCCGAGGCCGAAATAGCCGAGCGTGCCGAGCAGGATCGTCGTGTAGCCGATCCGCAGGCAGGCATCGACGATCAGCGGCCCGCGCGCATTGGGCAGCACCTCCCACAGCATGATGTACCAGGGGCTCTCGCCGCGCGTCTGCGCCGCCGCGACATAGTCGCGGGTCTTGATGTCCATCACCAGCCCGCGCACGATGCGGAACACGCCCGGCGACGAGGCGAACACGACCGCCACGAAGATGTTGAGCTCGTTCGGCCGGATGGCGATGATGCCGAAAGGATCGGCGTCGAAGACCAGCCCGAGATAGACCCAGCCGCCGATCAAAAGCGTTACCACCAGTTGCACGGCAAGCAGTTGCGGGCGGCTCTTGTAGCGCGTGAAAAACAGCGTGCAGAAGAAGATGATCGGAAACAGGAAGAACACGCCGGCCATGCCGTAGGGGATCGGCGTGTCCATGATGCCCGGCGTCACCAGCAGGTAAAACAGCAGGATCACCGGAAAGGCCAGCACCAGATTGGCCAGGAAGGACAGGACCGAATCGATGCGCCCGCCGTAATAGCCGGCCGGCAGGCCGAGCGTGATGCCGACCATCAGCGCGAACAAGGTCGCCGCCGGCGCGATCACCAGCACGATCTGGCTGCCGAACACCATCCGGCTGAAGATGTCGCGCGCCAGCCGGTCGCCGCCGAACAGGAACGCCTGTCCCGATTCGGGCTCGATCGCGCCGGGCAGCGCATCCTTCATGACGAAGAGCTGCGCCAGCGGGTCGAACGGCGAGATCACTTCGGCGAAGATCGACGTGAACAGCCAGAACAGGCAGATGACGACGCCGGCGATGCCGGCACCGGTGTCGAAGAGCTGTCCGTAAAGGCCGAGCCTGGCCTTGAAGGTCATGCTCAGGCTCAACACGATCGCGAGCGCGAGCCAAACCGGCCAGAACCGGACAAGCACGCCAACAAAGGTCTGGAAGACGCCGAGATATTCAAGTTCCATGCGAAGCGCCCCCTAGCTTACGCGGATGCGCGGATTGAGATAGGCATATCCCACATCCGAGATGAGCTGCGTGAACAGGACGACGAACACCGAGACCAGCGAGCAGCCGAGCAGAAGATCGATGTCGTTGTTGCCGGCCGCCTCCACCAGCGTGTAGCCAAACCCCTGATAGCGGAACATCACCTCCACGATGACGACGCCGGTCAGCAGCCACGGGAACTGAAGCATTATCACCGTGAACGGGGCGATCAGCGCGTTCCTGAGCGCGTGTTTGATGACCACCGCGTTGAAGGCCAGGCCCTTCAGGCGCGCCGTGCGGATATATTGCTGGGTCATCACCTCGACCATCGAGGCCCGCGTCATGCGCGCGATATAGCCGATGCCGTAGATCGCCATCGTCATCACCGGCAGCGTGAAATTGGAGAATGTGATGCCGCGGCTGGTGGCGGTTGCCGCCGATCCGTTGAGGATGCCCAGCCACGAGGCGAAGATGACGGTGAAGATGACGCCGGAGACATATTCCGGCGTCGCCGTGGTGGCGATCGAGGCCACCGAGAGACTTCGGTCGGTTCGCGTGCCTTCCCGCATGCCGGCGATCACGCCGATCAACAGCGAGACCGGCACCATCACGATCATCACCCAAAACATCAGCAGGCCGGTCGCGCCGAGCGCGGGAAACAGCTTCGCCGCCACCGTCGTCTTGAACTTGGTCGAGCAGCCGAAATCGCCCTGCAGAATGCCGCCGTAATAGGGCTCGTCGGGCTCGTCGCAATAGGAGAACCGCGCCGTCGCCACGCCGGTCTCCGGGTCGACATAAGGCTGTTTCTGGACCACGCCCAGCCAGCGGCCGTAGCGGACGAAGAAATTGTCCCGGTAGCCGTTCTTGACCAGCCAGCTTTCGATATGCTCGTCCGAGGAGCGCATGTCGAGCTGACTGATCGACAGCTTGCGCAGATTCGGCTCGAGATTGACCATGAAAAAGACGACGAGCGTCAGGCAGAACATGGTCAGCGCCATGGTGCCGAGCCGTCTCGCGACGAATGAAATCATCTCTATCCCCTGCCGGTCGGGTGGGGATGCCGCGCGCCGGGGTCGCCGTTACGAGATCAAGGATGTTTTGCGGGTGCCGAAAACGGGACGGATCGACGTTCCATCCAAACCCACTCCACCATGCAAGCCGGTTTTCCGGCTCTTCTTGTTCCCTCTGGGCGGCCCGACCGCGGCGTTCCCCGCGCGAAATGGGGGCGCTGGCGCCCCCATTCCCGATTTTCCTTACGCGTTGTCGAGCCAGACCTTGCCGAAATCGTGCTCGAACGTCGGATGCATCTCGAAATTCATCACCTCCGGCGCGTGGTGATTGTAGAGCTTGCGCCAATAGGGCTGGATGATGATGCCCGAATCCTGCAGGTGCTTCTCGATCTTTTCCATCAGCACCTTGCGCTTGTCGGCATCGGCGATGGTCAGCGCCTCGTTGATCATGCCGTCGAGCTCGGCGTTGGAATAGCCGGCCTCGTTCCAAGCCTCGCCGGTGCGGTAGGCGAGCGACAGGACCTGCACGCCAAGCGGACGCATGTTCCAGTTGGTCATGGAGTACGGATATTTCGTCCAGTCGTTCCAGAAGGTGGAGCCGGGCAGAACGGTCCGCTTGACCTTGATGCCGGCCTCGCGGATCTGCGCGGCGATCGCGTCGCCGGTGTTCTTGTGCCAGTCCTCGTCGACCGTGATCAGCTCGTGCTCGTAGTCGCTCTGGCCGGCCTCGGCCATCATCGCCTTCGCCCCCTCGACGTCGCGTTCCTGCGGGGGCAGCTCGACATATTCGGGATGGATCGGCGCCACGTGGTGGTTTTCCGCCGGCTCGCCGGCATTGCCGTAGCCGAGCGCGAGCACGATCTTGTTGTCGACCGCCATCTGCAGCGCCTTGCGCACCTTGATGTCGTCATACGGCTTGTTGTTGACATTGGTGCGCGCGACGATCGTGGCGGCGGTGACCGTCTCCGACGTGTCCATGCCGACGCCTTCGAGAATGTCGACGAAATCGGCCGAGGTCTCGTGGTTGGCCTGCACCTCGCCGGCCTCGAACGCCGACACCATCGCCGAAGGATCGGTGCCGTAGTCGATGAACTCGACGCCGTCGAGATAGGCTTCGCCGTTCCACCACGTGCCGTTCTCGCGGCGCTTGTAGACCACGCTCTGGCCGACATCGTAGGAGACCAGTTCGAACGGGCCGGTGCCGATCGGGTTCTCGACGAAGTTCGCGCCGGTCTCGTCGAAGCTGCGGTGCACGACCAGCGCCGGGTAGTCGGTGAGGTTCGGGATCAAGGCGATGTCGGGCTTGGTCAGCTTGAGCTTGATCGTCATGTCGTCGACCTTCTCGATCGCGCCTTCCCTGAGCTTGCCGGTTTCGTCGTCCACCAGCGAACCGAGACGGCCCGGCATGGAATTACCTTCCGAGCTCTTGTCGGCCCAACGGGTGAAATTGAAGATCACGTCGTCGGCATTGAATGTATCGCCATTGTTCCAGGTCACGCCCGGACGCACGTGAAGCACATATTCGGTGGCGTCGTCGTTAACGTCCCAGCTTTCGAGCAGATAAGGCTCGATCGTATATTGATGCGTGTATTTGACCAGCGGCTCGAGGGTCTGGCGCTGGGCATTGGCGATTTCCGACCAGTCCGCCGTGCGCGGGTCCTTGGGATCCTTCACCCACATCGCCACCTTCAGCACGCCGCCCTTCTTCGGCTCCTGCGCCAAAGCCTTGGTTGGCGCGGTCAGGCCGATCATGCCATAGGCCATCGCCGTCGAGGCGCCGAACACGCTTGCCATGGTGAGGAACTCGCGGCGATCCATCTTGCCCGATTTCACGCTCTCGGCGAGCTCGGCAATCTTCTCGGGCACCCGGTCGCCATTGCTCTTGTAGAACTTCATCGCACTCTCCCGTTGTTTGGCTTTTCGCCTATTAGCATTCCGCATCCGGCCACACTTGTCAAAAGCCGGACACGGGACATTCCCGAGCGAAATGTGCAACTTCGCCAAAGGACAAGATGCCGCGATTGCGACAAGAACAGGCTAGAATCGCCGCGAAGCCGCCGAATTGTTGCGCATAGCACGCCACTGGCCACGATCGCGTGCGCGGCTCGCGCCATGGTTGCGCACCGGCCGCGCGGGCGTGACGAGGCCGCGCGGGAGCGACGCATCGGGACGCGAGGCCTTGCCTGCCCTGACTTTTGCCCGCGACAGGCCGCGGTTGCAGAAAAAATCGCCCGGCTTGTCGAGACCGCCGCCGCAGGCGCGAAACAGGCTCAGTATTCGCGTTCGAAAAAGATGCCGCCCTTGGCCTCGCCGTCGTCGCTGGCTTCGCCGCGCAGCTTCACCCCGCGACCGATATTGAGGTCGATCCGGGCCTTGCCCGTGCCAGCGCCGTCGCCCTTCTCGATGCCCACATAGGTGCGGTCGTTGAGATATTTGCCGACGGCAACCGACGCCTTGCCGGTCTCCGCGTCCGTCTTGATGTCGATGTCGTCGACGCCGATCTGGTCGCGCAGATTGTCGAGCAGCGAGGTCGAGCCGCCGACGCCGGCCAGTTGGGCGGCCGCGGCGGCGAGTTGGGCGATCTGCAGCGGCGACAGGTTCGACAACGAGCGGCGGAAGATCACCCGCGCCAGCACCTCGTCTTCCGGCAGGCTGGGCGTCGAGGTGAACGAGAATTTCGGATTGTTCGCCTGGCCGGTCACGGCCACCGTCGCGGTGACGTCGTCGGCCCTTGTGTCGGCGGCGAAATCCAGGCGCGGGATCAGCGAGCCGGCGAAGTCGAGCGTGCCACGCGTGAAGTCCAGCCGTTGTCCGAGGATGGAAAGCCGCCCGCGCCGCATGGTAAAATTGCCGATCGCACGCGGCGCCGACGCCGAGCCGGTCAGGCGGATCCTGCCGCCGAACTCGGCATCGATGCCCCGGCCCTGGATGAAGATCTGGCGCGGCGCGTCGACCGTGACGTCGAGCGTCAGCCCGCCGCCGCCGCTCCCGCCCGCTTCGGCCGGACGCATGGCTTCGGCCTGTGCCTCGATCGCGCCGGTGGCGTTGCGATGCTTGACGTCGAGCTGGGCCAGAGACGGCGGCAGTTTTTCCGGCACGGTGATCACGGTTCTGCCGAGATCGACCTGGCCCGAAAGCAGCGGCAACTGGGTCAGCCCGCCGGTCACCGTCAGCGTACCGCCGAAATTGGCCGTCACCACGCGCCCGTCGGTGTAGCGCCCGTCGGTGACCCGCGCCGTCAGATCCGCGGGAAAGCCGCGCGCCGGGTCGATCGCCAGCGTGCCGCCGACGCTCAACTGCCCGCCGGTCGACAACGTGCCGGTCATCGAGCGGATCGTGGCCACATTCCGGGCCAGACCGATATCGGCGGCGATGTCCTTGACCGCGATGCCCGAGCGCGCATCGACAAGCCGCGCGCCGGTGGTTTTGACCGTTCCGGAGATCGCCGGCGCGCCGGCCGGGCCGGAGACCGCGACCTGGAGATCGGCGCCGCCGTCGAGGGCAAGCCCCTGCGCGGCCAGGCGCCGCGTCAGGAAGGAAAACGGCACCTTGCCGGCGAAGTTGAGATCGAGCGCGATGGCGCCCGCCGTGTCGACCGTGCCGCCGCCCTTCACACCCAGCCCGCCGGCACCGCCCGCATCGGCGTCGAAACGCAGCCGGCCCTGCTGGAACGTGCCGCTGGAGGCGATCGACAGCGCGCCGAACCCGGCTTCGCGGGTCTGGCTCGTCGCCATGTCGCGCCAGTCGACGGCATAGGCAATGCGGGGATCGGACGCCGCGCCGGCGACATCCACCGTGCCCGAGATCGCGCCGGTCGCACCGAGTCCCGGCGCGAATCCGTTGGCAAGCGAGGCCGGCAGTCCCGAAAGCCGGACCTTGAGATCAAGCGTTGCGCCGGCCGTGCCCGAAATCTCGGCTTCGCCGCCGCCGAGGCCGAGTGCCAGCCGGTCGAGCACCGCCGTGCCGTCGCGCACCGTGACCGTCGTCGGCCGCGCCAGCGTCGCCGAAATGCCGCGGAACGTGCCCCTGGCCGCGTCCAGCGCAACGGTCGTCTCGCCGTCGGCGACCGCCACCCGGCCGGCGGCCGAAGCCGGTATGCCGGCAACCGTCGCCCCGCCGGAAAAGCCGGTCCATGCGCCCTCGCGCGTCAGCCGCAGGTCGATCGCGCCGATATCGGCCCCGCCCGCCCTGACCGCGTTTGCCTGCACGCGCCCGGCAAGGGTCGGCGCGGCGAGATAGTCGCGCGCGCTGAGGCTCACGCGGGCCTCGTCGACAACGATGTCGCCGCGCACGATCCGCCCCGTCTGCGCCGACAGATCGACCACCGGGACCGCGCCGTCCTTGCCGAAGCGGATGGACCCGGAGACATCGCCGCTTGCCTCTTCCAGCGCCATCGCCGCCAGCGGCCCGATATCGGGCAGCGCGATCGTCAGTTCGCCGACCGGCACGAAGGCGTCGTCGAGATCGAGCGTGCCGGAGATGCGGTTCTCGCCGACCTCGACCAAAAGCTCCTCGACCCGGCTTGCGCCGTCGGCCGAGCGCAGGGTTGCCTTGCCCTTGATCGTCTCGCCCTCGATCGCGCCGCTGAGCGAAATGTCGGCGACCGGTCGCGCCAGATCGGCCGTGCCGGAGGCTTCGAGCACGAGATCGGTGATCGCCCGGCCGGCGCTTTCGATGCGCTCGCTTTCCACCGTGACCGTGACGTCCGGCCGGGCCACTTCGCCCGTCGCCGCCAGGGCGAAGCTGATCGCGCCTTGCGCCTGGTCGGAAAGCCGCGCGACGGCGCCGTAGCGGCCGTCGAGCCGCGCGTCGAGCGCGCCGTCGGAAAGCGATACCCGCCCTTCGGCGGCGAGCGGATCGGAACGCAGCGCGAGGTCGCTGAGCGCCAGAGCGCCATCGCCTCCCCGCTCGAGCCGGCCCGAGACGGCCAGCCTGTCGCCGAGATAGGCGCGCGCGGCTTCCGGCAGGGCCGCAACCAGCAGGTCCGCGGCAAAATTGGCCTCGACGGCAGCGCCCTCGATCGTGAAGGCGCCATCGGCGCTGGCGCTGAGCTGGTTGTTCTTGACCGCGATCGTGTCGAAGACGATCCGGCCGGTCTCCAGACGCGCCTTGCCCGTCATGTCGAGCGGCCCGGCCACCAGCGGCGCGAGCGCGGTCTGAACCGTGCCCACGCCCCCCGCCGACAGGCGCAGCGACACCGGACCGGTCCGCTCGGCGATGTCGAGCCCCTCCGAGGAGAGGCGCGCCGCGATGTCGGCGAAACCGAAACCCGCCGCCTGGGCGGACGCGAGCGACAGCGCCGCCTCGAAGGCCGGCGCCGCCCCCTTGCCCGTCACCCGCACATGCGCCTCGCGCACCCCCACGATCACCGGATCGGCATCGGGGCCGAAGGTGAGCATGACCGGCCCGTTCTGCGCCGCGGCCTTAATGTCGAGATCGCTCTCGGCTTTCGGATCGACCCGCCCCGACGCTGTGGCGCTGAGCGCGTCCGACTGCACCAGCGCGCGTTCGATCGCCACCGCGCCGTCCTCGCCCAGCGTTGCGGCGAGGTCGAACAGCATCGTGCCGGCCGCCGCCGGCGCCAGCCCGTCGGGCAGGAAGCGCGCAAAATCGCCTTCGCCCTTGGCCGCCACGAAGCGCCCGGCCCCGCTCTGGCGATGCTGCGCCGAAAGGCTCGTGACCACCTTATCGTCGACCGACAGGCGTCCTTGCGCCTGCCAGTCGGCAAGCGGGCCGCTGCCCGAAACCACGAGTTCGACGGCGGGGGCGCCCGGCAGTTTCAAGAGCCCGGCCAAAAGGCCGCCATCGGGTTCGCGCGCGGTCACGTCGAGCGCCAGACGGTTCTGGTCCGGCGCGAAATCGACCTTGGCGCTGACCTCGGTGCGCGCGCCGTCGATGCGCTCGGCCTGAAGATCGGCGCCGATCCTCAGCGGCGCGTCATCGGCCATCGCCGAGCCGCGCGCGGCGAGCGTCATCGCCTCGCCGGCGACGTCGGCCCCGAGCGCGATCCGCGGCAGGTCGATGCGCGCGATCTCGACCGAAACCGGAAGCGAGAAGCCGCCGCCGTCATCGGTGTCGGCCGGTTCGGCCGCCTCCGGCAGGCGCAGCATGTCGATGCTGCCGGCATGAAGCCGCTCGGCCTGGAACGCGAACCCCGCGAGCGCCAGCGGCGACCAGTCGAGCGCGATATCGCTCAGCGACAGCCACGCGCCGCGTCTGTCCGACACGACGACCGAGCCGACCCGCGCCTGCCCCGAAAGCAGCCCATCCAGCCCCTGGATGCGCACCGTGCGCTCCGGCCCCGAGGCCAGGCCCGAGGCGATCGCGGCCAGCTTGGCACGCCCGGCCTGCGTTTGGGTGAACACCACCAGCATCCCCGCCGCGAACACCACGACGAGGACGAGCCCGATCAGCACGGAGCGCAGGATTCTGCGAAGCACGACTATCCTTTCGGCCGGACCGTGAATCAGTCCGTCTGGCAACGACTATAGGGTGATTTCCGCCGAAATCATGTTGAACGGCCCTCTGCGGCATGCAGGCCGTGCCGCACCGGCGCCGGACACCTCAGAAGGACTGGCCGATGCCGGCATAGATGCCGAAGGTCGGATCGCCGGGGCGCCTGTTCAAGGGCACGCCGACATCGACCCTGAGCGGACCGAACGGCGTCAGGTAGCGCACCCCGAGGCCGGCGCCGAACTGCATGTCGGCGAAGTCGGGCGTGGTCGAGGTCGAAACCGCGCCACCGTCGATGAACGGCACGATGCCGAAACTGTCGGTGACCTGGATGCGCATCTCCGCCGACATCTCGACGTAGGAAAGCCCGCCGGTCGGCATGCCGGCGGCATTGCGCGGACCGATATCCTGGTAGCCGTAGCCGCGCACCGAGCCGCCGCCGCCCGCATAGAAGCGCCGGTCGGCGGGGATCGCGGCAAGCGGCGCGCCGAAGATCGAGCCCGCTGCGACCCGGCCGGCGGCGACGAAGCGCTTGGCCTCGTCCAGCGCCCGATAGGCGGACGCCTCGCCCTTGATCTTGACGAAGCTGGTCGCGTTGAGGAAGTCGTGCGCCGGCTCGACATAGGCGAGCAGACGGAAGCCGGATTTCGGATCGAGCCTGTTGTCGCGGTTGTCGAACACGTACTGGATCGGCGTGCTGGCGATCAGATGCTCGTTGCTGCCGAAGGAATCGTCGATCTTGGAATAGTCGAGCGCGACCTCGGCCGACACCGTCTGCGTGTCGGTGAGTTCGTAGCGCAGGCCCGTCGCGCCCTTGACCGAGAAGCGGTCGAAGGCGTCGGGATGCTCGAACGTGGCGTCCAGCCGCGCGATGAATTTCGACGGCGGCCCGATCACGCCCGGTTTTTCGAACAGCAGCCCGGCCCGGTAGTCGAGCTTGCCGAACTGCGTCGTGTCGCCGATCCGGCTGATCGAACCTTCCACGCGCAGCTTTTCCGCCCGCCCGAACAGGTTGCGGTGCCCCCAATAGCCCTCGAGCCCCGCGCCCTCGGTATTGGAGAACGTGGCCCCGACGCCGAAAAAGCGATGCTTGCGCTCCGACACCGTCACATCGACCGGCAGGCTGCCGTCGGCATCGAGCGCGTCGGCCTCGTTGACCGCCACGCTGTCGAACACTTCGAGCTCCAGGAGCCGTTCGCGCGCCGCCTCCAACTCGTCGGGCGAATAGGTCGCGCCCGGTTCGATCCCCGCCATATAGGCTGTGAACTCGCGGTCGACCCTTTCGGTCCCCTCGACGCGCGTCGCGCCGAAAGGCGCGACCGGCCCCGCCTCCAGCACCAGGGTGACGTCGAGCAGGCCGGTCTTGTGATCGGCCACGATCTCGCGTTCGGTCACCTGCGCCAGGGGGTGGCCCCTGTCGCGCAGCGCCCGCACCATTTTCGCTTCGGCGTTGAGGATCACCGTCGAGCCGGCCTCGCCGCCGGGCATGAGACCGAAGCGGGCCGGCGCGATGTCGCCGGTATCGCCGCCGACGTCGATCCGGCCGAGACGGAAGACCTGGCCCGGCGTCACCACCACCCGCACCGGCACCGGTTCGGCGGTAAATTCCGCGTCGGGCGGCAGGTCGTCCAGCGCCCGCCCGGCGATCGAAATCTCCACCGTGCCGTCGTAGCGCGCTGCCTCGTAGAGCGCGGCGACCAGCAATTCGCGCTCGGTGCGCGCCTTCGCCAACAGGCCCAGCGACCCCGACACCGGACGGTCGGCGTCGGCGAGAAGCGTCGAGGCGGCTTTCAGCCTGCCGTCCAGCTCGGACCCGGCATCGCCGGTTTCGAGTTCGACCGCATAGGTGAGCGGATCGACGACGGCCGCGACGTCGTCTTCCTGCTTGGAGCCGAACAGCGTGATGCCGAAAAGCTCGAACGCAAAAGCCGGCCCCGGCGCCAGGACGAGAGCCAAGGCGACGGCGGACACGGAAGCCAGGCCGCGACGAACGCGCCTGCCGTGCGGTACTCCAGAACTTTCCGCGCCCGGGCTCAGCATGGCTCCAACATAGCGATAATGGTTAAAATTGCCCTGAAGGTTTTAGCGGATGTGGAAACGGGATGCACCTCCGCGGTTCCCTCCCTTCGCATGCTTGGGTGATTTCACAAGGGGTTCGCCGGAAAAAAAACGACGATCGCTTCGCCCTGTTTTCACCATTACGGCAAGCTGATACGCAAATCGGCGCCGCCCGGATGGCTTTACCGGCCCCCCAGCGCGGCGAACGGAAGGAACCGCGCCCGATGCGTGTGCTTGTCGTCTACTGCCATCCGGTGCCCGAGAGTTTTTGCGCCGCCCTGCGCGACCGCGCCCTTGCCGCGCTCGCCGCGGCCGGTCACGAAACACGCCTTGTTGACCTTTATGCCGAGGGTTTCGATCCGGTGATGGGCGCCGAGGAACGGCGCGGCTACAACATCCACGAACCGGTCGACGACAGGCTCGCACCCCATATCCAGGCGCTGCGCTGGGCCCAGGCGATGGTGTTCGTCTACCCGACATGGTGGTACGGCCAGCCGGCCATGCTCAAAGGCTGGTTCGAGCGGGTTTGGGCCAAGGACGTCGCCTTCACGCTTGCGGACGAAGGCGGGCGGATCGAGCCTTTGATGCGCCACGTCGAAAAGCTCGCCATCCTCACCACCTGCGGCGCGCCGCGCTGGTGGTCCTTTCTCGTCGGCCACCCCGGACGCAAGACCCTATTGCGCGGCATCCGGGCGCTGTGCGCGCGCCGTTGCCGCACACTCTACCTCGCCAAATACGAAATGGACGCGGCGGACGAACCGGCCCGCGCGGCCTTCCTGGCCAGGGTCGAGCACAGGCTGGCGGCGTTTTTCGCCTGAGCGCCGGCCGGCCCGTGCGTCGCCGCCCGACGCCCGGCCTCCTGCTGCGAAGACGGCGAAAGGCGCCGTCCGGCCTCGATCGCGAAGGCGGCGCGACACGCTCTGGCCGCATTCGCGCGCCTACCATCACATTGATTGACAAGCCGACACAAAGCTTGGCCAAATATCGGCGACCACGCGCCGACCGCCGGAGGATTTCATGTCGCCACGCACGGGCAAAGGCCTTTTTCTTACCCTTTTCACGACGCTCGCCCTGCTTGCGGCGCCGGCCTTCGGCCAGGAAACGCGCCAGATCGTCACCACCGCCGATTCGGACTATTACGGTTTCGACCTGCGCACCGAGCGCGACGTCTCGCTCGACCAATGCAAGGCCGCCTGCCTGGCCGATCCGGCCTGCCGCGCCTTCACCTTCAACACCAGCGCGAAATGGTGTTTTCTCAAATCCGACTACAATCAGCTGAACCCGTTTCCCGGCGCGGTTGCCGGCAAGGTCGAGACGGCCCTCGGCGAGCCCGACATCGGCGCGCCGAAAACGCTTTCCTTCGTGCCCGCCCACGTGACCGGCGATGCCGAGCGCCTGCGCGCCGACGTGCTTGGCAAGGCCAATGCCGGCGGCGCCGGCCTCGCCTTCCTGGTCCAGGCGGCCGAAAACGCCATGGCCTCCAACGATCCGCGCGCCGCCCTGCTCAACTACCAGAACGCGCTCGCGATCCTGCCCGACGACACCGCGATCTGGACCGGGCTTGCCGCCGCCGCCAACGCGGTCGTGCCGCGCTCGGGCGAAAGCGCCTATTATTTCCAGCGCCTGGGCACGGGAGCCGCCATCAACGCCTATCTCCTGTCGCGCACCGCCAACCAGCGCGCCGACGCGCTCAACCAACTGGCGCCGGCGCTTGAAAAACGCAGCATGTTCCGCCCGGCGATCACCGCCTATGAGGAAAGCCTGGCGCTAGTAGCCTCGCCCCGGATCCAGGCGCTTTACGCCGACCTGAAACGCCGCAAGGGGTTCCGCGTCGTCGAACACACGATCGATTCCGACAGCGCCACGCCGCGCGTGTGCGTCCAGTTCTCCGAGGATCTGGTCAAGAGCGGCATCGACTACGCGCAATTCGTGCGTGTCGACAACGCGCCGACCACGGCCGTCGACAAGGGCGAGCGCGAATTGTGCGTCGCCGGGCTCGAGCATGGCGGGCGCTACCGCATCGTCATCCGCCAGGGCCTGCCGGCCGCGATCGGCGAGGTGATCGCCGAGCCCGTCGCGCTCGACATCTATGTGCGCGACCGGTCGCCCTCGATCCGCTTCACCGGCGACAATTTCGTGCTGCCGGACAGCGCGCGCCGCGGCATCCCGCTGGTCTCGGTGAACACCGACAAGGCCGAGATCGCGCTCTACCGCATCGGCGCGCGTTCGCTCGCCCGGCTGATGGGCGAATCGCGGTTCCTGCGCCAGCTCGACGCCTATGAGCTGGGCAGCATCGCCGACGATCTCGGCGCGCCGGTCTTCGAAGGCACGATCGACATCGCCGCCGACCGCAACAAAGAGGTGATCACCTCCTTCCCTGTCGACGAGGCCGTCCCGGAGCGCGAGCCCGGCGTCTACGTGATGACCGCCGTGCCCGAAAACGACCGCCGCGACAGCTGGGATTCGCGCGCAACGCAGTGGTTCCTGGTCTCCGATATCGGGCTTGCCACCTTCGCCGGCGAGGACGGGCTCAATGTCTTTGCCCGCTCGCTCGACAGCGCCGCGCCGCTTGCCGACGTCACGCTGCAGCTCGTTGCGCGCAACAACGAGGTGCTCGCCACCGCGCGCACCGACGACGGCGGCCGCGCCCGCTTCGACGCCGGCCTCGCACGCGGCGAAAACGGCCTTGCCCCGGCCGTCATAACCGCCGAGACCGGCGAGGATTTCGTCTTTCTCGACATGACACGGGCCGGTTTCGACCTGTCCGACCGCGGCGTCACCGGCCGGCCCTCGCCCGGCGCGCTCGACGTCTATTCCTGGACCGAGCGCGGCATCTACCGCGCCGGCGAGACCGTGCACGCCGCCGCCCTGGCGCGCAATCCCGCCGCCGACGCCATCGACGACCTGCCGCTGACCTTCATCTTCCAGCGCCCGGACGGGGTGGAGGACCGCCGCATCGTTTCCAACGGTGCGGAGCTCGGCGGCCATGCCGTCGAGCTGGAGTTGACCGACAACGCCATGCGCGGCACCTGGAGCCTGCGCATCCACGCCGATCCCAAAGAGCCGCCGCTGTCGGAGAAATTCTTCCTGGTGGAGGATTTCGTGCCCGACCGCATCGAGTTCGATCTCGCCGCCGACCGCGAGGACATCGCCCTTGGCGAGGCCGCCTCCGTCGAGGTCGACGGGCGCTATCTCTACGGCGCGCCGGCCGAGGGCCTGGCGCTCGAAGGCCAATTGGCGATCACGCGCAGCCGCGAATGGGCGCGCTTCCCGGGTTACCGGTTCGGCCTCGAGGACGAGGAGGATGTCGAGGACGTGCGCGTCGCGCTCGACGGCCTGCCGCGCACCGGCCCGGACGGCAAGGCCGCCTTCCCGGTCGAACTTGCGCAAGTGCCCTCCACCACCCAGCTGCTCTCGGCCGAGATCTCGGTGCGCATGGTCGAGGCCGGCGGTCGCGCCGTCGAGCGCACGCTCGAACTCGGCGTGGAGCCCGAGGGTCCCTCGCTCGGCCTCAAGCCCGAATTCGAGGGCGGCCAGGTGCCGGAAGGCAGCATCGCCAGTTTCCGCGCCATCGCGGTCGGCCCGGACGGCGCGCGGCTCGACGCCGCCGGCCTGTCCTGGTCGCTGGTCAAGATCAACCGCCAGTATCAATGGTATCGCAGCGGCAATTCCTGGCGCTACGAGCCCATCGTTTCGACCAGCCTGGTCGAGGAAGGCAGCATCGACGCCACGGCGGCGGGCGAGGCCCAGATCAGCGTTCCGGTCGACTGGGGCCGCTACCGGCTGGAGATTGAGACGGACGACCCCGCGGGGCCGGTCACCAGCGTGGAATTTTCCGCCGGCTGGTTCGTCGCCGCGCGCTCGACCGAGACGCCGGACGGGCTGGAAATCGCGCTCGACAAGGAAAGCTACCGGGTGGGCGACACCGCGCGGCTGAAGATCGAGTCGCGTTTCGCCGGCCAGGTTCTGGTCGCCGTCGGGTCCGAAAGCCTGATTTCGACCGTCACCGCCGCGGTTCCCGCCGACGGCGCGACCATCGAGATCCCGGTGACCGAGGACTTCGGCGCCGGCACCTATGTGACGGCCACCCTGTTCAGGCCCGGCGAGGCCGCCGAGACGCGCCTGCCGATGCGCGCCATCGGCGTGAAATGGCTGACCGTCGACCCCGGCCCGCGCAAGCTCGCCGTCGCCCTGGAACTGCCTGAAAAGACCGAGCCGCGCCAGCCGCTCACCATCCCGCTCGCCGTGACCGGCCTGCAGCCGGGCGAGGAGGCCTATGTCACGGTGGCCGCCGTCGACGTCGGCATCTTGAACCTCACCCGCTACGAGGCGCCGGACCCGGCCGGCTGGTATTTCGGCCAGCGCATGCTCGGCATCGAAATGCGCGATCTCTACGGTCGGCTGATCGACGGCTCGCCCGGCGCGACCGGCCGGCTGCGCACCGGCGGCGACGGCGGCGGCATGAGCCCCCAGGGCAGCCCGCCGACCGAAAAGCTGGTCGCCTTCTTCTCCGGCATCGTCAAAGTCGACGAGGACGGGCGCGCCACGGTCGCCTTCGACATTCCGCAATTCAACGGCACCGCCCGCGTGATGGCGGTCGCCTGGTCGAAATCGGGCACCGGCAGCGCCGAACGGGACATCGTCATCCGCGATCCGGTCGTGCTGACGGCGAGCCTGCCGCGTTTCCTGGCGCCCGGCGACCAGACCCGGCTGCTGCTGGAGATCGCCAACACCGACGGGCCGGCCGGCGCCTATACGCTCGGCCTCGCCACCGGCGCCGCCCTGGTCGCCGACACCGGCGCCCTGCCCGCGACCCTCGATCTGCCCGCCGGCGGCAAGACGACGCTCACAGTGCCGGTCGCGGCCGAAACCGCCGGCGACGGCGCGATCACGCTCACGCTCTCCCATGCCTCCGGCCTGGCGATCGAACGCACGGTCGCGCTGCCGGTCCGGCCCGGCGTCATGCCAGTCACGACGCGGCGCACCGTGGCGCTGGCCGGCAAGGGCGGCAGCCTGAGGATCGACGGCGAACTGCTCGCCGCGTCGATCGCGCAAGGCGCCTCGGTCACCGTCAACGTCACCCGCGGCTCCGCCTTCGACGTGCCGGCGCTGCTGATGTCGCTCGACCGGTATCCCTATGGCTGCGCCGAGCAGACGACGAGCCGGGCGCTGCCGCTGCTTTATGTCGGCGAATTGTCGAAATCGGCCGGGCTGGAGGACGATCCGGCCCTGCGCGGACGCGTGGCCGACGCGATCGAACGGGTCCTGTCCCATCAGGCCTCGTCCGGCTCGTTCGGACTGTGGGGCCCGGGCTCCGGCGATCTGTGGCTCGACGCCTACGTCACGGATTTCCTGACCCGCGCACGCGAGCAGGACTATCACGTGCCGGCCGCGGCCATGGACCAGGCACTGCTTAATCTGCAGAACTCGCTCGCCTACGATGTCGATCTCGCCACCAATGGCAGCGAGGTCGCCTACGCGCTCTACGTGCTGGCGCGCAACCGCAAGGCGTCGGCCGGCGATCTGCGTTATTATTCCGACACCCAGCTCGGCGCCTTCTCCAGCCCGCTGGCACGGGCCCAGCTCGCCGCCAGCCTGTCGCTTTACGGCGACGCCCAGCGTGCCGGCCAGGCCTTCTCCTCCGCGCTGACCCTGGCGCGCGGCGTGGAACCCGGCCTGCAGGCCCGCGCCGACTATGGCTCGGCGCTGCGCGACGGCGCGGCCATGCTGGCGCTGGCGGCCGAAAGCCGGCCCGAGCCGGCGCTGGTGCCGCAGATGGTCTCCTACGTCTCCGATATCCGCAAACAGACGCGGTATCTCAGCACGCAGGACCAGGCCTGGATGCTGCTCGCCGCGCGCGCCGTCGCCGGCGCCAGCGACGACATCCGCCTCGACATCGGCGGCAGCCCGCACGAGGGCGCCTTCTCGCGCCGTCTTAGCGGCGAGGCGCTGGCATCCGATCCGTTCGTGATCACAAACAGCGGCGACGAGCCGGTCGAGGCGGTGGTGACCACGCTCGCCGCCCCCGAACAGCCTCTGCCGGCCGGCGGAGACGGGTTTTCGATCGAGCGCAGCTACTACACGCTCGACGGCAAGCCCGCCTCGATCGCCGCCGCCCGCCAGAACGAGCGCTACGTGGTGGTGATCAAGGTGCGCGAACACAACGACTGGCCCTCGCGCATCCTGGTCAACGATCTCTTGCCCGCCGGGTTCGAGATCGACAATCCGCGCCTGGTCGGCAGCGCCGAGCTGAAGAATTTCGAATGGCTCGGCCAGACAAACGCGGTGCATACCGAGTTCCGCGACGACCGGTTCATCGCCGCCTTCACCCGCGGCCAGGGCGGCGATCGCGACTACACGCTCGCCTATGTGGTGCGCGCCGTCACGCCGGGCGTCTTCGTCCACCCCGCCGCCAGTGTGGAGGACATGTACCGCCCGCAGCTTTCGGCGCGCACGGCCTCCGGCTTCATGGAGGTGGTGGGCGAGTAAGAGACGGAGGCCGACGATGAGCACGCGCCCGATGGGCCGTTTCCGGCGTGCGGGACCGCCCGCGCGCGGCGCGCGCCGGGCGGAAAGGTCATGCGCCTGAACCGGCCGGCCCTTGTCCGTCTCGCGCGCCGGAGCGCGCTCGCCGTCGCCGTTCTGGCGGTCGTGGCCGGCGCCGGCCTGTGGCTGCTCGACCGGCTCGACCGCGCGTTTCCGCCGCCGCTCGACAGCGCCGCCGCGATCTCCACCGAAGTCGTCGACCGCAACGGCGTGCTTTTGCGCGCCTACGCGCTCGAGGACGGACGCTGGCGGCTCGGCGCCGATCTCGACAGGATAGACCGCGCCTTTGTCGCCATGCTGGTCGCCTATGAGGATCAGCGGTTCTGGAGCCATCGCGGCGTCGATCCGCTGGCGCTTCTGCGCGCCGCCGGCCAGTTCCTCGCCAATGGCCGCATCGTGTCGGGCGGCTCGACGCTGACCATGCAGCTCGCCCGGCTGATCGAGCCGCGCGCCGAACGCAGCCTCGGCGCCAAGCTGCGCCAGATGGCGCGCGCCCTGCAGATCGAGCGCCGGTTGTCGAAACGCGAGATCCTGACCCGCTATCTGACGCTCGCGCCCTATGGCGGCAATCTGGAGGGCGTGCGCGCGGCGAGCCTGGCCTGGTTCGGCAAGGAGCCGGCCCGGCTGTCGCTGCCGCAGGCGGCATTGCTGGTCGCCCTGCCGCAATCGCCGGAGGCGCGCCGGCCGGACCGGCATCCCGACGCCGCGCGCGCCGCCCGCGACCGCGTGCTGGCGCGCATGGCAGGCGCCGGCGTCATCATCGACAGCGAGGTCGCGCGCGCGGCCGCCGAACCGGTCTCGCCGGTCCGCCGCCCGCTGCCGGGCTTCGCCGCCCATGTCGCCGACGCCGCGCTGCGCGAAGAACCCGCCGCGCAACGCCACCAGCTCACCATCGACCGCGGCGTGCAGGAACGGCTGGAACGGGTCGCGAAAAAGGCGGCGGCGCGCATCGGCCCGAAAGTCTCGGTGGCGATCGTGCTCGCCCGGGCCGACACCGGCGCCATTCTCGCCAAGGCCGGCTCGGCCGATTATTTCGACGCTGCCCGCGCCGGCTGGATCGACATGGCGCGCGTCGCCCGCTCGCCGGGCTCGACGCTGAAACCCTTCATCTACGGGCTCGCCTTCGAGGACGGCCTGGTCATGCAGGAGACGACGATCGAGGACCGGCCGGCCAATTTCGCCGGCTACCGGCCGAAGAATTTCGACATGGAGTATCAGGGCGACGTCAGCGTGCGCCAGGCGCTGCAATTGTCGCTGAACGTGCCGGCGGTGCGGCTGCTCGACACGGTCGGCCCGGTCCGGCTGGTCGCGCGCATGAAGCGCGGCGGCGTGACGCCGACGCTGCCGGAGGGCGAAAGGCCGGGGCTGGCCATCGGCCTCGGCGGCGTCGGCCTGTCGCTGGAGGAGCTGGTCCAGCTCTATACCGGCCTGTCGCAACGCGGCCGGGTCGCGCGGCTGCACAGCCGCGCCGGCGCCGAGCTGCCAAAGCCGCCCGGCGAGCCGATCCTGTCGCCGCAGGCCGTCTGGCAGATCACCGACATCCTGTCCGGCGTCGCCCCGCCCCAGGGCGCGCCGCGGCTCGGCATCGCCTACAAGACCGGCACCTCCTACGGTTATCGCGACGCCTGGTCGGTCGGTTATGACGGCCGCCACGTCATCGGGGTCTGGGTAGGCCGTCCCGACGGCGGCGCGGTGCCCGGCCTCACCGGCTATCTCGCCGCCGCGCCGATCCTGTTCGAGGCGTTTGCCAAATCCGGGCTCGGCATCGCGCCCCAGCCGCGTCCGCCGGCCGGCGCGGTCCGGCTTGCACGCGCCGACCTGCCCTTCGCCCAGCGCCGCTTCGCCCCCTCGGCGCGCGAGAGCGCCGACGCGCCGGTCGAACCGGCGCCGGAGATCGTCTATCCACCGCAGGGCGCGCGTGTCGATCTCGGCCTGCGCGCCGGTGCCACCATGCCGCTGGCGCTGAAGATCAATGGCGGCCGCGCGCCGTTCCGCTGGCTCGCCAACGGCCGCCCGGTGCGGCTGTCGGCGCGGCGACGCACCGCCGCCTGGACGCCGGACGGCGCCGGCGCCTCGACCTTGACCGTCATCGACGCGGCCGGCCGCGCGGCCAGCGTCAACGTGTTTCTGGAATAGGCGAGCGCCGTCCCTACCCCGCCGGGCGGCCGAGGCCTTTGAGCTTGTCCATCACCTCGGCCAGACAGTCCTGCGGCGTGCGGCCCGAGGTTTCGATATGCAGGCCGGCGCGGGCGTAGAGCGCCTCGCGGCTGGTCAGGATCGATTTCAGCTCCTCCATCGCCGCCGGATTGCCGGCCATCGGCCGTGTGTCGCCCTGGGCGCGCACCCGGGCCATGTGCTCCTCGGGCGCCGCCTTCAGCCAGACGGTATGAAAGTTGCGCAACAGGATGTCGAAGGTTTCCGGCTCGGCGACGATGCCGCCGGCCGCCGCAAGCGCGATGTCCTCGCAGGTGGCGATGACGCGCTCGAGCGCCTGGCGTTCCAGCCGCCGATAGCCTTCCTGGCCGTAAAGCGCCATCACCTCCGTCACCGGCATGCCGCTCGCCGCCTCGATCTCCTCGTTCAGCTCCATGAACGGCAGGCCGAGCGTGTCGGCCGCCATGCGCGCCAGCGTCGATTTGCCGGCACCGCGCAGGCCGATGAAGGCGATGCGCCGGGCACGCCTGAGCGCCGGGTTCTGCGGATCGAGGATGGCGATCACCCGCCGGCGCTCCTCGGCCGTCGCGCGCTGGAAAAGCCGCGTCACGGTGCCCGCCTCCGACGCCCACGGATCGTCGGCGGCGACCAGCCATTCGATCTTCAGGTCGAGCGCCTCGGCGATGCGCCGCAGAAGCAGGATGGAAATATTGCCTTCGCCGCCCTCGAGCTGGGCCAGATAACGCTGCGAAACCCCCGACTTTTCCGAAAGCACCCGCCGCGACAGGCCCTTGCGGGCGCGCGCCGTGCGCACGCGTTCGCCGACCAGCGCCAAAAGGGCCCGGTTGGCCGCGTCCTCGCCGGCGGCCGTTTCCGGCGGCCTTGCCCGTCCATCGAAGCCGACGATCTCGTCCATGCACTCACGATCCGTTCCAATTTATGCATTATAATGCACAAATTGCCGAGATTCGCAAGAACGGCCGTCGCCGTCAGCCGGATACCGCCAGCGGCCCGATCAGGGCGCGGATATCCGGCGGCGCGGCCATCTTGCGGAACGATTTCGCCTCGACGAACACGCACACGAACGTGCCCTCGAAACACAAGCCCCCGTCCTGGCGTCCGGCGACCGAAAACCGCACCGAGCTTTCGCCGAGTTTTATGAGCGTCACCGCGCAGGCAAGCGGGTGCCGGGGCGTGACCGGCGCGCGGAAATCGAGGCTCATATGCACGAACGGCGTGCCGACATTGCGGTCGAGATTGAGCCGGTACCAGTCCTGGCCGACATGCGCCTCCCACCAGGCGTCGATCGCCTCGAGCGCGAAATACGGAATGCGGCCGGTATAGGCGATCAGCGCCGGATCGCAATCGGCCCAGCGCACATGCACCGTGTGCACGAAACCGCTGCCCGCCTCGGCCTGAGACGCCTTGTCGTCGGTCCTGGCATCCATCGTCCAGTTGCTCCGCTAATAGGTCTCGACATGGTAGCGGCCGGTGTCGCGCATCGTGTCGCGCACCGCCTTCCAGTCGAGCCCCGCCCCGCGCGCGATGTCGGCAAAAGCCTCTTCCACGCCGGCTTCCATCGCCTTGAGCCCGCACACATAGACATGGGTGGTGTCGGAGGCCAGCATGGTCGCGATCTTGTCCTTTTCGACCCGCATCCGGTCCTGCACATATTCGCGCGGCGTCCCCTCCACCCGGCTAAACACCAGATGCTTGTCGAGCAGCGCGTCCGGCACCTTTTTCAGCGGGCCGAAATAGGGCAGCGAATCGGGACGGCGCGCGCCGAACACCAGCATCATGCCGCCGGTCTCGCCAGACGCGGCGCGCTGGCGGCGCATGGTGAAGCCGCGAAACGGCGCCGAGCCGGTTCCCGTGCAGATCATCAAGATCGCGGCGCGCGCATCGTTCGGCATCAGGAAGGTCGAGCCGAACGGCCCCGTCAGCTTGACCTGGTCGCCGCGCTTGAGATCGCAGACATAGTTGGAGGCCAGCCCGTGCGGCTCGCGCTTGACGGTCAAAGACAGGTTGTTGGTGTTCGGGCGCTCGCCGTCGCGCGGCGAGGACACCGAATAAAGCCGCATGCGGTGCGGCCGACCGTTTTCGTCCGTGCCCGGCGGCGCGATGCCGACACTCTGGCCCTCCAGCACCGGAAACGAGGTCGTGCCCAGATCGAGGATGATGTGGCGCACGTCGGAATCGGCATTGTCGCCGGTCAGCCGGTAATTGCCCTGCACGGTGGCGACGGCCGGGCTGGCGGCGGTGAACAGGTTGACCGTCGGCTTGGCCGCGGAGGCCGGCGCCTTGGCCGCGCCGCCTGCGCCCTTGTGCGCCTCGGCCAGAAGGGCGGCGACCTCGTCGTCCAGCGCCTCGATCGCGCCGCCGCCCGCCCCGTCCCCGGCCTCGAACTCCTCCTGTTCGGGCAGCTCCATCCAGGACAGCTGCTCCTCCAGCGAATAGGGCGTCTTGACGATCCGCCAATTGTCGATCGAGCCGGTCGGGCACGGGGCGATGCAGGCCATGCAGAAATCGCAGATCGAGGCGTCGACCACGACATTGTTGTCGTCGTGGGTGATCGCGTCGATCGGGCACGCCTCCTCGCAGGTGTGGCAGCGGATGCAGATTTCCGGATCGATCAGATGCTGTTTGACGAGCGCGGTCATGAAAATCTTCGCTCCGGGGTTCTGGTTTCAAGACCGGTCCCGCGCCCCCTCTGGCGGGCGCGCAGGCCGGGTCTCGCCTTACGCCATGTGCAGCTGCACATACTCGAAATCGCCGGGCTTGTTGTCGATCCCCACGCGCGGCGGCGCGATCCAGCCGGCGAACTTGCCCGGCTCCCACACCGGCACCATCAGCGAGGCGATATAGTCGCCGTCGGCTTTCGACGGCAGCCATTCGTCGCGCTTCTTGTCCCATTCCTCCTTCGACACGATCTCGCCGTCGGGGGTGATGTTGGCCTGGCCGAACACGCCGATCTGGCGATGGAAACCCGGATGCGGCAGCTTCATCTCGAACGGGATGCCGATCTTGGCGATCATCGCGTTCCAGCGGTTCACGCCGCCCTGGGAGTCGCGGATATAGTCGTCGCGCAGCCGCATGTTGATCGCCGACAGCGCCGGCAGATCGGCCGTCACCACCTTGCCGTCGACGAGCTGGACGACAGGATAGGTCGCATCCTTGAGCTGGTGGTCGTCGTCGATCTTGGTTTCCTGATAGCGGCCCTTGATGCCGGCGGCGAACGCGTTGGCGGCGTTGGTGGACACTTCCGAGCCGAACAGGTCGAGCGACAGCGTGTAGTGCAGGTTGAGCTTCTTCTGGATCGTCGGCAGGTCGATGACGCCGAGCGCGCGCACCGCCTGGATGTCGTAGGGATCCTCGATGCCGGCCTCCTTCATCGCCTCGCAGGTGCGCTGGATGACCCGGCCCACGCCGGTCTCGCCGACGAACATGTGATGCGCCTCCTCCGTCAGCATGAAGCGGCAGGTACGCGACAGCGGATCGAAGCCGGACTGGGCCAGGCTTTCGAGCTGCATCTTGCCGTCGCGATCGGTGAAATAGGTGAACATGAAGAAGGACAGCCAGTCGGGCGTGGCCTCGTTGAAGGCGCCCAGCATTCGCGGCGCCTCCTCGGACCCCGACGAGCGGCGCAGCAATTCGTCGGCCTCCTCGCGGCCGTCGGCGCCGAAATATTTCTGCAAGAGATAGACCATCGCCCACAGATGCCGCCCCTCCTCGACATTGACCTGGAACAGGTTGCGCATGTCGTAGAGCGACGGCGCGGTCTTGCCGAGATGGCGCTGCTGTTCGACCGAGGCCGGCTCGGTGTCGCCCTGGATGACGATCAGCCGGCGCAGCATGGCGCGGTGTTCGCCCGGCACTTCCTGCCAGGCCGGTTCGCCGTATTGTTCGCCGCACGGGATGCGGCGATCCTCGACCTGCGGCGCGAGCAGGATGCCCCAGCGATATTCCGGCATCTTGACGTAGTCGAACTTGGCCCAGCCCTTCGGATCGACCGAGATCGCGGTGCGCAGATAGACCAGCGATTCCTGGAATTTCTGCGGGATCAGGTCGTTCCACCAGTTGATGTAGCCCGGATGCCACTTCTCCAGCGCCTTGAGAACGCGCCGGTCGGACGAAAGCCCGACATTGTTGGGGATCATCGTGTCGTAGGAAACATTGATCAGTTCGGACATAGGTCACTCCCGCAAGACTGTAAGCCGTGATTGGTCGCCGGGGCGAAGGAAACGGGCCGGCCCGAACGGCCGTGCGCCGTGGACGGTCCTCACACCCTCTTCATGTCGAATTCGCCGCGCAGCCCGGTGCCGTAGCGCTGCAGCGCGCCGGTCTCGCCGACCGCGTTGGGACGCTGGAATATCCAGTTCTGCCAGGCCGTCAGCCGGCCGAAAATGCGCGTCTCCATGGTTTCGGGCCCGGCGAAGCGCAGATTGGCCTCCATGCCGGTGAGCGCGTCGGGCGAAAAGCTCGCCCGCTCCTCCAGGAAGATGCGCACCTCGTCCTCCCAGTCGATGTCGTCGAAGGCGAAGGTGACCAGGCCGAGCCCGCTCGCCGCGTCCGCCTCCAGCGCCTCACCGATCCGTTCCTCGGCCGCCCCGACGCTCGCCGGCTCGCCGAGAAAGCGCGTCTCCAGGCGCGTCAGGTCGTTCGACATCGGGTACGGCCCGAAATTGCCCTTGGTCAGGGTCAGCGTCGCGACCGGGCGGTTGTCGCCCTCGAACTCGCCGTCGGCCATATAGGAGCGGTCGGCGGCGAAGGCGAGTTCGGCCAGGGGACCCGCGAAACAGGAGCCCGGCTCGATCAATGCCGCCAGCGAGCGCGAGGTCATGTCGACGCGTTTCAAAACCCGCTTCCAGTAAAGCAGGATCTCGTTGGCGAGCCAGTCGTCGCGATTGTCGAGCAAAAACGCTTCGTGCGCGGCGACCAGAGCCGGGTCGCCCTGGCTGCGAAACACGATGACACCGATCTCGAGTTCATTGTTGCGCAGATGCAAAATGGCGTCGTCGAGTTCGCGCGCCGCCCGCAGCATCCAGCTTTCGGCGCCCTCGGCGTGCAGCGCCTCGACGGAGGCCGGCGCCGGGGCGTCGGGACCGTGCACGGTCAGCCGCGCGATGCGCTTTTCGCGGTCGATCTCGACCTCGACGCTCGAATAGGTCGCCGATCCGTCCTCGGAAAAATCGCGCTTGAGCGGCGTCAGCGTAATCCCCTTGGCGTCGGCGGGCCGCTTCGACTTGGCCGCGTATTCCCGCGCGCGGGCCGCGACCGTCTCGGCGAATTTGGTGTTGGGCACGACGTCGTCGACCAGACGCCAGTCCTTGGCCCGGCGCCCTTTCACCCCCTCCTCGATCGAGCAGAACACGTCGGCGTGGTCGCGGCGTACCTTGCGCTTGTCGGTGACGCGGGTGAGCCCGCCCGTGCCCGGCAGCACGGCCAGGAGCGGCACTTCCGGCAGCGCGACCGAGGACGAGCTGTCGTCGGCCAGGATGATGTGGTCGCAGGCGAGCGCCAGTTCGTAGCCGCCGCCCGCGCACGCGCCCTTGACCGCGCAGATGTAATATTGCCCGGACTCCGCCCCCGCCGCCTCGAACGTGTTGCGGGTCTCGTTGGTGAATTTGCAGAAATTGACCTTGTGGGTGTGCGCCGCCCCGCCCAGCATGCGGATATTGGCGCCGGCGCAGAACACCCGGTCCTTGCCCGACTGCAGGACAACGACCTTGATTTCGGGATGCTCGAAGCGCATCCGCTGGACCACGTCCGCCAGCTCGATATCGACGCCGAGATCGTAGGAATTGAGCTTGAGCTCGTAGCCCTCGAACAGGCCGCCATTCTCGTCGACATCCATGAACAGATGCGCGACCTCGCCGTCATAATCGATCCGCCAGTGGCGATACTGCGACGGGTCGGTCTGGAAATCGATTGTCTTGGCCACGCTCTGCCTCCACCTTGCTGCTGCACTCTAGTGCAATATGATGCAAATTCCAAGCCCGATTGGCTCAATTATAGCGATATTTCGCCGATTGCTCCGCAGATTTCATGCTCAATATGAATTATAATTCATGTTTTCCATGCCAATACGGGCCGCCGTGCCACAAGGCGCTCCAAGGCGCCGGAGCCGGCCTCCGCGTCGATCGCCGCGGCGAAGGCGATCGACGCCTCGGCGAGCTGCGCCACGTCGACCCCCATCACGCGCTCCGTTCGGCCATGCCCGGCGTTCCACAGGCAGTCGGCCGCGTGATGGGCAAGACGGCCGGCCGCGCGCGGCCGGCCCATGCCGAGCTTCAGGCAGCAATTGGCCAGCTGGATCATGCCCTGGACGAGCATCCGCTCGGCGCTGTTGGGCCTGAGCCCCATCCACACCGGCTCCCAGACCTCGTGCGCCTCCCAGAAGAAGCCGTTGCCGTAGAGCGCGAAACCGTAGAGCCAGGCCTGGTTGTCGGCCCAGCCGGCCGGATCGGTCGTCTCCGGCGCGGCATCGGCGATGTCGATGAAGACCCCGCTTTCGGGCCGGCGCGTCACGCCGGGCACGAAGGCGGTGTCCGGCAGCGGCCAGGCCGCGACTTGACCGAAAATGCGATCGGACATGCTGTTTTCCGGCACCGTTCGCGCCTCGCCGGCTATGCCGCCTCCGCCTCGGCCGCCTCGATCGCGTCGAGCCGCGCCACGAACTCGGCCATCGCCGCGAGCGTGCGGGCCGGCTGGTCGACATGCGGCGAATGCCGGCAGTCTTCCAGCATCGCAATGTCGACCGGATTGTAGCTCTGCGTCTCGAGCGCCTCGATCTGCGCGCGCGAGCCGTACTGGTCGTCGACGCCCTGGATCGCCAGCACCGGCACGCGGATATAGGCGATCACCTCCTCGATGTTCCAGGCTTCGAATGTCGGATCGAGCCAGGCGTCGTTCCAGCCCCGGAACGCATTGTCGACATCGCGATGATAGCGCCCGAGCCGCGCGCGCAGGTCGCCCTCGTCATAGGCCTGGCGCGCGTCGCGGATCGCGTCGAGCCCCATCGGCTCGGTGAAGAAATGCGGCGCCATCAGCACCAGCCCGCGCACCCGGTGGTCCTGGACCGAGCCGGCATAGATCGCGGCGATCGAGGCGCCGTCGGAATGGCCGGCGAGCACGCCTTTCTTGAAGCCGATCGCCTTGAGCACGTCGGGCAGCACGTCGACCGCCTCGCGGGTCATGTAGTCGAGCGGGCGCGGCAGCGCTGCCGCGTCCGAGCGGCCATATCCCTGCCGGGAATAGGCGAACACCCCATAACCGGTCGCCTCGGCGAGCTTTTGCGGGAAATCGCGCCACAGCTCGACGCAGCCGAGCCCCTCGTGCAGGAGCACGATCGTCGGCGCGCGCTCCGGCGTCGGGCCGTAGCCCCTGCCCTCGAGCGACACGCCCCGGGTCCGGATCACCATGCTTTCGCCGCTGGTCCACATGTCAGGCAGCTCCTTGTCTGAGTTTGAAACGCTGGATCTTGCCGGTCGCCGTCTTCGGCAGGTCGGGCACGAAATCGATCCGGCGCGGATATTTCCAGGCGCCGACCTTGGCCTTCACATGGTCCTTGAGCGCCTGCTCCAGCCCGTCGCCCGCGACCTTGGTCTTCAAGACGACGAAGGCGCGCGGCTTTTCCAGCCCCGCCTCGTCGCGGTCGGCCACCACCGCCGCCTCCAGCACCTCGGGATGGGTCACCAGCGCCTGCTCGACCTCGAACGGCGACACCCAGATGCCGGAAACCTTGAACATGTCGTCGGTGCGCCCGCAATAGACGAAGCGGCCCTCGGCGGTGCGCTCGTATTTGTCGCCGGTGCGCGTCCAGCGCCCCTCGAAGGTCGAGCGGCTCTTCTCGCGCTGGTTCCAGTAATTCTCCGCCGCGGAGGGACCGTCGACCAGAAGCTCGCCGACCTCGCCGACCCCGACCTCGACGCCGGTCTCGTCGACCAGCCGCAGCGCGTAGCCCGGCACGGCCACGCCCGACGTGCCGTAGACGATGTCGCCGGGCGCGTTCGACAGGAAGATGTGCAGCATCTCGGTCGAGCCGACCCCGTCGATAATGTCGACGCCGGTCGCCGCCTTCCAGCCATTGCCGATTTCGGCCGGCAACGCCTCGCCGGCCGACACGCAAAGCCTGAGCCTGTCCATCCCGTCCGGCCGCGCCCCGCCGGCGGCGGCCACCATGGCCGCGTAGAGCGTCGGCACGCCGCAAAAGATCGTCGGCCTGATCTGGGCGATGGCGGCGAACATGTCGTCCGGCGTCGGCCGCCCCTTGAACAGCGCCGCCGTCGCGCCGGCCGCCATCGGAAACGTCATCGCGTTGCCGAGCCCGTAGGCGAAAAACAGCTTGGCCGCCGACAACACGACATCGTCTGCCCGCATGCCGAGAATTTTTGCGCCGAACGTATCGGCGGTCGCCTTCAGGCTGCCATGCAGGTGGCGAACCCCTTTCGGCCGGCCGGTCGAGCCCGACGAATAGAGCCAGAAGGCGCATTCGTCCGCGCTCGCCTCGACCGTGCCGCCGTCCCGGCTGGTGGCGAGTTCGGCGGCGAAATCGGCATGCCCGTCCGCCGCGCCGCCGACCACGAACACCGTGGCGAGCTCCGGCAGCCGGCCGAGAATCGGCGCGACCACCGGCAGGAGCTCGCGCGACACGAACAGCGCCTTGGCGCGGCTGTCGGCCAGGATGATCTCGTAATAATCGGCCGAAAGCAGCGTGTTGAGCGGCACCGGCACGACGCCGGCCTTCAGCGCGCCCCAGAAGATCACCGGAAACTCGATCTGATCGAGCACGATCATCGTAGCCCGGTCTTCGCGCCGCACCCCGTGGCGGCAAAACAGGTCGGCCATGCGGCCGGCCTCCCGCGACAGGTCGGCATAACTCAGCCGCCGCCCCTCTTGCCCGCATTCGACGAAGGCAACGGCCTCGCCGCGCCCCGCCGCGACATGCCTGTCGATGAAATAGGCGGCGGCGTTGCCGTTCTCCTGACCCAAAACCATCCTCCTCCCGAATGCGATTCTGGCTCCGCGACAACCATATGATCAGGCGGCGGATTTATGCGATATCATGCACAAACACGCCGCGAAAGGCAAGCATTCTCCTGGAGGCGAACGCATGGATTGCAAACCATTCCATCCGCATCAGCCTCGTTTCGGCTTTTTTGTCAAAAACTTGACCCAAGGCAGCGACCATAATTGCATTATATTGCAGATGTCGCGGAAGTGCGGACCCTCCCGGCCACCATGCCGTTCAGATCATGTCGGGCCAGTCCGGGCGCTGCGCGCGCCGTCCGCGCGGGTCGTTGCCGTCGGCAAAGCCCATGTCGCGCCGGAGATGATCGGGAAGCGTGCGCGGATCGAGGCGACGCCGACGCGAACGCGGCCGGACGAGGAAAGCCGCGACACGCCCGATCCAGGACCGGCCACGCGGCGCCAAAAGTCGCGAGAGATAATCTGCGCTGGCCATGGCACACCGCCTTCCCTATGTTTGATTATTGATGCGTCGATCGGGACTCTGACCGGAAAAGCCTAGATTTTCCAATCAAACGGCAACCGGAACACATAAGGGAGTTTTATCCATCATGGTTGCGCCGCTCCCGCCCATGGCTGCGCTGCGCGCCTTCGAGGCCGTCGCCCGGCACAATAGCTTCACCCGCGCTGCCGGCGAGCTCGGCATGACCCAGGCCGCGGTCAGCTATCAGATCAAGGTTCTGGAGGAGCGGGTCGGCGTGCCGCTTTTCGTCCGCCGCCCGCGCCGGATAGAGCTGACCGAGACCGGCAGCCGCCTGGCGCCGGCGATCGGCGAGGCCTTCGAGCGGATCGCCGCCGCCTGGCAGGAGGCCCGCCACGGCGCGCAGGGCACGCTGGTCATCAACACGCTGCAGACATTCGCCTCCGCCTGGCTCGCGCGCCATATCGGCTCTTTCCAGATCGCCCATCCCGGCATCGCGGTCCGCATCGAGACCGACCAGAAGGTCATCGATTTCGCCCGCGACGAGGCCGACATCGCCGTTCGTTCGGGCTCCGGCGGCTGGCCGGGCCTGATCGAGCACGAACTGATCGGCACCGACTTTTCGCCGATGCTGTCGCCCGGGCTGGCCGCCTCGGCGGGCGGGCTGCGCGAGCCGGCCGACCTGCTGAAGCTGCCGATCGTGTCGCCCAACGACCCCTGGTGGCCAGACTGGCTGGCGCGCGCCGGGCTTGCCCCCGACGCGCTCGCCGGACGGCCGCACACCAGCCTGGGGTCGCAGGCCGTCGAGGCGAGCGCCGCGATCGCCGGCCAGGGCGTGGCCCTGTTGACGACGGCCTTCTACCGCCAGGAGATCGAGGCGGGCCTACTGGTCCAGCCCTTCGACATCGTCGGCACGGAGGGCCAAGCCTATTTCCTGGTCTATCCGCAGGCCCGGCGCAACGCGCCCAAGACGCGCGCCTTTCGCGATTGGATCCTGCCGCTGTTCGACCGGCAGCCGCGCTGAGGGCGCGCGCCCCGCGGCGCCGGCCGCGCTTGATCCAGGTCATGGCGTGGCCGCATCGTTCGCGCCACCTGTGGCAGGCCAGCATGCGCACCGCCAGAAAAGGCTGGACGCGCACCGATATTTTGCCCAAACCATGGCAAAACAAGTGCGCCGCCGCACCACGACGACACGGTCGCGGACAAGGCGCACGGGGAGGAGAATGTGGGTCCGGCCGAAATCCATGCCGGCGAAAGCCTGATCCGGAGGCGCTATGCGCGCATCGGCTTCGCGGTGCTGGCCGCCACGCTGGTCTGCGGCGCGGCGCTGGCCTGGCTCGGCTATGCCTTCGGCAGCGCCCAGGCCCGGCGCGCGGTCGAGGCGTCCGCCAGCGAGGCGCTGGCCCTGCAATCCGAGACCCTGTCGGGCGTGCTCGAAAAATACCGCCTCCTGCCGCCGCTGCTGGCGCGACGCGACGACATCATCGCCCTGTTCGCTCCGCCGCATGACGGCGAGGCGCGTGCGGCGGCCCGCCACGTCGCCTTCGAGATCGCCGGCTATTCCGGCGCCAAGGATGTCGCCTTCGCCGATGCGACCGGTCGCATCTTCGCCTCCGCGCGCGGCATATTCGACAATTCGCGCCTCAACGAAAACGCCCTGCTCGACGCCGCGCGACAGGGCCGTCTCGGCCGCGAGACCCGGTCGGACGACAATGAACGCGCCTACGTGTTCGCCGCGTCCGTCCGGCGCGGCGGCGCGCTGGTCGGGGTGATCGCGGTCTATGTGCGCATCGACCGGATCGAGCAGACCTGGTCGCTTTCGGCCAACCCGATCGCCGTGGCCGATGCCGGCGGCCTGGTCTTCATCTCCAACCGCACGCAATGGAACCAGCGCCGCCTGTTCGGCCCGGCGGGCGGCGACGCGGTTCTGAGCGGCGATCCCGACGGAGACGGCGTGGTCGCCGAAACCGGCGAATCCGGCCTCGGCTATATTTCCGCCCGGCGTGACCTGCCCTTGATGGGCTGGACCCTGCATGTGCTGGCCGACCGCGCGCCGGTGGTGGCCGCCGGACGCACGGCCAGCCTCGTCGTCGTGCTGGCGGCCCTGCTCGCCGGCAGCCTCTCCTTCTTCCTCGTCAAGCGCCGCGAGGCCTTCGCGCTGCGCCAGGCGCGCGCTGAGGCCGAAGCGCACCGGCTCGAACATCTGGTCCAGGAGCGCACCGCCGACCTGACCCAGGCCAACGCGGCCCTTGCCCACGAGGTCAGGGAACGCACCGAGGCCGAGGCGCAATTGCGCAAGACCCAGAACGAGCTCATCCAGGCCGCCAAGCTGGCCGCGCTCGGGCAGATGTCGGCCACGCTCAGCCACGAATACAACCAGCCGCTGGCCGCCATCCGCACCTATGCCGACAATGCGACCGCGCTTCTGCAGCGCGGCCGCGCCGAGTCCGTCCGCGAGGCGCTGACCCGCATTTCCGGTCTCGTCGACCGCATGTCGGAACTGTCGCGCACGCTGTTGTCGTTTGCCCGCAAGCCGGGCACCGAAATCGGCGATGTCGCGCTTGCCCCGGTGCTGGAGGAGGCGCTGATGCTCGTCGGACCGAGGGCGCGCAATGCCGGCATCGAGATCCGGCGCGAGGCGATCGTGCCCGACCTCGCGGTGCGCGGCGGCAAGCTGCGCCTCACCCAGGTGGTGGTCAACCTGCTCAACAACGCGCTCGACGCGCTCTGCGGCATCGGCTCGCAGGGCCGGCCGGACGCGCCCCTGGTCACGATCGGCGCGCGCCGCCTCGGCGAGCGCGTCGCGCTGACCGTGGAAGACAACGGTCCCGGCATTCCCGACGCGCTGCGCGAGCAGGTGTTCGAACCGTTCTTCTCCACCAAGGGCGTCGGCGAAGGCGTCGGCATCGGCCTGTCGATCGTCTACAATATCGTGCGCGAATTCGGCGGCGCGGTGCACGTCTCCGCCGTCCCGGGCGGCGGCGCGCGCTTCACCGTTCTGCTGTCGGCCGCCGCCGCCCCCCCGCAGACGCTCGCCAAAGCCTCATGAGCGACGCCCGCGTCCTGCTTGTCGACGACGACGACGATCTGCGCCCCGCCCTCGTCCAGGGTTTCGAAATCGAGGACCTCGCCGTCACCGCCTACCGCAGCGCGGAGGAGGCGCTGCCCGACATCGGCCGCGAGCTCTATGGCTGTATCGTCACCGACATCCGCATGGCCGGCATGGGCGGCATGGAACTCATGCGCCGCTGCCTGGAGATCGACCCGGCGCTGCCGGTCGTGCTGATCACCGGCCATGGCGAGGTTGCGCTCGCCGTCCAGGCGATGCGCGACGGCGCCTACGATTTCATCGAAAAACCCTTCCCCGTCCACCGCCTGACATCGGTGGTACGCCGGGCGATCGAAAAACGCCGCCTGGTGCTGGAAAACCGGGTCCTGCGCGAAACGCTCGACGCCTCCGGCGACCTGGAATCGCGCCTGGTCGGTCGCAACCCGGCCATGCGGCGCCTGCGCGAGGAGATCGCGGCTCTGGCCGGCACCGACGCCGACGTGCTCATTCTGGGCGAAACCGGCTCCGGCAAGGAAGTCGTGGCGCGGGCCCTGCACGATTTCGGCGATCGCGCGCGCGCCAATTTCGTCGCCATCAATTGCGGCGCGCTACCGAAGGAGATTTTCGAAAGCGAACTGTTCGGCCACGAGGCCGGCGCCTTCACCGGCGCCCAGAAAATGCGCATCGGCAAGCTGGAGCACGCCGACGGCGGCACCGTCTTCCTCGACGAGATCGAATCGATGCCGCTCGAGCTGCAGGTCAAGCTGCTGCGCGCCATCGAACACCGCACCGTCGAACGTCTCGGCTCCAACCGCTCGATCCCGCTCGACGTGCGCTTCGTCGCCGCCAGCAAGGCCGACCTCAAGGCCGAGAGCGAGGCGCGCCGCTTCCGCGCCGACCTGTTTTACCGGCTGAACGTGGCGACGCTGAAGATCGCGCCCTTGCGCGAGCGCGGCGACGACATTCCGCTGCTGTTCACCCATCTGGCGCGCGAGGCGCGCGCCCGCTACCGCCGCGACATGCCCGAAATGAACCCGGCGCTGGAAGCCGAGCTCACCGCCCATGACTGGCCGGGCAATGTGCGCGAACTGCGCAATGTCGCCGATCGCTGGGTGCTCGGGCTGTGGCGCGGCTTTTCGCCGGATGCGCCCGTCGCGGCCGGGGGCGCCAGCACGCTTGCAGACAGGCTCGCCGCCTTCGAGCGCTCGGTCATCGAGGCCGAATTGAAACGCCACGGCGGACGCCAGAAAGAGACCTACGAAGCGCTCGGCATCTCGCGCAAGGGCCTTTACGACAAGATGAAAAAGCTCGGACTTGGTGGGCACGACGATGGGTAGATATCCACCCACGGCGCTGGCGCGATGTGTGATCGACGTAACATCGCCACTTCAAGCGGATCGGGCGGTCGCGGGCGCACAGACGCCCAGCCGCCTGATTTGAAAGCATTTCTTAAGAAAAGCCTGCGGCGTCTCGAAACTGGCACCGCTCTTGCTAGCAAGACGACGAGCGGCGCGTCCGCCGCCACGGCGCGGACCGCTGCCGCGCTCCCCGGGGAGCGCAAGCGCGGCGGAAGCCGTGGATGTGAAAGCACAACCGGGCCTGGGCCCACCAAGTGGAGGACGATCATGAAAAAGCTTCTCGGCGCCGTATCGGCGCTCGCCATGGCGCTGTTTGCCGGACAGGCCGTCGCGTCCGAAGGCTGCGACGATGGCGAGATGGTCATCAAGTTCAGCCATGTCGTGGCCGCGACCGGCCACCCCAAGGGCGACGCCGCCACGCTTCTGGCCGAGCGCGTCAACAAGGAGATGGACGGCAAGGCCTGCATGGAGGTGTTCGCCAACTCGACCCTGTTCGACGACGACAAGGTGATGGAGGCGCTGCTTCTCGGCGACGTCCAGCTCGCCGCCCCGTCGCTGTCCAAGTTCGAGGCCTACACGCTGAAATACCGGCTGTTCGACCTGCCCTTCATCTTCGCCGACCTGAAAGCCGTCGGCGCCTTCACCGGCAGCGAGGCCGGCAAGAACCTTCTCAAGGTGATGGAGGACCAGGGTTATACCGGACTCGGCTACTGGATGTCGGGCATGAAATATTTCTCCGCCAAGAAGCCGCTCCTGGTGCCGACCGATGCCAACGGGCTGAAATTCCGCGTCCAGACCTCCGACGTCGCCGTGGCGATGATCGAGGCGATGGGCGCCTCGGCCCAGAAACTGGCCTTCAAGGAAGTCTACGGCGCGCTGCAGACGGGCGTCGTCGACGGCCAGGAAAACTCCTGGTGCAACATCTACAAGCAGAAATTCTTCGAGGTTCAGGACGGCATCTCGGAGACCAACCACCAGGCGCTGGCCTATCTGCTGGTCACCTCGACCGAGTGGCTGAACGGCCTCGACGCCGACGTCCGCGACCAGTTTCTGGCGATCGCCGAGGACGTCACCAACGCCGCCAATGACGAGGTCGGCAAGAAGGAAGCCGACTGCCGCCAGGGCATCCTCGACGCCAACGGCGAAATCCGCACCCTGACGCCCGAGCAGCGGACCGAATGGGTCAAGACCATGAAGCCGGTCTGGGACAAGTTCGAGGGCGATATCGGCAAGGACCTGATCGACGCCGCCGCGGGCGCCGGCTCCTGATCGTAAAAGACGCGGACACGGCCGGGGCGACCCGGCCGTGTCCTTCTCCTGCCGCGCCTTAAAGCGCGGCCGGTCCAAAGCGGGGGAACCATCCAATGGCATTGTTGTGGCCGATCCTCGGCCTGATCGCGCTCGTTGTGATCCTCTTCGCGGCCGAGCGGCGCTGGCCCGAGGCGATCACCCGGCTTGAAGAAAACTTCATCGCCGCGCTGATGGCGATCATTACCCTGGTGTCGTTCTTCCAGGTCGTCGCGCGCTACGGTTTCAACACCGGCTGGAGCGGCGCGCTGGAACTGACGCGTATCCTGTTTGCCTGGCTGATCCTGTTCGGCATGAGCTACGGCATCAAGCAGCACATGCATCTGGGCGTCGACGCCTTCATCCGCTTCCTGCCCAAGCCCGCCTTCCGCGTCGTGGCCGTGTTCGGCGCGTTTTGCGCCTTCCTCTACGCCTTCATGCTCTTGCATGCCGGCTGGCTCGCCTGGTTCGGGGTCGACGTCAGCACCAATTGGCGCCAGACCGGCGCCATCGGCTACTGGAAATTCATGTTCGACCGCGGCACCGGCCTCGACGATCTGCGCTGGCCGGAGCTGATCCAGTCGCTGTTCGGCACCCAGGAGCGGGTGCAGCGCTGGATCGCCTATCTGATGCTGCCGATCGGCCTTTCGCTGCTCGCCTTCCGGTCTCTGGAAGCCATGATCGCCATCCTGCGCGGCGAGCGGGAACTGGTGATCGCCGGCCACGAGGCCGAGGAGCTCGTCTCCGAACACAAAGACATCCTGAAGGACTGAGCACCATGGAAGCCGCCATTCTGTTCGTTCTCGTCCTGGGTCTGTTGTTTCTCGGCGTGCCGGTCGCCGTGTCGCTCGGCCTGTCGTCGATCATCATCATCGCCTTCTTCTCCGCCGATTCGATGTCCTCGGTGGCGCTGCAGCTTTTCACCGCCTCGCAGAACTACACGCTGCTCGCCATCCCCTTCTTCATCCTCGCCTCCGCCTTCATGTCGACCGGCGGCGTGGCCAGGCGCATCATCCGTTTCGCGATCGCCACGGTCGGCCATTTCCGCGGCGGCCTGGCGATGGCGAGCGTCATGGCCTGCATGCTGTTTGCCGCGCTGTCCGGCTCCTCGCCGGCGACCGTGGTCGCCATCGGCACGATCGCCATCGCCGGCATGCGCCAGGTCGGCTACAGCAAGGACTTCGCCGCCGGCATCATCGCCAATGCCGGCACGCTCGGCATCCTGATCCCGCCCTCGATCGTCATGGTGGTCTATTCCGCCGCCACCGACGTGTCGGTCGGGCGCATGTTTCTGGCCGGCGTCGTGCCCGGCCTCGTCGCCGGGCTGATGCTGATGGCGGCGATCTACGTGCTGGCGCGCATCCGCAACCTGCCGGCCGAGGAGTGGAAGGGGTTCGGCGAAATTCTGGCCGGCGGCAAGGAGGCAGGCTGGGGCCTGTTCCTGATCATCATCATTCTGGGCGGCATCTATGGCGGCGTCTTCACGCCCACCGAGGCCGCCGCGGTCGCGGCCGTCTACGCCTTCTTCGTCGCGCTGTTCGTCTATCGCGACATGGGCCCGCTCAAGGGCTTGCGCTGGATCCAGGACACCGACAGCAAGCGCGCCCGCGTCGGCTTTTCGGCCCTCGTCTACGCCCTCGCCTTCTTTTTCGTGTTCATGATCCTGTCCTTCTTCGCCACCGCCGAATGGGAAGGCGTGACCGCGGGCGGCCGCGCGCTCGTCGGCCTGGTGCTGTCGCTCGCCGTCATGGTCGCCTACGCGGTGTGGCGCGACCGCGAATCCAACCCCTTCAACATTCCCGGCTACATCGTCGCCGGCCTGCCGATCTGGGGCCGCAATGTCGCGCTGATGGGCCGCAACTTCTTCCGCATGTTCTTCAACGAGGACACGCGCAAGGTCATGACCGACGCGTCGAAGACGACGATCATGCTGATGTTCATCATCGTCAACGCGCTGCTTTTCGCCCATGTCCTGACCTCGGAGCGCATCCCCGACGCCATCACCGACCTGATGATCGGCTACGGCTTCAACTGGTTCACCTTCCTGATCGCGGTCAACCTTTTGCTGTTGCTCGGCGGCCAGTTCATGGAACCCTCCGGCCTGCTCCTGATCGTGGCGCCGGTGGTGTTTCCGATCGCCATGGAACTCGGTGTCGACCCGGTCCATCTCGGCATCATCATGGTGGTCAACATGGAGATCGGCATGATCACCCCGCCGATCGGCCTCAACCTGTTCGTCACCTCCGGCATCACCGGCATGAGCCTGATCCAGGTCGTGCGCGCCGCCGCCCCCTTCGTGGCGGTGCTGTTCGCCTTCCTGATCCTGGTCACCTATGTGCCGGTCTTGTCGACCTGGCTGCCCTACAGCCTGATGGGCCCGGAGATCGTGACGCGCTGAGCCGGCGACGGCGCGCCGGTGTTCTGACGCCCGGCTCGAACCGTTCTGCTTTCCGCGGGATCGCAGACCGGCTCCAACCTATTGTTTTGACGCGTTTCCGAACGGCGAACCGGCTTCCACTTCGCCTGGAAACGCTTTAATTGAGGATCGCGATCGACAGGTTGAGGAGGGCGGCGAAGCCGACCCAGGCCGCATAAGGCACAAACAGGGCGGCGGCCAGGCGGTCGGCGCGCCAGCGATTGACCGCGAAGCCGACGACCAGCAGCGCCATGGCGACGATCACGACGAATGCCGGCCAGACCAGGTGCAGCGCGAAGAAGACCGGCGACCAGAGCCAGTTCAGCGCCATCTGCCCGTACCAAAGTTTCATGGCGGTGCCGTCATGGTCGGCGAGGAAGGTCCGCCAGCCGGCAATGGCGATCAGCACGTAGAGCGTGAACCAGACCGGGCCGAAGATCCAGTTCGGCGGGCTGAAGGGCGGTTTTTGCAGGCCCGCATACCACGCGCCCGGCACCGTCGCAGAACCGATCAGAGTGCCGACGCCGATGACGACGGCCAGAAACGCCGCCAGCAGCAAGAGTGATCCGGGGCGGCGATACTCGTCATTCGAACTCAAGGACATGTTCCTTCAAACGCGACAGGCCGCTTTTGGTTTCACGCCGAAAGGCGCCTGCGGCACGCGCGCCGGCGCGCCGCCTGTCAGACCACGGACCGTGCCGCCAGCCGCAGCGCGCCCGCCGTCATCGCCAGATAGGTCATATGATGCAGGAACTGGTCGAAGCCGTGCATGGCCCAGAAGGCGGCCGTATCGGGGCCCTTGCAGCTTTTCATGCCGTGGCGGGCCTTGGCGTGGTCGATCAGAAAATGCACGGCGAACTCCGCCGCCATGAAGGCCGCCAAAAGCGGCAGTCCAAGCCCGGCCAGGAGCAGCGCCGGCACCGAGCCGAGCGCGTGCACGCCGGCGTGACAATAGCCGCCCGGCTGGTCGAAATGCCCCTTGGCGCGGATGACCCAGCGTGGCTGCAGCAGATAATCGGCAATGAAATGCTTGGCCTGCAGGCACGCAAGCACGCCGAACGCCAGCATCAATTCGTCGGCCAAATAAAGCCTCCCCAGGGGCGCGACCGGACAATCCGGCGGTTGCCGGCATCGGTCACACCCTTACACACACTAGAACATGACGACGGCGCAAGGAAACAGCAGCGTCGCCGCAAGCCGCGGCCGGCTTGCGTGCCCAGTCTCGTCATGAAAGCCGGCCTTGCAAGGGGGGCGTGCAACGATCTCGCTGCAACACTGTCGCAGGCCCCGCGTCGGCGGCGCCGCGGCATTGCGATCACGGCAAAAACATCCGCGCCAGGCGCAAAAGCGCCGCCGCCCCGCGGAAACGTGCCGCCCGAACCGGCAGGCGGCCGGCACAAGCGGCCGCCGGCGCGGGCCCGTCAACCGCAGGCATGTCTGTCCGCACCGGCGGCCGCCGTCGCGCCGTCCAGGCCCTCGAAAGCGCCGGGCCCGGCATCCGGCAACAGCGCCAGCACGCGCTCGTAGGGCCGGCAGAGCGCGGTGCCCTTGGGGCTTTCCACGATCGGCCGGTTGATCAGGACCGGGTGCGCGACCATGGCATCGATCAGCGCGTCGTCGCTCCAGGCGCCCTCGCCCAGGCCGAGCTCGTGATAGGGCGCGGCCTTGTCGCGCAGGACGGCGCGCGGCGCCACGCCCATCGCGGCGATCAGCGCGACCAGTTTCTCGCGCGTCGGCGGCGTCTTGAGATACTCGACCACGACCGGCTCGACGCCCGCCTCGCGGATGGCGGCGAGTGTCTTGCGTGACGTGCCGCAGGCCGGGTTGTGGTAGATGGTGATCGTCATGCGTGTCTCGTCGTTCTATTTGCTATCGGGCCCCGGCGGAAACCAGTGCCGGGTGCGGTTGGCGAAGGCCACCAGCGACAGCATCACCGGAACCTCGACCAACACGCCGACCACCGTGGCAAGCGCCGCTCCCGAATTCAAGCCGAACAGGCTGATGGCGACGGCCACGGCCAGCTCGAAGAAATTGGACGTGCCGATCAGCGCGCAGGGCGCCGCGACGTTGAACGGTATTTTCCACGCCTTCGCCGCCGCATAGGCGAGAAAGAAAATGCCGTAGGACTGGATCAGCAGCGGCACGGCGATCAGCACGATCAGTATCGGCCGGGCGACGATCACATGGCCCTGGAAACCGAACAGCAGCACCACCGTGACCAGAAGGCCGATCACCGAGACCGGTTTCAGCGACGCCGTGAAACGGGAAACGGCCTCCTGCGCGGCCCTGCCTTCGGCGCGCCGGGTGAGCCAATGGCGCGTCAGCGCGCCGGCGACAAGCGGGATCACCACATAGAGCCCGGTCGCCAGAAGCAGCGTCTCCCAGGGCACGGCGATGTCGGTGACGCCGAGCAGCAGCGCGACGATCGGCGCGAAGGCGAAGATCATCACCACGTCGTTGAGCGACACCTGCACCAGCGTATAGGTGGCGTCGCCGCGCGTGAGCTGGCTCCACACGAACACCATCGCCGTGCATGGCGCAGCCCCCAGGAGGATCAGCCCGGCGATATATTGCTGTGCATCGGCCGGCTCGATCCAGGGCGCGAACACATGCTCGAAGAACAACACGCCGAGCGCGGCCATGGTGAAGGGCTTGACCAGCCAGTTGACCGCCAGCGTCAGCACCAAGCCCTTCGGCCGGTCGCCGATCTGGCCGAGGCTGGAAAAGTCGACATTGACCATCATCGGAAACACCATCGCCCAGATCAGCACGGCGACGACGAGGTTGACGGAGGCGTATTCGAGACCGGCGAGCAGGCCGAACAGACCGGGCACCAGATTGCCGAGCGCGATGCCGGCGACGATGCACAGCGCCACCCACACCGACAGATATTTTTCGAAAAAGCCGATGCCGCCGGCAGAAGCCGCGGCGCGGTTGAAAACCTGGTCTGTCATGCGCTTGTCCTGCGGGGTTCGGTCGAGGGTCATCCGGCCTTGGCGACATCGCCACCGATGGCGTCGAGCCGCTTTTGCAGCGTCAGTCGGTCGATCGAGGCGAGCGGCAGGCTGGTGAAGACGGCGATGCGGTTCGACAACATGCGGTAGGCGTCGGCGAAGGCGAGGTTTTTCTCCGCCTCCGTGCCCTCGGCCGCGGCCGGATCGGGCACGCCCCAATGCGCCGACATCGGCTGGCCGGGCCAGATCGGACAGCTTTCGGCCGCCGCGCTGTCGCAGACCGTGAAGACGAAATCCAAGGTCGGCGCGTCGGGTCCGGAAAATTCCTCCCAGCTTTTGGAGCGCGCGAAGCCGGTATCGTGGTTCATCGCCTCAAGCAGCCGCAGCGTGGCCGGATGGACGGCGCCTTTCGGCTGCGAGCCGGCCGAAAACGCCCTGAAGCGCCCGTTTCCGACCCGATTGAGGATCGCCTCGGCAAGGATCGAACGGGCCGAGTTGCCCGTGCACAGAAAAAGGACGTTGTAGATCCGTTCGCTCATGACACCCCTGTCCACGCATCGTGTTCGGTTGCTTCGTGTTCGTCCCGCCGCAAGCAGGTCGCCGCCGCGATCGCCGGCCGGCACAGGTCCGGCGCGCCGTTGCAGCAATCCTCCATCAGGAAGGCGAGCAGGTCGCGAAACCCGGTCATGTCGGCGGCGTAGCACACGCTGCGGCCCTCGCGCCGCGCCGCGATCAGCCCGGCCCGGTCGAGCACCTTCAAATGCGCCGACATGGTGTTTTGCACCGTCGACAGGCGCGCCGCGATCTCGCCGGCCGCAAGCCCGTCGGGCCCGGCGCGCACCAGAAGGCGAAACACCTCCAGCCGGGTCTCCTGGCCGAGCGCGGCCAGCGCGTCCAGAGCGGCTATCTTATCCATAATTCCAGAAATCCGGATATTTCGACTTGCGGTCGTCTAACCCGCGCGGTCGCGGCGCGCAAGCGAAAAATCAGGGGTCGGCATGCGATCGTCCGGCTTGGGCGCGGTCACCGCATCGCGCCCGCCCGGACAAACCGGCGATGGCGCCGGCGCGCGGGCCGCGCGATGCGACCCGCGCGGCCGGGGCCGGCTTCACAGATTGTACTGCTCGCGCGCGTAGCCGCCCAGGCCGACGGCGTCGAGCCGGGCGAGCGGGGCGAGCAGGGTGACCTGGATGACGCCGGGCGCGCGGCCGATCTCGATCGCGCCGTTGATCGTCGCCCGGTTGCGCACCTCGGCAACGCTCAGGCCGAGCAGCGTCGCCGCCCGCTGCAGCCCGTTGTCGATCGCCGCGTTCATGTCGGCCGCCGTGCCGATCACCGAGACCGGCGCCAGCTCCTCGACCGTATCCATGCCCCACCCCTTGGCCAGCCGCAGCGCGCGGGCGCGCTCGTCGGCGCTGAACGGGCGCGCCAGCGGCGGCAGGTCCTCCAGCAGCGGAAACAGCACCGGCCCGTCGATCGGATACTCCTTCACCACCTCGACCTGCAGCGTCACGCTGCCGGCGACGTCCATCGTGTGGCCGGCGATCTCGCCGTCGCCCTGGGCGGCGTGCATGTCGCCCATATAGACGCCGGCCCCCTTCACCTTGACCGGCGCGATCAGAATCGCGCCCGGCCGCACGGCATCGATATCCATATGGCCGTCGGTCTTGTGGGCCGCCAGTTGCTCGGCGGTGATCGCATAGTCGTGCGGCGCGCCGACCAGGAAGGCGCCGAAATCGCCGGCATTGTGCGAATCCGGCAGAGCGTGCGACGGCGTGGTGCCGAGCTGGCCGAGGAAGGGGCGCATGCGCACCATCACGCCGGCCATGTCCGACGGCGCGAAGGCGAGGATCGGATGCTGCACCGAGCGGTCGGGCAGCGCGGCGTAGTGATGGGCGTTGCGCGCGATCGTCTCGGCCGCCGCCTTCGGCACCGTAACGCCGACCTGGCGCGTCTCGTCGAACACCACCGTGTAACCGTGCACGATCTCGAACGGTTTGACCGCGTTGCCGCAGCGGTCGCACTTGACCGCGTCCTGGCCGATCCCCTCGAGATGGGTTTCCGGCCACAGCGCGTCGCAGGTCGGGCAGCGCGCGGCGACATAGGGATCGCCGAGGCAGAACCCCTCCGGCGAGGAATCGTGGCCCGACGCGGTGGCGAGCGCGGTCACGGTGATGTCGCGAATGCGGATCGCGATGCCGTCGCCGGGCTCGGCCCCGTCGACATGGACCGGCTGCGTCACCTCATGGCCGCCGCGCAGGCGCGGCGTGATCATCGGCCCCCAGCAGCCGGGCGCGGTGTTGGCGATGATGGTGCCGCCGTTCTCGACCGGGCCGAGCATCGGTGCGTCCGGGTCGAGCACGCTGTTGGTGAATCCCTGCACGACGACGCTGCGCCGCGGCGCGGTGGAAATTTCGGCTGGTTTGTTCATGGTCGGGATGGCTCCTCTCATGCGCGTGGATGACCGCTCCGGCGGGGCATCCGGTGCGTCTCGGCGTCTCGGCGTCCCGCCCTGCGTGACGACAGGCTAGGCGCACCGCCGGCGTCTGACCAGAGCGCAGTCCCGCCTGTCCGATGGGCCATGGCCGTCGCGACCTCGTCGGCAAGCCGCAGACTGCGAAGGATCGACGCAAAATTGCCGGACGCAGGCGAAACGCCGGCGGCACGGGCCGGAATAGCCAGGACAGGCGAAAGAACGCCCGCCCCTCTTCGCTCGATGCGCCGGAGCCACGGCCGCCCCCGCGCGCCCAATCCGCGGCGGTTGGCCTAAAACGGGGTGATTCCAAAGCGGTTCTGCCGGAAGCGAAAGAAATCCCCGACCCGGAACAAGACCGCGCCCGCGGCCCGCCTTTCGGCGCGCGACGCCCCCGGGCGCGCGCGACGCCAACTGCCGTGAGATCGGGAAAATGGTGGGCCCGGAGGGCTAACGCATTCGCTATGATTTCAATGAGTTACGAGTAGGTGCGGGAGAATCGGAGCCCACATTTCACTTATGTTTTTCGATGTGTCTCCCGCATCGCTCGACATAGATGATCTATTTGGGCCTGGAGACCCCTTGGTCGCAAAGGAGGCAGAAGCGGCGGTGGGGCTAGCGTTGTCGGTGACGTGCTCCCCTGAATGTACCCATTCATAGGCTAGCGCTGTTCACGTTGTGGTCCATTCGTGACCGGGTTGCAAATTCGTTCGGTGTGAGGCCCTCAAGGCTCGTGTGCGGTCGATGCAG
>NZ_PYBP01000004.1:0-476769 GCF_003015025.1 Nitratireductor sp. StC3 | reverse complement strand
GGAAGTACGGCGATATCCGCGCCATCTGGCCCTCGCTCAGCAGAAACAAATCACCCATCACGGCCTCCTTCTCAAAGACCGTGAATCACATCTCAAAAGGAATTAATAGGTCCTGAGCCTAGCCGTGCTTGAGAACTTCGTCATTGCGACAGGCACCATGCGTGAGGCGCACCGCGCGCTGAATCAGGAAGGCATGGTCCTGCCGAACGGCAAGCGGCATCCGGCCTACGGCATCCTGAGCGCCGCACAGCAGCAACAGCTTCGATGCGCCGGTGAGCTTGGGCTGACGCCTTCGGCGCGCTCACGGGCCGCGATGATGGAAACGCCCGGCAACGATGATGACAACCCGCTTGCGGTGACGTGATGGCGAGCACCTATCCCGAATGGCTGTTCGACAATTCGCCGATCCCCGATCCGCTCGGCTACGGCGAGCGTGCCGTTGAATTCCTTCGCCGGCTGAAGCACCCGAACAGCACAGCACCCGGCCACGCCTTTCAGCTTCACCGGCCTTTCGAGCGCATGGTGCGCGGCATTTACGGACCGCGCCACCCGGACGGCCGGCGTATTGCGGAAACAGTCTTCTGGATGATGCCGCGTGGCAACCGCAAGACCAGCCACGCGGCCGCGCTGGCACTGTTGCATACGATCGGCCCTGAGCGCGTTCGCGCCGGGCAAGTGATCTTCGCCGCGTCCGATCGCGAGCAAGCCGGGGTCGGCTTCCGTGAGGCCGCGAACATCGTGCGCATGGATAAGCGGCTTGTGGACGCGACCCGCATCTATGACGCCCATAACAGCGCCAAGAAAATCGTCTTCAAGGCCGAAGACGTGACGCTACAGGCGATTTCCAGCGACGGCGCAGCCCAGCACGGCAAGACGCCTGCCTTCGTTCTGGTCGATGAAATCCACGTCTGGAAAGGCCGCGCCCTTTGGGAAGCGCTGAAGTCCGGCCTTGTGAAGACCAGCAACACCCTTATGCTCATTGCCACCACGGCGGGCCGTGGCAATGAGAACATCGGCTTCGAGCAGTATGACTATGCCCGCAAGGTCGCTACCGGCGAGATCATAAACCCGGCATTCCTGCCAATCATCTTCGAAGCGGACCCGAATGATGATTGGCAGGACGAAGCTGTCTGGCACCGCGTCAATCCCGGCTTGCGCTACGGCTTCCCGAATCTCGACGCGATGCGCACACAGGCGCGCGAGGCCGCGCACCGACCTGCTGAGCGCCACGCCTTCGAGCAGTTCAACCTCAACATCTGGAAAGCGCACTCGCGCGATCCGCTGTTCGATATGGCAACTTATGACGAAGGACGCGTCGAGATCGATCTAAGCGACCTTGAAGACCTGCCCTGCTATCTCGGCGTCGACCTGTCGGTGAATGGCGACCTGACCGCGATCGTCGCGGCTTGGCGGCACGATGACGGCCGGATCACCATTCACCCTTGGCTGTTCGTGCCCGGCGACGATCTGGACAGCCGCGCCAAGCAGGACCGCGTGCCATATCTGCAATGGCGCGCCGATGGCCATATCACCGTGACCGAAGGTCCGGTGATCGAGCCGCAATCGATCGAGGATCACATTCGCGAACTGTGCGCCACCTATGACGTGCGCGAAGTGTTGTTCGATCCATACCGCGCAAGCCTCATTATGCAGCGCCTACAGCTGGAAGGTCTGCCGGCGATTGAGTTCCGGCAGGGGCCGCTCACGATGGCGCCCGCGATCGGTCATCTTGAGCGCACCGTCAACGGCCGCCGGCTGCGGCACGGCGGTAATCCGGCCTTGCGGCATCACTTCGATTCCGTAGTCGTCTCACGCGGCGACACCGGCCTTGTCCGCCTGCACAAGGGCGATCGTTTCGACAGGATCGACGGCGCGATCGCCGCGTCAATGGCTGTGGGCCGCGCCATCGCGGCCAACGACAACGGCCCGTCGATCTATGAGCGCGAAGACTACGAAGACATCCTTTACAGCTAGGAGAAACCTGCATGGCCACTGACGAAGAACGGCTTGTCGTCGCCCTAGAAGCCCGAATCCGAGATTTCGAACGCAACATTCTTAAGGCCAATCGCACGCTCGGCAAGCAGATGGATGGCATGGAGCGGCGCGCCAAAAAGTCGAGCGACCGGCTTGAGGCGATCATGGGCGGTGCGGGCCGCCGCATGGGCGCGGCGATGAAAGCAGGGCTCGCCGGGCTGGTAGCAGGCGGCGTGCTTGGTGTCGCCGGCCGGCTGGTCGACGTGGCGGGCGGCATTGCCCAGATCGGCGACGAAGCGAAGCGCGCCGGGCTCAATGTGAAGGCGTTTCAAGAACTGAAATACGTCGCGGAACAGAACCGTATCGGCGTCGATTCACTCACCGATGGCATCAAGGAATTGAACCTGCGGGCCGATGAATGGATTGAGACGGGCGGCGGGCCGGCTGCCGAGTCGTTCGCGCGGCTGGGCTTCACCGCCGAAGAATTGAAGACCAAGCTGAAAGACCCGTCGGCACTCTTCACAGAGATCATCGGCAAGCTGGAAAATCTCGACCGGGCGGCGCGCATTCGTATCGCCGATGAAATCTTCGGCGGCACGGGCGGCGAGCGCTTCGTGCAACTGATAGATCGCGGCGAGCGTGCCATCCGGGACCAGATCAAGGCCGCGAACGATCTTGGCGTCGTGCTGGACGAAGAACTGATCGAACGCGCGGACGAAGTCGACCGCAAGTTCCGGGCGATTACGACCACGATCGGCACCAGCCTCAAGAGCGCCATCGTCGAGGCAACATCGGCGCTTCAGACGTTCATTGACACGTTCCGCGATATCGAGCGGCAACAAAGCCGCACGCTCAATGAGCGCGTGACCGACATCGGCCGTGAACGCCTTGAGATCGAAAACCGCATTCTCGAATTGAAGGAACAGCAAGCCGAGATCGGCGGCTTCACCGCTGAAGCCGAGCGTCGTGTGCTTCAAGGCACCATCAACGAGCTTTCAGCGCAAAGCGAACAGCTTGCGCGGGAAGAGGCGCGCATCTTGTCGATCCTCGAAAGCCGCCGCGTGCCGGATGCGCCGGAACCGACCTCACCGGCACCGGCCGCACCGCCCGCGCGCAAAGACACCGGCGGACGTTCATCGTCGGCGCGCTCAAGCTCGACAGACAGCGCCGCACGCGAGCGCCAAGCCGTTGTGGACCTCATTGCCGAGCTTGAAGCGGAACTTCGCCTGATAGGCGCATCTGAGGCCCAGCAGCGCGCCGCTGCCGCCTCACGCATGGCAGGTGCTGCCGCGACTGACCAGCAGCGCCAGCGTATCATCGCGCTCAATGAGGCGATCTATCAGGAAACCGCTGCACTCGACGAACAGCGCGAGCGGCTACAGACGGTCGCCGATGCTGGCCGTGAGTTCGTAGGCGGCTTCCTGCAAGACATCCGGGCAGGCGTGAAGCCTATGGACGCGCTCGGCAATGCGATCGGTCGCCTCGCCGATCGCATGCTCGACGAGCTTCTGAATGCGATCTTCACCGTCGAGAACGCCGGCAGCGGCAACATCTTCGGCGGGCTCGCCAAGTTCATCATGGGTATCTTCGGCTTTGCAGACGGCGGCCAGATCAGTGCGGGTAAGCACGGGCCGAAGATACAGCGCCGGGCGAATGGCGGCATGATCACTGGCCCCGGCGGGCCGCGTGATGATCGCGTGCCCGTGCTGGCGAGCGACGGCGAGTTCATTATCAACGCTGCCGCGACGGCGAAGCACCGGCCGCTGCTTGAGGCCGTGAACGAGGGGCGTCTGCCAGCATTCGCGGCGGGCGGCCATGTCGGCGATGCCGGCTCGCGCGCCGTCGCAAGGGCGATCCGTGGCGACAATGACAATGCAGGTGCTGGCCAGATCGTCAACATTTCAGCGCCGGTCACGGTCAACGCCAGCGGCGGGACACCGGCACAAAATGCCGACCTCGCCGCGAAGATCGGCAAGCAGATGGAGGGCACGTTGCGCGGCGTCGTCGTCGACGAGATCAAGCGCCAGCGCCGGCCCGGCAATCTGCTCAATAGCAGCCGCCTATGAGAAATCGCACCGCTCGACCGCAGCACGATCGACGGAGCGCTATAAAGATCAGTCGAATGAAAAAAGAGAGACCGGCCACAGTTTGCCACGGCGACCGGTCTTTCACAGGAGATGTCACTGTTGGACAAGGCACATTATAGCAGAAGCGTCAGCGCATTTCAGGAAAAAATTCCTAGACCCGTTGACAAAAAGGTAAAACGCACAAGGGCTAAGTCGGCCGCGCGTGACGCGCAGTTCCGCCCGCTTTTCCAAGCACTTGATGCTCTTGATGGCGTGGCGCGTTCTGGCAGGACTTCAGTTACCTACGCCGCCCCCAACCACCCCCTATTCCCCATCATCAAGCTAGACGCCTCTAGCACCACCTTCACCCCAGCCCCCTATGAGCCGGAAGACCTCGATACCGACGAGGAAATCCGCCTGCACCGTCATTGGCATAACTTGCTGACCAGCCCGCCCCGGCAGCACCGGAAGCCGGCCGCGTGGCGCGATCTGTCTGACGAAGCCCGGCTAGAGTGCTTCCACCACGCCTTGCGGTCTATCGGCCCGGCAGTCGCCCTCACGCTGAATCTCAGCCCGGCCGTCGAGGAACAGGTGCGCCGTGAGCCGAGTTCGGCCGGCTGGCTGTCCAAGCGTATCGCCAGACGCCTCAAGCAGGCGCTGGGGCGCGCTGTGCCGCTGTGGTTCGCTTTCGAGCTTGAGGACGGCCGGCTGCACCTTCACGGCGAGCTAGGGGCTTCTGTGGCCGAACTGCCGGCCGTTAGGAAAGCGCTGAGGCTGGCGGGCGGTGAATGGCTGACTGTGCGACAGCATCAAGCACATACTGTGACCGCCCCGACGCTGCCATGGGTAAGCTACGCGGCCAAGGAAGCTTGGCGCGTGCGACCGTTCACGGGTCGGCTCGCTGGGATCGCGCGGCCGATCAATGGCGACTGGTATTTCGCAACAAATCGTGTTCGCTCAACTGCGAATAAGCTGTATGACACCCAAAAAGAAGCCGTAACTATCCTTCTCTAAGCGCTATGTGTTCAGTCACCACTGAACTAACACATGCCTAAATTTCTGTTTTTACTCACTTTTTGATTGCCTAACCCTGCCGGCTGATTCAGAATCTGTCCTGCAAATCAGCACCGGAAAGGAACACCCATGAAAGACATCTATCTGCCGGCAGATCGCTACGCGTTCAATGCCGCCTATCTGGCAAAGGCGCTGCGCAGGCGGCACCCTGACCCGGACACCCGCCGGGATCACATACACGCGGCGTTGCGCGTCATGGGGCTCGACATGGGCGGGCTGTGCCTCACCGGCGGCCGGATCGCGCCTGAGCGCCACGGCGAGCTTCTGGACGCCCTGCTTGACCTTGAGCCGTCAGCCTTCACCGGCGAGATCGATCTGTGCAGCGTGAAGCTGGCGCTTGGCGAGCACGGCGGCATATGGCCGGTTTCGATCCTCGCCGGGACCGATCGGGCGGCCTAGTCGCTTGCCTCTTGCATTTCTCGTAACGTCACGTTATATTTTGTCGTGTCGTGACGATTGAGGAAAACGATGGCCAAAAGTGATGCCGAGCGCGCCCGCGCCTATCGCGAGAGGAAAAAGCTGAAAGAAGCAGGCTTGCTGCCGGAAGACCCGAAGCCGGAACCGCTGGACGTGCCACGCATGCAGTCACTGGCAGACTACGTTCGCAGCCAGGGCGAAGAGGCCGAAGAGGCCGTCGAGTGGATGCGAAGTCATGTCGGGCTGTCTGTCGAGTATCTGGCGACCGGCGAACACACGGAAAAGGAGATCGAATGGACGCATAACGTGATCGACGACCTTGAGACGGCGCTGTCGACGTTGACTTCTCTCTTGAGCGGATACTGGGTCGCTGAGATCGACCGCGAAATCGAACGGCTCAAGCAGAAAGAACTTGGCGACCCGGCGCAACGTGACGCCACGCTCGACAAGATCGTGCGCTTCACCGACATGCGAAAGGGACTTGAGAAGACCTATCGCCTCAGCCTGCCGAACTACGACCCCGGCAGCTAAACGCAAACGACGCGACCCAAGGGCCGCGCCGTCCATAGCAAGCTCAACCATCGCCGGTGCGCTAACACCGGCATCAACGGCTTAAGCCGGAAAGGAAGATAGCATGCCCGACAACGTGAAGGAAACGATGGCTAAGCTCGCCGAGCGCCTGACATCGCAAGCCGGCCACGCGGCGGAGGAAGCCGCCAAACGTGAGTTCGAGCGTCTGGCAGGCCAGATCAACAGAGGCGAATACACGGCCACGGTCGCGACCAGCTTCCACGTGCTGAAGTCCGATGCACGATCGACGCAAGCGACCTTCGCGGCCCAGCTCGCGCTCGAAGAAATCATCAGCACCGGCGTTCACGTGGGCACGATCGATAGTTTCCTTGAAAGAGTAATTACGCGCGCGAGCAACAGACCTCGTTTTGTGTCCACAATTAGTGAAAAGGCGCTTTTCGCCGAGTTCCTCGAAAAGGGCTTCTATCAGTATGGATTCGATGGGCGGCGAACATGCTTCAATGACCCGAATCAAATGCTGCTCGATACGGAGTGCGACTATTCCATTGACGGGCTGCACGACGAACTAGCCACGGTCGACAACCCTGCCGAGGCATTGGAGGAAGCAATCGATCGCCTTGACCAAGCTGCGGCAAACCTGCGATTCCTTCAGGACCATTTCGCGCTCATGAAGGACGAGCGGCTGGCCAGCGCCGACGATGATGGCCCCGACGGCGATATCGCGAGCCTCGCGAGATAGAGACCAGTCTGGTCGTGAAGTAGGGGCGCAGCCTTCGGGCTGCGCCCCTACTCCTGCCGCTGACCAGCAGCCACTTGCTTCGCACGCACTCGCGCAATTCGATCGGGTCGGACGAACAGCCGGTCAAGTAGATCAAAAGTCAGGTCCTCAAGCGCCTCAGCTTCCTCAGATGAATACGGATCTTCATCGTGAGCGGCGTCGTTACCGTCGAGTGCGGCGATGTCGGCGAGTTGCACCATTTCCTCATCGATGATGCCCATCTCGCCGAGTGCCTTGATACGGCTACGGAGTGCGACCGCTGGCTGCTTGCTTTCGAGGCGAGGATCGACGTTGAATAGATGCTTGGTGGCGACATCTATCGTCTTCCGAAATATCGCTCCGGCCGCCTCAAACAGACCCGACCGCCGACAGATGGCGGCCTCCCGCCACAGGCCGGCTATGCGCGCCGGTATCGCCTTCGGAAGTGATGGAGGCATGATGCGAACGAGCGTCGGCTGCTGATCGAAATGCCGGCGCCCGTCGAGAATGCCGTCTGCCGTCACGGGATTTTCTTCGGGCTGCCCTCGGTAGATGCTCCCCCTCAGGCAAGCAGGACAGGCGAAGAACACTTCACAATTGAGACTGTCGAGTTCGCTATATCCGCGCGCATCCATTTGAGCGCGAGAGACGCCGCATCGCACGCAGTCTCTGATTAAGAAACCCATCGGGGCCGACCTCTTCTCTATGTGCTGCGCTACTTAGCACGGACTAGCTTCTTTGCGTCTTCGATGTGCGTGTGAGGCCAAGCGACACCCAGGGTGAATTCTATTCTACTTACACTGCTTTTCTCATGTTCATGGCCAGCCTCACCTCCAAGTTTGGCGGCAAGAATTTGTATACCGGCTTGCCCGCCCGCTTTTGTAGTATCACCAACTGAAATAGCAATATCGAATCTTATAGTATCGATTTCCATGCTATTATTACCGTGAGTCTTTGGGTTGACGAAGCCCTTCTTGTTGGCTTCTTCTCTTTCTGCTATTGTTTCTTGGATCGCGTCCATTATGTCATTAAGCGTCACTTTTACAAAATTCTTCAGTTCCATCCTCTGTTCCTCCTACGAAGCGCCACCGTTCGCGGCTTTTCTCTACTACCGTCGCCTCGCATGCCAGTCCTTCGAATAGCCGTAGCTGACGGCCGGCAGTGCTGTCGCGACCTCACTATGAAGCATGTTGTGAGCCACAACGAGCACGCGAATCGTCTCGCGCATATCCCCGCCGCACAAGGCGATCCATTCATCAACCTCAGCTTCCAAGGCGTCACCATCGACTGACGATATCTGCGGCACGCTTCCGGGCATCTGACGACCTCCATTCCTGCCACGCGAGATTGCCACCGGCCGCTTGACGGCGCAAGGTATATGTTCCTATTTTGTTCTCATCATGGGAGCCGGACATATGCCGCGTCGAAAACGCCATCTCAAGATCAACAGCTATGACCTACAACAGATCGACCAACAGATCGGGTTGTTGCGCATTGCCACGAGGCGCGCGCAAATTTCACTCACGCCGCTTCGCGAGCATTACAGCGCGCTTTCTGAGCTAGACCGCGCTCTACACCGGGCGCTCAATCTGTTGAATGATCGCCCGGCCAATTACCGCGAGCCGCATCACGCACCGATGTCACAGGGCTAAATCGGGAGGCGCTTTCCGCATCACTGCCTGCTGGCAAAAGGACTAGGATGCTAAGAAAAACTGCTAATAAGTGCTGCTAATAGAATTCCGAAAAGCCAACAAAATCAATTAGTTAGCAAGATGGCTGGGGAACCTGGATTCGAACCAGGACTGACGGAGTCAGAGTCCGCTGTTCTACCGTTAAACTATTCCCCAACGGCAATGCCGGTCTTCCCGGCGCACATCCGGCGGCAGTTCGACGCGCAACCCGGATGCGCGCGCTTCTAGCATATCCGCCGCGCCGATCAAGCCTTTCCTGACGCGGCGCGAATTTCGCAGGACCCGGCGTTCGCCGGCCGGTGACACGGTGTGCGGTCACGCAAAACCCTTGGTGATCGCGCCCGCCGCTGCTACATTGTTGGCAACTGAACGATTGCGGCGCCAGCGGCAACCTTGCGATTTGCGCGGCGCCAGAAGGACGGAAGTGTGAAGGACCTCGAGGACGGCGACAAAACGCCGGACGCGGAGGCCCCCGGCCGCTGCCCCGGCAAACGTCGCCGCGGCAAACGCAAGGCGGCGCAGGCCAGGGCGCATAACCGCGCCGATGGCGGCGGCGCCGGTGGAGCCGAAAAGCCGGGCGCCAATCCGCAGGACGCACAAAAACGCAGGCGCAAGAAGCGTCGCCGCGGCCGCAAGGCTTATGTGCGCGACGCCGGCAATGCCGTCAATGCCGTGGCGCCAAACGCTGTCGGCGGGCCGGCGGAGCGGTCCGCCGGCCCGCCGGTCGTCAACGGCAAGACTAAGCCTGCGGCTTCCGGCGCCGTGCAAAGGCCGGGGCACCGGCACGCCCAGGCGCCGTTCGTGCCGCCGCCCGCCTATGCCGCGCTCGACCTCGGCACCAACAATTGCCGCCTCCTGGTCGCCGTCCCCAATCGTCCCGGCCGGTTTCGGGTCGTCGACGCGTTTTCGCGCATCGTTCGGCTCGGCGAGGGGCTGACGGCGAACGGGCGCCTGGCCGACGACGCCATGGCGCGCGCGCTCGAAGCGCTGAAAGTGTGCGCCGGCAAGCTGGAGGCGCGCAAGATCGCGCGCGCGCGCCTGATCGCCACCGAAGCCTGCCGCGCCGCCGCAAACGGCGCGGACTTCATCGACCGGGTGCGCGAGGAAACCGGCCTGACGCTCGAGGTCATCGACCGCGAGACCGAGGCGCGGCTGGCCGTGTCGGGCTGCGGCTCGCTGGTGGAGCGCGAAACGCGTGGCGTGGTTCTGTTCGACATTGGCGGCGGGTCCTCCGAAATCGCGCTGATCGACATTTCCCGCCGGCGCAGCCGCCGCCTCGCCAACCATATCGTGTCGTGGACGTCGCTGCCGGTCGGTGTGGTCTCGCTTTCAGAGCGCTTCGGCGGCCGCCATGTGACGCCGGAGATCTTCGCCGCCATGGTCGACGACGTCGCCGGTATGATCGACGCGTTCGACGGCCGCGACCGGCTGGGCGCGGTCGCCACCGGCGAGGGGTTCCACCTGCTCGGCACCTCCGGCACGGTGACGACGCTCGCCGGCATCTTTCTGGACCTGCCGCGCTACGACCGCCGCCGCGTCGACGGATTGTGGATGAACGAGGCCGATATCGACCGCATGGTCGAGACTTTGGTCGGCTGGGGCTTCGACGAGCGTGTGAAAAACCCCTGCATCGGCGCGGATCGTGCCGATCTCGTGCTCGCCGGATGCGCCATCCTGGAGGCGATCCGGCGCACCTGGCCGGCGACCCGGTTGCGGGTGGCCGATCGGGGGCTGCGCGAGGGCATTTTGACCGAATTGATGGCGGAAGACCGGGTCTGGGACCGCGACCGCCGCCCACGGAGCCGTGTCTCGTGAAGAAACCAGATCCGAAACCGGGCGCGCGGGCGCTGAAGGCCCGGGTAAAAAAGAAGCGTGGTCTGAAGGCCTCGTCGCGACGCTGGCTGGAGCGGCATCTGAACGATCCGTACGTGCACCGCGCCAAGGCCGACGGCTATCGCTCGCGGGCCGCCTTCAAGCTGACCGAGATCGATGACCGGCAAAAACTGCTCAAGCCGGGGGCGCGCGTCATCGATCTCGGCGCGGCGCCGGGCGGCTGGTCGCAAGTTGCGGTGCGGCGCACCGGCTCGCCGCCGGATGCGCCCACGGTTGTGGCGATCGACTATCTCGATATGGACGCGATTGCCGGCGTGACGTTCCTGAAGATGGATTTTCTCGACGACGACGCGCCCGAGCGGCTGCTTGACGCGCTCGGCGAAGCGCCCGACGTGGTGTTGTCCGACATGGCCGCCCCGACCACCGGTCATAAGCGCACCGACCATATCCGCACCATGCACCTATGCGAGGTGGCGGCCGATTTTGCCATCCAGGTGCTGCGTCCGGGCGGGCATTTTCTGGCCAAGACCTTCCAGGGCGGGACCGAAAACGACCTGCTGACCCGGCTCAAGCGGAATTTCGCCAGCGTGCACCACGTCAAGCCGCCGGCCTCGCGCGACGAATCGGTCGAACTCTATCTGCTTGCCAAGGGCTTCAAGGGACGCGCAGCGGACTGACCGGCCCTCAGCGCGGTGGCAGCACCTGCGAGCGGGCATTGTCGCCGCCCAGCCTGTGGCCGGAGACCGCGTTTCCGGCCGTCGGATGCAGCATCCAGAAGGGCAGGGCCGCCAACGCCGCCACCCCCGCGACGATGAAAAACGCGATCTGGAACGCGCCGGCCTGCAGCGGCTGGCCGGACATGATCGTCACGGCCTCCAGGATGACGCCGGCCAGCGCGACGCCGAGCGCGATGCTGACCTGCTGCGTCACCGCCGCGATCGCAGTCGCCTGTCCGGCCCTGGCATCGTCGAGGTCGGCAAAAACCAGCGCATTGACCGAGGTGAAGAACAGGGAGCGCAGGAAGCCGGCGGCAACCAGCACCACCATGATCACCCAGACCGGGGTGCCGGCGCTGAACAGGCCGGCGGCCGCGATCATCAGCGCCCCGCCAAGCGCGGCGGTGACGAGCACGGTACGGAAGCCGCCGCGCCTGAGCGTGCGCCGGGCGAAGAACTTCATGCCGATGGCGCCGATGGCGGCGGTGAAGGTCAACATCCCCGATTCGAACGGCGTCATGCCGAAGCCGAGCTGGAACATCAGCGGCAGAAGGAACGGCGTCGCGCCCGAGCCGAAACGGAAGATCGAGCCGCCGCTGATCGCGGCGCGGAAGCTGGCATTGCCGAACAGGCTGAGGTCGAGGATCGGGCGCGGCGCGCGGCGTGCGTGTACGAGATAAAGTGCGGTGGCGCCAAGCCCCACGCCGAGCGTGACCAGACCGACGATCGGCGGCAGCGCCGGCAGGCTGACGACGGAGAGGCCGAACACGATACCGGCCGCCGCCACACCGGACAAAACGAAACCGCGCATGTCGATCGGTGCCGTACCCTCGCCACCGGCTTCCGGCAGCAGAAAGGCGGCGGCCACGATGCCGGCGAGCCCGATCGGCACGTTGATCAGGAAAATCCAGTGCCAGCTCACGAAAGTGGTGATGAAACCGCCGACCGGCGGGCCGAGCAGCGGGCCGATCAGCGCCGGCGCCGTCAGCCAGGCCATAGCCGAGACGAGGTCGCCGCGCGGCGTCGCCCGGACCAGGAGCAGGCGCGCCACCGGCGTCATCATCGCCCCGCCCATGCCCTGCAGGAAGCGCGCCAGCACGAAGCCGGAAAGCGATCCGGCGAAGGCGCAGGCGATCGAGCCGACGACGAACACGCCGATCGCGGTGCAGAACACGCGCCGCGCGCCGAACCGGTCGGCCATCCAGGCGCTGATGGGGATGAAGATCGCGACCGAAACCAGATAGGCGGTCAGGGCCAGCTTGAGCGCGATCGGGTCCGTTCCGATATCGGCCGCGATCGCCGGCAGCGAGGTCGCGATCACCGTGGAGTCCATCTGTTCCATGAACAGGGCGACCGCGAGCACCAGCGGAATGGTCCGGTTCAAACTGCTGTCCTGACTGCGATTCTTCTTCTTCGCCCGGGCGGTAGCACGTCCGGGCGTGGCTGTCCTGTGCCAAAGCCGAAAATGGCCGGTGCCTGGACAGAGCCGTGAGCCGGCGCAGTCAAACCCGCAGTCTAGTTGGACGGGTCCACGCCGCCGCTTCGTGCGATCTCGGCCGCGTAGCGCCGGGTTTCCTCGATCCGCTCGCCGGTTGCAGGATGGGTGGTCAGGATCGCGCCATTGCCGGCATCGCCGAAACGCGCGCGCATCAGCTCGAAGAACCGCGCGATCGCGGCCGGGTCGCGCCCGGCGCGCGCCATGATCTCGACGCTGTAGCGGTCGGCGTCGCGCTCCTGGCGGCGTGAATAGGAAAGCGCCAGGAGCGCCGATCCCTGCACCAGCAGATCCTGCACGCCGGATCCCACATCGCCGCCGATCACCATGATCAGCCCGACGACGCCGGCGGCGCGGTAAAGCTGGCGCAGGCTGTGATCGTGCTCGACATGACCGATCTCATGGCCGAGCACGCCGAGAACGAGCTCGTCGTCCGAACCGGCCAGATCGACGAGTTCGTCGGTGACAACGATCGTGCCGTTGGGCAAGGCGAAGGCGTTCGGGCCGATCGGTCCGCCGCTGCGAAACTGTAGGTCGAAGCGCGATGCGCCGCGCGGGGTGAGTGCGGCGAGTTCCAGAAAATCGGTCGCGATCCGAGCACGCCGCTGTTCGGGCAGGGTGCTTTCGGAAAAGGCGGTCTCGTCGAGCGAGGCGAGCGCGCCCTTGCTCATCAATTCGGGCACGATCTCGGGCGTCGCCAATACCGCCACCTCGACAAGAAGCGGCACGGCGAAACGGTAGACGCCGACCGCCAGAAGCACGACCGCGGCCACCAGCACGATCAGGCGCGGCCGAAAACGCTCGATCTCGACCAGCCAGCGCGAGCCGCGGCCGAGGACGTCGGCGAGCAGCCGGTCGACACCGTCATTGTCGCGGCACACGAACACGCTGTCGTCGGAAAACCCGATGCGCCGGGGCACCGAGCCGACGCGCCGCGATATGAGAAGGTCGGATCGCGCACTGCGCACCAGGATCGCGCCGGTCTGCGCGTCGCGCACGGCGACGTCGCCATCGTCGGTCAGAAAAAGCTCAGCCGCGATGTCGCGCCCTGAGCGCGCGGCGTGCCATTTGCCAGCTACCTTGGGTTCAAAAGCCAAAGTCGAGCCCCTCCACATCCATATATTCCGCGCCGACGGCTGCCCCTTCATCGGTTATCGTGTCGATATAGCTGTCGAGCGCCCCGACCGTGTCGAGCGCCGTGCAGGCGGCGAGATAGCGCGCCATGCGTACCGCAGCCCAGGGGCGCAGCAGTCCCAGCGAGAGCACCGTGGCGACGAGATTGGAAAGCGAAATCCAGACATAGCGCCAGCGCCCGAGCGTGGAGGCGAGTGCGTGGCGTCCGTCGATGACGGTCTCGCTGACGGCGACGTTGCGCGAGCCGGCGTGGTAGAGCAGTCCGACGACCACGTAGAGCAGGATCAGCGGCAGGAAGCCGACATAGATCAGCGCCAGCACGCCGGCGGTCAGCGTGCCGACGCCGCCGCCGCCGCCGACGAGGTCTGAGAGTTGGGAGCCGTAGAGATAGCCGAACGCGAGCGAGCCGGCGAGGAACAGCACACCACCGCCGCCAAACAGGATCGCCGGCAGCCACCATTGCCCGAAAAGCTTCTCCAGGCGCGGATCGCAGTCGATCGGCCGGCCGCCATAGGTGAGATTGCCGAGCGTATAGCTCCAGATCCAGCGCGAGGCGACGGGTGCAAGAACACCCAGCGTACCCCAGGTCAGCACGCCGCCTGCCACATAGGCGAGCAGGGCGCCCCAATACCCGCCCTCGAAGTCGAAGCGGACATTGCGATAGCTCGTCACCCGGGCGCGGAAGCGCAATCCGCGCATGACGAGGTAGGGCAGGGCGAGAAAGAAGCCGATTACCAGGACGATGCTGAAGCCGGGCGCAAAATAGAGCGCCAGATTGTAGGCGGCGATCAGCGCCAGCGCGATGATGCGGCCGAGCAGGATCTGGCCGGGCTTGGCGTGATATTCGAAACTGGCATCGCCAAGACGGGTGCTGCCGTGAAAAAAGCGCATGCGGCGTACCTTGGCCCAGGCCGAATAGATGCCGAGCGTCAAAATCGTCAAAAGCACGTTGACCAGCCAGATACCGAAATATTCGCGCGCGGTCCCGGTGAAGACGAACGGTTCGCGCCGCATCGCCTGATCGGCGTCCCCGTGTTCGCGTATTGGTGCCGTCTCGTTCATGGACCGGTCTTTCCCGCCAAGGCTCCGGTTGACGTGGGCCAAATCTTGGCCTCCGGCGGCCGGCACGGCAAGCGGAACCTTTTCGTGCCGGCCGCCGGACCACGATGCGTCAAGCTGTCTGCGGGCTTCTTTTCAATGTCATCCAGACGTGATACCAGCCAGCGCCAATCCTGAACGGGAAATCAGCGACTCGGCGTGGCCATAAGGGGCCGCGCCGGTTTCAGCATTCAAGGAATGGCCATGGCGAAAATCATCGAAAGCGTGACGGGTCTGGAAGCGTTGACCTTCGACGACGTGCTTCTGCAGCCGGGCCATTCGGACGTGCTGCCGGGGCAGACCGACGTCAGCACCCGCATTGCCGGCGACATCGATCTGAATATTCCCATCCTGTCGGCGGCCATGGACACGGTCACCGAATCTCGCCTTGCGATCGCGATGGCGCAGGCCGGCGGAATTGGGGTCATCCACCGCAACCTGACGCCCGCCGAGCAGGCCGAGGAGGTTCGCCAGGTCAAGAAATTCGAATCCGGCATGGTGGTCAATCCGGTCACGATCGGCCCCGACGCCACGCTTGCCGATGCCCAGGCGCTGATGCGTTCGCACGGCATTTCCGGCATTCCGGTGGTCGAAAGCGGCGGCACTGGCGGCCACACCACCGGGCGGCTGGTCGGTATCCTGACCAATCGCGACGTCCGTTTCGCCTCGGATCCGGACCAGAAGGTTTCGGAACTGATGACCCACGAGAACCTGGTGACGGTCCAGGACGGCGTCGACCAGAAGGAAGCCCAGCGTCTCCTGCATCAGCGCCGCATCGAAAAGCTGCTGGTGGTCGACGAGCACGGCCGTTGCATCGGCTTGATCACGGTCAAGGATATCGAAAAGTCGCAGCTCAATCCGAACGCTTCAAAGGACGCGCAGGGCCGGCTGCGGGCCGCGGCCGCGACCAGTGTCGGCGATGACGGGTTCGAACGCGCCGAGCGGCTGATCGACGCCGGCGTCGACCTCTTGGTCATCGATACGGCGCACGGCCATTCCCAGCGCGTGTTGGATGCGGTCGCGCGCGCCAAGAAACTGTCGAACGCCGTGCGCATCGTTGCCGGCAACGTTGCGACCGCGGACGGGACCAAGGCGCTGATCGACGCCGGCGCGGATGCGGTCAAGATCGGCATCGGGCCGGGCTCGATCTGCACGACCCGGATCGTGGCCGGCGTCGGCGTGCCGCAGCTCTCCGCCATCATGGCGGCGGCCGAGGAAGCCGACAGACAGGGTATTGCGGTGATCGCCGATGGCGGCATCAAATATTCGGGCGACCTGGCCAAGGCGCTGGCCGCCGGCGCGCGCGCGGCCATGGTCGGTTCGCTGCTCGCAGGCACCGAGGAGAGCCCCGGCGAGGTCTATCTGCATCAGGGCCGCTCCTTCAAGGCCTATCGCGGTATGGGCTCGGTGGGGGCCATGGCGCGCGGCTCGGCCGACCGCTATTTCCAGGCCGAGGTGCGCGACACGCTCAAACTCGTGCCCGAGGGGATCGAGGGCCAGGTGCCCTACAAAGGGCCGGTCGGCGGCGTCCTGCACCAGCTCGTCGGCGGGTTGAAGGCGGCGATGGGGTATGTCGGCGCGCACGATCTGGAGACGTTTCGCCGCCGCGCGACCTTCGTGCGCATTTCCGGCGCGGGTCTGCGCGAAAGCCACACCCACGACGTCACCATCACCCGCGAAAGCCCGAACTATCCCGGCGTGAGCTGACAAAGCCGCGCTTACGCGGCCCGGGGCTGGGTGGCGGTCGCAAAAATCAGCGAGCGGTGCGTGGCGGTGCCGGCGAAGGCGCCGTCTCCCACCGCCAGCGCCACCGAGGCGACCGGGCGCACGGCGTCGCCGCAGGCGAAAACGCCGGGCACCGTGGTCTGCCGGGTGTCGTCGGTGACGATCATCGGGCCGAGGGGCGCGTCCTTCAGCGCGCAGCCCAATTGTTCGGGGATGGTGCTTGCGATGCGCGTGCGCGGCGTGACGAAAAGTCCGTCGAAGGCAAGATGTCGGCCGTCGCGCAGGATCGCGACCGGGGCGCCGGCCTCGCCGCCGATCTCCGCGACGGTGACCGGCTCGATCGCGACACCGCGCCGCTCGAGTTCCGCCATCTCCGGGGCATCGGGAACGACGGCGCCATTGGCGAGCAGCGTGGTGGTGCCCCATTCCGGCAGCATCATCGCCTGATGCAACGCCATCGGGCTGGTCGCGAGAACCCCGATGCGACCGCGTTCGAGCTCGTAGCCGTGACAATAGGGGCAGGCCATCGCGCCGACGCCCCAATGCGCAGCAAGGCCCGGAATCTCGGGCAGGATGTCGGCGACGCCGCAGGCGATCACCACCCGGCGTCCGGCAAGCCGCCTGCCGTCGGCGAGCGTGATCTCGAAGCCGTCGATCTCCCCCGATGCCGTCGTCGCATGGCCCTCGAGCCATGCCACGGTCGGATAGGCGAGCAATTGCTGCCGCGCTTCGCGTGCGATCGCCTCGGGCGCATGGCCGTCGCGGCCGAGAAAACCGTGCGAGCTGCGAGCGAAGCGGTTGCGACGCTCGCCGGCGTCGACGATCGCGACACTGCGCCGGGCGCGTGCGAGCGGCAAGGCTGCCGACATGCCGGCATAGCTGCCACCGACGATGATGACGTCAAACATGAAAGTCTCCCTTTCCCGGATAGCGGTCGAACCGGTTGCGGAAATCGGCGAAGACGTCGGCCAGCGTGACGGAGGAAAGGCGTTCCAGAATACGCTGTTCGGCGTCGCTTAACGTATCTTCCAGCGCGGCGTTGACGGCCTGTTCGATCGAACAGCGCGGTTGGCTCGTCCGGTTGCCGAAGGCGAAGAAATCCGGTGCGCCGAGCGCGCGATGGATATCGGCAAGCGTGACCGCCTCGATCGCGCGCGCCAGCTGCCAGCCGCCGCCATGGCCCTTTTCGGAGACGACGATCCCGGCCTTGCGCAAGCCTGCCATCGTGCGGCGCACCGCGGCCGCGTTGCCGTGCATGAAGCGCGCCAGGTCCGCCGATCTGAGCGGCCGGTCGGTGTCTGCCATGTGCAGCAGCAGATGAAGCATGGCGGAAAGCCGCGTGTCGCGTTTCATGTATCAATAAATGTTACATGATAGCGATGATGTCAACCCAGACAGGGCAGGACGTGCCAATCGGGTTTCTCGCGGTCGCGCGTCTGGATCGAGATCGATCCAGACGCGGCTGTCGCATGTCGGGTCCGGAAGTGCTATCGGCTTGGGGAGAGACCTACAGCGAAGGAGCGCCGCGCATGAACCAGACCGCCATCATCTGGCCGATGATTGCCCATGTCGTGCTGGTCTACTGTATCTATGCGCTGATCGCCCGGCGCCGCTACGCCGCCATCGAGGCGGGCTCGGCAAAACCGTCGCAGTTCCGCGAGAACGTTGTCGAGCCGCCCGAAAGCCAGTTCGTGCGCAACAATCTGGCCAACCAGTTCGAATTGCCGGTGCTGTTCCATTCCGGATGCCTGGCGCTTTATGTCACCGGCGGCGCGGGGCTGGTCGCGGTGGTTCTGGCCTGGCTGTTCGTTGCCTCACGCGTGGTCCACGCCGTTATCCATGTCACCACCAACCGTATCCGCCACCGCCAGCCGGCCTTCGCCCTCGGCTTTCTCGCGCTCGGCGCGATGTGGTTGTGGCTGGCCTTGCATCTTCTGGGGCTCGTCTGAGCCAGGTCGATCCCGCTCGGGCGCCGCCTCGACGATGCCGCGTATCAGCGTGGCCAGCGTTCGGCATTCCTCGGCCCTGGCGCTGTTCTTGCGTCGCGCGAGGCAGACGGTGCGCGCGGGCATGGGAGCGGCGAACGGTACGACCTTGAGGCCGCGGGTCTGGCCGGCCGCCGCGATCGCCATTTCGGGGATCAAGGTCACGCCGAGCCCGTGCGCGACCATCTGGACGAGTGTTGTCAGGCTGGTTGCGCCGTAGCTCGCCATCGCCACCGGCTTGACGCTGCCGCATACGGCAAGCGCCTGTTCGCGCAGGCAATGGCCTTCCTCGAGCAACATCAGTCTTTCCAGAGCCGGGCTTTCCGGCGGTACCGGCGGCGCGACGAAGTCCGGGTCGTCGGCCGGCGCGGCGAGAAAGAAGCGATCCTCGAATAGCGGTTCGGCCACCAGGCCCGGCGCCTTGATCGGCAGCGCGGCAATGAAGGCGTCGAGCCCGCCGACCGACGTTTCCGACACCAGTGTCGCCGTTACCGCCTCGCGCAATTCGAGTTGAAGGTCCGGAAAACGCCGTTGCAGCGTGGGCAGCACCCGCGGAAGCAGATAGGGCGCGACCGTCGGGATCAGGCCGAGCCGGAAACGTCCCTCCATCGGCCGGCGGCCGCTCTGCGTCGCCGCCTCGATGTCGCGGACTTCTGATAGCATCGCGGCGAAACGAGGCAGCAGCGAGCGCGCATCCTCCGTCAGCCGCACGCCGGCGCGACCGCGTTCGAAGAGCCGGCAGCCGAGCTTTTCCTCCATTTCCGCGATCTGTGCCGAAAGCGCCGGCTGCGTTACCCCGACCAGCGCCGCGGCACGGCCGAAATGCAGGGTTTCGGCGAGCGCTTCAAAATATTCCATCTGGCGCAGCGTCAAGCGTATCATAATTTGAAATTATCAAAATGAATAGAAAACGCAATTTGTATCTATGAAAGATGCGGCCTAGTTTAGAACCATTCAACGAAAGCTGCCGGCTCTTGATCCGGTGCGGTTTCGACGACACCGAGAATGTCGCGATGGGAGGCCAAATTCGTGATCGATCGTCCGCCGGGCGACATCGTGGCGCGCAGGCCTGCCGCTTGCGCAAGGCTTTGCCTGTGGGCAACGGGACCGCGGGCCTAACCCGGTGAGGACCGGTCGTGGCGTGCGGCGTGTCGGCGGAATCGGCAAGGGTATCGTTCTGCGGAGGCCGGAAGGCCTCGCTGGATGATCGGAAGAATTTTAGATCGGATCGGAGAACAAGATGGACGCCAAGACTGACAAGAACGCGGGCAAATGCCCCGTCCTGCACACCTCCGTTGGTGTCAGGTCTAACCGCGACTGGTGGCCCAACCAGTTGAACCTGAAAATTCTGCACCAGAATTCGAGCCTGTCCGACCCGATGGGCCCGGCATTCGACTATGCAGAGGAGTTCAAGAAGCTCGATCTGGCCGCGGTGAAGAAAGACCTTCACGCGCTGATGACCGACAGCCAGGATTGGTGGCCGGCCGACTATGGTCATTACGGGCCGCTCTTCATTCGCATGGCCTGGCACAGCGCCGGTACCTACCGCACCGGCGACGGGCGCGGCGGTTCCTCGTCGGGCTCGCAGCGCTTTGCCCCGCTCAACAGCTGGCCGGACAATGTGAACCTCGACAAGGCGCGCCGGCTGCTGTGGCCGATCAAGCAGAAATACGGCAACAAGATTTCCTGGGCCGACCTGCTGATCCTCACCGGAAACGTCGCGCTGGAATCGATGGGCTTCAAGACGTTCGGTTTCGCCGGCGGACGCGAGGATATCTGGGAGCCGGAGGAAGACATTTACTGGGGCGCGGAAGACGTCTGGCTCGACGACAAGCGCTATTCGGGCGAACGCGATCTGGAAAACCCGCTCGCTGCCGTGCAGATGGGACTGATCTACGTCAATCCGGAAGGACCGAACGGCGAGCCCGATCCCGTCGCCTCGGGCCGCGATATCCGCGAAACCTTCGCGCGCATGGCCATGAACGACGAGGAAACCGTCGCACTGACTGCCGGTGGCCACACGTTTGGCAAGTGCCACGGTGCCGGTGATGCGGCGCTGGTCGGCCCCGAGCCGGAAGCGGCCGGCCTGGCCGAGATGGGGCTTGGCTGGAAGAGCAGCTTCGGCTCCGGCGTGTGGGGCGACGCGATCGGCAGCGGCCTTGAAGGTGCCTGGACCCCCGATCCGATCAAATGGGACAACGGCTATTTCGACATGCTGTTCGGTTATGAGTGGGAGCTGACCAAGAGCCCCGCCGGCGCCTGGCAGTGGAAACCGAAGGACGTGGCCGACAAGGATCTCGCCCCGGCCGCTCACGATCCCTCCAAGCGCGTGCCGACCATGATGACGACCGCCGACATGGCGATGCGCATGGACCCGATCTACGAGCCGATTTCGCGGCGCTTCCATCAAAACCCGGACGAGTTTGCCGATGCCTTCGCCAGGGCCTGGTTCAAGCTGACCCATCGCGACATGGGTCCCAAATCGCGCTATCTCGGCCCGGAAGTCCCGGCCGAGGATCTGTTGTGGCAGGATCCGATCCCGCCGGTCGACCATGACCTGATCGACGCCGCGGATATCACCGTTTTGAAGGGCAAGATCCTCGCCTCCGGCCTTTCGGTGTCCGAGCTCGTTTCGACCGCCTGGGCCTCGGCCTCGACCTATCGCGGTTCCGACAAGCGCGGCGGCGCCAACGGCGCCCGTATCCGCCTGGCGCCGCAGAAGGATTGGGAGGTTAATCAGCCGGCCCAACTCGCCAAGGTGCTCGACACGCTCACCGGCATCCAGAGCGACTTCAACGCCGCGCAGAGCGGCAACAAGAAGGTCTCGCTCGCCGACCTGATCGTGCTGGGCGGCAACGCGGCGGTCGAAAAAGCGGCGAAAGCCGCAGGCCACGATGTTGAAGTCGCCTTTTCGCCGGGGCGCACTGACGCTGCACAGGAAGATACCGACGTGGAATCCTTCGATGTGCTGGAGCCGGTCGCGGACGGTTTCCGCAACTATCTCAAGGCGCGGTTCACCGTGCCGGCCGAGGAAATGCTGCTCGACCGGGCCCAACTGCTGACGCTGACCGCGCCGGAAATGACGGTGCTGGTCGGCGGCCTGCGTGTGCTGGGCGCCAATCACGGCCAGTCGAGCCATGGCGTCTTCACCGCCCGCGCCGAAACGCTGACCAACGACTTCTTCGCCAATCTGCTCGATATGGGCACGCAGTGGAAGGCGGTTTCCGAGGACGAGGACACGTTCGAGGGCCGCGACCGCAAGACGGGCGAACTGAAATGGACCGGGACCCGTGTCGATCTGGTCTTTGGGTCGAATTCCCAACTCCGTGCCCTGGCCGAGGTCTACGGCCAGGACGATGCGCAAGCTAAGTTCGTTGCCGACTTCGTGGCGGCCTGGAACAAGGTGATGAACGCAGATCGGTTCGATCTCGCCTGATCCGGCGTGCGCCGGCGTTGCCGTCCTTGCGTCGGCGGCGGTGGCGCGACCGTGAACGAACCATAAGGGCGCGGCCTCGGCCGCGCCCTTCGCGTTGCAGTGTGGCGTGTTTTTCGGCGTGCCCCTCGGCAAGCTTGGACGACCCCCCCTTCACCCTGCGGGCAAGATGGTTTAGGTCGCTCGGTAATCGGGTATGCCGACATCGGGGACACCGGAATGCGTCTAGGGGGACGGCTCGCCGCCGCCATCGAAATCATCGAGGATATCCACACGCGCCATCGGCCTGCCGCCGACGCGCTCAAGGATTGGGGCCTGTCGCATCGTTTCGCCGGGTCCGGCGATCGTGGCGCGATCGGCAATATCGTCTATGACGCGTTGCGCCGGCGCCGCTCGGCGGCGTGGATGTTCCAGTCGGACGCCCCACGCGCCCTGGCGCTGGGCGCGCTGCTGCTTGAATGGGATATGAACCTGGCCGACATCGATGCGGCGCTGGCCAAGGACGATTTTTCTCCGCCGCCCCTGACGGACGAGGAACGCCGCGCACTGGCGGAAAACCGGCTCGAGGATGCGCCCGACCCCGTGCGGGCCGACTGCCCGGACTGGTGCATCCCGTCGATCCAGGCCGCGTTCGGCGCAGACTGGGTCGAAGAGGCGGCCGCGCTTGCGTCCCGTCCACCGCTCGATCTGCGCGTCAATCCGCTGCGCGCAAGCCGCGAGCGTGTGCTGCAGGAGATCGAGCGCAGCGGCGCGGGGCCGGCACGGATCGCCCCGTATGGCGTCCGTATCCCGCCGATCCGCGGCAGCGGCCGCCACCCTAATGTCCAGGCCGAGCCCGGCTTCCGCAAGGGCTGGTTCGAGGTTCAGGACGAGGGCTCGCAGCTGACCGCCGCGCTGGCCGGCGCCACCGCCGCCATGCAGGTGCTGGACTATTGCGCGGGCGCGGGCGGCAAGACGCTGTCGCTTTCGGCGGCGATGGAAAATGGCGGCCAGCTTTTCGCCTACGATGCCGAAAAGGCCCGGCTGGCGCCGATCTTCGAGCGCCTGCGCCGCGCCGAGTGTCGCAACGTGCAGGTGACGGCGCGGGCGGACGAGCTCGAGCCGCTTGCCGGGCGCATGGACCTGGTGGTCGTCGACGCACCCTGCAGCGGCTCGGGCACGTGGCGGCGCCGACCCGACGCGAAATGGCGCTTGACGGCACGCCAGGTCGAGGTGCGGCTTTCCGAGCAGGCCGAAATCCTGCAGCGGGCGAGCCGGTTCGTGAAGCCCGGTGGCCGTCTCGTTTACATCACATGCTCGATTTTTCCCGAGGAGAATAGCGTCCAGATACGGAATTTTCTGGACGCGAACGCGGATTTTGCAGCCGTCGATGCCGAAGCCTTGTGGCGCGACCGCTTTGCCGCGCACGCCGCGCATTGCCGCACGAGCGACCCGGGCCTGCTTCTGTCGCCGCGGCTCACCGGCACGGACGGATTCTTCTTCGCCATGGTGCAAAAGGCGGGCTGACGGGCAGACGCCGTTTGATATTGCGTTGCAGCATTTCGCCTTTGCAATGCAGCAATTGCTTTGCGACAATGGCCAGCCGGCAAAGTGTTGAACGCGGCGCGCAGCGCCGGTGCCGGGTCGGCCGAAGGCCTCGAAGGAGCAGCAGATGGCAGCGATGATCGTACCGGAAGACGGGTTCGAAGAGCGGGTGCGTGCCAGTTTCGCGCGCCAGCAGGCGATGACGACGATCGGCGCCGAACTGACCCGGGTCACGCCAGGCATGGTCGAAATCGAGATGGCCTATAGCCAGGCGCTCACCCAGCAGCACGGTTTCCTGCATGCCGGGGTGATCTCGGCGGCGCTCGATTCGGCTTGCGGCTATGCCGCCTACTCGCTGATGCCCGCCGACGCGGCGGTACTGACCATCGAGTTCAAGGTCAATCTGCTCGCGCCGGGCAAGGGCGAGCATTTCCTGTTTCGCGGCTCCGTCACCAAGCCGGGTCGCACCATCATCGTGGCCGACGGCCAGGCCTATGCGTTCGGCGACGGCGGCGAGGCCAAGCTGGTCGCCACCATGACCGGCACCATGATGACCGTGCAGGGCAGGCAAAACCTCGCCGGCTGACGGTTGCCAAGCCGAGCGATCCCGCACGCCTGTGGGCGAGCAAGTGCCGATTTCTGTGAGCGCAGGGCTGCCCTGCCGTGCCCGGCCATTGCGTGGCCGTGCGATTCCGCCTAGTTCCCTGTCATGACAGAGACCACCCATCCCGATACCGTCCTTATCATCGATTTCGGCAGCCAGGTCACCCAGCTGATCGCCCGGCGCGTGCGCGAGGCCGGCGTCTATTCCGAGATCGTTCCGTTCCAGTCCGCCGCCGAGGCCTTCGCGCGCGTTGCGCCCAAGGCGGTGATCCTGTCCGGCAGCCCGCATTCGACCGTCGACATCGGCTCGCCGCGCGCGCCCGACGCGGTGTTCGAGGCTGGCATTCCCGTTTTGGGCATCTGTTATGGCCAGCAGACCATGTGCGCCCAGCTTGGCGGCACGGTCGAGGCCGGCCACCACCGCGAGTTCGGCCGCGCTTTTCTTGACGTCAAGCAGGAATGCGCGCTGTTCAAGGGTGTTTGGGCCGCCGGAACCCGCCATCAGGTCTGGATGAGCCATGGCGACCGCGTCACCGATATTCCGCCGGGTTTTGAGGTCGTCGGCACCTCCAGCGGCGCGCCGTTCGCCGCGATCGCCGACGAGGCCCGTCGCTTCTACGCGGTCCAGTTCCATCCCGAAGTCGTCCATACGCCGGACGGCGCCAGGCTTTTGGCCAATTTCGTGCTCGACATTGCCGGCCTGAAGGGCGACTGGACCATGGCGGCCTATCGTGAGCAGGCGGTCGCCGCGATCCGTGCCCAGGTCGGCGACGGTAAGGTGATCTGCGCGCTCTCGGGCGGCGTCGATTCCTCGGTCGCCGCGCTTCTGATCCACGAAGCGGTCGGCGACCAGCTCACCTGCATTCTGGTCGACCACGGCCTGATGCGCAAGAACGAGGCGGCCGAGGTGGTCGCCATGTTTCGCGAACATTACAATCTGCCGCTGGTGCTGGTCGACGCGGCCGACCGGTTCGTCGGCGCGCTCGAGGGCGAGGCGGACCCCGAGAAGAAGCGCAAGACCATCGGCCGGCTGTTCATCGAAGTCTTCGAGGAGGAAGCCAAAAAGCTCGGCGGCGCCGACTTCCTCGCCCAGGGCACGCTCTATCCCGATGTGATCGAAAGCGTGTCCTTCACCGGCGGCCCGTCCGTCACCATCAAGTCGCATCACAATGTCGGCGGCCTGCCGGAGCGCATGAACATGCAGCTCGTCGAGCCGCTGCGCGAACTCTTCAAGGACGAGGTGCGCGTGCTCGGCAAGGAGCTCGGCCTGCCCGACCATTTCATCGGCCGGCATCCCTTTCCCGGCCCGGGGCTCGCCATCCGCTGTCCGGGCGGCATCACCCGCGACAAGCTCGACATCCTGCGCGAGGCCGACGCGATCTATCTCGACGAGATCCGCAAGGCCGGCCTCTACGACGCCATCTGGCAGGCCTTCGCCGTGCTTTTGCCGGTGCAGACGGTCGGCGTGATGGGCGACGGCCGCACCTACGAATTCGTCTGCGCGCTGCGCGCCGTCACCTCGGTCGATGGCATGACGGCGGATTTCTACCATTACGATATGGAATTCCTCGGCCGCGCCGCCACCCGCATCATCAACGAGGTCCGCGGCATCAACCGCGTCGTCTACGACGTGACCTCCAAGCCGCCCGGCACCATCGAGTGGGAATAAGCTTCGGCGAACGGTTGCCAACGGGGGCCGGTTGATATCGGGTTTGGGCGCAGGCGGCGGTTGCGGTCGGGTGGCGGCCGAATGCCCAGCGGCCCGCCCCGGGGGGCGAGCCGCAAGCCGGTTTCAGCAATCGCAATCGGAGAAGCGGCCATCGCCGCAGGTCGCACACATATCGGCGATCGCCTCCTTCAGCGCCTGTCGCGCCCGGTGTAGCCGCACACCGAGATTGTTCTGGGTCACACCGTGATCTTCGGCGACGGTGGCGCGAGCCTCCTCATTGAGGTCGATGCGGCGGATCAAATCGGCCTGGTCGTCGCGCAGACGCGCCAGCGCGGCGCTCACGCATTGACAGGCCGGCGAACCGTCCGCGCTCGGGTCGGTTTCGGTCTCGCGCGGTTCCAGGCGGTAGGCCTCCTCGCCGCGCCTTCTGGCGGCGCGGCGCCGGTACTGATCGACAAGCACCGAGCGCATGACGCAGTGCAGCCAGATCTCGGCATGGGGCACGTCGTCAGGCGCGCCATTGCAGCGCAAGGCCTTCAAACAGAGTTCCTGAAAGGCGTCGTCGGCATCTTCTGGCCGATTGAGCCGCCACCGGAAATAGCGCAGATACGCCTTGCGGTGTTCCACAAGGCACTGTTGAACCGCGGTAACGGGCTCCCGATAGGCCGCGCCCGATGCGACGTCGGCGGCATGATGGGCAGTCATGACAAATCTCCAAACTCAAGGCGTGCAAGACAGCCAGCGAGGGCACGACGCGCATCGCTGGCGGTTCTTCAGGCTCGGGTCTGAAGGCGGGGCGGCTTGAAAGGCCGGTAGCTGGGACTTGGCGGATCCCGGTCGCGGCGGTTCATCGACAGGCGGCTCGCGGTCACAACGATGCCGACATCCACCGGTTTCGGCGGCAGATTGATGGCGCACGTCCCCGCCGGGCGGCAACACTGGTCGACGGCGACGTCCGGTTCGCTGGCGGCCAGCCGGCAGGACAGATCAGTCGGATCGGCCGCGATCTGATGGGCGTCTTCGGCGGCCGCGGCGAGCCTGGGATAGTCGGCCGCCATGGCGAGCGTGATGGCGGCAAGCAAAACCAGCGATCCGGCGCGCAGGCGCGCCGACCACCAGACCGTTTCTGCTTTCTTGCGCCGCACGAGCAGGCTCTTTGGTTCTTGGAATCGCAACCGCAGTCTCGACAAGAACCGATGGCTTCGCCTTGACCTCCGTCAATTCCATGGCCGGTTTCGACAGTTCACGCGTTTGTGATGGGCGTTGGGCGCCCTTTGCATATGTGCTTGTTGGCAGGGGGGCGCTGGCCAGGCGGCACCCGCCTCTGGCCGGCCTCGTCCCCGCGTGAAAACACCAATCTTAAATCAGACAGAAAGGAGGGGTGCGCCGGCGATGAAACGATCGGCGTGCGCCAATGAGGGACTGTCGCATTGGGACGTCCGGCGGACTGTGCGATGGCGTCCTTCCCGACACAGGGGGCGAGCCCCAACGCGCTGGCGTGTTTTTGGACGCGGCAGCGTTTCTGGCGGCGGCGACCTTCACCGGCAGGGCGCCGCCACGGCAGCCGGCCCCTTGAGATCGGCGGTTTTATCGCGAACCCCACCCGGCGCATAGATTGTAAAGCGGGGCGAAGACCAGGGCGACATACCACCCGTAGACGAAGGAAACGCCAAGTCCCCAGAAGAAATCGGGCCAACTCAGCCATTCGAACCAGGGAATCAGGGCAAGCCATGTCCGGTACATGGCCTGGCCGGGAATAACGAGATCGAAGATCACGCATACGGCAAATGTGATCGCCAGGAACAGGCCAAGGCTCATGCCAAGGGCAAATACCGGGACCTGGCCGGTGGTCGCGTGCGGCGCGATGTCGGAGCGGCCGCTGCCGCTCTCGGTGCGGACGGTGTTCATGACAATCCTCCTCGTCTCGCGGGCCTTCGGCGGCCGCTCGGCCGGTGGCTGAGGGCGTGACCCGGCTGCCGACAAAGACGTCCCGCAGCCCGTTTCGTTACGCGCGGCGTTCCCGGCGGGCATCGAGCGGCGGACGGCGCGGATCGGATCCAGGAAGCCGGATCGGCCGGTCTTGCCGGGCCGGCCCCGCGTCGCCCATGGCGACCCGCTTCCGATTGCCCGGTTTCGAGCCTTCGCCGCGAAACGCCGTAATGAACCGGCGGCTTCGGCGTCCTTGTCGGTGAGAAAGGCCGTGCCCGAGGGCGGCAGTCACCGATGGAGGCGAAGACATGCACAAGCATCGGCACAAGGACGCGCCGTCTATGGGGCCTGTGAGTATTGCTTCCGCACGGCGGCGTGCCACGGGCGGTTCCTCAAGCGTCCGGCGGCCTATGCCCGGCCTGTCCCAGCCTGTCCTCGCGCCGGCCCGGATACGCACCACCGGGAACACCTGAATGAACCACATGGCCAGCCACCACCACGCAGACGCCCGCGCCGCGCGCGCCAAGTCGCGGACGCATCACGGCCATGACGCTCATGGCGGCCACGACCATGGCGCGATGATCGCGGACTACCGCAGGCGCTTTTGGATCACGCTCGTCCTGACCGTGCCGATCCTGCTGCTCGCCCCGATGATCCAGGGCTGGCTGGGTCTCGAGCAGGCGCTCGACTTTTCGGGCGACGCCTCTGTGCTCGCCGCGTTGTCCTCGGTCGTCTATTTTTACGGCGGCTGGCCGTTCCTGTCCGGCTTCTGGTCCGAGATGCGCACCGGCCGCACCGGCATGATGACGCTGATCGCGGTGGCCATCACCGCGGCCTATGCCTATTCGATGGCGATGGTCGTCATCGGCTCGCAGGAGACCTTCTTCTGGGAGTTGGCGACGCTGATCGCCATCATGCTGCTTGGCCATTGGATCGAGATGAAGTCGATCATCGGCGCGGGCAAGGCGCTCGAAAAGCTCGCCGCGCTGATGCCAGACACCGCCCATCTGGTCGAGCCCGATGGCGGCATCCGCGATGTCTCGGTCTCGGATTTGAACGGCGGCGAGACGCTGCTGGTCAAGCCCGGAGAGAAGGTTCCCGCAGACGCGGTGATCGTCAAGGGCGAGTCGGCGCTCAACGAGGCCATGCTGACCGGCGAGTCCAGGCCGGTCCACAAGGGGCCGGAGGCGCAGGTGATCGGCGGCTCGATCAATGGCGAGGGCGCGCTCACCATCAAGGTCGTGCACACCGGCGAAGACAGCTTCCTGTCCAACGTCATCAGACTGGTCGAGGACGCGCAGGCCAGCAAGTCAAAGACCCAGGATCTGGCCAACAACGCCGCGCGCTGGCTGACCTTCATCGCCCTCGGCGGCGGCCTGGTCACCGTTCTTTTCTGGACGCTTGCGACCGGCCAGGGCTTTGCCTTCGCCATGGAGCGCGCGGTGACTGTCATGGTCATCGCCTGCCCGCATGCGCTGGGGCTGGCCGTGCCGCTGGTGGTGGCGCGCTCGACGGCGATCGCCGCCGGCAACGGCCTCCTGATCCGCGACCGCACCGCCTTCGAGGAGGCGCGCAATACCCAGGCCATCATCTTCGACAAGACCGGCACGCTGACCAAGGGCGAATTCGGCATCACCGACACTCTGGTCTTCGACACGCGCTACAAGGAGGCCGAAATCGTCGCCTACGCCGCGGCGGTCGAAAGCCGGTCGGAACATCCGATCGCCAAGGGCATCGTCAACGACGCGCTCGACCTTTGGGGTGTCGACGATTTCAGGGCGATCCCCGGCAAGGGCGCCGAAGGGTCCGTCAAGGGCCGGGACGTGAAGGTCGTCAGCCCCGGTTACTTGCGCGCCAACGGGTTCGAAATCGGCGATCCGCGTTATGAAACGCTCAGCGGCGAGGGCAAGACGGTTGTGTTCGTGCTGATCGACAACGAACTCGCCGGGGCGATCGCGCTTGCCGACATCGTCAGGCCCGAATCCAGGCAGGCCATCGCCGACCTGCAGAAGCTCGGCATCCGCTGTATCATGCTGACCGGCGACAACAGGCAAGTGGCCGACTGGGTCGGCCGACAGATCGGGCTCGACGAAGTGATCGCCGAGGTCCTGCCGCAGCAAAAGGCCGAGACGGTCAGAAAGATCCAGGAACGCGGGCTGATCGTCGCGATGACCGGCGACGGGGTCAACGACGCCCCCGCGCTCGCCCAGGCCAATGTCGGCATCGCGGTGGGCGCGGGCACCGATGTCGCCATCGAGACCGCCGACATCGTGCTGGTGCGCTCCGATCCTGGCGATGTCGCCGCCATACTCGGCCTGGCGCGGGGGACCTACGGCAAGATGATCCAGAACCTCGCCTGGGCGACCGGCTACAACGCTTTCGCGATTCCCGCCGCCGCCGGCGTGTTCTTTTCCTGGGGCTTGGTGTTGAGCCCCGCCATCGGCGCGATCTTCATGTCGGCGAGCACCGTCATTTGCGCGCTCAACGCACAGCTTCTCAGGCTCGACCGGCAGCGCGGCGCCGGTGCCGGCCCGGCGCCGGCCGCCGTGCGATCGCCCGCCGGCGCGCAATGATCAAGGAGATCATCCAATGCAACACAATCCACCGCCGCAAGGCGGGCGTGGCTCACCGCCCGGACGCCGCGACAATGGCCGAACCTGGCCGCTGATCGCACTCCTGACCGGCCTGATCGCTGCTCTGGTCTACCAGTATCGCGCCGCCATACCTGTCGAGCTGCTCTCCGTCGCGGCATTGCTGGCGCTGTGCGGCGGCATGCACGTCTTCATGCATCGTGGAGGGGGACATCGCGGACGGGGGCATGGCGGGCATGGTCGAGACGGGCATGAACGGAACCGCTCGATCCGGAAGGACGACTGGCCTGACGAGGACGACCGGGGGACCGCGTGAGGGCACAATCCCGGTATGCGTCCTGATGTCCGTACCGCCCCGGCTTCTGGCGGTCGTCGTCATGGCCCTGTGGGCGATGTGCTACCCCCTGATCGCCTTGGCGCTCGACGATGCCCCGCATCTGACTTTCGCCGCTCTGCGCGCGGCACTCGGCGGCGCGACCTTAATGGCGGTGGCCTTGGCAACGGGCGTCAGCTGGCCGGCCGCCGGGCGGCAGTGGCGCTGGATCCTCGTTGCCGGCGTCGGCATGACCGGAATCGGTTATTTCGGCATGTTCCATGGCGCCGAATTCGTCGCGCCTGGGCTGGCGACGGTGATGTCCAACGGGCAGCCGCTGATCGCCGGGCTGCTGGCGACCGCCTTTCTGGGGGAGCGCACCGGCGCGACCGGCTGGAGCGGCCTCGTGATCGGCTTCGTCGGCGTCGCCGTCATCGCGCTGCCAAGCTTCCGGCCAGGCGCGGACGCGACCGACCTGATCGGCCTTGCTTATGTGCTGCTGGCGACCACCGGCGTGGCGGTCGGACACATCGCGATCAAGCGTCTTGCCGAGGACGTCGCACCGGTCATGGCAATGGGGCTGCAGCTTGCAGTCGGCGCGTTCCTTCTGGCCGGTCTGGCGATCGCCATCGAAGACCCGACGAGGATCGACTGGACCGGGCGTTTCGTGCTGGCGCTGCTGGGACTCGCGCTGCCCGGAACCGCGCTCGCCTTCTGGCTCTGGCAAATCACTCTCGCGCGGCTCGCGGTTTCGCAAGCCGTGGCCTTCAGTTTCATCGTCCCGGTGATCGGCTTGACGGTTGGATGGGCATTTTTCGAGGAAACGGTAACGACGCTGACGATTGCCGGTGCCGTGTTGTCGGTCATTGGCGTCTGGCTGGCAACCGGCCAAGGGAGCCGCGCCGAAGCGCCCGCAACGCCGGGAGGCGCATGGCGGGAACCGTGGTTTCCAAGGCCGTCAAAACAGCCTCCGGCATTCCCAGATCGTTGAAACCGGCGCCGGCCGGGGGCGGTCAGTGCCGTCGGCAAGCCGCTCTCGCCTGCCATCGTCCGGCCGCATTTCGGGAAACCGGGTCAGGAACCGGGTTCAACCCGGGCGCTGCGGCGAAGGGCGGACCCTTGCCAGATAGACCCGCTCGAAGGCGAACACCGCTGCCATCGCGCCCGCAGCGATGACGACGATGGCCGGGTCGGCCCGCCATTTCATCGTCGTGAAGGCGGCAAGCACCACCGCGTCGAGCGCAATCGCGGTCAAGAGAATCCAGCCGCTGGCCCCGACGTCCCGGCGCAGATGACGATAAACGCCCCAATGGATGATGATGTCCATCACCAGGTAGAAGAAGGCACCCAGCGCCGCGATGCGCGACAGGTCGAAAAACACGGCCAGGACGGCGGCGATGACGACCGTATAGACGAGCATGTGATCTCGGATCGCGCCCGGCATGCCGAAATGGCTGTGCGGGATCAGCCTCATCTCGGTGAGCATGGCCAGCATGCGCGAGACCGCGAAGATCGAGGCCAGCAGGCCGGACGCGGTCGCGACCAGCGCCAGGGCCACGGTCAGGTAGAACCCGGTGCGCCCGAGCGCGGGTTCCGCCGCCTCAGCCAGCGCATAGTCCTTGGCCGCGACCAGAGCGTCGAGCGACAGGCTGGACCCTACCGCCAGGGCGACCAGCAGGTATACGACGACGCAGATCAGGATCGACCAGATGATGGCCCGGCCGACATTGCGATGCGGATCGGTGATCTCGGCGCCCGAATTGGTGATCGTGGTGAAGCCTTTGAAGGCCAAAATCGACAGTGCAACCGAGGCGAGGAAACCGGTGGGCGAAAAGCGGCTTGCCCCGCCCGACGCCTCGAACGACAGGCCGCTCGCCCACAGCGCGGCGGCGCCGAAAAGGGCAATGCCGCCCACCTTGAGCACGGCCATGACCAGCAAAACCAGGCTCACCGAGCGGCTGCCCGCGACGTTGACGAGCCAGGCCGCCAGGATCAGCGCCACGGCGATTGCCGGCACGGCGATGCCGCCGGGCTCGCTTCCCAGGCCCCGAAGCGCATAGGTGGCGAATGTCCGCGCCACCAGGCTCTCGTTGATGACCATGGACAGTGCCATCAGCAGCGCCGCGCCGGCTGCCACGGTCGTCGGTCCGTAGGCCCTTTGCAGGATCATGGCGATGCCGCCCGAAGAGGGATGGGCGTTGGAAACCTTGACGTAGGAATAGGCGCTGAAGCCGGTCACGACGGCGCCGAGCAGGAACGACAGCGCAAACCACGACCCCGCCAGTTCGGCGATCTGGCCCGTCAGCGCCAGGATGCCGGCGCCGATCATCACGCCGGTGCCCATGGCGACCGCGCCGGGCAGGCTGATCGAACCGGCTTGGTCGGTTTTGTCAGGCGCGTCGGTATTGTGTGTCAAAGCGCGGCGATCACCTTGGCAAGCATGTCGCGCACCTGGGCGGCGACCTCGGCCAGTTTTTCGTTGTCGATGGCCTGCATCGAGGCGACCGGGTCGACGGCGCTGACCTCGATGCCGTCCTCGGTCTGGCGCAGGATCATGTTGCACGGCAGCATGGCGCCGACGCGCGGCTCGATGCCGATCGCCTGCCACGCCATGGTCGGATTGCAGGCGCCGAGGATCCGATAGGGGTCCATCTCCTCGTCGAGCTTCTTCTTCATCGTTGCCTTGACGTCGATCTCGGTCAGAACGCCGAAACCGTGGTCGGCCAGGACGCTGCGGACCTTCGAGTCGACAGCGTCGAAATCGGCGCCTTCAATCGTGCGGGTGATCGTGTAGCCCATGGAAAACTCCCTGCAATATCATAAAACCAAGCCGCGCCCGCTCGCCGGACGCGGCCTGACACCACAAAAGTCCGATCGGTCAATTGTCGTCCATCATGTCGTCATCGTCCATCATGGAACGGCCGTTGCCCATCATGGTTCCAGGTCGGCCGGGACGGCCCTGAGCGGACATTTGCGCCCGCATCGCCTCGCGCATGCGTTCCATCCGCGCGAACTTATCGGCCGGCGCGGTGATCTCCTCGCCCGTCACGGCACCATCACCGTTCTCGTCCAGAGCCTGGAAGCGATCGACCATGGCCGGTCGGACCATGACCGCGTGCAGCCCTTCGAATTCTTCGAGCGACAGCCGGCCATCGCCGTCGGCGTCATACTGTTCCAGTCGGGCGGTGAGGCCGGCGCGCAATTCGTCGGCAGTCAAAACCCCGTTCTCGTCGCTGTCGAACAGATCGGTCATGGCGCCCATCGGGCCCATCATACCCATGCCGCCGCCCATGCCCATACCGCCCATCATCGAGCCGTGCATACGCATCATCATCGGCATCATGGAAGACATGTGGTCCATCATGCCAGGCCCCATGCCTTGGCCACCCCATTGACCCTGGCCCATCATGCCGGGCCCCATGCCCTGAGCCGGGCCGCCCCACCCTGGACCATGTGCCATGGCCGGTGATGCGGCTGCCACGCCAAGTATGGCGGCCAGTCCGAGCGCCGTTGTCGGTATGCGTTTCATTGGTTGTCCTCGCTGTGGTTGCGTCGTCATGGACCGCCGCTCGCACGATGCTGCACGATGGCGTTCGCTGCCTAAGACGCGCCGCGCGGCTGATGATTACAGATCGTCGTGAAATTACCGGCTTCGCCCAGGCCCGGTCGTCGCGGTGCGAGATCCGGCGATGCGGCTGTCAGGTGCCGAAAAGCTCGATGCCCATTTCTTGCCGCTTGGCGTCCAATATCGCGCGCAACAGCGACAGGAAACGCTCGCCGATTGAGCGGTGTCATCTGCAAGCCGTTTCTTGCCCACTTCGAGGAGGTCGTTCGACCAATTGTAGTAGAAGCTCTCGGCTATGCCCTCGCGCCGGCAGAGCGCGGCAATGTTGTCCTCGCCACGCAGGCCTTCCAGCACGATGCGGAACTACTCTTCCGCCGAACATTGTTTGCAGGTGGCGCGGCGGATGTCGTTGATGGTCTTTTCCGCCGGTTACGTCCGAGTCTCGGATTTTCGTCTCAACTGTGCCCCTTGAAGGGCTACGATAAGCCAGAAATCCTCCTCTATCCGTCGGGCCCACATTGCCTCATTGGCGCTGACGGCGGACGCCTTCCGCCCTCGATGACCCGGCTCACATGGCGCGACCCGCAAGAGACGGACCTGAATCGTAACGAGCGACAATCGCCCGTGTCGGCCGTCTCGAGTGTGCCGGCTATGGGGACGGCGCGGTCCTTGGCCGCCCGCCGGCCGGCCGAGTTCGCAATCCCATATCGCGCGCTTCGGCGAAAACGATTGTCGCGATGGGCAAAGTTTTTTGATCCTTCCTCGGCTTAGGAGGATCCATGAGCGACTACGATCTGATTATCACTGGACAAGTGGTGGATGCGCAGCGCGTCCGCGAAAACGGCTATGTCGCGATCCGCGGCGGACTGGTGGAGCGCATCGGCGAGGGGACGCCGCCGGCCGCACGCGAGCGCCAGGATTTCGGCGACGCCTATGTCATGCCGGGCGCCATCGACGCACAGGTCCATTCGCGTTCGCAGCGCGGCCAGGAGGATTTCGTCTGGTCGACGCGCGCGGCGGCGGCTGGCGGCGTGACGACCATCGTCGACATGCCTTATGACGACGGCGTTTTGATCTGCACCGGCGAGCGGCTTGCGACCAAGGCGCGCGAGGCGGGCGAGCAGGCGCGCGTCGACTTCGCGCTCTATGGCACGGTGCATCCCGAGGACGGCCCGCGCCACATCGCCGAGATGGTCGCCGCCGGCGCCGCAGCCTTCAAGTTCTCCACCTTCGGCACCCATCCGCAGCGTTTTCCGCGCATTGCCCCGCACATGCTGCAGGCCTGCTTTGCCGAGATCGCCCGGCACGGGCTGGCGGCCGGCGCCCACAACGAGAACGACGAGGTGGTGCGCGCCGCCGAGGCGGCGGTGCGGGCCGCCGGCATCACCGACTATCGCGCGCACGGCCTGGCGCGCCCGGCTCTGGCCGAGGCGCTGGCGACCGCCGAGGTCTACGAGATCGGCGCGGCGACCGGCTGTTCTGCCCATATCGTGCATTGCTCGATCGGCCGCGGCTACGAATTGTGCCAGGACCATCGTGCGCGCGGCCACGACGCCACCATCGAAGCCTGCATCCACTATCTCGTGCTCGACGAGGAAGAGGACGTCGCCCGGCTCGGCGGCAAGGCCAAGATCAACCCGCCGATCCGCCCGCGGGCCGAGGTCGAGGCGTTGTGGCGTCACCTGGCGGCGGGCCACGTCACAGTGGTGTCGACCGATCATGTGAGCTGGTCGGAGGATCGTAAGACCGATCCCGTCATGCTCGACAATGCCTCCGGCGTCCCGGGCCTGGAAGTGCTTTATGCACTGCTTCTCGACGGCCTGACGAAGCGGGGGCTGAGCCCGGTCTGGGCGGCGCGGCTTCTGGCCGCCAATCCGGCTCGGTTGTTCCGCATCGGCCACCGCAAGGGCGCGCTCGAGCCCGGCCGCGACGCCGACATCGTCGTCATGGCGCGCGATCCGCGTCGTTACGACGCCGGCGCCAGCGGCAACAACGTCGTCGGCTGGAGCCCGTATCAGGGCATGGCGCTCGACTACAGGCCGGTCGCTACCTTCCAGCGCGGCGAAATGGTTTTCGACGGCACGCGTGTTCTGGCCGAGCCGGGCGCGGGCCGGTTCGTCACGCCGGCGCGGGCGCTTGCGGAGAATGGCGGGCAATGACGGCGCGACGCACGAACCTGCCGGTCGACGGCGGCCGGCTATGGGCCGACCTGATGGCGCTCGGCACCATCACCGAGCCGGACAAGCCCTATACCCGGCGTTCCTTCTCGCCGCTTTTTCTGGAAGGGCGCGAGTGGCTGGCCAAGCGCTTCGCCGCGGCCGGCCTGTCGGTGCGCATCGACACTGGCGGTAACTTGATCGGTCGTATGGAAGGCGCACGCGCCGATGCCGGCACGATCATGATCGGCTCGCATTCCGACACGGTCCCGGCCGGCGGCCGCTTCGACGGCGTAGCCGGCGTGATCGTGGCGCTCGAGATCGCCCGCTCGCTGCGCGAGGCCGGCCGGCAGCTCGATTGCGCGATCGAGATCGTCGACTTCCTGGCCGAGGAGCCGAGCGAATTCGGCCTGTCCTGCGTGGGCAGTCGCGCCCTGACCGGCCGGCTGACGGACGAGCAACTCGGTTACCGCGACCCGACTGGCGAACGCCTCGATCAGGCGATCGGCCGCGTCGGCGGCGATCCGGCCCGGCTCGCCGCCGCGCGGCGCGACGACATTGTCGGCTTTTTCGAGCTGCATATCGAGCAGGGCATCGTGCTGGAGCAGCAGGGCATCGACCTTGGCATCGTCACCGCGATCGCCGGCATCGCCCGCGTCGAGATCGTGTTCGACGGCCGTGCCGACCATGCCGGCACCACACCGATGGACCTGCGCCGCGATGCCGGACTGGCCGCGGCGATCACATCGGCCTTCGTCGCCTCGACGGCACGCGAGGCCGCCGCCGGCGGCAACGGTCATTTTGTTGCCACCACCGGCGTATTCGAGCAGTTTCCGAACGCGGCCAATGTCGTGCCAGGCAAGGCGCGTCTCGTCGTCGACATCCGCGCCGAGGACCATGCCGTCACCGAGCGTTTCCTGGCCGCGCTCGATGCGCGCAGCGGCGAGATCGCCGCCGAGTGCCGCGTCGAGCGCGCCCGCTTTGCGCTTTTGTCTGACACCGATCCGGCCCCCTGCGACACCGCGCTGCAGTCGCTCTTGTCGCAAAGTGCCGACGCACTCGGCTATTCGTCCCTGCCGATGGCGTCGGGCGCCGGCCACGACGCGGCCTTCATGTCGCATATCGCGCCGAGCGCCATGGTGTTCGTCCCGTGCCGCGACGGGCGCAGCCACGCGCCGGAGGAATGGGCCGAACCGGATGCGATCGCCGCCGGCGCGGCGGTCATTCACGACGCGGTGCTGCGTCTGGACGAAAGACACAACAAGACCGAATCCGAAGGGAGCGACGCCAGATGACACGAATTCTGAGGGCCCACGATATCGAGGCCGCCGTCAAGGGCGGCGCGGTCTATGCCGCCGGCGGCGGCGGCTGGGCCGACCACGGACGTATGCTGGGAACGGCCGCCGTCAATGCCGGCGAGCCGGAACTGGTATCGATGGACGATGTCCCCGACGAGGCTTGGATTGCCACCGCCGCCGCGATCGGCGCGCCGGCCGGCACGACGGAATGGCAGATGCTGGGTGTCGATTACGTCAAGGCGGTCCGGCTGGTTGAAGAAGAACTCGGTGCGCCGATCTATGGTCTCATCATCGGCCAGAACGGCAAGTCGAGCACGCTCAACGCCTGGCTGCCCTCGGCGATCCTCGGCACCAAGGTGATCGACGCCGTCGGCGATATCCGCGCCCATCCGACCGGCGACATGGGCTCGATCGGTCTGGCCAATTCGCCCGAGCCGATGATCCAGTCGGCGGTGGGCGGCAACCGGTCCAAGAACGCCTATATCGAACTCGTGGTGCGCGGCGCGACCGCCAAGGTGTCGCCGATCCTGCGCACCGCCTCCGACATGTCGGGCGGTTTCATCGCCTCGTGCCGCAACCCGGTGCCGGCGGCCTATGTGCGCGAGCACGCCGCGCTTGGCGGCATTTCCATGGCGCTGGCGCTGGGCGAGGCGATCATCGCGGCCGAGCCGCGTGGCGGCACGGCGGTGATCGACGCCATCTGCAAGCAGACCAAGGGCGAGATCATCGGCCAGGGCAAGGTCGTTGCCAAGGACGTCGTCTACACCAACGAGGCCTTCGATGTCGGCACGATCCAGGTCGGCAGCGGCAAGGGCGCCTGCGTGCTGCACGTCATGAACGAATACATGGCCGTCGACGATGGCGAGGCAAAGCGCATCGCCGGCTATCCCGACGTCATCACCACGTTGAATACGGACGGCGTGCCGATGAGCGTCGGCGAGGTCGTCGAGGGCATGGAGCTTCTGGTGCTGCGTGTGCCCAAGACGGTGATCCCGCTGTCCTCCAGCGTCACCGACCCGGCGGTCTATCCGTCCGTCGAGGCGACGCTCGGCATCAATCTCACAGACTACGCGCTCGGCTAGGGAGACCGTCATGCATCGAGACTTTACCGTGACGAGCGGCGCGACGCTGCGTTGCAAGGGCTGGCGCCAGGAAGGGCTGCTGCGCCTTTTGGAAAACGTGCTTGCCGTCGGCGAGGACCCCGACAATCTGATCGTCTATGCCGCGCTCGGCCGTGCCGCGCGCGACTGGCCCTCGCACGACAGGATCGTCGAGACGCTGAAGACGATGGAGGATGGCGAGACGCTGATCGTCCAGTCTGGCAAGCCGATCGGCGTGGTCCGAACCCACCCCAAGGCCCCCGTCGTGCTGATGGCCAATTGCAACATGGTCGGTCAGTGGGCGAAGGCGGAGAATTTCTATCGCTGGCAGGACGAGAACCTGATCTGCTGGGGCGGGCTGACGGCCGGAGACTGGCAATATATCGGCTCGCAGGGTGTCATTCAGGGCACTTACGAGATCTTCATGCGTATCGCCGAGCAGAATTTCGGCGACGATCTCGCCGGACGTTTCGTGCTCACCGCCGGGCTCGGCGGCATGGGCGGCGCGCAGCCGCTCGCCGGTGTGATGGCCAAGGCCGCGATCCTGTGCGTGGAGATCGATCCCAAGCGCATCGAAAAGCGCATCGAGGTCGGGTATCTCGACAAGCGGGCCGAAACGCTCGACGAGGCGCTGGCGCTGATCGAAGAAGCCCGTGCCAACAAGGAACCCCTGTCGGTCGGCCTGTGCGCCAACGCCGCCGACGTCTTCGAGCAGATCCGCCAGCGCGGCATTGTGCCCGACGTCGTCACCGACCAGACCTCCGCCCACGACCTGATCTACGGTTATGTACCGGCGGATTACGATCTGGAGACGGTGCGTCGCATGCGCCGCGAGGCGCCCGACGAATTGATGGCCGCCTCGACTCGCTCGATCGTGCGCCATGTCGGCGCGATGCTGGCCTTCCAGAAGGCCGGTGCGGTGGTGTTCGACAACGGCAATCTGATCCGCACCCAGGCCAAGGAAGGCGGCGTCGACAACGCGTTCGACATCCCGATCTTCACCGAGGCCTTCCTGCGGCCGCTGTTTGCCCGCGCCATCGGACCGTTCCGCTGGATCGCCCTGTCGAACGATCCCGACGACATTCGCAAGATCGACGACTGGCTGCTGGACGAATTCAAGGACGATGCCGGCGTCACCCGCTGGATCAAGCTGGCGCGCAAGCACGTGCCGGTCGAGGGCATGCCGGCGCGCATCGCCTGGCTCGGCCACGGCGCGCGCACCAAGCTCGGCCTTGCGGTCAACCGCATGGTGCGCGAGGGCGTGCTGGCTGGGCCGGTCGCGTTCACCCGCGACCATCTCGACGCCGGCGCCATGGCGCATCCCAACATCATGACCGAGAACATGCGCGACGGCTCCGATGCGATCGCCGACTGGCCGCTGCTCAACGCGCTCGTCAACTGCGCTTCGCAGGCCGATCTGGTCGCGATCCATTCCGGCGGTGGCGGCTATTCGGGCTATATGACAAGCTCGGGCGTGACCCTGGTCGCCGACGGCTCGGCCGAAGCGGACGAAAGGCTGGAGATGACCCTGACCAACGACACCACCACGGGCGTCATGCGTTATGCCGATGCGGGCTACGAGGAGTCCTTCGACGAGATCGAGCGCAAGGAGATCCGGCATTTCCGGCTCGACACGACCGGCAAGGGCGGAGCCGGGGCATGAGCATCGACCAGAGCATGCGCGGCTTCCTGGCCGCGCTTGAAGAGAGCGGCGATCTGCACCGGATCGCCCGTCCGGTCGATCCGCGCTTCGAGCTGGCCTCGGTCCTGTCCTTGCGCGACGACGGCGACGCACAGCTTTTCGAGCGCGTGCAGGCTCACGCCATGCCGGTGGTCGGCAATCTCTATAATCGCCGCGCCCGTTTCGCCCGCGCGCTGAATATCGCCGAAGCGGACCTCGACGCGCATTGCTTGGCGGCGCTGCGCCAGCCGGTCAAGCCGGTCGTGGTCGAAGACGGGCCGGTGCAGGAGGTCGTCCACCAGGCGCCCTTCGACATCGGCGAACTCATGCCGGTGCCGCATTGGTTCGAGAAGGAGGGCGCGCCCTATATCACCGCCGGGGTGATCGTGGCCAAGGACCCCGAAACCGGCCGCCGCAACGTCTCCATCGCGCGCTTCCGGCTCGAAGGCGGGGGGCGCATGATGGCGGGCATTGCCAAGAACCACCATCTCGCGCAAATGGCCGAAAAGGCCCGTCATCTCGGACGCGATCTGGAGATCGCCGTTGCGATCGGCAATCATGCCGCCGTCCTGCTCGGCTCGCAGCTCTATCTCGAACTCGGCGATGACGAATTCGACAATGCCGGTGCGCTGCTCGGTGCGCCGATCGAACTCGTCAAGTGCAAGACGGTCGATCTCGAGGTGCCGGCCCATGCGGAAATCGTCATCGAGGGCCGGCTCAAGCCCGACGACCTGATCGAGGAAGGTGCGGTTTCCGAATTCCCCGGCTTCTATGTTTATTACGGCCCCGGAATTGGCGTCGAGGCGAGCTGCGTGACGCACCGCAAGGATGCGATCTATCAGGCAATCCTGCCCGGCTATGCGCGCGAGCACTGCCTGATCGGAGCGGTGTCGATCGGCGCGACGCTGACGCGCGATCTCAAGCGCGCCATTCCGGCCGTCCGCCGTGTCTTCGTCACCGAAGGCGGCATGGGCCGCCTGCACGCCGTCATCACCATGCACAAGCCGCGCCTCGGCGAGGGCAAGCGCGCGGTGATGCTGGCGATGGGCTCGGTCAACCTCTTGAAATTGGTCATCGTCGTCGACGACGACGTCGATCCCGAAGACTGGCGTCAGGTCGAATGGTCGCTGGCGGCCCGGTTCCGGGCGCATGAGGATTTGATCGTGCTGCCGGGCGTCAAGGCGGACCGCTGCGATCCGGTGCACGAGGACCTGGTGGTCACCAAGATCGGCATGATCGCCACCACCCGTCCGGGCGACGGCGAGCCGGGCGGCCGCTCGGAATTCGTGCGTCCGCCCGAAGAGATTTATGAAAAGGTGCGCCGCGACCTCGAGTCCTACTAGGACCGGGGGCGTCCGACGCCTTGCGAGGGCATATGACCAAACGCTTCATTGTCGCGATCACCGGAGCCTCGGGCCATGTCTATGGCATCCGGCTGCTTGAGGTCTTGCGCGCGCTCGGCTGCGAGACACATCTGGTGATGTCGCGCTCTGCCGTCGTCGCGCTGGCCCACGAAACCGATTTGAAGCAGGCCCATATCCACGCGCTGGCCGATCACGTGCACTCCAACGACGACGTCGCCGCCTCCATATCCAGCGGTTCGTTTCGCGTCGACGGCATGTTCATCGCGCCGTGCTCGGCCAAGACATTGGGCGAGATCGCGTCCGGGGCCTGCGGCACGCTGGTCTCGCGCGCTGCCGATGTGAGCCTGAAGGAACGGCGGCGGCTGGTGCTTCTGTTCCGCGAGACCCCGTTGCATCTGGGCCATTGCCGCAACATGGTCTCGGTGACGGAAATGGGCGCGATCGTCATGCCGCCGGTGCCCGCCTTCTATCCCCGTCCCGACACGGTCGAGGAAATGGTCGATCACACGGTCGGCCGGGTACTCGACCTGGTCGATATCGATGCTGGAATCGTCAAACGTTGGAAAAGCTAGGCCGCAAACCGCTCGAGCTTCGTCTTTCGTGATTGTCCAGTTTCGCAAAACCTATTTCAGCGCGGGTGCCCGCACACACGATAATTTTCGCCGTCATACGAACATAGCCGTGTTCCTGGTCGCCAGGCGCGAGCTCGAAAGGGAGAGACGATGACAACGATCAAAAAACTGACCATGGCTGCCATGCTTCTGGGCAGCGCGTTCGTGCAGCCGGCTCTGGCCGAATCGCCTGTGGTGCTGAAATTCGCCAGCGCCTTCCCGCCCGGCACGAAGACCAATTCGATTTCGATCCCCGCGTTCATCGAGGCGGTCGAGAAAGCCGCCGAAGGCACGCTCAAGATCGAGCACTATCCCGGCGGCACGCTGGGCGCCAGCCCGACCACCCAGCTCAAGCTGGTCGAGGACGGCGTCGTCGACATCGCCGAAGTTGTCGCCTCCTACACGCCTGGCCGTTTCCCGGAACTGGAAATGTTCGAGCTGCCCTTCGTGTTCGAAAACACGCGCGAGGCCAGCCTGACCGCCTATGCGCTCTACGAAAAGGGCCTGTTTACCGGCTTTGACGAGCTCGAGCTCGTCGGTATCGCCGAGGTCGGGCCTTATTATCTGCACAGCAAAAAGGAACTCGCCACGGTCGAGGATATTTCCGGCCTCAAGCTGCGCGCCGGCGGCCCGGTCCAGGGCGCGGTCGTGCAGGCGATGGGCGGCGTTCCCGTCGGCGGCATGCCGGCCACCCAGATCGCGGAGAACATCTCGCGCAACGTGGTCGACGGCACGCTGATGGATATCGGCAACATGTTCAACTTCCGCATTGCCGACGCGGCCGGCTACCACGTCATCAATGCCCCGCTGGGCAATGTCGCGGTGATGTTCCCGATGCGCAAGGACACTTATGAGAGCCTGCCGCCCAAGGCCAAGGCCGCCTTCGACAAATATCGCGGCATGTGGTTCTCCGATGTCCTGGCCGAAAACCTGGACAAGCAGAACGAGGAGTCCGCAGCGCGCCTGGAGGCCGACGCCGAGCATAATATGGTCGAGTTCTCCGCCGAGGACATCGATACGCTCAAGGATGCCTTTGCAGGCCTCAAGGAGCGTTGGGATGCCGACAAGGACGGCGTGAACCTGTATCAGGAGATGCTGTCCGCTCGCGACGCCGTGCGCGCCGACAAGTAAAAACCGGACCGGCGGTTGCGGCTTGGCCGCGGCCGCCGGGCCCCGCTGCGCGTCAGCGCGCGGCAAGCCGAGAGCTCCCCCATGACATTGCTGGCAAATATTCGCAGACTTGCCCAGTTCACGGCCACGATCGGGCTTGCCGCCCTCGTCGTCCTGTCGATCATGACCATGGTCGACATTGCCGGGCGGGAACTGTTCGGTATGCCGGTCACCGGCTTCAGCGACATCTCGGACCTGATCATCGTGATCGCCGCCGCCGCCTGTTTCCCGGCCTCGCTGGCCACCAACCAGCATGTCGCGGTGCGTTTCGCCGGCATGGCGCATTGGCGTCTGGGGGCAGTGCTCGATTTCCTCGGCCATGTCGTCATGCTCGCCGTCTTCGTGCTGATCGCCTGGCAGCTTTGCGTCTACACGATCGACGTCTACACATCCGGCCAGACCACCTGGCTGATCTACATCCCCGTCTGGCCGGTATGGGTACTGACGACGGCCTTGTTCATTCTATGTGTTCCCGTCCAGTTTTCCCTGGTCGTCGCCGCGGCCGGCGACATCCGCTCCACCGCGCAGGATCCAACCGGGCTGACGGACGCATCGGCGGTCTCCGAACGCGTCGAGAAAAAGGAGGGGCCCGATGGCACCGATTGAAGTCGGCCTCGTCGGGCTCGCCTGCCTGATTGCCGCGATCCTGTTGCATGTGCCCGTTGGCATCGCCATGGCGGCGGTAGGGGCTGCGGGTTACGTGATGTTGACCGGCAATCTGTCGGGCATGGTTTCCCTGTTCGGCACCGAAACCGTCAACATGCTCACGAACCAGGATTTCGCGGTCGTGATGTTCTTCCTGTTGATGGGCGGCTTCGCCGGTGCGGCCGGCATCTCAGCCGACATCTACCGCGTCGCCAACACCTGGATCGGCCATTATCGGGGTGGGTTGTCGATGGCGACCATTCTGGGCTGCGCCGGTTTCGGCGCCATCGCGGGGTCGTCGATCGCCACCGCCGCCACCATGGCCAAGATTGCCCTGCCGGAGATGGAAAAGCGCAACTACGCGCTGTCGCTGTGCACGGGCACGCTGGCGGCCGGCGGGACACTCGGGTCGCTGATCCCACCGTCGATCATCATGGTGATCTATGCCGTCCAAGTCGAGCAGTTCGTCATCGATTTGTTTCTTGCCGCGATCATTCCCGGCATCCTGTCGGTCGCCCTGTTCGTCCTCGCCATCCGCGTGCAATTGCTGATCTCGCCGCAATTGGCCGGCGCCGGCGAGCGCATCGCTTGGGGTGGCCGGATGCGAGAGACGGGGCGCGCCTGGGCGCCGCTCGGTATCATCGTCGTGGTGATGGGCGGCATCTATTCCGGCTTCTTCACCGTCAACGAGGGTGCTGCGGTCGGTCTGGTGCTCACGCTGATCTTTGCGCTGGCGAGAAAATCCCTGACGCGCGCCACCTTCGCCGAGACGCTGTTCGGGTCGGCCGGTTCGATCGCCATGCTTTACATGATCGTGATCGGCGCCAATATTTTCGGCTATTTCCTCACCTTGTCGCATATGCCCAGCGAAGTCGCGACCTGGGTGCAGAGCCTCGACGTGCCGCCGCTGGTGATCATCTTCCTGATCATCGCCATGTACGTGCTGTTGGGCTGCGTTTTCGACGCGCTTGCCGGCATGGTGCTGACGCTTCCCTTCGTGGTGCCGATCATCAGCGGGCTCGGATACGATCTGGTCTGGTGGGGCATCGTCAATGTCATGGTCATCGAGATCGGCATGATCACGCCGCCCGTCGGCATCAATGTGTTCGTCATCAAGGGGCTGCGCCAGGACATTCCGTTGGGAACGATTTTCCGCGGCATCACGCCGTTCCTGATCGCCAACGTGATCGCGCTTCTGCTCGTTGTTTTGTTCCCGCAGCTCGCAACCTGGCTGCCCGATCTGCTGCGCTAGGGCGCGCTTTAGAACTGGAGATGAAAATGTCTTCGTCCAAGCCCTTCGCCGGGGTGACCGTGCTCGACTTCAGCCGGGTTCTGGCAGGCCCGTTCTGCACCGCCATGCTGGCCGATCTCGGCGCCGAGATCATCAAGGTCGAGCCGCCCACCGGCGACGACCAGCGCTCCATGGGCGCCTTTTCCCACGGCATCAGCGTCAGTTTCGAGCTGATCAACCGCAACAAACGCAGCATCCGGCTCGACCTGAAGAGCGAGGAAGGCCGGGCGATCGCGCGCCGCCTGGCGGCCAAGAGCGATGTGGTGGTGGAGAATTTCCGCCCCGGCGTCGCCCGCAAGCTCGGCATCGGCGCCGAGACGCTGCGCGGCGAGCGCGCCGATCTGATCTACTGCTCGATCTCCGGTTTCGGTCAGGACGGGCCGCTGGCTCGCGCGCCGAGCTACGACGTCGTCGCCCAAGCGCTGTCGGGCCTGATGAGCATCACCGGCGAGCCCGACGGCGAGCCGATGATGGTTGGCGATTCGGTCGGCGACACGGTGTCGGGCCTTTACGCCGCCTTCGCGATCGCTGCGGCGCTTTATAGGCGCGCGACGACCGGCGAGGGGGCCACGCTCGACATCGCCATGTTCGATTCGCTGTTTTCCCTGCTTCCGACCGCTCTGGCGCAGCTTCAGGTGACCGACGTGCCGCCGACCCGGCAGGGCAACCAGCATCCGCTATCGGCTCCTTTCGGCGCCTTCGCGGCCAGCGGCGGCACCATCATCATCGCGATCGCCAACAATTCGCTGTTTGCCCGTTTCGCCGCCACCATCGGCCGGCCGGAACTGGCCGACGATCCGCGTTATGCCTCCGACCGCGAGCGCCGCGTCAATCGCGACGCGCTGCGCGTCGAAATCGAGTCCTGGTCGCGGGCGCTGGCGCCGGAAGCCGCGGTCGAACGCCTGGCCGAGGCCGGCATTCCCGCATCGGTGGTGTGGAACGTCGCTGAGGCGGCCGATAGCGCCCATGCGCATCATCGCCGGCTGATGACGACGGTCGACCACAACAGGCTCGGCACACTCAGACTGCCCGAACAGCCCGTTCATGTCGCCGGGCTCGACCGGGGCGAGGCGCGTCCGGCGCCGGAGTTGGGCGAGCATGGCGGCACGATCCTGCAAGACATGCTCGACATGGACGCGGGCGAGATCGCGCGGCTGCGGACAGCCGGCGTCATCTGACACCTGACAGCGGAACCAGACCATGACGATGATTTTTTCCGAAGAGGACAAGGCCTTCAGCGCCGAGGTCCGCGCCTATCTGAGCGACAACCTGCCTGCCGAACTGGCGCGCAAGGTGCGCTACAATCAACGACTGACCAGGGACGACTACACCTCCTGGCAGGACGTTCTGGCGGCCCGCAACTGGTACGCGGTCGGCTGGCCCGCCTCCGCCGGCGGACCGGGCCTGACCCAGACCCAGCGCTATCTGTTCGAGCGCGAATATGGCGCCCTGTCATGTCCGCATCCGTGCCAGTTCGGTATTGCGATGGCCGGTCCGGTCATCTTCACCTTCGGCAATGACGAGCAGAAGGCGCGTTTCCTGCCCGGTATCCGCGAAAACAAGGACTTCTGGTGTCAGGGTTATTCCGAACCGGGGGCCGGTTCCGATCTCGCCGCGCTGAAGACCACGGCGGTGCGCGAGGGCGACCACTATCGCGTCAACGGCCAGAAGATCTGGACCACCTGGGCGAACTGGGCCGATTGGATGTTCTGCCTGGTCAAGACCGATCTCGAGGTGAAGCCGCAGCGCGGCATCTCCTTCTTGTTGATCGACATGCGTTCGCCCGGCATCACCGTGCGCCCGATCAAGACGATCGACGGCGACGAGGAGTTCAACGAGGTCTTCTTCAACGATGTTTTGGTGCCGGTCGAAAACCGCATCGGCGAGGAGGGCCAGGGCTGGACCTATGCCAAGTTCCTATTGGAATTCGAGCGGTTTTCGATGTCGGGCGCGGCGCGCTCGCGGCGTGTCCTTTCCGAGATCCGGGCCGACGCCGAGGCACTCGGCAAGGCCGATGACGCGCGCCTGGCCGAGCGGCTGACCCGCCTGGAAATCGAGCTTCTGGCGCTGGAGCACATGGAGCTGCACCTCCTGGCACGCAGCGTCGGCGGCGAAAATCCCGGTCCGGAAGCCTCGAAGCTCAAGATTCGCGGCACCGAGATCGCCCAGGCGCTGTCGAGGCTCAGGGTCGACCTGCACGCCGAGAACTGCCTCGTCCATTCCGAGGCCTTCCTGGATGCGTTGGAACCGTCCGACAATCCGTCGGCGATGGGCGCGATCGCGACCTATCTCAACCAGCGCAAGCTGACGATCTGGGGCGGATCGAACGAGGTTCAGCGCATGATCCTCGCCAAGCAGATTCTGGAACTCGGGTGAGCGGCGATGAGCACCAATCTTGATGATGAACTCCACATGCTTACCGATACGGTGGCGCGCTACGTCGCAAACCGGTCGGAAGGCAAGGCTCAGATAGAAAACGGTTGGAAGGAACTGGCCGAGCTCGGCTGGCTCTACCTGCCCTATCCCGAAGAGGTCGGCGGGCTCGGGCTCGGCACGGCCGGTGTTTCGGCCGTCATGCAGGGCCATGGTCGCGGGCTGCTGGCAACCCCTTATCTGCCGTTCGCCGTCATGGCCGGCGGCGTGCTGGCGCGCTGCCCGCGCGCTTCGCACGCGCTTGCGGCGGTGATGGAAGGCGAGCAGCGCGTTGCGGCGGCCTTTGCGGTCGGCGCCGCCCCGACGCTTGCGGCGCACCCGGCCGGCGCCGGCTGGCGCCTGGTCGGCGCGTGCGATCATGTCCTGTCCGTCGACGAGGCCGACGCGGTGCTGGCTGTGGCGCGGATCGGCGCGACCGAGGAGACTGGCCTGTTTCTGGTGCGGGCCGACGCGCCAGGCGTGACGATCACGGTCCAGCCCCTGCCGGACGGGCGCAAGGCGGGACGTGTCGGTTTCGACGATGTCGCGGTCGACCGCCTGGACGAGGACGGCGAGGCCGAAGCGCTGCTGCGCGAAGTGGAGACCGAGGCGCTGCTTGCCGCGGCTGCCGACAATCTCGGCGCCATGCAGGTGCTTTACGAGCAGACGCTCGACTATGCGAAGTTGCGCAAGCAGTTCGGCCGGCCGATCGGTTCGTTCCAGAGCCTGCAGTTCCGGCTGGTCGACATGTGGATCAAGCTCGACGAGGTCCGTTCCCTGGTCGCCTCGGCGGCGGCTGCCCCGGATCGGAACGAGGCCGGAGCGCTGGCGGTCGCGGCCTGGATCCAGTCCGTGTGGTCGGGCCGGCTGATCGGCGAGGAGGCGATCCAGATTCACGGCGCCATCGCCATGACCGACGAGCACGCGGTCGGCCGCTACGTCAAGCGCATCCTGGTCAACGAACTGGTGTTTGGCGCGCCGGAACGGCATTTTTCCCGTTACCGTTCGATGCGCTAGCCTGGGGCGCCGCCTATGCCAGGTGGCGCCTGAGCGTGTCCACCAGGGCGCGCTCGATCTCCGTCAGGCTGCGCGACGTCGAAAAGATGATCGACAGCCGGCGGTGGATCGCCGGCTCGACGATGGTGTTGATCTGGAAGGCGCCTTCGGCCACGAACGGCTGGACCGTCGTTTCCGGCATGACCGTCACCAGCGGCATGCGGCGCACCAGCGCCAGCACCACGGCGAGTGAATTGACCTCGATGCGCGGCACGATGGAAACGCGGGCTTCCTCGGCGGCCCTGTTGATCAGTTGCCGAAGGCCGAACGTGTCGCTCGGCAGCACCAGGGGCAGGTCCGCAAGCCGCGCAAGCGGCACATCTCCGGGCGCGAGCATGGCGCGGCCGGATTTCGAGACGACCACCAGCCGGTCCTGGCTGTTCAGATCGAGCTGAACCGAGCGCGACACGTGCGCCTCGACCAGGCCGAGGCTGATCTGGCCGGTCTCGACCCAGCGGTGCAGCACCGTCGCCGCCGCCTCGACCACGTGCAGCTTGACGTCGGGATACGCCGTGGTCCAGTCCTCGAGCGCACCGGCGATGGCTTTCACCAGCGTGCCGCGATGGTTGAGAAGCGGAACCACGCCGACGGTCAGCCTGCGGCCCTGTTGCGAGGCCTGGCGGCGCGCCTCCACCGTCACGTTGCTGCAAAGCTCGACGGCTTCCTCGATCAGCGGCGCGAGAGCTTCGGCCTGCGGAGTCGGCTTCAGGCCGGTGCGCTGGCGCTCGAACAGCGGTCGGCCGATCATTGCCTCGAGTTTGCGCAACTGATTGGACAGCGCCGGCTGGACGACGTTCAGCTTGCGTGCGGCGGCGGTCATGTTCATCTGGTCGAAGAGAACCAGGAAGTAGCGCATTTGCCGCAGCGTGATGTGCGGGTCGTAGACGACCGGGCGGTCGGGCTCCTTGAGGATGCGCTTCAGGTGCTCGACATAGGCCTGACCAAGTTCGCTGCCGTCGTGAACGCTGGCCGCGACCGGGCTGACGAGTTCACGCGGCAGGCTGACATGGTCGAGTTGCAGGCGCGACAGTCCCCCGGCGACAAGACTGCGCGGCGCAAGCAGCGCGAATGGGCGGGCATCGCGCGAAAGCGTGGGAAAGGTCCCCACGTCCTCCTCCACGATTACCGGTTCGGGCAGGTTGTGACGGGCGCAATAGGCGCGCGCATGCCGCGTCTGCGCCGGCAGCAATGGCGGCAGCAAAAGGCGCAGGTTTCGCAAAGTGTCGAAATCGATCACGCGGCCCTGTTCCAGGCTGCGATCGAAATTGGTGATCGCGATCCAGTCGTCCTGAAACAGCAGATCGTCCGGATCCGCCTCGTCCACATATTCCAGCGTCACGCGTTCGACCGGGGCCGAGCGGCCGGGAATGGGCAAAGCCAGGTCGCCGTCCTCGGCCAGCCAGTTGGTTCGGAATTGAACCCGGGCGAGCGCTTGAGGGTGTGTTTTTCCCAGATCCCGCACGGCTTGGCTCGCGGCGCGCGAGAGACGCCCGAGCATGAATTGCAGCGGCGTGGTGATTTCCAGGCGCTTGAAGCGCACGTCGCGGACCCGGTCCGCTCCCGCCTCGAGGGTTTCGATCCGTTGCAGCGCCACCTCGACGCGCTGGTAGAGCCAGCGCGCGGCCTCGCTCGGATAGTGCCCGAGCGGCCCGCGCTGGAACAGCTTGATGCCCAGCTCCTCCTCGAGCAGCCGCAGGTTTTCGCTCAGCGCCGAGGCGGAAATCCCGGCATGCGCGGCGGCCTCGGCATGGTTCTTGTGCTGGCACGCGACGAGGAAATAGGAGAGCTGGCGTGTCTCTATCGTTTTGCTCCCGATATCTGTGATACCACGAATTCACCAACATAACCGGCGGCCTGACTGGAGCCGGTCCAGTCGATTAGGCCAGCCGGCCGGCGGGAGCAAGCCAAAGCCGACTCTGCGTCGGCGAACGCGCAAGCCATTGCTCGTTCGCACTCGCTCCCTGTTGAACGGAGCCGTCTTAGGCCGCCGGCCCAAGCCTTGTCTTATTGTGGTCCGTTTGCCGGTGGTGCGCAAATCCAGGTTCGTGGCGGTCTCGGCGTTTACCCACCGACGTGTCGTCGAGGCCTGTGTCCGGTGGCGAGAATGTTGAGATTGGACCTGTCGTTTCGCTCGAAACCGGCTCTGTCCGCAGGCCGCATCATCGGGTATCTGCTGGACTGTCCGGTCCGCGACCTTATCGGAGTTCAGGCGGGCGTCGGTCGAGACAGCAGGAAGGTGGCATGTCCGCAAAGCAAGGAATGCGCGCGCCGGGGCTTGAACTGCCGCGTCGCGTCCTGCTGGCTGCGGTTGGCGACCTGACTGTCCGGGGGAGACGGTGAGCGAAGAGGCGGTTCTGCGGAGCGGGACGAGCCGCCTGCGCATACGCCGTCGTGGCGCGGAGGTCGTTGCATGGCGTGTGGGCCCGGATGAGCTCGTGTGGTCCGCAGGGCCGCAATGGCCGCGGTCGAGCCCGCTGCTGTTTCCGGTCGTCGGCCGGGTCAAGGACGGCATGATCAGGGTCGATGGCCGCCGCTATCCCATGCCCACGCACGGTTTTGCGGCCGGCCAGGATTTCGTGCCGGTCGAACGCACCGAAACGACGCTTCGGCTAAGGTTGCGCGACAATGACGAGACCCGCGCCGCCTATCCGTTCGCGTTCTGCCTGGAGGTGTTCTATCGCCTCGGCGAACGGGCGGTCGAGGCCGTCTTTACGCTGACCAACCCGGGTTCGGGCCCGCTGCCCTATGCGCTCGGCCTGCATCCCGGCTTTCGCTGGCCGTTCGCCGACGGCGAACCCGAAGACTATCGCATCCTGTTCGAGAGCGCTGAGCAGGCCTCGGTGCCGGCGATCGACCCGGACGGGCTGTTTACCGAGGCGCGCCGCGCGCTCCCGCTCGAGGGGCGCGACCTGCCGCTGGCCGGCGATCTGATGGCGCGCGAGGCTTTGTGTTTTCTCGACGCCCGCAGCCGAGGCCTGCGTTTCGTCTCGCCCGGCGGTGCGGCGATCGCGGTCGAGACGGAGGGGTTTGCCCATTTCGCGCTGTGGGCCCGCCCGCCCGCCCGGTTCCTGTGCATCGAGGCCTGGACCGGTCACGGCGATCCGAGCGGTTTTGCCGGGGAACTGGCGCAAAAACCCTCGATGGTTTTCCTCGCCCCGGGTGGAGACGCGCGTCACATCATGCGCTGGCGTTTCGAGGCGGGGTCGGCGTGACCGGAGCGCGAAACGAAAAGCAAGCGGGCCGAAGCGGCCCGACGGGAGGACGGACATGCCGACGGTCTTGATTACCGGCTGCGACACCGGGCTCGGGCGCGAGTTTGCCCGCCAATATGCGCGCGACGGCTGGGCGGTGATCGCCACCCATCGCGATCCGGCGAACGCCATTGATGCTCAGCCGTCGATCCGCAACCACGCGCTCGACGTGACCGATCCGGCCCAGTTCGCCGCTCTGAAGCGCGAACTCGGCGACGAACCGGTCGATCTTTTGATCTCCAACGCCGGCGTGGGGCTGGATACCGGCCGTCTCGGCAGCCTCGATTTCGACTATGTGCGCCGGATGTACGAAGTCAACACGATCGGGCCGTTGCGGCTTGTCGAAACCTTCGTCGACAATGTCGCGGCCAGCACGCAGCGCCGCGTGGCCGTCATCACCAGCCGGATGGGGTCGATCGGCCTCAACCTGTCGGGCGGGCATTACGGCTACCGGGCCAGCAAGGCCGGCCTCAACGCCTTGACCCGCAGTCTTGCGGTCGACCTGTTCGCCCGCGGCATCACCATGCTGCTCATTCATCCGGGCTGGGTCGACACGGCCGGCGGCGGCGGAGGCGGCGCGTTGTCGGTCGACGTCAGCGTGACCTCCATGCGCGGCGTGATCGGTCGGCTCGGCAATCACGAAACCGGCCAGTTCCTGTCCTATGACGGCACGCCGCTGCAATGGTGAGCGAGGCACCGCCGCACGACCTGCTTCTGACCGGCGCAAGGCTGGTCGATCCGCGCAACGGCATCGACGGGGTGCGCGACATCGCGATCTCCGATGGCAGGGTCGCGGCGGTCGCAGCCAGCCTCGATCCGGGGTCCGCGCGCGCGGTTCGCGATCTGCGCGGCCTCCTCGTGACGCCGGGACTGATCGACCTGCACACCCATATCTACCACCGGGCCACCTCCTACGGGGTCGCGCCCGATCCGGTCGCCGAGCGGTCGGCCGTGACCTGCATGGTCGATGCCGGCAGCGCCGGCGCCGGCAATTTCGCCGGGCTCAGGGACTTCGTCATCACGCCTTCGCGCTCGCGCGTCCTGGCTTTCCTCAACATTTCCTTTCCCGGCATCTTCGCGTTCGACAGAGGCTTGATGTTCGGCGAGGCGAGCCTTTCCGAACTGCTTTCAGTCGAGCGCTGCGTGGCGGTTGTTGGTGAAAATCGCGACGTCGTCGTCGGCATCAAGGTGCGCCTCGGCGCCGGCACGTCGGGCCGGATCGGTCTTGAGGCGCTGGAGCGGGCTCTCGAGGCGGCGCGGCAGACCGGCCTGCCGGTGATGACCCATGTCGGCAAGCCGCCGCCCGGCTATGACGAGATCCTGGCCCGGCTGCGGCCGGGCGACATTCTTACCCATTGCTTCCGGCCGGCGCCCAACGCGCCGGTCGACGATGCCGGCCGTCTCTTGCCGGCGCTGCTGGAGGCCCGGCGGCGCGGTGTGCTGTTCGATATCGGCCACGGCATGGGCGCCTTCGGCTTTTCCAGCGCCGAGGCGGCGATCGCGCACGATTTCGCGCCCGATATCGTCTCCAGCGACGTGCATATGTTGTGCGTGGACGGCCCGGCCTTCGATCTCCTGCACACGATGAGCAAGCTGGCGACCTGCGGCGTCGGCCTGTCGGATGTGATCGCCATGGCGACCGACGCGCCGGCGAAAGCCATGCGGCGCCCGGATCTCGGTCATCTCTCGGTCGGCGCGCCGGCCGACATCAGCCTGCTCGAGACGGTCGAGGCGCGCTATCCCTTCGTCGACGTGGCCGGCGTGGAGCGCGAGGGGGCGATGCTCTTTCGCCCACGCGGCCTGCTGCACGCCGGTCAATTTTGCGAGCCCGTCCCGCGCTTGTGGGAGACGCCGTATTATCGAGATGGAGTGTTGCACGATCACTGACACGGTCGCGCGGCGGCCGGGCGGTCGCCTTGTCGCTGCCGGCTTACCTGCAAAGCCTCGCCAAACACGCAAAACGAAAGGCCAGTCCATGACCACAAATGTCACGCGCGTCGCCCTTGCCGGTTTCGGAGCATGGGGGCAGATGCATGCCAAGGCGCTGTCGGCGATCGCCGATGCCGAGATCGTCGCCCTTTATTGCCATGGCGAGAATTCGGCCAGGGCGGCCGCCGACAAGCTGCCTGACGTGCCACGCTACACCGACTACGACGCCATGCTTTCGGCCGGCGGGTTCGACGTTGTCGACATCACCGTGCCCAACCATGTTCACAGCCGTTTCGCCACCGCCGCGCTCGACGCCGGCGCCAACGTGTTCCTGGAAAAGCCGCTCGGCCTGACGCTCGACCAGTGCGACGAAATCATCGCCGCCAGCGCGCGCAGCGGCGGCCTGGTGGCGGTCAATCACGAATTGCGGGTGTCGCGCCAATGGGGCGCCATGCGCGACATCGTCGCTTCGGGCGACCTCGGCAAGGTGCGCTATCAGCATTTGTCGCTGTTCAGACACAAATTCCGTCAGGGTTCCGGCGGCTGGCGCTACGATCCCGAGAAGGTCGGCTCCTGGATTCTGGAGGAGCTGGTTCATTTCTTCGATCTGGTGATGTGGTACGCGGCCGAAAACGGCAAGCCGGCCCGGGTGCGGGCGATCGGCAATGGCGGCGAAAGCGGGTTGGTGCGCAATTTCGCCACCACGCTGGAATGGGAGGACGGGTCGATGGCCCTGCTCAGCCAGTGCCTGTCCGGCTTCGAGCATCACACGCTGCTGGAGGTCGCCGGCGAGGCGGGCGCGGCCCGCACCTGGTGGTCGGGCGCGATGGACCGCACCGAACATCCCGATTTCCTTTTGAAGGTGCAGCGGCGGGACGGCGAGCCGGAAGAGGTGGCAATCCCGCAGTCGGGCGAGGTCTTCGAACTGGAGGAAAACCTGCGCCGCGCCTTTGCCGGCTTTCGCGAGGGCCGATCGATCTTTTCGCCCGTCGAGGCCAGGCTCGCCGTCGAGATCTGTCTGGCCGCCGAGGCCGCCTTTCGCAGCGGCGGGACGGTCGAGATCCCCGCATCATCCGCGCAGTAGCGGATCGGCAGGGCCGTTTGGGCGCTTCAGCCGGCGGCCGGCCGCTCGTTGCGGTAGTCCTCCATGATCGCGGCCAGCCGCGCCGCCGCGTTTTTCATCTCCACGGCGGTGAAATTGCCGAAGCCGAGAAGCAGCGCCGGCGGCAGCGTGCGGTCCACGGTCAGTCGCGACAGAGGCGTCATTTCAAGGCCGGCTGCCGCCGAACGTCTTGCGATTTCGGCATCGTCCCAGCCGTCCGGCAGCCAACCGAGCATTTGCAGCCCCGTGTCGGACGGTCGTAACCGCAGATGATCGGGAATGGCCTGGCGGAAGGTCTCCATCAGCACCGTCCGTCGTTCGGCGTAGAGCCGGCGCATGCGCGCGATATGGCGCGCGAGATGGCCTTCGGTCATGAATTTCTCGACCAGCACCTGTTCGAAGGTCGGCGACTGCCGGCCGGCCACGATCCGGGCGTTGACGAACAGGTCGACATAGGGTTTCGGCACGACGAGATAGGCGAGCCGCAATCCGGGAAACAGCACCTTGGAAAACGTGCCGATATAGACGACCCGCACGCCGCCATCGAGCCCCTGGAGCGACCGCACCGGGCGGCCGCGATAGCGGAATTCGCTGTCGTAGTCGTCCTCGATGATCCAGCCATCGTGCCGGCGGGCCCATTCGATCAACGCCAGCCGGCGCGCCAGAGACAAGGTGCTGCCGAGCGGAAATTGCGAGGACGGGCACACGACCGCGAGGCGCGCATCGGGATGAAGCCGCATGCCGGTCTCCACGTCGATGCCGTCGGCGTCGACCGGCACGGCGCCGATCGTCGCCCCGGCGGCTAGCAGCGCGGCAACGGAGCCGGGAAAGCCCGGATCCTCGCACCACACCTTGTCGCCGGGGTCGAGCAGCAGGCGTGCGGCGAGATCGAGCCCCTGTTGCGCGCCGGCCACGATCACCACCTGCTCGGGCGTGCAGGTGACGCCGCGGCTGATCATCAGGTAGCGTGCGATCGCCTCGCGCAGCGGTCCGTACCCGGCCGGCTCGGTTTCGCCCAGAAGGTAGCCGGCGCCAACGCCGCTTTCCGATAGGAGCGACTTCATCAGCCGGCGCCACAGCGCCACCGGAAAGGCGTCGACGGCCGGCATGTTGATCCTGAAGGGAACCGGTTTTTGCGGGATGCGCAGCGACCGCGCGACAACGGAAAACCGTTCCGCGCGCCGTGCCAGCCGCGCGGCGGCGGTCTCCTCGTCCTGCGGCACGCGCAGCCGGCCGCCGCTGCCGGCGTCGGGCAGTTGCGAGGAGACGAAGGTGCCCGAGCCGTGGCGCGTCTCGATGAAGCCCTCGACGGCGAGTTGTTCGAATGCCCAGGTCGCGGTGTTGCGGGCAACGCCAAGCGTCTTTGCCAGTTCGCGCGTCGACGGCAGCCTGTCGCCCGGACGCAACTGGCCGTCGAGGATCGCCGTTGCGAAACGCTCATAAACCCGACGCTGCAGGGGAATGGACGGGTCGCTTTCGATCGCCCGGAAAATGCCTCCCGATTTCTCCTCGTCGGCGTCCATCGGACTGCTCCCTTTCATTTTCCCGGAGTGGCCCCATGACAATAGCCGGCAATGGCTCTTTCTCAAGGACACTTGTTGCTCGATAGTCACTGCAATGCGTGAGTGAGGGAGAACGTCATGCGAAGAAGAACCACAATGGGATTGATAGGCCGCCTGATGGCGGTCGTGTTTGCGCTGGCCCTTGCCGGGGCAGGTGCTGCGCGCGCCGAGCCGCAACAAGGAGGAACGCTGAACTCGACGCTCTGGCCGGAACCGCCGGGCATCGTCATCGGCATCCACCTCAACGCGCCGACGCTGCTGCCGTCGAGCAAGATTTTCGAAGGGCTGCTCACCTACGATTTCGCGCTGTCGCCGCAGCCCATGCTGGCCGAAAGCTGGGAGGTCAGCGAAGACGGGCTGACCTATACGTTCAAGCTGCGCCAGGGCGTGAAATGGCACGATGGCGAGGATTTCAACGCTGAGGACGTGGTCTATTCGCTGACGAAGTTCATTCCCGAAGTCCATCCGCGCTCGCGCCCGACCTTCGCGCGCACGAAAGTGACCGCGCCGGACGACCACACCGTGGTGTTGACGCTCGAAGAGCCCTACGGACCGCTGATCCGCAGCTTCGACGTGATCGGCGCGCCGATCGTTCCCGAGCATGTCTATAACGGCTCCGACATTCGCGAGAATCCGGCCAACCGGGCGCCGATCGGCACCGGGCCGTTCAAGTTCTCGGAATGGGCGAGCGGCGAGTATATCCATCTGGTGCGCAACGACGCCTACTGGCTGGACGGCCGTCCCTATCTCGACGAGATCTACTACCGCTTCATCCCCGACAGCGCCTCGCGCGCCCTGGCGCTGGAAACGGACCAGGTCCATCTCGCGACCCAGAACGATATCGAACTCGTCGACGTCGCGCGGCTTGCCGCCATGCCCCATCTGGAGATGACCACGAAGGGCTGGGAATGGGGCGCGCCGATCTCCTGGCTGGAAATGAACCTGCGGCGCGAGCCGTTCAACGACGTGCGGTTCCGCAAGGCGGTCATGCACGCGCTCAACCGCGAATTCATCCGCGACAGCATCTTCTTCGGCCTGGCCGCCATTCCCACGGGGCCGATCCATTCCTCTTCGCCGTTCTACACGGACGATGTACCCACCTATGAATACGATCCGGAAAAGGCCAAGGCGCTTCTCGACGAGATGGGACTGGAAGCCGACGCCGACGGCGTGCGCGCCAAGATCGGCCTGCTCGGCCTGCCCTATGGCGAGCTGTGGGACCGGCTGTCGCAATATATTCGCCAGGCGCTCGGCGAGGTCGGCGTCGAGGTGACGATCGAGACGTCCGACGTGGCCGGCTGGGGCAGCCGCATCTCCAATTGGGACGTCGACATGTCGACCACCTATCTCACGACCCTGTCGGACCCTGCCCTGGGCGTGGCGCGAAGCTACATCACTGAAAACCAGCGCAAGGGTGTCCTGTTCACCAACACCGCCGGCTACTCCAACCCCGAGGTGGACCGCTTGTTCGCCGAGGCGGCCAGCGAGCCCAACGAGGACAAGCGGCGCGAGCTGTATCATCAGGTCCAGAAGATCGTGGCCGACGAAGTCGCGCTGGCCTGGCTGGTGGAGTTGCAATGGCCGACCATTCACAGCGCCAAGCTGAAGAATGTGGTGCGCAACGGGCTCGGTCCGAACGACAATTTCGCCGAAGCCTATTTCGAGGAATAGGCAGAGATGCCGCAACTGGGCTTCGTCCTGCAATGGGTGGTGAAGGCGCTCGCCGTGGTGCTCGCCATCACCATTCTCAACTTCTTCCTCATCCGTCTTGCTCCCGGCGATCCCGCCGTGGTCATGGCGGGTGAGGCGGGAGCCGCAGACCAGCAATTTCTCGATCAGGTCCGTCGCGATTTCGGTCTCGACCAGCCGCTGGCCGTGCAGCTCGCAACCTACGTCAAAAACGTGCTGACCCTCGATCTCGGCCAAAGCTTCCGCACCGGACGACCGGTCGCCGACATGATTTTCGAACGTCTTCCCGCCACGCTGCTTCTCACCGGCACGGCCTATGTCTTCGCGCTGATCGTCGGCCCGCTGCTCGGCGCGATCGCGGCGATGCGGCCGCGTTCGGTTTTCGACAGTCTTTTGATGGTGGTGGCGCTGGTCTTCTATGCCACCCCGATCTTCTGGGTCGGCCTGCTGTTGATCCTGGTGTTTTCGGTCCAGCTCGGCTGGCTGCCGCCCTTCGGCATGCAAAGCATGATCCCGGTCAAGGGTGCCCTAGCCGGCACGCTCGACGTCATCCGGCATCTGATCCTGCCGGCGGTTACGCTCGGCCTGTTTTACATCGCCGTCTATGTCCGTCTCACCAGGGCCTCGATGCTGGAAACCGCCACCCTCGACTACGTCAAGACCGCGCGGGCCAAGGGCCTGCCGGAATGGCGCGTCGCCACCGCCCACATTCTGCGCACCGCGCTCATTCCCATCATCACCTTCGCCGGCCTGCAGGCGGGCCATCTCGTCGGCGGCGCGATCGTGGTCGAGACGGTGTTCGCCTGGCCGGGTATCGGTCGGCTCGCCTTCGACGCGTTGTTCCAGCGCGACTACAATCTGCTGCTGGGCGTCTTTCTGATCTCGGCGCTGATGGTGGTGTTCTTCAACATGGTGACGGATCTCGTTCTGCGTATCGCCGATCCGCGCATAGCGGGGCGGGCGTGATGGATTTCCTGAAGCGTTTCGCCGAAAACCGCGGTGCGGTCGCCGGCGCGATCGCATTGGCGTTGATCGTCGTCATGGCCATCACCGCGCCGCTGATCGTCCCCATAGACCCGATGTCGACGCGCGGCCGGCCGCTGCTGCCGCCTGGCGGCGAGTTCGCCTTCGGCACCGACATGCTCGGCCGGGATGTACTGGCCGGCATCGTGCACGGCGCGCGCATCTCGTTGATGATCGGACTGATCTCGACCGTCATCGCGGCGGCGATCGGGGTTTCGGTCGGCGCGATCGCCGGCTTCTTCGGCGGCTGGATCGACGATCTTTTGGTGCGGATCACCGAGTTCTTCCAGACCATACCGAGTTTCATCTTCGCAATCCTGCTAGTCGCCATCATGACGCCGGGGCTGACCTCGATCGTCACCGCGATTGCCGTCGTCACTTGGCCGCCGATCGCCCGTCTGGCGCGCTCGGAATTCATGGGTCTGCGGCGGCGTGAATTCGTCGAGGCTGCCGTGCTGTCGGGCGTGTCGCGCTTCCGTATCATCGTCTCCGAGGTGCTGCCCAACGCAGTCTCGCCGCTGATCGTCATGGGTTCCTTGATGATCGCCACCGCCATCCTCACCGAATCCGCCCTGAGCTTCCTTGGACTGGGCGACCCCAACCGTATCTCTTGGGGTTACATGATCGGCGCGGCGCGCACCGTGTTCCGCCAGGCCTGGTGGCTGTCGGTGTTTCCCGGGCTGGCGATCGCCGTCACCGTGCTTGCCATCAATCTCGTCGGCGAGGGGCTCAACGACGCGCTCAATCCGCATCTCAAGGGTCGGGTCAGGATCCAGACATGAACCCCCGTGTTGTCGCCGAACCGCTCGTCGCGATCGAGAACCTGACCGTGCGCCTGCCCGAGGGCGGCGACCGGCTCAAGGCCGTCGACGGCATCGATCTCGACATCGCCCCCGGCCGCATCCTGTGCGTTGTCGGCGAATCCGGCTCCGGCAAGTCGATGACGGCGCACGCCATCATGGGACTGGTGCCCAAACCGCTGGTCTCTTCCGGAACGATCCGCTTCGACGGCGAAAACCTGATCGGGCTTGCCGCCGAAAAACACCGCGCCATCCGCGGTCGCCGCATCGGCATGATCTTCCAGGAGCCGATGGCCGCGCTCAACCCGGTGATGCGTGTCGGCCGCCAGATCGAGGAGGTGTTTCGCTTCCACGGCGTGCCCGGTCCCTATGACGAGCGTGTCGTCAAACTGCTGGACGCCATGGGGCTTCCGGAGCCCGAATTGCTGCGCCAGGCCTTCCCGTTCAGCCTTTCGGGCGGCCAGCGCCAGCGCGTCATGATCGCCATGGCGCTCGCCCTCGATCCGGAACTGCTGATCGCCGACGAACCGACCACGGCGCTCGACGTCACCACGCAGAAACAGATCCTGGCCCTGCTCAAGCGCGCCCAGGCCGAGCGCGGCATGGGCATCGTGCTGATCACCCATGATTTCGGCGTCGTGGCCGAGATCGGCGACGAGGTCGCCGTCATGCAGCACGGCAGGATCGTGGAACGCGGGACGGTGGCCGAGGTGTTGGGCAATCCCAGCCACGACTATACCCGCACCCTGCTTGCGGCGGTTCCCAAGCTGGCAAAGCGCCCGGCCGTCGACAAGACCGGCGGCGCGCCGCTCCTGTCGGCCAAAGGCGTGACCAAGACCTATTCCAGCCGCACCGGCTTGTTCGGTCCGCGCCGCACGGTGGAGGCGGTGCGCGACGTAGGCTTCAGCCTGGCGCGCGGCCAGACGCTCGGCATCGTCGGCGAATCGGGTTCCGGCAAATCGACCCTGGCGCGCATCATCGTGCGGCTTCTGACCGCCGATGCCGGCGATGTGCGGCTTGCCGGCGTGGAGCGCAATCTGCTCGATCTCGGCAGCCGCGACCTGGCGCCGCTGCGCCGCCGCGTGCAGATGGTCTTCCAGGACCCGTTCGCCTCGCTCAATCCGCGCCGCACCGTCTTCGAGATCATTGCCCAGGGGCTGCTGGCACACGGCATGTCGCGCGCCGATGCACGGCGGCGGGTCCATGAACTGCTCGAGCTGGTCGCGCTCGATCCGGGCTCGGCCCTGCGTTATCCGAACGCCTTTTCCGGCGGTCAAAGACAGCGCATCGGCATTGCCCGGGCGCTCGCGCTGGAGCCGGACGTGATCGTCGCCGACGAACCCGTTTCCGCGCTGGACGTGTCGATCCAGGCGCGGGTGCTCGACCTTCTCGCCGACCTGCAGCGCCGACTCAGCCTGGGCATGTTGTTCATCACCCACGATCTGCGGGTCGCCGCCCAGGTCTGCGACCACGTCGCCGTCATGCAGCGCGGCCGGATCGTGGAAATGGGCCCCTCGGCCGACGTGTTGTTCAGGCCCACCCAAGATTACACCAAGCTCCTGATCGACTCCATTCCGGGACGTGGCGCGTTCGCCGCACCGGAAGCGGGTCCGACCGCAAACTGAACGAGGATAAGACATGGAAAAGAAGACTGTCTGGCAGGCGGTTGCCGAAGCCCTCGATGCCGAGGGCACCGACTATGTGTTCGGGCTGCCGGGCAATCCCAAGCACCTCGTCTACGACCTGACCGAACGCACCCCGATCAAGTTCGTGCTGGTGCGCGACGAAAAATCGGCGGTTTCCTGCGCCTATGCCTATGCGCGGCTGAAAAGGCGGCCGGGCATCGTCTTTTCCAATCCCGGTCCCGGCATCACCACCCTGGTGACCGGCTTGCTTGAGGCGACCTCCGGATCGCTGCCGGTGATCGCCATCGTCAACGGCGTGGTCGAAAACCATGACGGCATGGGCGCTTTCCAGGAACTGGACGCCGTGTCGCTGATGCGTCCGGTAACGAAATGGGCCGTCAGGGTGACCGATGTAAGCAAGATCCCGTGGATCATGGAGCGCGCCTTTGCCGTTGCCATGAACGGCCGCCCGGGCGCGGTCTTCATCGAGGTGCCCTCGGATCTGGCCGACGTCGCCGCAGAGATGGCCGCCTATCGTCCCGGCATGCGCCGGCATTTGTCCAGGCCCGACGCCGACGCCGTTTCGGCCGCCGCCGCCGCCATCGCCGAGGCCGAGCGTCCGCTTCTCGTCTGCGGGTCGGGCGCGGTGTTTTCCGGTGCGGCCGACATCGTCGCGGAACTGGCCGACCGTGTCGGCATGCCTGTCCTGACTACACCAGGCGGGCGCGGCATCTATCCCGAAGACGGCCCTTATGCGCTTGGCCAGACGGGCCTCTACTTCACCGAAGCCGGCAAGCGCTGGTGGGACGAAGCCGATCTGATCGTGTCGGTCGGCTCGCGCCTGGAAGCGTTTTCCACCAATAGTTGGCAGTTCTGGCCGTCCGATGCGCGTTTCGTCCAGATCGACATCGATCCCGAGACGATCGGCATGAACATGCGTCCCGACATCGCGCTGGTCGGCGATGCCCGGCTGTCGCTGCGCGACATCTTGGCCGCGTTGCCGGACATCGATGCCGACGAGCGCGCCGCGCGCCGCGAGGCCGTCGAGGCGCTGCGCGAGGACTATCGACCCAAGCTCGAGGCCGCCAACACCGACAATTCCACGCCGATCCGCGTGCCGCGCGTGCTCGACGCTGTCAATCGCATCTTCGGCCGCGACACGATCCTGATGAAGGAGAACGGCGGCGCCGATCTGTGGTGTTATTATTGGCCGCATTATCGCGTTCTCGACGTCGACGACTGCGTACCGATGGGCGAGCAGACGGCGATGAGCATGGGCATCATCGGTGCGATCGGCGCCAAGCTCGCCAAGCCGGACAAGAAGATCGTCTGCTTCGCCGGCGACGGCGCCATGCAGATGTCGCTGGCCGAACTGGCGACGGCGGCCGAGCTCAAATGCGGCATCACCTGGGTGGTGCTCAACAACCACGCTTTCGGCTGGGTCCAATACAACCAGCTTCTCGGACAAAAGCCCTTCGTGGCCACCGGCTTCGAGGTCAACAGCGACTTCGCGCAGATCGCCAGGGCGCAGTCCTGCCTCGGCATCAAGGTCGAGCGCGCCGACCAGATCGACGCCGCGGTGGCCGAAGCGCTGAAGGCGAATGCCGAGGGCGTGCCGGCGCTGATCGACGTGGCGATCGAACCGCATCATTATCACGAGCATTTCGAGCGGGTGCACCGCGCCCGCTTCGATCACTGATCCAATACGAAAGGAAAAATGCGTGACGACGTTCGATGGCGGGCAGGCTGTGCCTCGGGATCTCTTGGAGGAGTTTTTGGCCGCGCCGTACGGCGACCACGGTCCCGCTCTGCAGCGGCTCTTGCTCAAGCTGCGCAGCCTGCCGGCGGAGGGCAAGCACGTTCTGGTCGAGGTGGTTCCGTTCAGGCAATGGCGGCTGGCGCGACTGCGCGGCCGTGGCCAGCCGGTCGAACTGCTCGACGAGGTGTTCGACACGCTTGAAGATGCCGAGCGCCATGTCTTTCGCCTGCGCTGCGCGATGTTGGAAAGCGGTGCCGCGTCATGAGGCTGGCACCTGATTTCGGCATCGTCGGCTACACGCCGCGCTGGCAATACCGTCCCGGCGAGACGGTAGCGCTACACCTGTCAAGCGATGAGGTCGGGAAGGCCGATATACGGCTGCACCGGTTTCGCGCGCTGCGCCCCCATGGCGAGGAGCTCGAACTCGACGCCGACCCGGTCGATCATCCGGCTCTGAGTTGCTCGGTCGCACCGCAACGCACCTTGATCGGCTCGTGGTTCGAGGCCCGGCTCGACGCCGGTCTGCTCGCCGACGGTTTCACGCTCGCTCTTCTGGCCATGCCGACGGTCTTCTCGCCGGGCGGTTCCTGTCTGGCGTCGCTGGCGCTCGGCGAATGCGTGATGACGGCGCTGATCGAAGCCGACGGCCGGCCCGTGCTGCTGGCCGAGGCGCCGGCGACAGAACCGCGTCGTGCCGAGGCGCCGTTCCGGCTGCGTGCCGGCGCATGGGTTGCAATGGTTTTGAGCCGGGACGGTCCTGGCGGCGATCTCGTGCTCACCGTTCGCGACGATGGCAGGGACAGAACTTTCCGCCTTCCGGTTCCCGTACGCACCGGGTCGGGAGAGGCCGTTCTGCGGCTCGCCTCCGGCGCGCCGTCGTCCAGCCTGTCCGCGGTCCGTTTCGATGGCCGGCTCGAGGCGCCGGTTTTGTGGGCCGGAGCGGTGGACACGCAAGCGGCGCTGCAACGCCTCGATGCGTTTGCCGACGGCGGGGAAGCGCGCGATCCAGGCCTCGTCGCCGCCTGGGATTTCAGCCGCGCTATCGACAGCGCGCGCGCCGAGGATGTCGGTCCGCGATCGCTGCACGGTCGCCTCATCAACCTACCCACGCGGGCGGTCAAGGGCACGCGCTGGTCAGGTGGCGAGCAGAGCTTTCGCCACGCCCCGCGCGACTACGCCGCCATCCATTTCCACAGCGACGATCTCGCCGACGCGGGCTGGCCGGTCGTGGCCGAACTCGCCCTGCCGGAGAATTTGGCGAGCGGGGTCTATCTTATCGAGATCAGCGGCCAGGCCGGGCGCGACGCGCTGCCGATCCTCGTGCGTCCGCGCGCGCCCAGGGCCGATCTCGCCTTCCTCGCCTCCACCTTCACATGGCTTGCTTACGCCAATGACCGCTGCCTGCTGCATGGCGCCAATCCGGAAATGTTCGCCAGTCGCCTGCTGGTGTTGACCGCCGGCGATTGCGCGCTCGCCGCGCATCCCGAATACGGGTTGTCGCTCTACGACACCCATGCCGACGGCAGCGGCGTGTCCTATGCCTCGCGCCGGCGGCCTTGCCTGACCCTGCGCCACACCCAGCGCGCCTGGCAGGGCGGGCTCGGCAGCGGCCTTTGGAACTTCAGCGCCGACCTTTTGATCTTGTCCTGGCTCGACCGGGAAGGGTTTGCCTTCGACATCGTCACCGACGACGATCTCGATCGCGAGGGGGCGTCGGCGTTGCGGCCCTATCGCTGCGTGATCACCGGGTCGCATCCCGAATATCACACCACCGCCAGCCACGACGCGCTGGGCGGATTTCTCGATGGCGGCGGCCGGCTGATCTATCTGGGCGGCAACGGGTTTTACTGGCGCGTCTCCACCCATCCCGATCATCCCGAGACGATCGAATTGCGGCGCGCTGAGGACGGCAACCGCAGTTGGGCCTCCGAACCCGGCGAATACTACCACGCTTTCGACGGCGCCTATGGCGGGCTGTGGCGACGCAACGGCCGCCCGCCGCAGAAGCTCGCCGGCACCGGCTATACGGGGCAGGGGTTCTACCGTTCCCATCCCTACCGGCTTTCGGCCGACGCTGCCGACCCGCGCCTTGCCTTCCTGTTCGACGGGGTGGCGGTCGCGGACGGGCTGATCGGCGATTTCGGGCTCAGCGGCGGCGGCGCGGCCGGCATCGAGATCGACCGCGCCGACACCGCCTTGGGCACGCCGGCGCACGCGCTCGTGGTCGCCACCTCGGAGCGGCTTGACGACAGCTACGTGCTCGCCAACGAGGAAGTGCTGGTCAACCGGCCAACGGTCACCGGCGATATGAGCCCGATCCTGCGCGCCGACATGGTGTTCTTCGAGACCCAGGCTGGCGGCGCGGTCTGGTCGACGGGCTCCGTCGCCTGGGCCGGCGCGCTGGCAGAGCCGCGATCCGGCAATGAGATCGCCGCGATCACCCGAAACGTCCTGACGCGATTTCTCGCGCCCGTCCCCTTCGCCTTGCCGGGGGCGGAACCGGGCGACTGATTCCGGTCGTCCTCCCTGTGAGCATGATCCCGGAACGGACCGGTTTCCGGCAAGGGTCGTGCTCGACCACGGCTGGGTCGCGACGGTGCTTTTCGAAAAGGCGCTGCCCTGGCCCTGCGCAGCAACGGAGCATCCTGCAATGGATATCGCCACGCCGACCGACTACCGCGCCATCGCCGCCGGTCTCGCCTTCCCGTCAGAAGCCTTCATCAACGGCCGCTTCGTCGCGGCCCGCTCGGGCGCGCGGTTTACCAATCTCAACCCGGCGACGGCCGCCATCCTGGGCGAGGTCGCGGCCTGCGACGAAGACGATGTCGATGCCGCCGTTGCCGCCGCGCGCCGTGCCTTTGACGCCGGCGCCTGGTCTCGCGCCGCGCCCGAGGCGCGCAAGGACGTGCTTTTGCGGCTGGCCGCGCTGTTGCGCGAACACGCCATGGAACTCTCGGTGATGGAAAGCCTCGATTCGGGCAAGACAATCACCGACTGCCTCAACGAGGTCGGGCACGAAGTGCCGAATTTCTTTCAGTGGTACGGCGAGTTGATCGACAAGAGTTTCGGCAAGGTTGCGCCGACGGACGAGAGCGCGCTGGCGCTGATCGTGCACGAGCCGGTCGGCGTCGCCGGTCTGGTCCTACCGTGGAATTTCCCGCTCTTGATGGCGGCCTGGAAACTGGCGCCGGCACTTGCCGCGGGCTGCAGCGTCGTCGTCAAGCCGGCCGAGCAGACGCCGCTGACCGTGTTGCGCCTGGCCGAGCTTGCCGCGCAGGCCGGCCTGCCGGACGGCGTGCTCAACGTTGTGCCGGGTTTCGGCGAGACCGCAGGCCAGGCCATCGGCCGGCACCGGGATATCGACGTGGTGTCGTTTACCGGCTCGACCGAGGTCGGCGCCCTGTTCCTGAAATATGCCAGCGAAAGCAACCTCAAGCCGGTCGGCCTGGAGATGGGCGGCAAAAGTCCTTTCATCGTGCTCGATGATGCCCCGATCGACGACGCGCTGGTGTCCAACGCGGTATCGGCGGCGCTATGGAACGGCGGCCAGAACTGCTCGGCCAATATGCGCCAGTTCGTGCCGCGCGCACGCAAGGACGAGTTCCTCGACAAGGTGCTGGCCAGGGTCGCGGCCCTCACGGTCGGCGACCCGCTCGACCCCGCGACCGAGATGGGCGCGATGGTGAGCGCGGACCATCAGCGTCGCGTGCTGGGCTACATCGAGGCGGGCCTCGGCGAGGGCGCGCGTGTCGTTGCCGGTGGTGGCGCGCTCGAGGGCCATGACGGTTATTTCGTCAAGCCGACCGTGTTCGACGACGTCGTCCACGGCATGACGATAGCCACCGAGGAGATTTTTGGCCCGGTGCTGGGCGTGATCGCGTTTTCGGAGCCGGAGGAGGCGCTGCGCATGGCTTCCGATTCCGTCTACGGTCTGCACGCCACCGTGTTCACGCGCGACATCGACCGCGCCCTGCATTTCGCCCGGCGGCTGCCGTGCGGAACCGTGTCGATCAACCGGTTCTCGGAAGGCGACATCAAGACGCCTTTCGGTGGCTACAAGCGGTCCGGCTCGCTGGCGCGCGACAACGGTACCGAGGCGATCGCGCAATATCAGCAAACCAAGACGATCTGGATCGGCGGCCCGGAGGGTTAGGAAAACAGCGCGTCGGGCGCAATCCCGATCCCCGGCAGGTCGGATAGCCGCAGACGCCCGTCATGCGGGCGCAACACGGCGCCGGCCAGCTCGTCGCGCAGGGGATTGGGGTTCACGTCGATCTCCAGCATGCCGTCGCCGCCCTGGGCGGCGAGCAGGTGGGCGGAGGCGGCCAGGCCGATGCCGCCGCCCAGGAAATGCGGACAGTAGACCGTCCCAGTGCCGGTCGCCGCAGCCGCGACCTCATAGCACCCCGACACGCCGCCCCATTTGGCGACGTCGGGCTGTATGAACGCCAACACGCCGCCGTGCATCATCGCGTCGAATTCGGCGCGGGCGTTGAGGTTTTCTCCCGCCGCGATCGGAATCGGCGAGCGGGCGGCCAGGTCGGACCATTCCCGAAGCGGCCGGTCGGCGCGCAGGGGCTCCTCGATCCATGTCAAGTCGAAGCCGGCATAGTCCGCGACCCTGGCGACGGCCTCTTCGAGCGTCCATCCCTGGTTGGCGTCGGCCATCAGCCTCGCCTGCGGGCCGATCGCCTCGCGGATCGCGGTGAGCGACGTCAAATCGGTGTCGCGGTCGAAGCCGACCTTGACCTTGAAGGCCGCGTGTCCGCCTTCGCGGGCGTGTTCCGCGGTGGCGCCCGGCGTCTCGGGCCCGATCCCGCTGGCATAGGCCGCGATATCGCCGGACGCGGCGGGGTTGAGGTAGCGGAACAGGGGCAGGCCGGCGCGCCGCGCCGCCAGGTCATAGATCGCCGCGTCGAGTCCGGCCGCGACCTGGCGCAGCGGACCCCATTCGCCGCTTTGCAGGGCAAGCACGTGCAGCCTGTCCATCAGCCTGTCGAACGGCGCGGTCTTTCCGTCCGGCTCCATCTCGATGAGAGCCGGCCCGACAATTTCGTCGACGAGGCGCTTGCGGTGCTCGGCCGCCACCGTGGGGAAGTTGCACCATATCTCGCCATAGCCGCGGCGGCCGTGGTCATCGCAAACGCGCAGGAAGACGGCGGGCCGGTCGCGCATCGTTCCGAACGAGGTCCTGACCGGGACCGGAATCGGCGCGCGCAGGACGACGGCCTCGACGGATGCGATCCGGAAGTCGGGAATGGAAGGTTCCATGGTTCCTCCGTCAAGGCGGGCGTGATGCCGGTCGCCATACGCGGTCAAACAATCAGACTTGGCGTATATTTTCAAGATGTGGAACAAGATGCCGTATGTTGAAAATATGCTTGAGGTCACCGGATGGCTGTTGTAGGGTCGGCCAGGAAGTCGGTGCTGCCGCGGTGCCGGACTTCGGAGCAAGCTGGCCCTTCGCGCGACAATGGCGTGCCGGAGGCGTCCGATCAACGCGGCATCTCGTGTGGGGCTCTCATATTGCCAGCCATTCGGCGGATGGAAGAAGATGTAGCGGAGGGCGGCGCGCCGGTCACCATGCTCGAGGTGGTCGATCTGCGGGTCGATTTCGGTCAGGCCGGCGGAGTGACGCGGGCTGTCGACGGCGTGTCCTTCAAGGTTGCCCAGGGCGAGACGCTTGCCGTCGTCGGTGAATCCGGCTCGGGCAAGTCCGTTACCATGTTGTCTGTGATGCGCCTGCTCGACGGGCGCGACATCAAGACCTCGGGCGCGGTGCTGTGGACGGGCGCCGATGGTGCCAGCCGCGATCTGCGCGGCCTGGACGAGCGCGGCTTGAACGCGCTGCGCGGCAGCGAAATCGCCATGATCTTCCAGGATGCCAGCGCCAGCCTCAACCCTTTGCTGACGGTCGGAGACCAGATCGCCGAGACGGTGCGGCTGCACGAGGATGCGGGCCGGGCGCAGGCTTGGGCGCGCGCGGTCGAGCTTCTGACCCAGGTCGGCATCGCGGCACCGGAAAGCCGCGCCCACAGCTATCCGCACCAGCTTTCCGGCGGCATGCGCCAGCGGGTGATGATCGCGATCGCCCTGGCGGGCCGTCCGCGCCTGCTGATCGCCGACGAGCCGACGACGGCGCTGGACGTCACCATCGAGGCGCAGATCCTGCAGCTTCTGGAGGATATCCAGCGCCAGCAGGGCCTGTCGATCGTCATCGTCACGCACGATCTCGGCGTGGTCGGCGAAATCGCCGACCGGGTGGTGGTCATGTATGCGGGCCAGATCGTGGAGAGCGGCGCGGCGCGCGACGTGCTGGGGGCGCCGCGCCATCCCTACACGGCCGCGCTTTTGGCCTGCCTGCCTCAGCTCGCCGGCGACGGCGAGGTCGAAAGCCCGTTCAGACGCGCCAAGCCCGGCGTCGTTCCAAGGATCGGTGAAGGTTTTTCCGGCTGCCGCTTCCGCAGCCGTTGTCCGCTCGCGCGGGCGGAGTGCGAGCGCGAGGTGCCGCTGGTTGAAACCGCGCCCGGCTGGCAGTCGCGCTGCTTCTTCTGGGAGGAGGCGTCATGAGCGGCGCGAACGGGCGGGAGTTGCTGCGCCTGGAAGGCGTCAGCAAGGTGTTTGCGCAGCGCCGCGGGTTCAGCCGCACGGCCGGCTTGCGGGCCGTCACCGATGCCAGCTTCACGCTTGCCGGCGGCGAGGTTCTGGCCCTGGTCGGGGAATCGGGTTCGGGCAAGTCGACACTCGGCCGCACCGCGATCAGGGTCGTGGAGCCCACCGCCGGCGACATCTGGCTCGAAGGCGAGCGCATCACCGACCTCGACCGCAGGCAGTTGCGGCCGCTCAGGCGCAAGATGCAGATGGTCTTCCAGGACCCCTATGGCAGCCTCAATCCCCGCATCCGGATCGGCGCGGCTGTCGCCGAGGGCATGCGCCTGCACGGCCTCGCTTCGGCGCGCACGCTGCGTGACCGCGTCGCGCAGGCGCTCGAGCAGGTCGGTCTGCGCCCGGAAATCGCCGACCGCTTTCCCGCCGCGCTCTCCGGCGGTCAGCGCCAGCGCGTGGCGATCGCCCGGGCCCTGGCGGTCGAGCCGACCGTGATCGTCGCCGACGAGCCGACCTCCGCCCTCGACGTTTCGGTGCAGGCCGAGATCATCGATTTGTTGAAGGCGCTGCAGACCCGGCAGGCGCTGTCGATGCTGTTCATCAGCCACGACCTGCGTGTTGTCGGCGATATTTCGGACCGGGTGATGGTGCTTTATCTCGGTCGGATCGTGGAGGCTGGTCCGACCGGGCAGGTGTTCCGCGATCCCGCGCACCCCTATACGCGGGCGCTTCTGCAGGCCGTGCCCAAACATGTCGGCGCGGCACACGGAAAGCGGCAATTGCTCAAGGGCGAGCTGCCGAACCCGGTGTCGCCGCCGTCGGGCTGCGTGTTTCATCCGCGCTGCCCGTTCGCTATCGAGGCCTGCCGCAGCGCCGACATGAGCCACCGCGAGGTCGCGCCTGGACAGGTGACGGCCTGTATCCGCGACGATCTGCCGGCTTTCGACGCACAAAGGGACGACCGGACATGACCGCCCGGCGCCTTCTTGTCATCGGTTGCAACGGGTTCATTGGCCGCCATGTGGTGATCGCCGCGGCGCGCGGCGGTATGGAAGTTCACGGTTTCGACCGCGCGGCCCCGTCGCGTCAAAGCGCGCTTGCCGGTTTTCATGTCGGATCGCTGGCCGACCCGGCGTCCCTGGAACGCGTCTTCGCGGCGGTCCGGCCTGAGCGGGTGATCTCGCTTGCCGCTCATGCCGGCGCGGGCAGCGGCCCCGGCCTGTCGGCCGAGCGCGACATCGACGCCGCCTTCGCCGTCAACGTCGAGGGGTTTCGCAGCCTTGTCGGGACATGCCGCGCCCACGGCGTGTCGCGGCTGGTCTGGGCGAGCTCGACGACCGTGCTGGGCCAGCAGGCGGACCACGCCTCAGGCCTCGTCGACGAGGCGGCGCCCCGTTTTCCGGCAGGGATCTACGGGCTGACAAAAAGCCTTGCCGAGGAGATCGGCACCTTCGCGCACCGTCATTGGGGGCTGGAGGTCGTGGCCGTCCGGCCGACCCTCGTGCTGGGGCCGGGCCATTCCTATGGTGGCTTGCTCGATCCGCTGAAGGCGCTGTTCGAGGCTTGCCGCCCGGCCGCGCCGGCGACACTGACGATCGGCTGGGGACGCCATCGCTTCGATATCGTTCACGTCGGCGACGTTGCCGAGGCCTGCGTGGCGCTCGCCGCCGCGCCGCCCGGGCTGCGGCCGCTCTACCACGTCAACGGCGGAACGACCGACATCGGCGCCATCGCCGCCCTTGCCCGCGCGGCCCGGCCCGAACTGGACCTGACGGTACGCGACGAAGCGCCACCGGTCGTCTTTCCACTCGTAGCGGCCGACCGCATCGCCGCCGATATCGGCTTCCGGGCCCGATACGGGGCGGACGACACCATTCGCCGCTGCATCGAACATGCCAGAAATAGGGAGGAATGTTATGGCTGAGACCTTCGATACCGACCGCCGCAGGCTGCTGAAATCGGTGGCCGCAATCCCGCTCCTGTCGCTGTTGGGGATGTCGCTGACGGGCGTTTCGGCTCGGGCCGCCGCCGCCGATCTCGTCTATGGGGCATCCGACCCCGCGGCCAAGCAGGGCGGCTCGCTGACCGTGGGTTCGCTGATCGAGCCGCCATCCTTCGACATCTACCACCAGGCCGGCGAGGCGGTAAACTTCGTCGCGCCGCTGATGTATCAGACGCTGGTCTATGCCGACCACGATGGCAATCCGCATCCGCTCCTGGCCGAAAGCTGGGAGATCAACGAGGATGCCAGCGTCTACACGTTCACGCTGCGTTCGGGCGTGACGTTCCACACCGGCCAGCCCTTCGAGGCGGCGGACGTCAAGTATAGCCTCGACTACATGCGCAATCCCGAAAACGGCACCATCGGAGCGCTCGATTTCGCCGATATCGACACGGTCGAGGCGGTTGATCCGCTGACGGTGAGAGTGACCCTCAAACAGCCGAACTCGGCCTTTCTGATCACGCTCACCCACCGCAACGGCTCGATCATTCCGCGCGACTGGTATGCAGGAGAGAACGCGCGCGCCAAGCTCAACAGCACCAGTGTCGGCACCGGCCCGTTCCGTCTCGTCGAATTCGTCCAAAACAGCTATATGCGGCTCGAGCGCAATCAGGAGTATTGGCAGCCGGGCCTGCCCTATCTCGACGAGATCGTCGTCAATTTCATCCCCAACAGCGCCGGCATGCTGGTCGCGGTGCGCAACGGGCGCGTCGACATGGCGGTCCTCGTGCGGCCGCAGGACGCCGAACAGCTCGAAGGCGTTGGCGGCCTGACCGTGCAGCGGTCGCGCTCTCTCAACCAGAAGAGCCTCGATCTCGACAGCGAATACGGGCCGCTCAAGGACGAGCGCGTCCGCCAGGCGATCGCGCTTCTGATCGACAAGCAAGCGGTCATGCAGGCTGCGATCTCGGGCTACGGCCAGGTTCTGGGAACCACCGTTCCGGGTCTGCAGGAACGCTGGGGCGTGCCGCTTGGCGAATTGCCCAACCAAACGGTCGACGTGGACCGCGCCAAGGCCTTGCTGGCCGAGGCCGGACATCCGGACGGCATCGACATCGAGCTGCGCACCATCATCGGCTATGATTGGATGGAACCGGCCGCCCTCACGCTGGTCGAACAGCTTGCCAAGGGCGGCGTCCGCGTGGCCATTCAGCGGCTCGATCTCGGTACGTGGCTGCAGAACTTCCGGGCGCGCCAGATGGGCTTCACGCTCAACGATTGGGGTACGCCGCCCGACCCCAACATTCTCTACTACCGGCATTTCCACAAGAAGCCGGAAGGCGCCGATTTCCGCAACTGGGCCAATGACGAGGCGAGCACACTGCTCGACGAGGGCCGGCAGGCCCTGGCCTACGAGGATCGCAAGGCGATCTACGACCGGTTCCAGAAACTGCTCGCCGAAAGCGTGCCGACGGTGATGATGTTCGGCGCCGACCACATCGTGGTCGTGTCGGACACGGTCAAGAACCACGCCATGCATCCGATCGGCTGGCATTTCGGCCTGGTCAAGACCTGGGTCGACAAGTAGGCGGGCATGACGCGTTTCATCGTCTTTCGGTGCCTGGCGGCAGTCCTGACCGTATGGCTGGCGAGCATGGTCGTGTTCGCCATGGTCAGGGCGGCGCCCGGCGACATCATCGAGATGATGATGGGGCAGATGGGCAGCAGCGAGGGCGAGGCGGCGCTGCGGCGCTTCTTCGGCCTCGACCAGCCCGTTTACGTCCAGTATCTCGACTGGCTCGGCCGGGTCGTCACCGGTGATTTCGGCTCCTCCTGGCGGCAGGGAACTCCGGTTACCGAGTTGGTGTTCAACGCCTTCACGGTGTCGTTCGAGTTGGCGTTGCTGGTATTGATCGTTTCGTCGCTGATCGGCGTTCCGCTGGGCTTGCTCGCCGGCTATCGGGCCGGCGGCGCGGTCGATACCATCATCCAGGCCTTCAACGTGCTGTTTCTTGCGACGCCGGTCTTCTGGCTGGCGTTGATGTTGCTGTTTGGCGTGTCCACCTTCTTCTATTGGTCGCCGCCCACCATCTATGTCTCGCCGCTGCGTTCGTTGGCCGACAATCTGATCATTCTGGCCATGCCGATGGCCAGCCTCGCCTTTCTGCAGATCGCCGCCTACGCGCAATTCGTGCGCCAGCACGTTGTCGAGGCGCTGCGGCAGGATTATGTGCGCGCGCTCAAGGCGCGCGGTGTGCCGGCCCGCACCATTCTGGGCAAGCATGTCCTGCGCAATATTCTGGTGCCGCTCATCACCTTCATGGGACTGATCTTCATTCAGATCCTGGGCGGCGTCGTGGTCATCGAATCCCTCTTCGGACTGCCGGGGCTTGGGCGGCTGCTGGTCAACGCGCTTTATGCGCGCGATTTCCCGGTGGTGCAGGGGGCGCTGGTCATGGTGCTGATCTCGGCAATCGCGATCAATCTACTCGTCGACATTCTCTATCGTGCCATCGATCCGAGGCTGCGCTCATGACCGCTCAATTTGCCTCGACAATCGCCAGACGCCCCGCCCTGGTCATAGGGATGACCCTTGCGTTGGCGATCGCGGCAGTGGCGCTGCTGCCCGGCCTGTTCGCGCCGCAGCCGCCCAACGCCATTGATGTCGGACGCGCTTTGCTGCCGCCGTCGGCCGAGCACTGGTTCGGCACCGACCATGTCGGCCGGGACGTCTACACCCGCGTCGTCCACGGCGCACGGGTGACCTTGGGCATTGTCGCCGGATCGCTGGCGCTATCGGCCCTGTTCGGAGGGCTGGCGGGAACGATCGCCGGCTATCTGCGCGGCTGGAGCGACCTTTCTTCCGGGCAACTCGTGGAGGTGATCCTGAGCTTTCCGCCGATCTTCCTGGGCGTGATGATCACCGGCATCATCGGCTCCAATGTCGCCAATCTCATGCTGGCGCTGTCGATCGTCTATCTGCCGCTTTTCTTCCGCGCCGCCCGCTCGGCGGCGATGGTGGAAAGCGCCAGGCCCTATGTCGAGGCCGCGCAGGTTCTGGGCGCCGGCGACGGACGGATCCTGTTCCGGCATCTGTTGCCAAACGTGCTGCCGGCCGTGCTGACGCAATATATCATCCTGTTCCCGCTCGCCCTGCAGATCCAGGCGGCGCTTGGCTTCCTGGGTCTCGGCGTGCAGCCGCCCACGCCCGATTGGGGCGCGAGCCTGCAGGAAAGCAAGGACTATGTGCTTTACGCGAGCTGGACGGCGATTTTCCCCGGCCTCGCGCTCGTTGTCTCGTCTCTGGCGGTGATTCTGATCGGCCGGGGACTGCAGTCCAGGACTTGAAGCTTACGGAGAAGGCGATGAAGATCGAATGTGCCGCGCAGACCGGCGATGCGCTGGGAGAAGGGGTGATATGGAACGTCGCCCAGCAGAAACTCTACTGGGTCGACGCGTTTGGCCCGCATATACGCTGTCTCGACCCGCTGACGGGAAAAGTCGACTCCTGGCAAATGCCCGAAGTGATCGGCTCGCTGGTGTTCGACAACAACGGCGGCATCGTTGCCGGGCTGGAATCGGGTTTCTGTCGTGTCTCTCTCGATCCGGTGCGGGTCGAGCCGGTGGTCAATCCGCAGCCAGAAACGGGCATCATCTTCAACGACGGCAAATGCGACCGGCGCGGTCGGTATTTCGTCGGCACGATGCATCGCGAGTTCCGCGCCGGCGCGGGCGTGCTGTGGCGGCTGGACCCGGACTGGTCGGTGCATCGCATCGATTCAGGCATCAGCGTGTCGAACGGGCTTGCCTGGTCGCCGGACAACAAGACCATGTATTTCGCCGACACGCGGTCTCTGGTCGTTTATGCCTATGACTACGACATCGAGACCGGCGCGGCGGAGAACCGCCGGGACTTCTTTCGCACCGACGATATGGTCGGGCGCGTCGACGGCGCGACCGTCGACACCGAAGGCTATTACTGGTGCGCCATGATCCATGACGGCTCGGTGTGCCGCTACTCGCCCGCCGGCAAGCTCGACCGGCGCATCGAATTGCCGGTCAAGCATCCCACGATGTGTTCCTTCGGCGGCGCCGATCTCGACACGCTCTACGTTGTCACCGCCCGCCGTTTCCTGAAGCCCGGCGAGGAGGCTGGGCAGCCGTTGGCCGGCAATGTGTTCGCGATCACCGGGCTGGATGCCAGAGGCATCGCCGAACCGACGTTCGCGGGATGAGCACCATGGACTGGAGAGCCCTCGACGCCGCAGAACTGGAATATCAGTTCAATCCGCAGAAATCCGTTGCCGACTTCTCACGCTTCCAGGTTCACCGCTCGGCGATCAGCAAGGTGTGCCGCCAGGTGATGACGGCCCATCTCGACATCGCCTATGGCGACGGCGCGCTCAACGGCGTCGACATCTTCCCCGCCGGCGACAACGCGCCGGTGCACATGTTCTTCCACGGCGGCTACTGGCGCACGCAGGACAAGGCCAATTTCGCCTTCATTGCGCGCGACCTCGTCCAGCGCGGCGTTACGCTGGTGATCGTGAACTACGATCTGTGTCCGACCGTCAGCCTCGACCGGGTGTCGGGATCGGCGCTCGAGGCGATTGCCTGGTGCTACCGAAACATCGCGTCCTATGGCGGCGATCCCGAGCGCATCAGCATTTCCGGCAACTCGGCCGGGGCACATCTGTGCTCGATGGCGGTCGCCACCGACTGGCCGGCGCGCGGCCTGCCGGCGGATATCGTCAAGGGCGCGGTGATGATCAGCGGGATCTTCGATCCGTTCCCCGCAAGCCTGATCAGCGTCCGTTCGGAACTGAAGCTGCGCGACGACATCATCGCTCGCAACAATACCGAGGCGCTGCCGCCGCGGGTCGATTGCCGCTGTTTCATTTTCGCCGGCGGGCTGGAACCCTGGGCGTGGATCGACCAGAGTTTCCGTTATTCGGCGCATCTGCGCCGGCATGGCTACGACCCCGACGTGCAGGTGCTGCCGGGCTATCACCACTTCAACATCATGGATCAGTATCTGGAGCCCGCCAGCCCGATCGCGCGGGCGGTGCAGACGGTCTCTGCCCTTTGAAGGGCAGCGACGGCCGGCGGTGCGCGCCGGCAGCGGCGCGAAGAAAACCCCGAAACCTGGTCTCCGGTTTCGGGATCGTGCTTGGTCAGTGAGGCCGCAGCGTTGCCCTCGGATCAATGTCCTTCGGCTCGTACGGCCTGGAAGCGCGAGGCGAGCGCGCTCGCGCCCGTAAACAGAACGGCGGCGTCGTTGGCCACCGACACGAAGTCGAAACCGTGGCGCACGAAGCGCTCGGCCAGTTCGGGATTGGGAGCGAGGACGCCGACCTTGACCGGCTTGTCCTTGAGGCGCGCATGACCGTCCAGGATGGCATCGACCACCGCCGGTTCGGCCGGCTTGCCCAGATAGCCCATCGTGGCGGCGAGGTCGCCTGGGCCGAAGAATACCGCGTCGACGCCGTCGACGCCGGCGATCGCCTCGAGATTGTCGAGCGCCTGCTGTGTCTCGATCTGAACGATCAGCGCCACCGCGTCCCCGGCCTCGGCAAGATAGGTCTTGTCGGTTCCGTAGCGGCTGGCGCGGTGCATGGCGGCAACGCCGCGCGTGCCGCGCGGCGGATAGTGCATCGCGGCGACCGCGGCCTCGGCTTCGGCGGCCGACTGAACATAAGGCAGCATCAGCGTCGTTGCGCCGGCGTCCAGATATTGCTTGATGAGCACCGGCTCGTTCCAGGGAATACGGATGATCGGAACGATGTCGGCGCCCTTCGCGGCCCGCATATGGGCGATCGCGTCGGGCAAGGTGACGGGCGAGTGCTCACCGTCGATCAGCACCCAGTCGAAGCCGCACTCGCTCAGCCCCTCGACCGCGTTCGACGAGTTCAGCATCGACCAGATGCCGAGCAGCGGTCGGTCTTGCGACAGCGCCCGACGAAACGGATTGCGGGAACGGGCGTGGGGGCGGTTCTCAGACATTGCGACCTCTTCCTGTGATCGAGCCACCATAGTCTCTGGCCGCTTTCGAGGCAATATTGTTTCACATTACGGAAGTTTGTTTCATATAGTAAAAACATAGAAATTACCCATGCTCGCGGGCCGGGCGACGGGATCGCCCGAGAACTCGGCCGGGAATTAGGAAGATTGCTGCCCGAAGCGGCGTCAGGCCGACGGGAGGGGGGCGTGCCAGCCCATCGCGCGCGAGATTTCGTCGGCGGCGGCCAGGTTGCGGGCGATGATGTCGGCGAACGTCTCACCGGCGATATCGAGACCGATCGTCGACACGCTGATCGCGGCGACGATGTTGCCGCCGGCGTCGCGGATCGGCGCGGCGGAACACTGGATGGCACGATTATACTCGCGCCGGTCGAGACTGTAGCCGCGCTGCCGCGCCTCGGCGACCTCGCGGATCAGCGTTTCGGGATCTGTGATCGTCTGATCGGTGTGACGTTCGAAGCGCAGGCCGGCGACCGTTTGCGCCAGCGCCTGTTCGTCGAGGCCGGTCAACAGCGCCTTGCCGAGCGCGGTGCAATAGAGCGGACGTCGGCTACCGACCTCCGACAGCACGCGGATTTCCTGATCGGGCGGTTCCACCTTGTCGAGATAGCAGACTTCCGCGTCGACCATCGTGGCGAGCTGGACGGTTTCGCCGACCGCCTGGGAAAGCGCTTGCATCACCGGCCGGGCGACCTGGCGCAGATCGGTGCTGGCGCGCGCGCCGGCCTGAAGCCGCAGCACGGCCGGGCCGACGGTCCAGCTTTTCGTCTTGGCCTGGAATGCGGCATAGCCGTCCTCGGCGAGCGTGCGCAGGATGCGCAGCGTCGTGCTGCGGTGAAGCGAGACCCGCTCGGCCACCGTCGTCAGCGACAGCGGCGTTTCCGCTCCGGCAAGCGTCTCGAGCACGCGCAGGGACCGGTGCACGACCTGAATGGACGAATAAAGCTCGTTCCCGCTTTGCTTCTCGGCGGACTGCGTCAACGGACGGAACTCCGATGCTGATACCTGTCGTGCACCTATCACAAGGCGCGGCCAAGCAAAATCCCCGCCGGTTGCGGCTGGAAGCGCAACAATGCTCTGCGCGACCTGTTGGCGCGCTTGCCGGGCGCGCTCTTGCGCAGCCTTCTCCCCCATGGCCTATATTTGTGTCCGTGGACACACCGGCACACGGCGCGTCAAATGCGCTGGCAAGCCGGCCGTCTTGGTACGGGAACGATAGCCGATGCCCAAAATCCTCATACTGTGCGTTGCCGCGCTGTTTGCGGTTCTTGTCCACACGCCAACCCTGTCGGGGCAGTCGATGACCGAACTATCCGGGCTGCACGAGGCGGCGGCCAGCAATGACGTTACCGCCATCCGTGCGCTTCTGTCCGCCGGCGCCGATATCGACGCCCGGGACCGGAAGGGCCGTACCGCGCTGCTGGTGGCCACGCATGGCAACGAGGTCGAGGCCGCCGCCGCGCTGATTGAGGCGGGTGCCAACGTCAACGCGAAGGACGATATCGACGACAGCCCTTATCTTTATGCCGGCGCGCGCGGCCATCTCGAGATCTTGAAAATGACGCTTGCCCATGGCGCGGACCTTCAAAGCACCAACCGCTATGGCGGAACCGCGTTGATCCCGGCGGCCGAGCGCGGCCATGTCGAGACGGTGCGCACGCTGATCGCGGCGGGCGTCGAGGTCGACCACGTCAACAATCTCGGCTGGACGGCTCTGCTCGAGGCGGTCATTCTCGGCAATGGCGGCCCCGCGCATCGAAGGATCGTCGCGCTTCTGGTGGAGGCGGGCGCCGATGTCGATCTGGCCGATCGTGATGGCGTAACCCCGCTCGCCCATGCCCTTGGCCGTGGGTACGAAGAGATCGCGCAGGTTCTTGTTAAAGCCGGCGCACGCGGAGGAACAAGCCCATGAACGCCGCAATCCCTCCCGATGACGAACAGCGTTTCCTGCGCGAAGCGATAGAGCTCGCCCACGCCAACGTCGAGAAGGGCGGCCGCCCGTTCGGCGCCGTCGTCGTCAAGGATGGTGCTGTCGTCGCCACCGGCGTCAACGAGATCGTGGCCACCAACGACCCGACCGCGCATGCGGAACTGACTGCATTGCGCGCCGCCTCCCGGAAGCTGGGCGCGCCGGATCTGGCCGGCTGTACCGTCTATGCAAGCGGCCATCCGTGTCCGATGTGCATGGCCGCGATGCGCCTGGCCGGCATCGATGCCGTCGTTTACGCCTATTCCAACGACGACGGCGCGCCTTTCGGCCTGTCGACCGCGGCGATCTATGACGAGCTCGCCAGGCCCTTTGCCGAGCAGTCGATGGCGATCAGCCACGTTCCGGTTCGTCTCGAGGCGCGTCCCGATCTTTACGCGGACTGGAAACGGCGGCAGGCCCGGTGACGTCGATGGCGCGCGCGTTGGCCTCGTCCAGGCACTCGGTTTCGATCTGCAGCGTGACGAAAAAGAACTCGTAGCGGGCGGACAACAGCGCGTGCGCCTGCCGCAGCACGGCGGCGGGATCGCCTCGCCAGTCCGGCTCCAGTCGCAAATGTGCGGAAAATACATAACGCCCGCTGGTCAGCGCCCAGCTATGCACATGGTGCACATCGGCCACCCCGTCGAGAGCGTTGAGTGCGTCGATGACCGCGTCGAGCGCGATGTCGGGCGGCGTCCCGTCCATCAGCAGATGAACCGCGTCGCGCAGGATGCCCCAGCTTGCCCACAGAAGCACGAAGCCGAAGCCGATGCCGAGCAGCGGGTCGATGCCGAGAAAGCCGGTGAAATGGATCACCAAAGCCGCCACGATGATGATCAGGCTGCCGACGAAGGTCTGGATGATGTGCCAATAGGCGCCCCGCACGTTCAGGTCCTCGCCCTGCTGGCGGTAGAGCAGGGAGAGCGAGATCACCTCCGTCACGATGCCGCCGGCGGCGATGATCAGCATCGGCGTGGTCGGCAGGTCGATCGGTGCGCCGAGGCGCATCACGCCCATCACGATCACCAGGATCGCCATCGCCAGCAAGAAGGCGCCGTTGACGAGGGCGCCGACGATCTCGGCGCGGTACCAGCCGAAGGTACGTTTCAGGTCGGCCGGCCGGCGGGCGATCCGCGCCGCGACGATGGCGACGAGCACGCCGCCGACGGCCGAGAAGGTGTGGAAGGCATCGGAAATGACCGCGATCGAGCCCGTCCACAGGCCGGCGATCAGCTCGGCGACGAAATAGAGCCCCGTCAGCCACGCCGAGATCGTCAGCGCCCGCCCGCTGGACGGCAGATGGCCGCCGTGACCGGCCGGGTGCGGAGCGTCTTTGCGCGCCATGCTGGCGTCTCCGGATAGGCGGTGCCGTCGGCGGGGGATCCCGGCGGGGCCTGCGGTTAGCTTGCCGACACCGGCCGCTGCGTCGGCGCGGGGCCGGCCGCAGCCGTCCCGCCCGCCGCCAGCGGCGCGGCGAAGCGGCGCAGGCGCAGCGCGTTGCCGAGCACGAACACGCTCGACAGCGCCATGGCGGCGGCCGCCAGCATCGGCGACAGCAACAGGCCGAAGGCCGGGTAAAGCACGCCGGCGGCGACCGGGATCAGCGCCGTATTGTAGGCGAAAGCCCAGAATAGGTTCTGCCTGATATTGCCCAGTGTTGCCTGCGACAGCGCGATGGCGTTGGGCACGCCGCGCAGGTTGCCGGCCATCAACACCACGTCGGCGGCCTCGATCGCCACGTCGGTCCCGGTTCCGATCGCCAGGCCGACATCGGCTTCCGCCAGCGCCGGCGCGTCGTTGATGCCGTCGCCGACAAAGGCGAGCGTGCCGTGCTCGGCCTTCAGCCGGCGCACTGCGTCGACCTTGCCGTCCGGCAGCACCTCGGCGACCACCTCGTCGATGCCGAGCTTTCCGGCGATGGCTTCGGCGGTGCGGCGGTTGTCGCCGGTGATCATCGCCACCTTGAGGCCGAGCTCGTGCAGGGCCGCGATCGCCTCGGGCGTCGTCTTTTTGATCGGGTCGGCGACCGCGATGATGGCGGCGAGCTTGCCGCCGATCGCGGCGTAGAGCGGCGTCTTGCCCTCGTCGGCCAGTCGTTGCGCCGTCGCCGCGAAGCGATCGGCATCGTGGCCGAGGCGTTTCATGTAGCGGTCGGCGCCGATTTCCACGCGCGTCCCGGCGACTTCGGCGACGACACCGAAGCCGGTGACCGACTGGAACCCGCTCGCCTCCGGCAAGGCGAGGCCGTCGGCCTCCGCCGCCTCGACGATGGCGCGCGCGATCGGATGTTCGGAACGGGTCTCTACGGCCGCGACCCTGGCCAGCGTCTCGTCCCGCGCGAACCCCTCGGCCAGGTCGAAGTCGGTCAGAGTCGGCCGGCCCTCGGTCAGCGTGCCGGTCTTGTCGAAGGCGACGATGCTGGCCTGCTTGAGCAGTTGCAGCGCCTCGCCCTTGCGAAACAGCACACCCATTTCCGCACCGCGGCCGGTACCGACCATGATCGAGGTCGGGGTCGCCAGACCCATGGCGCAGGGGCAGGCGATGATCAGAACCGCGACCGCATTGACCAGGCCGAAGGTCAGCGCCGGCTCGGGCCCGAACACCATCCACACCAGGAAGGTCAGCGCCGCCGCCGCCATCACGGCGGGGACGAACCATAGCGTCACCCTGTCGACCAGCGCTTGGATCGGCAGCTTCGAGCCCTGCGCCTCTTCCACCATGCGAATGATCTGGGCAAGCATGGTATCGGCGCCGACGGCCGTCGCGGTGAAGGCCAGCGCCCCGGTCTGGTTGACGGTGCCGCCGACGACGGTCGCGCCCGCGGACTTGGCGACCGGCATCGGCTCGCCGGTGATCATCGATTCGTCGACATAGCTGTCGCCCTCGATCACCGTGCCGTCGACCGGCAGGCGCTCGCCGGGGCGCACCTCGACGATGTCGCCGGGCCTGACCTGGGAAACGGCGATGTCGGCGGTCGTGTCGTCGCGGCGTACGCGGGCCGTCTTGGCCTGCAGGCTGACCAGGCGTTTGATCGCTTCGGAGGTGCGGCCCTTGGCGCGCGCTTCCAGCCAGCGGCCGAGCAGGATCAGCGTGACGATCACCGCCGCCGCCTCGTAATAGACGTTGACCGTGCCCGCCGGCAGCAGAGCGGGAGCGAAAGTGGCGACCAGCGAATAGAGGAAGGCGGCAGCGGTGCCGACCGCGACCAGCGAGTTCATGTCCGGCGCGCCGCGCGCCAGTGCGGGAATGCCGTGCGTGTAGAAACGCCGGCCCGGCACGAAAAGCACGAAGGCGGTCAACGCGAACTGGATCAACCAGTTGGTCTGCGTGCCGATCGTCGCTTCGATCCAGCCATGCATGCCCGGGACGATCTTGGCGCCCATTTCGAGCACGAAGACCGGCACTGTTGCCAGTGCCGCCAATATCAGGTTGCGCCGCAGTTCCGCTTCCTCGGCATCCTTGCGCGCGGCGCTGTCCTGGCGTGCCTCCGCGCTTGTATCCACCGGCCGCGCCTGGTAGCCGGCCGCCGCGATCGCCGCGACCAGCGCATCGGTGTCGGCCATGCCTTTCACGCTCGCCTTTTCCGTGGCCAGATTGACGCTGGCCTCGGTTACGCCGGTCACGGCGGCAAGTGCCTTCTCGACGCGGCCGACGCACGACGCGCAACTCATGCCGGTGATCGCCAGCGTGGTCGAGGCGGACGGCACCGCATAGCCGGCCTTTTCGATCGCTTCGACCAGCGACCGGTGCTCGACCGGGCTCGAAAGCGTGATGTCGGCCTTTTCCGTGGCCAGATTGACGCTCGCTCCGGCGACGCCGGGCACGGCGGTAAGCGCCTTCTCGACCCGGCCGATGCAGGAGGCGCAGCCCATGCCTTCGATCGCCAGGGTCACGGTCTCGCGCATATCGGGTTTGACTGGGGCGTTCATCAAGCTTCCCTCGAAATCACTGTCGGCGCCGAAGATGGAGCTTCCAGTATTGGGAAGGTCAAGGGCCGGCCGGGCGTTTTTGCCTGCGCCGTCGGATGAGCGCCGCACTGCCGAGGCGATGCGTCCGGAACGCCGTTTCGTCAGGCCGCATCGGAATGGAGCGGTGCAAACGATGCGTGGCGCCGGGCGTCGCCCCCGGGGCGAAAATCGTCTCGGCGGCGTGATGTGGTCACAGCAGGCCGACAATTGCGGCCACGACGAAGACGAAGGCAAGGCCGGCGACGATCGGCGGCAGGATGCGCGTGAGGCGAGCGCGTCTTGCGCTTCTGGCTGCGGGTCGCGCCTGGCGCCCGGTTGCGTCCGGTCGGCGATGGCCGGTGCCGCTCATGTCGGTGCGGGCGGGGCGGCTTGGCGCCGGTCCGGCGGCGCGGTCCAGGTGAGCGAGGGCGTAAGTCGGTGCAGGAACACGTCGAAGCGCCGGGCCGCGTCGGGGGTGTCCAGCCGCAGGGCCGCATAGGCGCGTCCCGCCAGCCGGCAGGCCGCCTCCGTCTCGCCGGTCTCGGCCAGGCGTGCCAGGCTGGCCAGCAGGATGTCGCAAAGCTGCGCGTTCGGGTCGGGTTTGGAGATCATCGCCGCCCGCCGGTGCTGATCCCGAAATGGGCCTTGGCGCCGTCGCTCATCAGTTCCGTGGACCAGCGCGGCTCGTAGGTGAGCTTGACCTCGGCGCGCGAAATACCTGCAACCGACGCGGCGCGCTCGCGTGCCCCGTCGCTCAGATAGCCGGTCGCCGGACAGCCGGGCGAGGTCGTGGTCATCGTGACCGTGGCGAGCCCGTCAGTGTCGACATCGACATGGTAGATCAGGCCGAGATCGACGATATTGTAGCCGAGTTCCGGGTCGATCACATGCCGCAGCGCCTGGGTGATTTCTTCGACCAGTTTCCCGGTCGCCTCGGAGACGGGCGCGGCGGCGGCGTGCGCCGGTTCCGACAGCACCGGCGCGCCCGACAAAAAATGCTCCATCATGGCGCCCAGCAGGGCGGGCTTGAGGTGCTGCCAGTCGCCGCTTTCCTTGGTGATGGTGATGTAGTCGGGCCCGAGCGCAAGCGCGGCGACGCCGCGCACGTCGAACAGCCGGGCGGCCAGCGGCGAGCGCGCGGCCGCGGCGCGGTCGTTGATCGTCAAGGTCCCGTGCGGCAGAACCGCGCGACCTGGCAGAAAGGTCAGGCGTGCGGGATCGGATGTGGCTTCCGTCTGGATGAACATCGTCGCTGCCTCCTTGTGGCGTGCGTGTCAGGCATCGCCGCCCGCTTGTCCGACACGCACGGTGATCTTGTAGGTTTCGCCGTCGGGCTCGAAGCCGCCGCGCCAGGCATGGCCGCGTTTTTCGAGTTCGGGCAGCAGGAACATCGGCTCGCGGCAAAGCAGCGCCGACAGGACCTCGCCGGGACGCATTTTTTCGATGGCGGCGAGGATGCGCACCATCGGCTCGGGCGGTTCCAGTTCGCGATTGTCCATTTCCTGGACGGGAGCAGGCCAGTCGGAGGCGCCAGCGGCGGACGGGATGGCGGGCGCCGGGTTGGCTGCGGGTGCCGCCTCCGCCGGAATGTCCGTCCGGCTGAAAAGCACCTCCCAGTCGCCGCCGCCGATTTCCCGTGCCGCGTAACCGAAACCTTGCCGGCCCAGCACCTGGAACAGAGGAACCGGCTTGAAGGTGGCGTAAAGGCGCAGACCCTGGTCGGGCGCCAGCGCGGCGACGGCCTCCATGATCTTTTCGAACGGCTCGCCGCCGTCGCGAAGGATCGGGCGAACGTCAAGGTCGAGATAGTCCTGTGTCATCGCAATGTCTCCCTTCTCATCGGCTTGGGTGGGGTATGGACATGAGCAGATGTGGGCGCTGGGCACCGGCGGGCAGCCGGATTTCGGCGGATACGTCGGCCAGCCGGCGCGCGCGTATCAGTTCTGCGGCGATGGCCAGTGTTGCCAGGGTCATGGCGCCGGCCGCCAGCCGGAAAGCGAGCACGTGGGCCGCCAGCAGCGCCACCGTCGCGCTTGCGACCGCCAGATAATAAAGCAGGAACCAGGTGCGCGCGCGCGCTTCCACGACCAGATCCTGCACGCGCGGGGTCGCCGCCCTGCCGAGGGCCGGACCGTAACATTCGAGCCAGGTCAGGAAGGCGACGATCTTGTAGAGCTTGGCGAGGCCGAGCCCGGTGAGCCATCCGAAGGCGACAAGGAAAACCAGCGCGCCGACCTGCTCGCTCAACCGGCCGAGGACGATCAGCGTCACCGCCAGCGCGGCCGCGACAGCGAGCGCGGCGAAGGCGAAGACGGCCATCTGGCTGTTCAGCTCGATGATGCGGCGCTTGCGGGCGCGGTAGAGATGGACGATGTCGGCGCCGTAGAGCACCAGCGCGACGAGACCGAGGATCCCGCCGCCGACAAGCGCCGGCGCGAGCGCGGCGTCGAAAGCAAGCGCGGCAAGCCCGCCCAGTACGGCGAGCGCCAAGCCGGCGGTGCCGGTCCAGAATACCGCCCGGGAGCGGGTCCCCTCGAGTTCGGGCGCCAGCATGAACATTGCCAGAAGACGATAGCTGACACCGATCGCGGCCAGGGTCAGCCAGCCGGCGAGCCCGGCCACGACATGCAGCGGCAGTCCCGCACCGGCGATCGCAAGCAGCGGCTGCGAGCCCAGGCCCGTCGTCAGGGCGAAGCTGAACAGCGCGCCGAGCGTGACGGTGGTGGCGAGGAAGAAAAGCGCGACCGCAACGAACCGCGCCGGCAGCGGCAGAGGCCGTGCCGGCCACAGCGTGCGAGCGAGATCGTAGAGCGCGAGCGCGAACCCGCCCGCCAGCAACGACGCGGCCACGGGCAGGAGCGGCGGCGCGGGATCGAGCGTTCCGGCGAGTTGTAGAAAGCCGGCAAGCAGCGCGCCGAGGCCCGCCAGAAGCAGCACCAGCGCCGGCAATGGCAGGGTGTTGCTGTGCAGCGGGCGCGCAATCAGCACCGGAACGAACTGGAACAGCGCGCCGCACAGCAAAAGGCTGAGCCAGCCGATCGCGACCACATGCACCACGACCAGCGTTTCGGGGGCGCGTAGCGGCGCGGAGGGGAAGCCGTATCCGGCTGTCATCAGCCCCTGGCCCACCAGCAGCGCAGCGAGCGCGGCGGCGAAATAGGACATCGTCCAGCGTGACAGCGTGACACCGAGCATGGTCGTTTCCCTGGGCCGTGACGCCGGCCGTGCCGGCGCCGCGGCGAGGCCGGTCAGGCGGCCTCGGTGTGTTTGCCGATCTCCACGCGCCAGACCTGCGGGCCCTGTTCGACATAGTCCCACGAGAACTGGCCGGGATACTCGGCCTCGAGCTGGTAATAGAGCGGCTTTGGATCGTGATCGTTGACGAGCACGAACGACGTTCCCGGCTTCAGCGCGTCGACGAGCTGGAAGATTTTGGCATGCCGGTCGGCGGGCACGAGGCTGCGTACGTCGACGACATCCGCGCTCTGGGCTGTATCGCTCATTGGCGTTCTCCTTGGCTTGAACGGGTTGGGGCGAGGCGGCCATGCCGGCCACGCAACGAGTGTTGATCTAAAAAGATATATTGTCAATGTATCTTTTATCGATTAGACACGATCCGCCCAACGGCGATGCCGCGCCTTGTCCGGCTTGCCGCAAAACCAGCGCGAGGAGAGGTCGATGACGATGGTTTTTGCCGAGATCGCGCCCGTCGACCCGGGCCGGCCGCGCGCCCGGCAGGTCGTGACGGAGGGCAGGCTGGCCCTGCCGAGCGGTAAGGCGGCGTCCGAGGCCGGTAGGCTCGACCCGGCCACCATGGCGGGCATCGCCACCAGTGCTTTCCGCGCTCACGGGCATATCTGCAACGTGATGACCCATATTTCCGGCGGACGCTGGGACCATGTCGAGGACGCTCTGCGGCTGATCCTGGATCCGCGCGCTGGCCGGGCGGACCTCACGCCCTTGGCCGAAAACGTCGTCGAGCTGCTTAGCGCCGATGCCGGCGTCACCGGTCGCATCGTGAAACCCTATTTCGAAACGCTGATGGCGCGGCTTCTGCCGGCGGCCGCGGCCGCGACCCTATGCGCTCACCTCGCCTGCCTTTCGGTGGAAGCGGGCGCGCGCACCGGCCCGGTCGGGCGCTGCGGCAGATGAGCGGCGCGAAGGGCAGGCGGCATCGCGTCAAGTCCGCGCTGACGCGGTGTGGCGGGGCGATCATGGCCGGTTTTGCCGCGTGCGGCCCGCGTGCCGGGCGCCGGCCGCGGCGCTGCGAATGTCCGCCCGGCCGCTGCGAGCGGCTTCATGTCTTGGCCAATGTCGGCCAGTGGGGCGATCTCGCGCCGCTGATCGCGGCGGCGGACCTCTATCGGACAAGGGATTGAGCCGGAAGAGGCGATGACGGAAGCGGTTGACGGCCGGCTTTTCATGTCGGCGAACGGGATCAAGCAGGCGCTGGGGCCGGATGATCCGGTGCTGCGCGCCCGGTACGAGAGCCTGGTCCGCGACGACTACGAACGCGCGCACCCGCATGATTCCTTCGACGACCTGAAACGGCGCGCACGGTTTTCCAAGGAGGATCAGGGGCTGTTACGCGATTGGATGGACGTTGCGGCGGCCAGGATTCGGCAATGCCGGCGCGCCGAAGTCAACGACCCCGCGCATTCGCCGGAACCCTAACGGCCCGGCAAGGGAGCCGGCGATCGCCTGCGTTCCACGCATTGGCTGCCTGTTGCGGAGCCAAACCGCTGCCAATGTCAGAAATTGTCATGCAATTGTCGAATTTCGCCATGGCCCGGCGTGGCGGCTTCGTCTCTTTTCCCGCCGTTTACGGGAAGGAGATGATCGCAATGGTCGTAAACCGCAGAACTATCCTGAAAAATGCAATCGGTGCGACGACGCTTCTGTCGGCGCCTTTCCTGATGAGAACCGCCGCGCTCGGCTCCGATCCGATCCGCGTCGGCGTTCTGCTCGATCTGTCCGGTCCGTTGGAGGTGCTGGGCCGTCCCAAGGTCAACTGCATCCAGCTCGCCGCCGAAACGCTGAACGCGGCTGGCGGCGTGCTCGGGCGCGAGGTGGAGTTGAAGATCTACGACACCCAGTCCGACAACCAGCTTTACGCGCAATATGCCCAGCAATCGGCCCTGCGCGACCGCGTCGCGGTGGTGCATGGCGGCATCACCAGCGCCGCGCGCGAGATCGTTCGTCCGATTCTCAGCCGGGCGCAGACGCTTTATTTCTACAACATGATCTACGAAGGCGGTCTGTGCGACCGCAACACCTTCGTCACGGGCCCGACGCCGCCGCAGCTCCTGGCCAAGCTCATTCCCTACATGATCGAGAAGTTCGGCCCCAGGATTTACACCGTCGCGGCCGACTATAATTTCGGCCATGATTCCGCGGCCTCGGCCGCCAGCATCGCCGCGCAGCATGGTGGCGAGATCGTCGGCGAGGAGTTCTTCCCGCTCGATGCCAACGATTTCTCCGCCACCATCGGTCGCATCCAGCAGGCCAAGGCGGACAGCGTCTTCAACATCTTCATCAGCCCGCCTCAGGAAGCGTTTTACGGACAGTGGGCCGCTGCCGGCCTGTCGGGAAAGATCGGGCTTGCCGGTCACGCTTTCGGCGATTCCGGAGAGGTGCGACGCCTTCCGGCCAACGTCGTCGAGGGCATCACCGTCGCCAAGAACTATCTGGACGAGATCGACACGCCGGCCAACGCCGCGTTCCGCGCCAGATACAAGGAACGCTTCCCCGACGAGGCGGTCATCGGCACGCTCGGCCCCACCGATTATCAGGGCATGATGCTGTGGGCTGCCGGCGTCGAGAAGGCGGGAGACACTGCGCGCGAGAGGGTTGTCGAAGCGTTGGAGACGGGCCTGTCGATCGACGGTCCGAGCGGCGGCGTCACGGTCGATCCCGCGACCCATCATTGCATTCTCGACGTCTACCTCGCCGAGGTTCGGGAGGGTCGCTTCGCCATCCAGGAACACTGGGCCGCGCAGCGACCGGTCGAAAACGACGACAGCTGCAACCTGACCGCAGGGTAGGGCCGAACCGGTCATTCGGGCGGTCGGGCCGCGGCATCGGGTCCGTTTACCGGCGGCGCCGGTGGTGCGATACGGACCTGGATACGCGCACCGATTCCGGTTCGACGAACGATGAGCCGCGGGGCGCGGAAGGGCTTTGCCCTGCCGCTCTCGCCGGCATGGCGGTCGGCGTGCCGGCCGGACGCCTCATCTGGGAATTTTTCTCATGGAAATCATTGCACTATCCGGCATCAACATCGTCTATGCGGTCGCCAGCCTGTTTTTGCTGGCGGCCGGCTTGTCGATCATTTTCGGAATGATGGGCGTCATCAATCTGGCACACGGCGAATTCCTGATGCTCGGCGGCTTCGCGTTCGTGCTGTCGGTGAATGCGGGCATCAACATCTGGATCAGCATGTTCGTCGTCGCGCCGCTTGTCGTCATGGTGATCGGCATGGTGATGGAGCGGCTGATCGTGCGCCATCTCTACGGGCGAACGGTCGAGACGATCCTGGCGACTTGGGGCGTAAGTCTGCTGCTGATCGGCGTGACCTCGGTGACGCTGGGCTATCAGCAGCTTGGCGTGAGCGCGCCGCTGGGCAGCTTGGAGATCGGCGACTACCGCGTCGGCGGCTACACCTTCTTCATCATAGGGCTGGCATTTGCCGTCCTCGCCTTCCTCTACGCGATCCTGCGCTGGTCGTCCTTCGGCCTGAAGGCGCGCGGCACCATGCAGAGCGCCAGCACCGCCGCGACGCTGGGGGTCAATGTCGGTTATGTCTATTCGGCGACGTTCGGCCTGGGTGCGGCCATCTCCGGCCTGGCCGGCGCGGCTTTCGCGCCGATCGCCGGCGTCACGCCGGTCTCCGGGCTGACCTATATCGGCAAGGCCTTCATCACCGTGATCGCCGGCGGGCCGCTGCCGCTGATCGGCACCTCCACGGCCTCGCTGCTGCTCGGTTTCATCAACGCGGCGGTCACCGCTATCTCGACGCCCGTTCTGGGCGAGATCGCCCTTCTGGCCGCCGCCATTCTGCTCCTGCGCCTGCTTCCGGCCGGCATCACCGGCAGATTCTTCAGAGGTGGCCTGTGAAAACCGAACTGACCAGCCCGACCTTCATCGCCGCGCTCGTGATCGGCGGCGCGATCGTCTTCGCGGCTCCGTTGTTTCTGGAAACCTACGACCTGTTCAATTTCACCGTCTTCGCGATCATGGCGATGCTGGCCATCAGCCTCAATTTCGTCTGGGGCATCGGCGGGATTCTCAGCCTCGGTCAGGCGCTGTTTTTCGGCCTGGGCGGCTACGCCTATGCGATCACGGCGATAAATCTGGGCAGCGGCTGGGGCCTGCTGGCCGCGGTCGCCGTGCCGTGCCTGTTCGCGCTGATCGTGGGGTATGTCGCGTTCTACGGCCGGATCAGCGACGTCTATTTCGGCGTCGTGTCGCTGACCATTTCGTTGATCCTCTACAATTTCGTCAACAGCACCTCCGACGCTTTCTATACGATCGGCGCCGCCCGGCTCGGCGGTTATAACGGCATTCCCTCGGTGCCGCCGATCCAGGCGCCTTGGGCGGCCCAGCCGCTCGGCTTTGAAGCCATGTACATGCTGTGCGCGCTGACGGCGCTGGTGTTCTATCTCGGCGTGCGCCTATTCGTGCGCGCCCCGTTCGGGCGCGTCATCGTCGCCGTGCGCGAAAACGACCTGCGCGCGGAGCTGCTCGGCTACGATCCCCGCTACCACCGGCTGGTCGTGTTTGCGATCGGCGCGGCGATGTCGGGCCTGGCCGGCGCGTTTTTCGCCGCCTGGGGCGCCTTCATCGGCCCGGACACCTTCTCCGTCTCCTTCGCCGCCCAGGCCATCATCTGGGTCCTGTTCGGCGGTCTCGGCACCTTGATCGGACCGGTGGTGGGGGCGTTGTCGGTGTCCTGGTTCACGACCTGGCTCGGCGAGGTGCGGCTGCTCGATCCCAATATCGCGCTCGGCCTGTTGTTCATCATATCGGTGCTGCTGGTTCCCAACGGCATGGTCCCGGCCTTGCGCAGGGTTCTGGAACGGCTGCGGATCGTGAAGGAAAGGGCTGACACATGATTGTCGAAACCAGCGATCTGTGGCGGACATTCGGCGGCGTTGCGGCTGTCGCCGGTGTCAATTTCAGGCTCGAACCGGGTGAATTGCGCTGTCTGATCGGCTCCAACGGCGCCGGAAAGAGCACGTTCTTCAAACTGCTGACCGGCCAGTTGCGGCCGTCCAAAGGCCACATTTCCATCCTCGGCAGGCAAACGACGACCAGTCAGCCCTTCGAGATTTCGCGCCTCGGCGTCGGCATCAAGACCCAGGTTCCTAACCTGTTCGAGGGCCTCAGCGTACGCGAAAATCTTCATCTCGCCGCGCGGCGGACCCATGCCGGCAAGGCGGCGCGCCTGGCCGCCGAGGCGATGCTGGACGATATCGAGCTTGCCGATCGCGCCGGCGTGCCCGTGCGGGAGCTGTCGCACGGCCAGCGCCAATGGGTCGAACTCGGCATGGTGCTCGTGTCGGAGCCGAAACTGGTCCTGCTGGACGAGCCGGCGGCGGGCATGACCCAGGCCGAGGTCGAGCGCACCGCGATGCTGCTGCAGCGCATGCGCAAGGACCGCGCCTTCATCATCGTCGAGCACGACATGCATTTCGTTCGCAACATCGCCGAACGGGTCACCGTGTTTCACCGCGGCCGCATCCTTGTCGAGGACACGATGGAAGCGGTGACGAGCAACGCCGAGGTGCGCAACGCCTATCTCGGCCAGAAATTCGGCAAGGATCATGATTGAGCAATCGCTGTTCGCCGTCTCTGAACTGCGCGCCGGTTACGGAAGGGTCCCGGTTCTGGACGGCGTTACGTTTTCGGCCCGCCAGGCTGAGATCGTCGGACTGCTTGGCCCGAACGGAATGGGCAAGACCACGCTTTTGAAAACCCTGATCGGCGTCCTGCCGTTGAGCGGCGGATCGATACTGTTCGACGGTGTAGAGCTCCGCGCCAAGCCGGCCCACGAGCGGGCCCGGCTCGGCATTGGTTACGTCCCCCAGGGGCGCGAGATCTTCGCCGGGTTGACGGTGCGCGAAAACATCGCCTTCGGTGCGGCCTCCTTCGGCCGCGCCCGCCGGGCGGTGATCGACCGGGCGGTAGCGGATTTCCCAGTCCTGGAGCGGCTTTTGGACCGAAAGGGCGGTGCGCTGAGCGGCGGCGAGCAGCAGATCCTGGCGCTCGCCCGCGCGCTCGCCGGCGATCCCAGGGTGCTTTTGCTCGACGAGCCGACCGAAGGCGTGGCGCCCGCGATCGTCGAGGACATCGAACGCCAGCTCATCAAGCTGGCGCGCGAGCGCAGCCTGGCCGTGGTCGTGGTCGAACAGGACGTCGATTTCCTGGCGACCGTGTCCGACCGGATTCTGCAGATGCAGAAGGGACGGATCGTGCGCGAGGTGCCGGTGGCCGAACTGGCCGAAACCGATATTTTCGCGCCCGTTTCGCAAACCAATTCCTGACAAGTGATGGTGGCATCGATGTTTGAAAATCCCGACATTTCCGCACTTGAGGACGCGGCCGAACGGCTCGGCCTGTCGCCCAAGGCCGGATATCTCGACAAGGTGAGCACGATCGTCGAGGCGCTGTCGGCCGGATATGCCGATCTCGACCTGTTGCCGGACCTCCTGCCCGCTGTCGCCTATCCCCGGCGCGGCGGCGAGCGGCCCGCCGCCGAGGACAATCCGTTCGGCGCCTGGTACGTCAAGACCGACATCGCCGGCGCCGCCGAAGGCCCGCTGGCCGGTCGGCGCGTTGCCATCAAGGACAGCATCTATGTCGCCGGCGTGCCGATGATGCACGGTTCGAGCCTGTTCGAGGGCTTCGTGCCGGATATGGACGCCACCGTCGTGACCCGCATTCTCGACGCCGGCGGCGTGATCGCCGGCAAGGCGGTATGCGAGAACTATTGCGTCTCCGGCGGCAGCCATACCAGCTCGACCGGCCCCGTCATCAACCCGCGCTGTCCCGGCCATTCGGCCGGCGGCTCGTCATCCGGCAGCGCGGCGCTGGTGGCGGCCGGCGAGGTCGACATGGCGATCGGCGGCGATCAGGCTGGTTCGATCCGTATCCCTTCTGCCTATTGCGGCACCTACGGCATGAAACCGACCTTCGGCCTGGTGCCCTATACGGGCATGATGTCGCTGGAACAGACCATCGACCACGCCGGCCCGATCACCGGCAATGTCCGCGACAACGCCTTGTTGCTGCAGGCGATCGCCGGTGACGATGGCCTGGACGCGCGCCAGCGCGCGGTCAAGGTCCAGGACTATGCGCGCGAGATCGGCAAGGACCTTTCCGGCCTGCGCATCGGCGTCGTGCAAGAGGGGTTCGGGCACCCGAATTCGCAGGCCGATGTCGATGCGTCCGTGCGCGCGGCCGCCCAGACGCTGGCCGCGCTGGGAGCGGAAGTCTCGCAGATCAGCATTCCCATGCACACGCATGCCTTCGGCATCTGGGCAGCGCTCGCGCATGACGGGGGCTACTGGATGATGATGGAAACCAACGGCATGGGGGTCGGCTTGCAGGCCCCCGTGGCGACCGATCTGCCCCGCTTCGGGTCGCAATGGCGGCGCGCGGGCGACGACATGTCCGATCCGCTCAAGATCATGGCGCTTTTCGGCGCCTATTCGACCGAACGTTATCTGGGCCACTATTACGCCAAGGCCCAGCGCGTGCGCCGGCGCCTGAAAGCGGCCTATGACGAGGCCCTGCAAAGCTGCGACCTGCTCGTCATGCCGACCCTTCCGGTGACCGCGACCCCGCTGCCGGAAACGCTGTCCGACCCGGTGGAGGTCACCGACAGGTCGTGGGAGATGATCCGCAACACATCTGCCTTCAACGTGTCGGGCCATCCGGCCATGAGCGTGCCGTGCGGGCTGTCGGAGGGGCGTCCGATCGGGATGATGCTGATCGCCGCTCACTGGAACGAGCCGACGATCTATCGCGCCGCGGCCGCGTTCGAGGCGGCTGTCGACTGGCAGAAGGAAGCGGCGTGACCGGGTTTTGCGTCTCGTGCCTCGAACCGCCCGCACAGGGCGGTCTTCCGGCCTGAGTCGGGCGTCGGCGTTCGCGTAGGCCGCCGCCGGCGCAGCAAAGGGGGTGCGCGCATTAATCCGCTTCGACCGAGCCGTGAGGTTTTGGATCGACTGCAATATCTGCAGGTCGAGCGGATTTCCACGCGTATTAGAAAATACAACTGGGAGCTTTTCCCGCACCGCCATTCCGACCTGTTCCAGATCGCCATCGTGCATTCGGGAACCGGTCGGGTGAATTTCGACATCGAAAGCCGGACGTTGCGGCCACACATGGCGGTGCTGCTGCCCAACGGCGTCATGCATAATTTCGAACTGTCGGCAAATGCCGACATCGATCTGATGACCGTCGATGCCGACTATTTTCAGTTCAATGTGAGGCAGGTCGTGGAGGCAGCGGCCGAAGCCTGCTTTGTTCATCCCGACATTGTCGCCTTCGACCCGCAAGGCGTCGAATGGCCGGCGCTGCGTTCGTCTTTCGACAATGCCGAAGCCCATCAGAACGTCGCGAGGTCACGGACACGCAACGCGCTTCTGGCCGCCAATCTGGTCGCCATCATCTCGATCCTGTCCGACCAGTTGTCGCATGCGCACCTGCCGGAGGAGAAGGCCGGCCATGTCGGCCTCTATTTGCGTTTTCGCGATCTGGTGGAGGCGAGCTATGCCAGCCGTCAGACCATTGCCGACTATGCCGCCAGGCTGGTCGTGACCGAGCAGAGCCTGTACCGGGCCTGCAAGGCCGTTTCGGGCGTCAGCCCCTCCAAGCTGGTGCAGCAGCGTCTGGTTCTGGAGGCGCAGCGATTGCTGCTTTACTCGGACATGACGGTGTCGGAGATCGCTTATGCGCTCGGCTTCACCGAACCCTCCGCATTCAGCCGGTTCTTTAGCGAGCGAACGGGACAGAGTCCGGTCAAGTTCCGCGCCAAGCGCCTGGGCTGAACCGGTTCCGGCAAGCGCCTGCGCCAGGCCGGCGAGGGCATCGTGTTGGACTTCGCTATAAGATTCATTTACGATCTATCATAAATCCGGTGTTGGGAAGATCCGATGTTGTTCGCTATCGTTCGCCGTGCCGCCTGTGTCGGCTTGCAAGGATTTCTCGATGGGGCGACAACAGGCCCGGACATTGCCATCTCGTGGCGGCGCGCGCGGAGCGCGCGGCGGCGCTGCGCCGGAGCCAGGTAGAAAACCATGCGGTTGACGACATTTTCCGATTATGCGCTTCGCGTGCTGATGTATGCGGGCGCGGCCGAGGGCCGGTTGATCACCATCGAGGAGACGTCGCGCGTCTACAACATCTCGCGGGCGCATTTGATGAAGGTGGTCAATATTCTCACCAAGACCGGTTATCTGAGGGGGGTGCGCGGGCGGTCCGGCGGGTTCACGCTGGCGTTGCCGCCGGCCGACATCAATCTGGGTGCGGTTGTGCGGGCGACCGAGCCCGATTTCGCCCTGGTGGAGTGTTTTGCCACCGGCAATCAGTGCGTCATCACGGGGTGCTGCCGCCTGCCCAATGTCCTGAACGAGGCGCTGACCTCCTTCGTCAAGACGCTCGATCGCTACACGCTCGCCGACATTATGCTTGAGGAGCGCGACTTCAGCGTGCCGCCGCCGGCCGACGAGACCCGGGGGCCGGATTTCGCCGCGGCCGGGCCGGGCGGCTGATCGCGCCGCGCCGCAGGGGTCGCCGGCTGTGCACCGGGCCGTCGCCGCGTCGTCTCATCCGCCATCCGACCGCACGATCCAAACGGAACGCAACTTTCGTCCAGAGCGCTTGAGATAAAAGATATATTTTGTATATATCTTTTATCGGAAAAATTCGGACGGAGTTTTGGCATGACGCATGTGGTGACCGACAATTGCATCAAGTGCAAATTCACCGACTGCGTGGAGGTCTGCCCGGTCGACTGCTTCTACGAAGGCGAGAACATGCTCGTCATCCATCCCGACGAATGCATCGATTGCGGCGTCTGCGTGCCCGAATGTCCGGCCGAGGCGATCTTTCCCGACAGCGACCCGGCGGCCGAGCCGCAATGGCTGCGGCTGAACCACGACTATGCCGACCAATGGCCCAACATCACCCGCAGCAAGGCGCCGATGCCCGATGCCGATGCGCTCAACGGCGTACCCGGCAAGCTGGCCGATTTCAGTGCCAAGCCCGGCGAGGGCGATTAGAGCGTTTCCAGGCGAAGTGGAAGCCGGGTCGCCGTTCGCAAGCGCGTTAAAGCAAGAAGTTGGAGCCGGTCTGCGAACCCGTGAAAAGCAAGGCGGCTCTAGGAGTCCGCGCCGTCGAGGCGTTCGATGGCGATGTCGGCCGCCGGATCCTGGCGCATCGTGCGGAAGGCGTGCCAGGTCGCGTGGCCGAGCACCGGGAAAACGACGATCAGGCCCACAAGGCCGCTCGCCAGGCTGAGCGTCACCAGCATCATGACGATGCCGCCCCACACCACCATCACGGCGAGGTTGTTCCACACAAGCGCCATGCTGGTCCCCATCGCGGTGAATGAATCCGTGCTTTCGTCGAGCAGCATCGGCAGTGAGAACACGCTGATCGCGAACGAAAACGCGGCGAACAGCCCGCCGACCAGTGTCCCCACGAACAGCAGCGCCCAGCCGGCGGGCGTGAACACGAGCACCGGCAGGATGTCGGCGAAGCCCGAAAACGGCAACAGCCCGAAAAACAGCGCGTAAAGGATGACGGCCGCGCGCATCCATAGCAGCATCAACAGCATCAGGAGCACGCCGGTAAAAATCACCTGCCCGCCCGAACGCGGCCTGACGAACAGCATCGCCGCCAGCCCGACCGGTTCGCCGCGCTGCAGCCGTCGGCTCTTTTCGTAAAGCCCGAGCGCGATCACCGGTCCGGTGAGCATGAAGCCGGCGAGCGCCGGAAACAGCACATAGTCGAGGCCGAGCCGGAACAGGCCGGCCACGATTGCGATCGAGACGACAAAAACCGCCAGTCCGTAGGCGAGGCTGAGGCCGGGTCGATTGCGGAAATCCGCCCAGCCGGCGGCAAGCCATTTAAACGCGACCGTCACCGGCAGGTTGCGGCTCCAGCCGAAATCGCGGCGCAGCGGCGGTGCGGTCGGTGGCAGTGTGATCATGGCCGTTTGCCTTTCCTGTCGCGTTGTCCGGCTATCAGCAGGCCGATTTCGCGGCGCGATAGACGCCGGGCGTCGCGTCGGGGGATTTGACGTGGTCGACGCAGGCCGGCTGCGAGCGCACCGCCACGTAGACGAGGTGAATATTGGCGAGCGCCAGCCCCGCCAGTCCGGCCGCGACCGCCATACCGATCCAAAGACGCCGGCCGGGGCCTCGCCGCGTCGTGCGCAACCCGTTTGCCGCTATCGTCATTGCGGCGCTCCCAGATCGAGAACGTAAAGCGTGAGCAGCTTGCGCTGCACGGGGCTGAGCCGGGTTTCCCAGGACGGCATCTCGCCCTGGCGGCCGCGATCGACGCTTATCAGGATCGAGCGCCGGTCGCCGCCATAGATCCAGAACCCGTCGGTCAGGTCCGGCGCGCCGACATCCTGGCTGCCGCGTCCGTCCTCGCCGTGGCAGGCCGCGCAATTGTCGGCGAAGATCGTGGCGCCGGCGGCGACCCCGGCCTGTTCGGCCGGCGCAAGCGGCGCTTGCGACAACGAGCGTACGTAACTGACCACGTCCGACAACGCCTGACGCTCCAGAATGCCGTCGCGGCCGAAGGCGAGCATCTGGCTGAGGCGGCTTTCGGGATGGCCGGTATTGATGCCGACACGGATCGTCTCCGCGACCGACTGCGCGTCGCCGCCCCACAGCCATGCCGTGTCGACGAGACTGGGATAACCCGGCCCGCCGGCGCCCGTGACGCCATGACACACGCCGCAATTGTCGGCAAACAGCGTCCGTCCGCTCTCGCGCGCAAGCCGCATCAAGTCCGGGTCGGCACGGATTGCCTCGACGGGTTTGGACTCGATTTCGGCCATCCAGTCGGCACGCGCCGCCGCCGCGCTGGCCATATCGTCGGCCAGGCGCGCCCGCTGGTCGACGCCGAGCAGGCCGCGCGTATAGGTCGCGCCCAGCGGCCAGGCGGGCATCAGCACCCACCACACAAGCGCGAACAGGAAGGTCGACAGGAGAAACAGCCAGATTATCTTCGGCACCGGGCGATTGAGCTCGGTGATGCCGTTCCATTCGTGACCGGTGGTCAGGTAGCCCGTATGGGCGTCGCGTTCTTCTACCGCCACGGTCCCTCCTCGTCCTTCAGGACGCTTTTGGCGGCGCGTTCGAACTTCTTGCCGTTGGCCGGCCACAAGGCGTAGGCGCCGGCGCCGATCGACAGCGCGATCAGGTAGAATAGGCCGTAGGATTTGGAGATGCCGACCAGCGTGTCGTGGCTGATGTCGATCATGGCTTGGTCTCCGTGGCGGACGATTGTGTCGTGGCGGCGTCGGTCAGCCTGCCGAGGATCTGCAGATAGGCGACCAGCGCGTCCATTTCGGTAAGCCGGCCGCGATCGCCGTCGAACGCGCGGATGGTGGTGGCCTCGCCGTAGCGCTCGCCCACCGCCGCGGCGCCCGCGCCGTCGGGATCGGCCTGGTTGAGGGCGTCGGCGGCGGCGTTGTCGATCATCGCATCGGTATAGGGCACGCCGACGCGCCGCAGCGCCCGCAACTGGTCGCCAAGGTCGTCGGTCCTGAGTTCGGTATCGAGCAGCCACGTATAGGCCGGCATCACCGATTCGGGCACCACCGCGCGCGGGTCGTCGAGATGCGCGACGTGCCACTGGTCGGAATATTTGCCCCCGACGCGCGCCAGGTCGGGCCCGGTGCGTTTCGAACCCCAGAGCATGGGATGGTCGTACTGGGACTCGGCAGCCAGCGAGTATGGACCGTAACGGTCGACCTCGTCCTGCAGGGTGCGGATCATCTGCGAGTGGCAGGCATAACAGCCCTCGCGGATATAGATGTTGCGGCCGGCGAGCTCGAGCGGCGTGTAGACGCGCATGTCGGGCGCCGCCTCGACCGTTTCGTCGATGGTGAACAAAGGTGCGATCTCGACCAGCCCGCCAATGCTCGCCACCGCGATGATCGCCAGGGCGAAGCCGATGCTGTGGCGCTCGAGCCGGTAGTGGGTCTTGAACATGGTTCTACTCCGCCGGTTCGGCTGCCGATGCGCCGGCCGGTCCGGCGACGGGCCGGTCGCCGAACCGTTCGCGCGGCGCGCTGGCTGAAGACCGGATCGTCATCCAGATATTGTAGGACCCCACCACCGCTCCGATCAGGAACAACAGTCCGCCAAAGGCGCGGGCGACGTAATAGGGATGCATGGCCACCAGCGAATCGATGAAGGAGTAGGCGAGCGTCCCGCTGTCATTGTAGGTGCGCCACATCAGGCCCTGGATGATGCCCGAGTTCCACATCGCGAACACGTAGATGACGGTGCCGGCCAGCGCGAGCCAGAAGTGAAGCTCCACCAGGCCGGGTGAATACATCCGCTCGCGCTTCCAAAGCAGCGGCACCAGGGAATAGATCGCGCCGAAGGTGATCAACGCCACCCAGCCGAGCGCGCCGGCATGGACGTGGCCGACGGTCCAGTCTGTGTAGTGCGACAAGGCGTTGACGGGACGGATCGCCAGAAACGATCCCTCGAAGGTCGACAGGCCGTAAAACACCGCCGCCACCATCATGAAGCGCAGCGTGGCATCGTCGCGCACCTTGTGCCAGGCGCCGTTGAGGGTCAAAAGCGCGTTGCCCGCCGACGACCACGACGGCACCAGCAGCATGACGGAAAAGGTCATGCCCAGTGTCTGCACCCAATGGGGCAGGGCGGTGTAGTGCAGGTGATGAGACCCCGCCCACATGTAGAAGAAGGTGATGCCCCAGAAGCTGATGATCGACAGCCGGTAGGAAAAGATCGGCCGGCCGGCCCGCGTCGGCAGGTAATAATACATCATGCCCAGGAAACCGGCGGTCAGGAAGAAGGCGACGGCGTTGTGGCCGTACCACCATTGCGTCATCGCGTCCTGGACGCCTGAAAACACCGGAAAGCTCTTGGCGCCGCCGAGCGAGGCCGGGATGGCGAGATTGTTGACGATGTGCAGCACCGCCACGACCAGGATGAAGGCCAGGTAGTACCAGTTGGCGACATAGATATGCGGCTCCTGGCGCCGCGCCAACGTGCGCAGGTAAAGCACCAGATAGGTCACCCACACGATCACCAGCCAGATATCGGCATACCATTCCGGCTCGGCATATTCCTTCGACTGGGTGATGCCGATCAGGTAGCCGCTGACCGCCAGCAGGCAAAACAGGTTGTAGCCGACAAGCACGAACCAGGGCGAAAGCTGGTCGGGCATGCGCGCCCGCGACGTGCGCTGCATGACATGAAAGGAGGTGGCGATCAGCGCATTGCCGCCGAAGCCGAAGATGACCCCGGTGGTGTGCACCGGCCGCAGCCGCCCGAAACTCGCCCAGGCCTGGTCGAACGTCGCCTCGGGATAGGCGAGCAGCGTCGCCACCCACACGCCGACGAACATGCCGACCACCGCCCAGGCCATGGCGATCACAAGGCCCGCCTTGATCGGCTCGTCGTAATAGCGCGCAAGCCGCTCTGCGTTGGGCTCGGGACCGTAATAGCCGCGCGCGACCGCACCCGCGCAGACCAGACCGTAGACGAGGATCATAAAACCGTGCGCGCCGAGCGGGTCGTGCCGCCCGGCCGCCGCCAGCGCCAGGCCGGCAAGCGCGACCAGCGCCGAGAGCAGGAGCGCGACCTGGCGCTCGGTTGTGGTCAATGTCGAAACCATGCCGTTCTGTTCGCTCGCGCTCGCCGTTGCGGGATCGGGTGACGACCTCAAGGCGCGTGCGGCGCCTTTCCGATCGTCTTTCTATAATATGTATTTCTCGTATATCTTATGAGTGGCGGCGACGGAAGGGTACGTTTTGTCGCTGCCATAGCGGCGTGCTGAGACACCGCGTCGCGCAAGCTGCGGCGCGCAAAACTGCGCGTTGCGCCCTATATAGGACCGGACGCTGCCCGGTGCCGGGCAGGACGAAAGGACCGCCAATGCCTGGAAAGGCTTTTCGCTACGACACGGCGGCCCCGGTTCTGGTGACCGGGGCCACGGGTTACGTCGCCGGCTGGTTGATCAGGCGGCTGCTTGCCGAGGGTTTCGCCGTTCACGCCGCCGTGCGCGACCCGGACAACGCCGAAAAGCTCGCTCATTTGCGCAGGCTCGAGCGCGACTTGCCCGGCAGGCTGAAATTTTTCCGGGCCGACCTGCTCAAGGACGGCAGCTACACCGAGGCCATGCAAACCTGCCGGGTCGTCTTCCACACCGCCTCGCCTTTCGCCTCGGTGGTCAACGACCCGCAGCGCGATCTGGTCGACCCGGCGCTGAACGGCACCCGCAATGTCCTGGCCTCGGTCGAGCGGACGGAGACGGTCGAGCGTGTGGTGCTGACGAGTTCGTGCGCGGCGATCTTCGGCGATGTGGCCGATATCGCGCTGGCGCCGGACGGCATCCTGACCGAAGAGGTCTGGAACACGTCTTCCAACCTCGACCATCAGCCCTACAACTATTCCAAGACGCTGGCCGAACGCGAGGCCTGGCGGATCGCCGGAACTCAGACGCGCTGGCGGCTGGTGGCGGTCAATCCAGGCCTGGTGATCGGTCCGGCCCTGTCCAGCGCGCCGACCTCCGAATCCTTCAACATCGTGCGCCAGCTCGGCGACGGTTCGGTGAAGGCGGGCGTTCCGCGCTACGAGATCGGCATGGTCGACGTCCGCGACGTGGCCGAGGCGCATCTGCGCGCCGGCTTCCTGCAACGGGCGGAGGGCCGGCACATCGTCTATGCCGAGGTGCTGAGCCTGATTGCGATGAGCCGCATCCTGCGCCGGCAATTCGGCGACGCATGGCCGTTTCCCCGCCGCGTCCTGCCGAAATGGCTGGTCTGGCTGCTCGGGCCGGTCGTCAACCCGATGCTCGACCGCGCCATGGTTGCCCGCAACATGGGCTATTCATGGCGCGCCGACAATTCCAAGTCGAGACGCGCGCTCGGTCTGGATTACCGGCCGCTGGCCCCGGCTCTGGTGGCGATGTTCGAGCAGATGGTCGCGGCTGGCCTGGTTCCGCCTGGCACGGGGCCGGGCGGGCCCGGCTTGGCGCCTGCCTCAGCCGATGCCGCCCAGGAAGGCGAGGCTGCGCGCGAAGGCCAGCTGAGCGGTCGGCGCGTCGTGCGAGGGGCGCCGCCAGTTGTTGAAACCGTGCCCGGCGCCCTGGTAACGAAATAGCGCGGCGCCGGCCGGCAGTTGCCGGCCGAGCGCGGCGAGCGCCTCTGCCGGCGTTGCCGGATCGTCGGCGCCGAAATGTAGCATCATCGGGCATTTGACGTTACCGGCGATGCCGAGCTTTTCGATCCCGACACCGTAATAACCGACCGCGCCGTCGAGGCCGGGCCGGGTCGCCGCCGCCACGGAGAGCTTGCCGCCGAGGCAATAACCGACCGTGAAGACGCGCCTTGTGCCGTGTGCGCGCAAATAGTCCGCGCAGGCGAGCGTGTCGTCGATCGCGGCCTCCAGATCGAATGCGGCCAGCATGGTGCGCGCGCGGTCGAGGTCGGCACCGTCGTAGCCGAGCTGCAGGCCCGGCGCGCTGCGCCAGAACAGGTCGGGCACGATAACGACGAAACCCGCGTCGGCCCACTGGTCGGCGAGCTCGCGGATATGCAGGTTGGTGCCGAAAATCTCCTGCAGGAGCACGATGCCGGCGCTTGCCTCGCCCTCGGGCCGGCTGAGGTAGCATCCGAAGCTGCCGTGTGGCGCGTCGAGTGCGATGTCGGTGCCGCGCGGCGGTTTCATCGTGGCGGTCTCCTCTTTTCGGTCGTCCGGCGCCCGCGTGGCGCTGCTCAGTCGGTCTCCGTCTTACGCGGCGTCAGGCCTTCAAGATAGGCCGCCACCTCGTCGACCGGGATGACGTCGGCATATTTGCAGTTGAGATCGAACAGGCTCATCGCGTGACTTGCCTCGAACCGGTCGAAGGCGGTTTCTTCCGGGATGATCGTCTTGAAGTTGAACGAATAGGCGTCGACGGCGGTCGCGCGCAGGCAGCCCGAGGAGGTGCAGCCGGTCAAGATCAGCGTGTCGACGTCGAGAAAGTTCAGATGGCTCATGAACATCGTGCCGAAAAAGGCCGAGGGCTTGCGCTTGCCGATCAAAATATCCTGCGGACGCGGCGCCAGCGGCGCCACCGTCTGGGTGGCGTGCGTGCCTTCCGTCGAGGTCTTTTCCGTGCCGCGATGGTTCTTGCCGACCTGGACGCCGCTGTCGACCATGTCCGGGCGGCGCTCCGACTGCGTATAGAAGATCGGGATGTTCTTGGCGCGCGCCAGATGCATCAGCCGCTCCGTATGCGGCACGGTTTTCCAGCCGGCCTCGCCGCAATGGGTGCGGTATTTCTTCACGCCGTCGGCGTGGGTTTCGCCCGGTGCGTCGCCGCAGAAATTATACTGCACGTCGATGATGAACAGCGCCGGCCGCTTGCCGAAGCCGCCGCGCTTGCCGTAGCCGGCGAGCTGGTAGATTGCCTTGTCGTGCTCGGTCAGAAACCGATCCCAGATACGTTCTGCCATGGTGGGTCCTCTCAGGGCTCGCGGTGGAGGTAGCGCCCGGCCGCGCCCTGCGCGCCGGCAAGAACGCCGTCCTCCACGAGAAGGTCGCCGCGCCGGATGGTGTGGGTCACCCGGCCGCGAAAGCGCATGCCCTCATAGGGCGAATAGTCGGAATGGGACGGATAGTCGGCCGCGCGCACCGTAACGGCCGCGTCGGGGTCGACGATGGCGAAGTCCGCGTCATAACCCGGTGCGATCATCCCCTTGCCGGGCAGCGAATAAAGCGTAGCCACATTGCGCGAAACCGCCGCCGCCAGGCGCTCGATCGCAATGCCGCGCTTGTGGTGGCCTTCCTCGATCAGCACCGGCAGGATCTGCGCCAGGCCGGGAAAACCGGCGCTCGCCGACCAGATGTCGGGCCCCTTTGTGGCGCGCTTGCGCGGAACGTGGTCGGAACCGATGGTCGCGATCTCGCCGGTGCGCACGCCTTCCCACAAGCCGTCGACGTCGGCCTGCGGGCGCAGCGGCGGATTGACCTTGCCGATGGGGCCAAGCGGGCTGTCGCGCGTCAGCGACAGATAGTGGATGCAGGTCTCGACATGGATCGGCGGCCGCCCGGGACGGCGCAACCGGCGCACGATCTCCAGGCTCTCGGCCGACGACATGTGGACGATGTTGACCGGGCAGCCGGCCTTCTCGCCGAAAAAGGCGACGCGAAAAACGTTTTCGGCCTCCAGGAATCCCGGCGACTGCTCGTCCCATGCCGCCAGGTCGTCGCGTCCGGCCGCCTTCAGCGGTTCGCGGAACAACGGGATCACCTCGGTGTTCTCGCAATGGACGCCGACGACGCCGCCTTTGATGCGTGCGCCCGCCTGCAGCGCCGAATAAAGCAGCGCGTCGTCGACCTCGGTGAACCCCTTGGCCGCTCCCGTGGCACCCTTGTACATCAGATAGACTTTGACCGAGGTGACGCCGAAGCGCTTGGCGAGTGCCGGCAGCTCGGCCACGTGGCGGCGCGAGGTGACGCCGAAATGCAGCCCGAAATCGATCGCCGAGCGCGCCTCGGCGGCAGACCGCCACGGCCCGGTCGAACTGCCCAGATCGTCGTGCCGCCAGAAGCTCAGCAGCCCCGTGACCCCGCCGAGCGCGGCCGTCCGGCTTTCGCTGGCCCAGTCGTTTTCCTTGTCGCCGAAGCCGATATGGGTGTGCGGATCGATGACGCCGGGCAGGATCCAGCGACCTTTGCAATCGATCACCCGCCGGCCTTGGGCCTTTTCCGCGGCGTCGAGGATGGCGCAGATCCGCCCTTCGCGTACGCCGATGCTGCCGGTGCGGACGCCTTCGCCCGGAAAGACGATCTCACCGCCCTTCAAAACCAGGTCGAATGTCAAGATACGGCCTCTTTCTGCATCGACAAGATCCGCTCCCCGGCATCGTTCCACACCTCCTGGCGCACGATCTTTCCGTCGCGGATTTCGAAACGGTCGATGAAGCGGATGTCCTTGAAGGCGCTTCCGTCGAGCCATTCGCCGTAGAGTGTGCCGGTTACCAGTGCCTGGATGGAGCCGTCCTGTTCCCAGGCGCAGCTTTCGCCGATCGTTTTGCGCACCACGCGATAACGGCTGCCCGAATTGGCGACGATCTCGTCGATCGAGCCGAACCGGCGGTCGCCCGGAAACACCAACTGCGCGCCGTTTTGGGCGACGAGGCCGCGCGCGGTGTCGAGATCGCGTTCTTCCATCGCGGCAAGATAGGCAAGGGCGAGCCTGCGGCCGTCTTCAGGTGTCATCATGTCCTCCTTGGTCCGACGCGATGCGTCGCGATTCCAGTCGTGCCAGCAGTGAGGCGAACAGACCGCCATTTTGCAACAGCGTGCGCTCGTGGCTGCTCGCCACGTCCACCCGGGCCGAAAACCTTGTTTCGCCGCCGGCCGTCCGGGCCGTCACGGTGACCGGGCGATCCGTCTCGACCGCGGCTCGCAGACCGTCGAAATCGTAGGCTTCGAAACCCGACAGGCCGAGCGAGGACGCGCTTTCGCCGTCGGCGAAGGTCATGGGCAGGATGCCCATGCCGATCAGGTTGGCGCGGTGGATACGTTCGAAACTTTCCGCCAAGACCGCCCGCACCCCGAGCAGTTTCGGCCCCTTTGCCGCCCAGTCGCGGCTCGATCCCATGCCGTAATCGGCCCCGGCGAGCACGATCAGCGGCACGTTCTGCCGGCGCCAGCTTTCGGCCGCCTCGAAAATGGTCACCGGCTCGGCGTCCGGCGCCGTGCGTGTCATTCCGCCCTCGCGACCGGGCGTGAGCAGGTTTTTCATGCGTTGGTTGGCGAAGGTGATGCGGGCCATGAAGTCGTGATTGCCGCGCCGTTGGGTGACGGCGTTGAAATTTTCCGGCTCGACCCCGGCGGCGATCAGGAAGCGTCCGGCCGGGCTGTCGGCCAGGATCTCGCCGCTCGGCGTGATGTGGTCGGTGGTCAGAGAATCGCCGGCCCGCACCAGAACGCGCGCGCCTCCGATCCGGTCCGGCAGGGGCTCGTGCGGCCCGTCGAAGAAGGGCGGGCGCCGGATATAGGTCGAGGCCGGGTCCCAGGCGAAGCGCGGCCCGCTTGCCGTATCGAGTTCGTGCCAAAGCGCGGCCCCGTCGAACAGCGTGGCGTAGCTGTCGCGGAACCGGTCCGGCTGCTGGCTGGTCGCGACCAGACGCGCAAGTTCCTCGCCGTCGGGCCAGATGTCGCGCAGATAGACCGGCGCGCCGTCCTTGCCGGTGCCGAGCGGCTCTGTCTCGAAATCGACGTCGACGCGGCCGGCGAGCGCAAAGGCCACAACCAGCGGCGGCGAGGCGAGATAGCTCGCCCGGCAGGTCTTGTGGATCCGGCCCTCGAAATTGCGGTTGCCCGACAGCACCGCCGCCGCCACCAGGTCGTTGCCCAGCACCGCCTCGGCGATGTCGGCGCGGATCGGTCCGGATTTGCCCGAACAGGTCGTGCAGCCATAGCCGACAATGTGGAAGCCCAGCGCTTCGAGCGGCTCCATCAGCCCGGCTTCGGCGAGATAGTCGCGCACCAGCCGCGAGCCGGGCGCGAGCGAGGTCTTGACCCAGTTTGGCACCTGCAGGCCGTGTGCGACCGCGTTGCGGGCCAGAAGCCCGGCGCCGATCATCACCGAGGGGTTGGAGGTGTTGGTGCACGAGGTGATCGCGGCGATGGTGATCGTGCCGTGGCGCAGCGGCGCGTTGAGCCCGTCGATCGTGACAGCGTCGTCGAGCCGGTCCGGCGCGAGGCCGAACCCGCCCGCGTCGACCGGCTTGGCGAGGACGTCGCGGAAGGCGGATTTGACCTCGGTCAGCGGCACCCGGTCCTGCGGCCGTTTCGGTCCCGCCACGCTTGGCGCGATCTGGCCGAGATCGATCGTAACGGTCTCGGTGAAGTCGATCGCCTGGTCGTGATCCTCCACGAACAGCCCGGATGCGCGCGCATAGGCTTCGACGCGCCGGACATGGTCGGGCTCGCGGCCGGAACGCGCGAGATAGTCGATCGTCATGGCGTCGATCGGGAAGAAGCCGACGGTCGCGCCGTATTCGGGCGCCATGTTGGCCAGGGTGGCGCGCTCGGGCACGGTCAGCGTGGCGACGCCGGGGCCGAAGAACTCGACGAACGCACCGACCACGCCGACCTTGCGCAGCCGTTCGGTGACGGTCAAGACCAGGTCGGTCGTCGTCGCCCCGGCCGGAAGGCGTCCGGTAAGTCTGACGCCGACGACACGCGGAATGCGTACCACATAGGCCTGGCCGAGCGCTGCCGCCTCGCCGTCGATGCCGCCCACGCCCCAGGCGAGCAGGCCGAGCCCGTTGACCATCGGCGTGTGGCTGTCGCAACCGAGCACGAATTCCGGCCCGGTGATGCGGCCGACGCCGGGCACGTCCTGTTCCTCCACCACGCGGGCGAGTTTTTCCAGGTGTACCTGATGGATGATGCCGGCGCCGGGCGGCACGACGCGCAGGCGCTGGAAGGCCTGCTGCGCCCATTTGAAGAACGCGTAGCGTTCGCGATTGCGCTGATATTCCCGTTCGATGTTGCGGGCCTCGGCGTCGGGCCGGCCGGCCACGTCGACGATCAGCGAATGGTCGACCACCAGCGTGACGGGAACCAGCGGCTCGATGGCGGCGGGGTCGCCGCCGGTCTCGGCAACCGCATCGCGCGCCGCGGCCAAATCCATCAGGACAGGCAGTCCGCTGGAATCGGGCAGGATCACGCGCGACACGCTCAGCGGGACGGTCAGTTCGGCCGCGTCCGGCGCCCAGGCCGCAAGCGCGTCCAGCGCGGCCGCGACATCCGCGCCCCCCAGCGCCTGGCGCGCGACGTTTTCCAGAACTATTCTCAGGCTTGCCGGCAGGCGTCGTATCCGTTTTCCGGCCAACGCGTCGAGCGCCACGCATTGCGCGGCCTCGCCGTTCGGGCCTTGATAGCTTGCAAGTGGTATCTGGGGCGCTGTCACGATCCGACCTTCCTCGGTCAAGAAATATGGGGCGGTCGAAAAAGTGTCAACACTTTTGCCGGAAACCTCTTGAAGAATTCCTGAAGCTTGGCTATCCCTTGGGTCAAGCTCGATTTTGAACCAAAAGTGTCGACAGGAGGAAGCGTCTTGCCGGAGCGCGAACAGTCTACCCTGGTCGATCGGGTCACAAGCAAGATTTTCGAAATGCTGCTGTCGGGCGAGATACCGCTCGGTGGGCCGGTCAACGAGGCTGCGCTGGCCGAGCTCTTGTCGGTCAGCCGTGGGCCTGTGCGTGAGGCGGTCAAGCAGCTCCAGGGCCGTGGCCTGGTCGTCAAGGAGCCGTATCTCAAGGCGCGCGCGGTCGCATTGACCGTACCCGACATGGTGGAGATTTTTCAGCTTCGCGAGGCGGTCGAGGGCATGTCCGTGCGGCTTGCCACCCAACGTATGAGCGATGCCGAACTCGACGATCTGCTCGCCGCGTTCTCCGACGCCAAGCAAAGGGGCGACGGTGTTGCGCTCGACGTGCATGTGCGCATCGCCGAGGGCAGCGGCAACGCCCGCGTCCGCGCGCTGTTGTGCGACGAGCTTTATTATCTGCTGCGTCTCTACCGCGCCCGCTCGGGCAAGGCGCCGGGCCGGCGCGAGGACGCCTTTGCCGAGCACTGGCAGATATTGCGGGCGATGAAGGCGCGCGACGCCGATCTCGCCGAATCGCTGATGCGTACCCATATCGGCCGCGCCACGCAGTCGCTCCAGGCGCTGCTCGAAACCGAAGCGCCGCCGCTTGGCGGCACCGAAGAGAGGAAAACCGGATGAGCTCTGAGCCAAAGCAGCAGGCAACCCGCGCGCGCCGGATGCGCGACCTGATCGCGGCGGACGAGATCATCGTGTCGCCCGGCGTGTTCGACGGCTACAGCGTACGCGTGGTCGAGAAGATGGGTTTCAAGACCGCCTGCACCACCGGCGCCGGCCTGTCGAATTCACGGCTCGGCGTACCCGATGTCGGCATCATGGGGCTGACCGACAATGTCGAGGCCTGCCGGATGATGGCGCGCAGCGTCTCCATTCCCGTCATGGCCGACGCCGACACCGGTTACGGCAATCCGGTCACCGTCTACCACACCGTCCAGCGCTTCGAGGAGGCCGGCGTTGCCGGCGTCAATATCGAGGACCAGGTCAGCCCGAAACGCTGCGGCCACATGACCGGCAAGGACGTGATCGACATGCGCGAGATGGCGCGCAAGATCGAGGCGGCCTGCGATGCGCGCAGGGACGACGATTTCGTGGTTCTGGCCAGGACCGACGCGATCGCCGTCGAGGGCATCGATGGCGCGATCCGTCGCGCCAGGCTCTATGCCAAGGCGGGCGCGGACATGGTCTTTGCCGACGCCATCGCCGGCGAGGAGCAGATCAAGCGCCTTGTCGAGGCCGTGCCGATCCCGGTCTCCGTCAATATGGGGTTCGGCATTCGCAACCGCCCGACGACGCCGTTGATCCCGATCCGCCGACTGGCCGAACTCGGCGTCAAGCGCGTGACCCTGCCGCGCATGCTGCCGGCGGCGGCGCTGATGGCGATGGAGAACGCGCTCGCCATCTTGAAGGATTCGATCCCCACCGGCGAGGTGGTCGACCGTCCCGACCTGCTGGTCGGCATCGACGACATCTGGGACCTGATGGAGCAGCCGCGCATCAAACAGATGGAAAACTACTATAATGACCTGAGCGGCGTGGTGGTGCCGGAGGAGCGCGCCGCCTCCTGAGCGGCCTCTGCCGGGCCCGCATTGCAGCCGGTCCGGGTGATGACCAACTTGGTTTGCGAATGGCGCCCCCTTGGGGGCGCCATTGTCGTTTCGGGCGTGCCGAACGCACGCATGTCGCCCGGTTTGCCGAACTCGATGGTATCCGGTCGTGCTTGGCCTGCCTTTTTCCGGACGATATCCGGCGCCGGCTCTATTCGGCGCCGGCGCCTTCCCGGGTTTTCTTGGCGGCAGCGGTTTTGGCGAAGCGTGCCTTCAGTGAGGGTACCAGGGTCGCCACAAACAGGATTAGGGCGGCCGCGAGGAAGGCCGCACTGATCGGCCGGTCGATGAACGTGGTCAGGTCGCCGCGCGAGAACAGCAGCGCGCGTCGGAAATGCTGCTCGATCATCGGCCCCAGGATGAATCCCATCAAGAGCGGCGCGGTCGGGTATTGAAAGGCGTTCATCAGATAGCCGATCAGCCCGAAAACGATCACCATCAGCACGTCGAACGGGTTGTTGTTGACGCTGTAGACGCCCACGCAGATGAAGAAGGTGACGGCCGGGAACAGGATGCGCTTGGGGATCGTCAGGATGCGCACCCACACCCCGATCAGCGGGATGTTGAGCACCAGAAGCATCACGTTGCCAACCCAGAAGCTGATCACCAGGCCCCAGAACAGGTCGGCGTGCTCGGTGAAGAATTCCGGCCGCGGCTGAATGCCGTGGATCATCATTGCGCCAAGCAGAACCGCCATCGCCGCGTCGCCCGGGATGCCCAGCGCCAGCGTGGGAATGAACGCGGCCTGGGTCGAGGCGTTGTTGGCGGCCTCGGGCGCGGAGATGCCCTCGATCGCGCCGCGACCGAACCGGCTCGGGTCTCGCGCCACCCGCTTTTCCAGCGCGTAAGCCAGGAAGGCCGCAAGCGTCGGGCCGGCGCCCGGCAGCGTGCCGATGAAGGAGCCGATGCCGGCGCCGCGGATGGTCGGCTTCCAGCATTGGCTGAGATCCTTGCGTGTCGGCACCAGGTCGCGCATGCGAACCTTCTGCAATTGCGAGGCGTCACGCTCCGGCGTTCCCGCGTTTTTGAGGATCTCGGCCACGCCGAACAGCCCCATCGCCATCGCCACGAGATTGAGCCCGTCCTGCAGTTCCAGGATGCCGAACGTGTAGCGAAGCTGCCCGGACGTGGTATCCATGCCCACCATGGCCAGCATCAGGCCGGCCACCACCGAGACAACGCCCTTGACGGGATTGCCGAGCGACATCGTCGCCGCCGCGATCAGGCCCAGCAGCATGATGGAGAAATATTCGGCCGAGGAGAATTTGAGCGCCATGGCGCCGAGCGCCGGTGCGAAGCTCATCAAGAGCACGATCGCGAAGCAGCCGCCGAAGAAAGAGGTCAGCGTGGTGATGAACAGCGCCACGCCCGCGCGTCCCTGCTTGGCCATCGGATACCCGTCGATCGCCGTCACCGCCGTCGTCGAGGTGCCGGGCAGGTTGAGCAGGATCGAGGCCGTCGAGCCGCCATATTGCGCGCCGTAGAAAATGCCTGCCAGCATGATCAGGGCGGCCATCGGTTCGAGGTGGTAGGTGACCGGCAGCAGCATCGCCACCGCCGCGAGCGGGCCGATGCCGGGCAGCACGCCGATAAACATGCCGACGGTCACGCCGAGGAAGCAGAACAGCAGCGCCTCGGCGGTTATCGCCGTTTCGATGCCGAGCGCCAGTCCGGAAATCAGGTCCATGGTTCAGCCTCCCAGCGCCGACATCGGGATCTTGAGGCCGACGATGAAGATCAGCCAGCCGAAGGCGCACAGCCCCGCCGTGAGCAGAAGGGCGGAGCGCCAGGTCGTTTCCCGCTCGACCAGCGCGCACGAAAGAACCAGGATCGCGGTGGCCGGCAGGAAGCCGATCCGGTCGATCAGCAGCGCCCAGGCCAGAATGCCCCCCAGGATCATGACGAAAGGCCTGAGCCGCAACTCCACCGCGGTCTTTTCGGCTCTGCGGCTTTGCCAGGCCAGCACCGCGCCGAGCCCGATCAGCAGGACGCCCAGCGCCACGGGGAAGAAGCCGGCGCCCATGCGCACGACGGTGCCCATCGGGTAGCCGATGGCGATGATCAGGTAGCCGGCGCCGAGCCCGACGACGACCAGGGCGGCCAGCAGTTCGTTGCGGTTGAAATCAGACATGCGGCCGGTCTCCAGTGGGCGCGGCGGGGGCGGTCAGGCCGGCAAGCGACAGGCCGCCGCAATGATAAAGGGTTTGTCCGGTGATCGCGCCCGCCTCATGCGACAGAAGAAAGCAGATCGTGGCCGCGATTTCATCGGGCTTGATCAATCTCCCGAGCGGAGGCAGGGCGATCGGCACTGCGGCGCGCGCACGGTCGGTGAGCTGCGGCGTGTCGGTCGGGCCCGGCGCCACCGCATTGACGGTGATGCCGCGGGTCAGGCAATCGAGCGCCAGCGCGCGCACCAGCCCCTCGCTTCCCGCCTTGGAAGCAGAATAGAGCCCGCGGCCGCCGCGCCCCTGAGACGCGCGGCTCGACACCAGCACGATCCGACCGCGCCGGTCGGGCATGCCGGGCAGCAGCGTTTCGGCCAGGCGTTGCGGCGCGGCCACGTGGAGCCGCCACAGTCGTGCGCCCATATCTTCGCGCGTATCCGGGTCGTCGTCCGCTCTGAGTATGCCGGCCGCGTGCACCAGCCCTCCATAAGGTCGATCGACGAGCCCGCGCAGCGCCGCCTCGATGCCGGCCGCCGTGGCAAGGTCGGCCCGCAGCGCGTGGTATCGGGGATGCGAAAGGCCTCTGTCTGCGGGCGCGATATCCATGCCGTCGACGAACCGGCCTTGCTCGAGCAGTCGTAGCGCGACCGCGCGACCGATCCCCGAAGCCGCGCCGGTGACGAGAATGCGGTCGTTTCGCGAGGTCCTTGACGTGTCACTGTCGGGCATGATCGCCACATTTTCCAGGTGGTTGCCGTGTTCGCTCGCCCGCGGCGGCGACAAATTTGCGCGCCGCACTTGTACTGTCAACAGTCCTGCCGATCAATGGAATCTCGACCTGAACCCTTTTTCGATGTTATGTTTTAAGTTATCTATTTGTTTATGATATATTTTTTCATGAGAAAGCCATGTCGTGAAATGGATTTTTGGACAGATCAAAATTTCGATTCAGGTCATTAGAGCCGGCAAAACTGTTGACATAACCAGGGTCACGCTCGATAGTGTCGACACTTTTGTGGTGGGACGCCGAGGCTTAAGGCGCGAAACGGCCGTCGTGACGACCGGGGCGCGATGGACCGGCAACGGCCGGCGCCTGCCGGGTTTGCGAAGGGAGAGCAATGGCGACCGACGTCGACGCCAGTGTGGATGTGTTGGTGATCGGTGCCGGGGGGTGCGGGCTCGTGGCCGCGCTCGCGGCCGAACGTCTCGGCGCCAGCGTCGCCATCGTGGAAAAGGCGCCCACCTGCCAGGGCAATACCGCGCTGTCGAGCGGCTCCATCCCGGCTGCCGGGACCAGGCTTCAGCTTGCGGCCGGCGTGGAGGACACGGCGGAAACCTTCGTCCGGGACCTGATGGCGGTCGCCGGACAGCATGATGCCGCCCATCTGGTCGCCACCCTCGCTTCGACCTCCGCCGACCTGATCGATTTCCTGATCGACGAGGCGGGCCTCGAACTGGAACTCGTCACCGGATACAAACATGTCGGGCACAGCACCCATCGCCTGCACGCGCCGCCGTCGCGCCGCGGCGCCGATCTGATCGCCGGCCTTGAACGCGCGGTCGCGCGGCGCGGCATTCCGCTGGCCTTCTCGCAGCCGGCCACGGCGTTGATCGGCGACGGGGCGCGGATCAGGGGTGCCGTCGTCGGCCAGGCCGATGCGCCGTCGCGTATCGGGGCCGGGGCCGTCATTCTCGCCTGTAACGGGTTTGCCGCCCAGGCCGATCTTCTCGCCCGCCACTGTCCCGCGGCGACCGGCGCCGTTTATGCCGGCTCGCCGCACAGCACCGGCGAGGCGCTCGAATGGGGGCGCGCGCTCGCTGCCGGGACCGGCAATCTCGGCGCCTATCAGGGCCACGCCGCCATCAGCGTCGACACCGGCGCCTTGATGACCTGGACGCTGGTCGAGCGCGGCGCGATCATCGTCGACGGCCGCGGCCGCCGGTTCGGCGACGAAACCCTCGGCTACTCGGCCTTCGCCGATCTCGAGCTCGCCGGCACCGGCCCGTTTTTCCTGGTCTACGATGCCGGTATCGCCGAGGACGTGGCGGCCGGCCAGCCCGACTTTGCCGAAGCCTGCGCCATGGGGGTCGCCCGGCAAGCCGGTTCGCCGGGCGAGATCGAGACCGCGGCGGGACTGCCCGCCGGCGCGCTGGCGAAAACGCTCGCAGCCGCGCGTGCGGCCGCGCGCGGCGAGGTGGCCGACGCGTTCGGGCGCCTGGCGTGGGGTCTGGGGCCGCTGGGTGCGGCCCTGCGCTACAGCGCGATCCAGCCGGCCTGTTTCCACACCCAGGGCGGCCTGATGGTCAACGGCCAGGCCGAAGTGGTCCGCAGCGACGGAACCGCCATCCCCGGCCTTTACGCCGGCGGCGGCGCCGCGGTCGGGATCAGCGGGCGCCGGGGCGGTGTCGGCTACATGTCGGGCAACGGCCTCCTGTCGGCGCTCGGCTTCGGTTTCATCGCCGGGCGCGCGGCCGCCGCCCGCCTGGTGTCGGTGTCCGGCCTGCCGGGCCTGGCCGGCCGCGATGATGTCTCCAACCAACCCATTCACAACGGAGGATGATATGAAGACGATATTCAAGACGCTATTGGCCGGGGCCGCACTTGCCCTCGGCCTGGGCGCGGCGAGCGCCCAGAATTTTCCCGAGCGCGCCGTGACCATCGTCGTGCCCTATTCGCCTGGCTCGACCGACACCATGGCCCGCACCTTGGCCGAGGACATGTCGCAAGCGCTCGGCCAGCCGGTGGTGGTGGAGACCCGGCCCGGCGCCGGCGGCACGGTTGGCGCCTCGGAGGTGGTCAAGGCCGATCCCGACGGCTACACGCTGTTGATGGCGGTGAGCTCGGTCCAGACGGTGGCGCCGCACCAGCGCGAACTGCCCTATGGGTTCGACGATCTGAAGCCGGTGGCCCGCGTCGCCGTCGGTCCCAATGTGATCGCCGCGCGTTCCGGCGCGCCGTTCAAGACGATCGAGGAGTTCATCGCCTATGCGCGCGATAATCCCGGCAAGGTCAGCTACGGCAGCGCCGGCACCGGCGGCGCCACCCATATCGCGGCCGAGGCGATCGCCCGGGCTGCCGACATCAAGCTGTTTCACATTCCCTTCGGCGGCGTGACGCCGGCGATCGCCGCCACCATCGCCGGCGACGTCGACGTGGTGCTCGGTTTCGCCTCGGCGATCCTGCCGCGCGGTGAATCGGGCCAACTCGTGCCGCTGGCTCAGCTTTCCGAAAAGCGCGCCTCGCTGGCGCCGGACCTGCCGACCCTGATGGATGCGGGGGTCGATCTGGCCCTGCCGCCGAATATCGGCCTGTGGGCGCCGGCCGAAACGCCCGACGACGTCGTTGCCGCGCTGGCGGACGCCGTCGAGAAGGCGGCTGGAGGTGAGACCTTCCAGAACTTCGCCAAGAACGCACTGGTCGAGATCGACTATGCCGGCCCGGCCGATTTCGGTGCCGTTTTGAAAAAGGAAGACGCCTTCTTCGCCGAATTGCTGCCGACGATCGACTTTTCGCAGCAGTAATTCCGGCATAAGGGCTGACGTTTCGGGCGGGGCCTCCTTCAGGAGGCCCCGTTTTCGTTCAGGCACCTGTCCGGCCCAGTGCGCCGGATACCGGCACGCACGGTCACGCGCCGTGCCGCTCCAGGCCGTCCAGTATCAGGTCGAGGCCGACCGCGAATTCGTCGCCATAGGCGTAGCCCGGCTGCAAGACGTGGTCGCGGGTCATTTCGGCGAGGTGCGGATAGGTGTCGGCCGGCAAATGCTGCAGTATGGTCTCGGCCAGTGCCGCCAGGTCGTCGGGCGTATCGAAGGGCAGGTTCAATTCCTGCAGCACGAAGCCGTAAATATAGCTGTCGAGTACGGAATAGGCATGCGCGGTCCGGGCGACCGAAAACCCGTTCGCGCGCAGGCAGCCGATCACCGCGTCGTGGTGGCGCAAGGTCGCCGGGCCCGGATTGCGGCGCGAATCCAGCAGACCAAGCGCCCAGGGGTGGCTGCGTAGCATGGTCCTGGCCGCGATCGCCCGCGTCCGCATGGCGGCCTTCCAGTTCTCGTCCGCGCGCGGCAGGCTGATCTCGCCGAAAGCGAAATCGACCATGGCGTCCAGGATCGCGTCCTTGTTGGCGACATGGTGGTAGAGCGACATCGCCTCGACCCCCAGCCGGTCGGCCAGTTTGCGCATCGACAGCGCCGCGATGCCGTGCGCGTCGGCCAGCGCGACCGCTTCCCGCACCACCCGCTCGCGCGTCAGCCGCCCCTTTTTTCGATCGGTTTTCGCGCTCGGTGCAGCCATCGCCAAAATCCCGTTCTTGACAACCTTACACCGTATATATACTTACAGCGTAAGGAAATGAGGAAGCCGGTCGCGCAAGGCTCCGTCGGGCGGTTGTGAACAACAAAGGAAGACGGGACGTGACGGCAGGAACGACAGGGACAGCAAACGCGCAACCCGGCGCGGTGTCGCGGAAAAAGATGTGCATCGTCGGCGCGTCGGGCAAGCTCGGGCGCTATATGGTCCAGCACGCGCTTGAGCGCGGATACGAGGTGGTCGGCGTCTGTCGGCCGCAAAGCGTGGACAAGCTCGAAGCCTTCAGGGACCGCATCACCATCTTGCCCGGCCGCACCGACGACCGCGATGTCGTCCGGCGCGCGGTCGCCGGCTGCGATGCCGTCCTCGTCGTGCTCGTGCCCTGGGGCGTGCGCAATTATTCCAGCGGCACCGCCCAGGCCGTGCTCGACTTCGCCGCGCCCGATGCGCGGCTGGTCTTTTCCTGCGGCTGGCACATCAGCCGCGACGGTCGCGACGTTTATACCTGGCAATTCCGGGCATTGATAAAGCTGGTCGGCTGGCTGGCCAGGCGCGCTCGCCTTGTCGATATCGACGATCAGGTCGAGGCGTGCCGGCGCATCTTCGCCAGCGACCGGCTTTGGACCGTGGTGCGCGGCAGCGATCTGGAGGAAGGCGAAAGCCAGGGCCTGCCGGTATGGAGCCGGCACGTCGGCGACCCGGTCCTGGCCAGCAACCGCACGCGCCGCGTCGACTTCGCCTTGTTCATGGTCGCCGCGATCGACGACGACGCCCTGGTGCGCGAGGCGCCGGCGATCGTCGGGTGCCGTACGCCGTCGGCGCGCGCCCACGCGGCCGAACAAGGACCGCTGCCGCCCGCTGGCGCGGCGGTGCCGGCGCAGCCGCAATGACGCTCAGGCCGCCGAGACCTTCGCTTTTTCCGGAAACAACGCCTTCAGCCCCGCTGCCGAGGCCTCGGCGACGCCGCGCTCGGTGATCAACCCGCTCACCAGCCGGGCCGGCGTGACGTCGAAGGCCGGATTGGCCGCCGCCGTGGCATCCGGCGATATTCGCACCTGGCACAGCGTGCCGTCGGGCGCGCGGCCCCACACCATCGACACTTCGTCTCCGCTGCGCTCCTCGATCGGAACCTCGCGCAGCCCGTCGGCAATCGTCCAGTCGATGGTCGGCGAGGGCAGGGCGACGTAGAACGGCACGTGATTGTCATGGGCGGCGAGCGCCTTCAGATAGGTACCGATCTTGTTGCACACGTCGCCGCTGGCGGTGGTGCGGTCGGTGCCGACGATCACCATGTCGATCGCGCCGCGTTGCATCAGGTGCCCGCCGGCATTGTCGACGATCAGCGTGTGCGGCACGCCGTGGCCGGCCATTTCCCAGGCGGTGAGCTGGGCGCCCTGATTGCGTGGCCGCGTTTCGTCGACATAGACGTGGACGGCGATGCCTTCCTCCATGGCCAGATAGATCGGCGCGGTCGCGGTGCCGTAATCGACGGTCGCCAGCCAGCCGGCATTGCAATGGGTCAGGATGTTGACCGGCTCGCCGGGCGTCTTGCGCGCCGCGATCGCGCGGATGATGGCGAGCCCGTTGCGACCGATGCCGCGATTGAGCTCGACATCCTCGTCGGCGAGTTCGCCGGCGCGCCGGTAGGCGGCCGCCGCGCGCTCGGTTTCGGGCAGGGGCCGCAGCAGCGCGCGCATCCCGTCGAGCGCCCATTTCAAGTTGATCGCCGTCGGCCGGGTGGCGTGGAGCCTGTCCCAGACCGCGTCGAGCGCGGCGTCGGACGGGTCGTTGCGCATCTCAAGCGCCACGCCGTAGGCGGCGGTAACGCCGATCAGCGGCGCGCCGCGCACCCACATGTCGCGGATGGCGGTGGCCGCTTCCTCGGCCGATTTCAGCGTCTCGACGCGGAATTCGTGCGGCAGCCAGCGCTGGTCGATAATGTCGACCGAACGGCCGTCCTCGTTCAGCCAGATGGTACGGAAGTGGCGTTCGCCGACATTCACGAAACTTCTCCTTGGTCCAGCATTTCGGCCAGGGCGCCGATCTCGGTCAGCGACTGGATAGCGCGCCGGTTGACGGCCAGATGACGGCCGAATTTCAGCGCCCGCGCCTCGCAGGCGGCCCTCATATCGAGGTCCTCGATCTCCTCGAACTCGGCATTGTGCGCCAGGCCGAGAATGCGGCGGTGGATCTCGATACCGGCGAAGCCGAGCATGTCGGTCCACACATCGTGCATGAAATGATGCAGTGCCTGCTGGGCGCCGAGCGCGTCGCCCTGATCCTCGAACAGGCTGTGCTGATAAAGCATCCCGGTGCGTTCGGTCCGCCACAAAAGCGTAAATTCGGCGCGAAAGGCCTCCCAGCAGGTCTCGATGGCGGCGAGAAGAAACGCGCGCATCGTGTCGCGGGCGCCGGCGGATTCGTGGCCGCGTTGCGAGAAATAGGCCATCCAGAAATTGGCCAGGAGCATGCCCACGTCGAAACCCATCGGGCCGTAAAAGGCGAATTCGGGGTCGATCACACGCGTGTCGCCCTCGCTCACCATCACCGATCCGGTATGCAGGTCGCCGTGCACCAGCGTTTCCGCGCCGGCGGCGAAGCGGTGCTTCAGCCGTTGCGCTTCCACCTTCAGGTCGCGGTCGGCGCGCAGTTCGGCCACCAGCGGGTCGAGCTGCGGGCTGGTGTGGCGGTTCATCGGCGCGTCGAAATAGGGGTCGGAAAACACCAGGTTTTCGGTGATGTCGCACAGTTCGACATTGTCGGAAAACAGCGCCAGATCGGCCTTGCGCGCGCCGGCCGGCATGCAAAGGTCGGAGCCGCGGAAAAGCGTCCTTGCCATGAACAGGCCGAGGTCGCGGGCCATGCGCGGCGGCTCCCGGCCCTCGATCAGCGCTTTGCGCAGGATGATGTGCGGCGACAGAAACTCCATCACGATCAGCGCCTGCGCCTCGTCGAAATGGAAGATCTCGGGAACCCGCCCCGGCGCGCGTGCGGCTTGCCGCGTCAGCGCGTGATATTCGAAGAAGGAGCGTTTGAGCGGCAGCGGCCAGGAATCGCCGACCAGGCGCACATAGGGCAGGGCCTGCTTGACGACGACGGTGCCGCGCGGTCCCTCCACGATAAAGACCAGGTTGAGATTGCCGTCGCCGACTTCGCGCGCGCGCCATGCCGTCGGGTCCTCGCCGAGCGTATCGCGCATCGCCGCCACGTCGGCGAGCCGTACCGCCAGCGTGTCCACGCTCAACGCCTCGAACGGACGGTCCTGCATTAAGCCAGCCTCCTCGATCCGTGGGGCCAGTCGGCCTTGCGCTGGTGGGGCGCTGCGCACCAAACGCCGAATTCAGCGGCGTCGGCGTCCGGCGGCATCGAAAAGGATGAGTCATTTTCGTGCGTTCGGCGCCGCAAACCTTTGATTTCGCCTCGTCCGGCACCTTCGATCCCGGCCGTCCGCTGGTCCCGATCCTCCCATCTCGACAACGAGGCTAGGCAGCGTCCTGTCAAATGTCAACCGTATTGACATTTGACGATGTGCTCCGTAGCGTCATCGTCGGGAGGACGCGATGGCCGAAGACGCCGTATTCCGCATTGGGGGCGTGACGAAATCGTTCGGTCCCAACCTGGTGCTCGGCGGTATCGACCTCGCCTTGCGCGCCGGCGAGGTCACCGTGCTGATGGGCGCCAACGGCGCGGGCAAGTCCACCCTGGTCAAGATCCTGAGCGGCGTTTACCGCCGCGACGGCGGCGCGATGACGCTTGCCGGCGTGCCCTACGAGCCCGCCACGCCGGCCGAGGCGATGCGCGCCGGCGTGGTGACGGTGCACCAAAATATCAATGACGGCGTCGTCGCCGCGCTCGACGTGGCCACCAATCTGACGCTGGACCGGCTGAGCGGCGCCGCCGCGCCGCTCTTGTTCAGCCGCCGCAGGGTGCGGCGCGAGGCGCAGGCGATCGCCGAGCGCATGGGCCTGTCGCTCGACCTTTCCGCCGATATTGCCGGGCTGAGCCTGGCCGACCGGCAGATGGTGGCGATCGCGCGCGCCATGTCGCACGAGCCGCAGGTGATGATCCTCGACGAGCCCACCGCCTCGCTGTCGAACAGCGAGGCCGCGCGGCTGTTTGCGCTGATCGACCGCCTGCGCGCCCGCGGCGTGGCAATCCTCTACATCTCCCACCGCATGTCCGACATTCGCCGGGTCGCCGACCGTATCTTGAGCCTGCGCGACGGCGTCATCGTCGGTACGTTCGATCGAAGTCCCCTCGACTATGAAGGCGCGGTCAACGCCATGCTCGGCCAGACTGTCGACACACGAGCCGTCGTCGCGCGGCCGGCGACGGAAACGGTGTTTTCGGCCGAGGGGCTGCGTATCGCGCCGGGCGCGCGGCCGTTCTCGTTCTCGCTCGGCGCCGGCGAGGTCGTCGCGATCACCGGCCTGGTCGGCGTCGGCAAGACCGCGCTGGCGGAAACTCTGTTTGCGATCCGCAAACCGCTGGGCGGCGCCATGTATCTGGGCGGGCGTGTCTACGCGCCCGCCAATCCCGGCCGCGCCATCGACGCCGGTGTCTTCCTGGTCGCCAAGGATCGCTCTTCGAGCGGCCTGGTGCCGGATTTCAACATCTACGAAAACATCAGCCTGCCCTTCCTGCAACGCCTGTCGCGGCTCGGCGTGTCCCGCCGGCGGGGCGAGCGCCATGCGGCGCGCGCGCAGATTGCCGAGCTCGGCATCGTGTGCCGCTCCGAGCGCGACGACATCGCGACCCTTTCGGGCGGGAATCAGCAGAAGGTGACGGTCGGGCGCTGGCTCTCCCAGCCCTGCCGGATATTGATCCTCGACGAGCCGTTCCAGGGCGTCGACATCGCCGCGCGGCGCGACATTGCCGCGAAGCTGCGCGCCGGGGCGGATGGCCGCGCCACCCTGCTGTTCCTGACCGAGCTGGACGAGGCGATGGAGACGGCCGACCGTATCCTGGTGATGTCCGAGCACACGCTGATCGGCGAGCACCGCAACCAGGACATCGATCTGGACCGGTTGCTGGCCGAGGTCGCGGGCCGCGACGTGCGCGGCGCGGCATGACGGATCCGGGAGAACGCACGGCGATGGATGCAAGAGCGCCCGAAACCCATCGTGCCGAGGCGGCGCCCGAGCCGCCGCGCCGGCGCGCGAGCGCCCGTGAGATCGCGATCCGCTACGGTTTCATCGCGCTGCTTGTCGGGCTGGTGGTTTTCTTTTCCGCCTTCACCCGCGGTTTCGCCTCGCCGCAGGCGGCCGTCTTCATCCTGCAATCGGTCTCTATCACCGGCATTCTGGCACTCGGCGTGACCGCGACCCTGGTGGTCGGCGGCTTCGACCTGTCGATCGGCTCCATCGCCACCAGTTCGATGATGGCGGCGGCCTATGTGATGGTGGTGCTGGAACAGGACGCCATGACGGCCGTACTTGCCTGTCTCGCCATCGGCGCCCTGGTCGGCTTCGTCAACGGTCTGATCATCTGCTATATGCGCGTGCCCGATCTGCTCGCCACGCTCGGCATGATGTTCCTTTTGATCGGTCTCCAGCGCATCCCCACCGAAGGCCGTTCGATCGCCGCCGGCATGACCCTGCCCGATGGCTCGACCGCCGGCGGCCAGTTCAGTCAGGCCTTTCTCGCGCTCGGCCGGCACCGCTTCGACCTTGTTATCCCCAACCTGGTGCCGTCCTCGGTCGTGGTGCTGGTCGTGCTGGCGGTGCTGATCTGGTTTTTCCTCGAATACACCCGCTTCGGCCGCATGATGTATGCCGTCGGCTCGAACGCCCGCGCGGCCGAGTTCGCCGGCGCGCCGGTCAAGGCCTACAAGATCTGGGCTTATGTGATCTCCGGCATCTTCGCCTCGATCGGCGGCATTTTGCTGGCCGCGCGGCTCGGCCGCGGCGACATCGCGTCGGGCAACAATCTCCTGCTCGATTCGGTCGCCGCCGCCCTGATCGGCTTTGCGGTGCTGGGGGCTGCCAAGCCCAACGCTTTCGGCACGGCGATCGGCGCGCTGTTCGTCGGCGTGCTGCTGCAGGGCCTGACGATGATGAACGTGCCTTATTACACCCAGGATTTCATCAAGGGCGCGGTGCTTGTCATTGCGCTGATGTTCACATTCGCGCTGTCGGGCCGGGCGGCCCGCTAGCCGATCAGAAAAATGTCAGTGGAGGAAAGACCATGAAAATGACCCGAAGATCATTCGCCCGGTTTGCCGGTGGCCTCGTCGGCGCGGCCCTGCTCGCGCCGGCGCCGGCCTTCGCCCAGGACAAGCCCGCCCCGTTCGACAATCCCGGCGAGGTGCAGATCGCGCTGGTGCGCTATTTGTCGACCGGCGACTTCTTCCAGGCCTATCTCTCCGGCGTGGAGGCCCAGGCCAAGGCGCTCGGCGTGGAGCTGCGCGTCTTCGACAGCCGTCAGGACGCCGCCCTACAGGCCGACATGGTCGATCAGGCGATCGCGCTCGGCGTCGACGGCATCGTCATCCAGCACGGCCTGACCGAATCGATGAAGGAGGCCGCCCAGCGCGCCGTCGATGCCGGCATCAAGGTGGTCGCCTTCGACGTCAATGTCGAGAACGAGGCGATCCCGCAGATCGAGCAGTCCGACCGCGATCTGGCGCGGCTGGCTTTGGAGCAGGCGATCAGCGACAATGGCGAGAGCTGGAAGGCGGCCTATGTCTACGTGCCCGGCATCGCGCCGCTCGACCGCCGCGACGAGACCTGGGTCCAGTTCAAGGAAAAATATCCCGGCATCGAGGAGCTCGCCCAGTTCGGCACGCTCGACAATCCGATCGCCAATTCGGTCGCCAACCAGGCCCGCTCCGTCCTGTCGGCCAATCCCGACGTCCAGGTCGTGTTCGCGCCCTATGACGAGTTCGCCAAGGGGGTGAAGATCGCCGTCGACGAGGCCGGCATGGCCGAAAACGTCAAGATCTACTCGGCCGACATCTCCACCGCCGACATCGCCGCCATGCGCGAGCCGGGCAGCGCCTGGGCGGCCACTGCCGCCACCAACCCCGCCGTTGTCGGTCAGGTTTCGGTGCGGGCGCTCGCGATGCTCCTGGCCGGCGAGGATCCCGGCCGCAGCGTCATCGTGCCGCCGACGCTGATCACCCAGAAGCAACTCAATGACGCCGACATCAAGAACATGGAGGAATTGTCGCAAAAACTGCCGCAATTCGCCCATGCCGACGTGGCGGTGCCGGCCTGGATGCCGCTGCCCTGAGGGCGGCGGACGCGCGGCGGAGCAGGGGGCGGCCGGCGCGGCCGCCCTTTACTGTATCAGGGTTTGGCCGCTGCCGGCCCGCCGGTACCCGCCTCGATATGCTCCAGCAGGCGTTCGCCGATCGCCGCACTCGCCACCAGATGGGTGCAGAACCCGCCGGCGAAGGCGGCCAGCAAGGGCGCGACCTTGGCTTCCTCCTGCGCGACCACCAGCCGTTTGGGAATGGCGCGGATCGAGGCGAGGTCGGCCGAGATCACCCGGCGGTTGTAGTCGCAGGAGAGCAGCGCGCCGTCGGCGGCGATCATCTGGCCGGCGATCACGCCGCGCGCGCCGTTGCGCTTGAGCGCGCTCAACTCGTCGAGTGTGAGGGCGCCGCATTTGATGACATGGCTGTCGGCGTCGAGCGAGCCGACGGAAAACAGCGCCAGGTCGCAGGCGTCGATACTGTCGAGCTGTTCGCGGATTACCGGTTCGGCGCGCAGTTCGCGGGCCAGGCGATCCGAACTCAGTACCAGCGGCGCGTAGAAATTGAGCCCCTTGGCATTGACGCGCCGGGCGATCTCCATCGTGCACTGGTCGGGCCGATAGGAATAGGGCGCGCCGAGATTGCCGCAAAGCTGCACCACCGTCACGCCCTCGAAGTCGGCATAGGACATGGCGTCGGCCATGGCGTAGACCGTGCGGCCCCAGGCCACGCCGACCCGCTCGCCATTGCCGATCATCTCCAAAAACACGTTCGCGGCGAGTGTGGGCACTTCGCCGGCCGGGTCGGCCGTCAGCCCCTCGCGGCCGACGATCCACACCGCTTCGAGCCCGAACGCGTCCTCGATGCGTCGCGCCGTCACGTCCTGGCGGAACAGATGGGTCGAGGTCGAGATGTTGACGATCCCGTTCTCGCGCGCCTTGCGCAGATATAGCGCGACCGAGGCGCGCGAAATCTCGAGCCGGCGGGCGACCTCGTCCTGGCGCAGCCCATGGGTGTAGTAGAGCCAGGCGGCCTTGTGTATGATCTGGTCGGTCGCGCGGACGGCCATGCAAGCTCCTTGAGTTCGACAATAGTCATCTTGATTGACAATTGTCAATCATGCCCGGTCACGCCGGTCGCCGGTCGCCGGTCACGCCGGTCGCCGGTCACGCCGGTCGGTTGTCCTGCGCCGGACGATGGCTGCGCCGCGGAGCGGCTTGACGGCGCCTGCCGGCCCGACAGGATGGTCGGTATTGATTCTCGAAACGACGGAACCGGTTCCTTGGCGATCACGATTTACGGCATCAAGACCTGCGACACGATGAAGAAGGCGCGCGCCTGGCTCGACGGGCGCGGGCTGGAACACCGCTTTCACGATTACCGCGTCGACGGCTTGGAAGCGGCCGCCCTGCGCGGCTGGATCGACCAGCTGGGCTGGCAGGTGCTTTTGAACAAGGCGAGCGCGACCTTTCGCGCCCTTCCCGACGCCGACAAGGCCGACCTTGACCAAGCCGGCGCCGAGGCGTTGATGCGCGCCGAGCCGACCATGATCAAGCGGCCGGTGCTCGATGTCGACGGCAGGCTGGTGGTCGGCTTCAAGCCGGCGATCTACGAGGAGGTTTTCGCTTCCGCGTGAGGCGATGCCGCCGGTCGGCCAGTCCGTCCGGCAGCGTTTTGCCCGTCCTCGCCGTCGCGCGCGATTTCTTCCAGGATCCAGCGCTTGAACGCCCGCACCTTGGGCGCTTCGGTCTGTGTGGCCTCGGTGCACAGCCAATAGCCCAGCCCGCTCGGTGCGCGCGTGTCGAACGGGGCCACCAGCCGTCCGTCCGCGACCGCCTCCCCGGCCAGCAATTGCCAGGCCAGCATCACGCCGTGGCCGCAGATGGCGCCGTCGAGACAAAGCAGCGGATCGCGGAAATGCACGCCCGGCTTCAGCGCGACCGGGGCGACGCCGGCGGCGGCGAACCAGTCGTTCCAGCCGAAAAGGGCCGCCTCGTCGGTGATCTTGGTCGCCTCGGCGAGGTCGGCGATCGTCGTCAGCCGCTTGGCGAGCGCCGGCGCGCAAACGGGGAAAATCTCCTGCGTAAACAGCAATGCGGCGCGGGTGCCGGGCCAGTCGCCGCTGCCCAGCCTGATCGCGACGTCGACATCGGAGTTGGCGAGGTCGGCGAGCCTTGTCGAGGTGTCGATGCGCACCAGAATGTCGGGATGGCGGGCAAACATCCGGCCGAGCCTCGGGATCAGCCATTTCGAGGCGAACACCGGCGCCACCGAGACCAGCAGCGTGCATTGGTCCTGCCGGCGCAGCCATTCGACCGCGCCTGTCAGCTCGGAAAACCCCGCGGCCAGCCGTTCGAAGAAGGCGTCGGCCTGCCCGTTCGGCTCCATCCCGCGGCCGGTGCGCGCAAACAAGGTCTTGCCGAGTTGCTTTTCGGTGCGGTTGACCTGCTGGCTGACGGCGCTTGCCGACACGCCGAGTTCCTGGGCCGCGGCCTGCAGGCTGCCGGTGCGCGCCACCGCCTCGACCGCGCGCAGTCCGCTGAGGTGGATACTGTTCAGCGCTCGCATGAAGTTTTTCTAAATGCTTGTCGTTGTGTTCTTGATCGATTGGTCCCGTGGGACGGCGTATTATCGCGCCCGTTCGATCGAGGATGCAAGTCATGTTGAAGATCAGCTTAATATCCAGCCTGTTCTGGCCTCCCGGCCGTTTCGCCGGCGAAACGCCCGAGCGGGATCGCGAGCGCTGGCGGCGCGATCCGCTCTCGCACCCCTCGCTGCGCTGTCTGTCGCAGCGCGAACTGGGCGATCTGCCCTTTCCCTGGCGGTAGCCGAAATCGCTCCGCGCGGTTGCCGTCGGGCCATCAGCCCGTGGCGTAGAGGTCGTGCAGTTTCACCCAGGCCATCGTGTCGCCCGCCCCGTCTTCCTGGCGGCCGAGCGGCGTCAGGTCGAGCAGCGCGTAGGTCGCGTTGAACGGTTCTATTCCGCGTCCGTAGGTCGAATAGGTGTGATAGACCGTTTCGCCGTCGCGGATGAAGGCGCTCAGGCCGGGCAGTTCCGGCGCCGCGAAGCGTTTCGGCGCGTAATTATAGGTGCCGCCCGCGTCGTCGGGACGGAACGAGACCCCGAAATCGAAATTGAAGTCCGATCCCTGCGAGGACGACCAGGGAAACGACCAGCCCATACGCCGGCGAAAGCCGAGCAGGGTGGCAAGCGGTGCGCGTGACACGGCCGTGAAACGTGTGTCGTGCTGCCTGAGATGGGGCGCACTGCCATGAAAACTGTCGGCCCAGAACGAGCAGCTCTTGCAGCCGACCTCCCAGTCGGGCGCGAACATGAAATGGTAGACCAGCAATTGCGCGCAGCCGTCGAACAGCTCCACCAGGGTTCTGGCACCGTCCTCGGTCTCGAAACGATACTCCTTGTTGATGCGGACCCAGGGCAGGGCGCGCCGTTGCCGGCAAAGCGCATCGCGTTCCCGCGTCAGCGCCTTTTCGCGTTCGAGAAGCGTCTTGCGGGCGGAAAGCCATTCCGCGCGGCTTGCGATCGGGTGGTCCATCGCACTCTCCCCTGGCTTGGTGTCGGGCTCAGCCAAACAACCGTTCCAGGTCGTTGAAGCTCGAGTTCCAGCCCATCCGGTGGTTGTCGCGGTCGTCCGTGGTCGCAAAACGCCGCTGGGTAAGCCGCATCCGCGTTCCCTGCGGCGCGGGGTCGAAGCTTACCTCCACCACCGTCTCGTCTCCGCGCGTACCGTCGTCCCGGGTCCAGGCCCAGGTGAAGACCAGCAGGCGCGGGCGCTCTATCGTCCGGTAGATGCCCGAGACGACCCGGTCGCCGCCGGGCGTGCGCATCGTCGTCGACCAATGGCCGCCCTCCTGCACGTCGAGCGCGACCTGCGGGGTCGTGACCCCTTCGGGGCCCCACCAGGAGACCAGGACCGCCGGATCGACCCAGGCGTCGAACACCGCGTCTGGCGCGGCGGCGATCAGGCGTTCGATCTCGAGCACGCGCGCGTCACTCGTCTTTCGCATCGCGCCGCTCCTCCTGCGCAAAAATCCTTTCCAGCCGGTCGAACGAGCCGTTCCAGAATTCGCGGCTCTTTTCCAGCCAGTCCTCCATCTGTGCGAACCCTTCCGGTCGCGCCCGGAACACCCGGAATTGCCGCTCGACGCGCCGCTCGACGACCCCGGCCTCTTCCAGCACCTTCAAATGGCGCGAGATGGCCGGCTTGGAAATCTCGAACGGCGCGGCGATTTCTCCGGCCGTCAGATCGCCGGTCCGAAGCAATCGCTCCACGATGGCGAGGCGGGTCGGGTCTGCCAGCGCCCCGAACACGGCATGAATACCCATCGGTGCTCCTTATTTATTTAACAAAAACATGAAATAAAGTCGACGTCAATCCCCGCCGCTCGCACGGCAAATGGGCCGCAAACGCGCCCAGATGCGGCTGCGGGCGCTGGATAGGCTTTGGACAAGTTCGTGACGCCTTTGAAACATCGCGCGTTCTCCGGCTATGGTGGAGTTTCGCCCTTGTCGGGCCGGCTGCGTCCCTCGACGCGACCCAAGTCGGGAATGCCGGCGGTCCGCAAACAAAAGATCCCGTGCCCGCCAAGCGGCGATGCGGGACGGACAAGAGGGAGGAATCAATGTCCGATACCGACACGGCCAACGCCGCCACCGAGGATCATGGACTTGAACCGGGACAGGACAACGTCCTCATTCTCGGGCTCGACGTCCACAATCCGGTGTTTTTCGTTTCCGCCGTCACCATCGTGGCCTTCGTCATCATAACCCTTATTTTCAAGGAATCCGCCGGCGCCGTGCTCGGCGGCCTGCGGACATGGCTGACCACCACTTTTGACTGGCTGTTCATGTTCTCGGCCAACATCTTCGTGCTGTTTTGCCTGCTCTTGATCGTCAGCCCTGTCGGGTCGGTGCGCATCGGCGGCGTCGATGCGGTGCCCGACTATTCCTATTCGGGCTGGTTCGCGATGCTGTTCGCCGCCGGCATGGGCATCGGGCTGATGTTCTTCGGCGTGCTCGAGCCGATGTATCATTTCAACAATCCGCCGCTCGGCATCGCTCCGCCGATGGTCAATGGCGAGTTCGTGGCCGAAAATGTCGAAGCCGCGCGTCAGGCCGGCATGGCGGCGACCATCTTCCACTGGGGTCTGCACCCCTGGGCGATCTACGCCGTGGTCGCGCTGTCGCTGGCGCTTGCCGCCTACAACAAGGGCCTGCCGCTTTCCATGCGCTCCGCTTTCTACCCGATCTTCGGCGAGCGGGTGCGCGGCTGGGTCGGCCACGTCATCGACACCATGGCCGTTTTTGCCACGCTGTTCGGTCTGGCGACGTCGCTGGGTTTCGGTGCCTCGCAGGCCTTGGCCGGCTTGAACGAGCTCTACGGCGTGCCCAACACCGACACCGCCAAGGTGGTGCTGATCATGCTGATCACCGGCGCCGCGCTGGTTTCGGTCGTCGCCGGTCTCGATGCCGGCGTGAAACGGCTGTCGGAGATCAACATGCTGCTTGCCGTGCTGCTCTTGGCGTTCGTCATCGCGCTTGGACCGACACTGGCCATCGTCTCGGGATTTTTCTCCAACAGCTGGCTTTACGTGAAGAGCCTGCCGGTGCTGTCCAATTGGATCGGGCGCGAGGATGACGCCTTCATGCATGGCTGGACGACCTTCTATTGGGCCTGGTGGATATCCTGGTCGCCCTTCGTTGGCATGTTCATCGCCCGCGTGTCGCGTGGTCGCACGGTCCGCGAATTCGTCATCTGCGTGCTGATCATCCCCACGCTGGTGTCGATCCTGTGGATGACCACGTTCGGCGGCACCGCGCTCTACCAGTTGATGTCGGAGGGCTATAATGGCGTCCAGCAGACGGTGGTCGACTACGTGCCCGAACTGTCACTGTTCCGCATGCTGGCGGAGTTGCCGCTGGCCTCGATCACCTCGCTGATCGGCATCGTTCTGGTGATCGTTTTCTTCGTCACCTCGTCGGATTCGGGCTCTCTGGTGATCGATACCATCACCGCCGGCGGCAAGATCGACGCGCCGGTCGCCCAGCGTGTCTTCTGGGCGATCTTCGAGGGGCTGGTGGCGATCGTGCTCCTGCTCGGCGGAGGGCTGGCGGCCTTGCAGGCCGGTGCCATCGCGACCGGCTTCCCGTTCGCGCTTCTGCTGCTGCTGATGATCTACGCCACCTGGCTGTCGCTGCGTGCCGAGCCGCGCGGACGCACCCCGGCCGCCGCCTGACATGATGGGGCGGGGCCGCGCGGCGACGCGGCCCCGCCTCGCCACCCCGTTGCAACCGCGCTTTCGCGCTGTAGTTTGGCGTGATGAAGCGTGAGACCGTCCAGCCGCTGCGTTTGGCGATCGCCGGCCTGATCGCCATGGCAGCGGCCATGGGCATCGGACGTTTCGTCTTTACCCCCATCCTGCCCGGCATGATGGAGGGTCTCGGGCTTGATGCGGGCCAGGCCGGCCTGATCGCCTCGGCCAACTATCTCGGCTATCTCGTCGGCGCGCTGCTTGCGGCCGGCGGCTGGGCGCATGGCCGCGAGCGGGTTGCCATGCTCGTCGGGCTGGGCTCGAACGCGGTGCTGCTTGGCGCGATGGCGCTGACACACGCGCTGCCGGTCTTTCTCGCGATCCGCTTCCTCGCCGGCGTGGCGAGTGCGTTTTTGATGGTGTTCCTGAGCGCCATCGTCTTCAGCCGGCTGGCGGCGGCCGGGCGCGACGGGTTGCAGGCGTTGCATTTCGGCGGCGTCGGCGTCGGCATCTCCGCGTCCGCCATCCTCACCGGCTGGGTCTTCGTCGCCGGCTATGGCTGGAAGGCGGCCTGGATCGCGGCTGCGCTCTTGTCGGCGCTTGCCTTTTTCGCGGTGTGGCCGATGGCGCGTGGCGGACCGGCGGTCGCCGCCGGCGCCGGGCGCGAGCCGGCCCTGCCGAAAAGCGCCGCGCTTACCCGCATCATCGTCGCCTACGGCCTGTTCGGTGCCGGCTACATCGTCACCGCCACCTTTCTGGTGGCGATCGTGCGCCAGCAGGCCGGTGGCCCATTGTCCGAATCCGCCGTCTGGCTGGCCACCGGTGTCGCCGGCATCCCTTCGGTCTGGCTGTGGAGCCGGATTGCGCGACGCATTTCCATGGCGGCGGCGTTCGCTCTGGGTTGCATGGTCGAGGCGGTGGGGATCGCCGCCAGCGTGGCGCTGCCGAGCCCGCTCGGCCCGCTTGTGGGTGGGGTGCTGCTCGGCGGCACCTTCATCGCCGTCACCGCGCTCGGCCTTCAGATCGGCCGTCAACTGGCGGCCGCCGCGCCGCGCCGCGCGCTGGCGCTGATGACGGCGGCCTTCGGCACCGGCCAGATTCTCGGACCGATCGCGGCCGGCTACGCGGCAGACTGGAGCGGCAGCTTCCTGGCCCCGTCGCTCGGCGCGGCCTTGATCCTGCTCGTCTGCGCCGCCATTGGCTGGGCGGCGAGGGATCGGGGGCTCGGCCCGCGATAAGAGCCGTTTCGAAAAAACGATCGTTGGCTTTCGGGGCTCCGGCGCGCAGGGCTTGCTCGGCGCGATACGCGTCATCGTGATGGCTGTGTGAGCGGGTGGTGCGCCAACATGCTTGTTGCCGGCCGCATTGGTTCGTAGCATCGATTCGCTCGGACGGGCCGGCTCCAAGGCCTCCGTCTCGTGCCGGTCCGTGTCAGGGAGACGTCTTTCCGTGTTCGTATCCTTTTTTCCCAAGCCGAAGCAGCTTTTTGTCTCGGCCGCGCTGTGGACGCTGTTCGGCGTGTTGTTCTGGTATGTCGTGGCCAGGGGCTGGGGCGGGGCGCTCAGCCTGGGCGGGGTGTTCGGCTACGGCTTCCCGCCGGCGCTGCCCGATGGCGCCGACGATGCCGCCAAAGCCGCCTTCGAGGCGGCGCGTTCGCCGGCGCTCGAATTCTGGTTCTATCAGTATTTCATCGTCCTGATCGCCGCCTTTGTCGGCTTCTGGATGGTCTATTCGCCCCATCCCTGGCAGCGCTGGTCGCTCGCCGGCTCGGCGCTGATCCTGTTCGTCAACTGGTTCCTGGTCCAGCTCGACGTGATGATCAACGAATGGTTCGGCACCTTCTACGATATGATCCAGCAGGCGCTCGGCAATCCGGGGACGGTCGAGGCCGCGGATTATTACTGGCAAATCGCCACCTTCCTGCAGATCGCGCTGGTCTACGTCTTCGTCGGGTCGCTGTTCCGCTTTTTCGTCAGCCATTTCATCTTCCGCTGGCGCAGCGCCATGAACGACTACTACATGCAGAACTGGCCCCGGCTGCGCCACATCGAGGGCGCGGCTCAGCGTGTCCAGGAAGACACGATGCGCTTTGCCACCATCGCCGAGGGGCTCGGCGTGAGCCTGGTGGACTCGATCATGACGCTGATCGCCTTCCTGCCGCTGCTGTGGGGTCTGTCGGCGCACGTCAAGGAACTGCCGCTCGTCGGCGAGGTCAGCCAGGGCCTGGTCTTCGTGGTGATCTTGTGGTCCGTCATCGGCACCGCGCTGGTGGCGGTGGCCGGCATCCGGCTGCCGGGGCTGGAGTTCCGCAACCAGCGTGTCGAGGCGGCCTATCGCAAGGAACTGGTCTATGGCGAGGACCATGCCGACCGCGCCCAGCCGCCGACCGTGCGCGCGCTTTTCGCCGATGTCCGGCGCAATTATTTCCGGCTCTATTTCAACTATCTCTATTTCAACCTGGTCCGCATCTTCTATCTGCAGATCGGCAATCTGGTGCCCTATATCGCGCTCGGGCCGACCATCGTCAGCGGCGCGATCACGCTCGGCGTCATGCAGCAGATCATCCGCGCCTTCAGCCGGGTCGAGACCTCGTTCCAATATCTGGTCAATTCCTGGTCGACGATCGTCGAACTGCTTTCGGTCCACAAGCGCCTGAAGGCGTTCGAGGCGACGCTCAGGGGCGAGGCGCTGCCGGAGATCGACCGGGAATATCTGGCGCGCGAGGGTGCGGGCGAATGAGGCGATCAGGCGAGCGGACTTCGCGCGGCGTTCAGCCGCCGACCGGTTCGCCGGTTTTCGCCTCGAGCGTCTTGACGAGCTCGTCATAGCCGACGCAGCGCACCTCGTCCTTGCCGCAGACCTCCCTTGCGAACCGTTCGAGCGCGCGCCAATAGGCGCCGCCGTTCATCAAGGTGAAGTGAAGTCCCACCTGCAGCGGTGTGCGCGCGCCGTCATATTCGGCCTCGAACGCGTCCATCAGGGCGCGGTAGCTGCGCGCCTCGAAGCGGCCGTCCGTGTCGGGCTGCTCGACGGCGTCGGAGTGGCGCACGAACCAGTTGTAGTCCATGGCGATGACGCGGCGGCCTTCTGGTCCTTCCGGAATCAGCGGCAGCGCGAAATGCCAAAGGCCGCCCTTGCGGCGCGGCGCCGCCGGCCCGCGCGATACCGAACTGGCATCGTATTTGATCCCGTCGGCGACAAGCGCCTCCGCCAAGCCCGCATTGACCGACAGATAGGGCGCGCGGAAACCCGAAATCCCGGTTTCGGCAAAACCACGCCAGCCAAGCGGCTCGCCTTCGATGTCGTTGATCTTGTAGGCGTCGGTCAAAATGGTGCGGAACTGGGTGAACTCCTTGCCCCAATCGGCCGCGCTCCAGTCCTTGCCGTCGAAATGGCCGCAGCCGTGGCTGGCGATCTCGTGGCCCTCGTGGCGGGCCTGCCAGATCTGCTCGAGCCGTTCGGCGACCTCCGCCTTCGTCTCGGCAAAGCCGACATTCGACTGGCCGGGTTTCTTGCCGGGTCCCGCGTAGGTGGCGCGTGTCTCCTTGGACAGCAGGAACACGCAGGACAGGAAATAGGTAAAGCGCGCGCCGGTCTCCCGCGCCAGCGCGCGGCTGCGTTTCCATTGCGCCACGTCGTGGGCGCCGTCGAAGGAAATCGTCACGATCTGCGGCTCGCGCTCGTTCTCGCCGGCAAGCGCCGACGGCGCGGCAAGGCCGAGCGACAGAAAAACGGCGAGCGAACGAAAAAGCACGGGCATGAAAGTCTTCTTCTCGAAAAAAGGCAGGACGGCGAAGCCGGCACGGGTGGCCGGCGAATGTGGCAGCTTTGGGGTCGCGTTGGTCAAATCGGTTTGCAAGAACGGCGCCGCGCGTTAGGGTCCGGCCGTTCACCGCCGGCCTGCGGCGCTTTCGGAGTTTTTTGATGCTCGTCCTTGTCCTCGGCCTCGTCCTTTTCCTGGGGGTGCATTCGGTGCGTGTCTTTGCCCCGTCCTGGCGCGATCGGAAGCGCGACGCGATCGGCCATGCATCGTGGCGCGGCGCCTATTCGCTGGTTTCCTTGATCGGTTTCGTGTTGATCGTGTGGGGGTATGGCCTGGCCTGGGCCGGGGCGCCGGTGCTCTACGAGCCGCCGGTCTGGCTCAAGCATCTGGCCGCCCTTTTGATGCTGTTCGCCTTCGTTTCGCTCATGGTTTTCGCGCTGCCGGCGGGGCGGCTGAAGCCGGTCCTCAAACACCCCATGCTGGTTGCGGTCAAGCTGTGGGCGGTGGCGCACCTGCTCGCCAATGGCGACCTGGCCTCGCTTTTGCTGTTCGGGTCGTTCCTGGCCTGGGCGGTTCTCGACCGTATTTCCGTCAAGCGTCGCGGCGAGGCGCCGCCGGCGCCGGGTTCCGTGCTCAACGATGCGATCGCGGTCGCGGCGGGCCTCGTGCTTTACGTGCTCTTCGTGTGGAAGCTGCATCTGTGGCTGTTCGGCGCGGCGCCGATCGCCACCGCCTGAGCGGGTGTCGGGCGCCGGTTTGGCACGCGGCGGGGTGGCAAATTTCGCCACATGCCTTCCATAAGCCGGAATTTTCGCTAAAAGGCGTGCGCAATCGCTCGTCGCGCGTGGCGGGCCGAACAACGGTAAAATGTGATGTCGGACGACAGTTTCATCCGCGAGGTCTCCGAGGAGTTGCGCCAGGATCAGGCCAAGGCGCTGTGGGACCGCTACGGCCCCCTCATCCTGGGCTTGGCAGTGCTGGTGGTGCTGGCTACGGCCGGCATCGTCGGCTGGAACTATTGGACCCAGGCTCAGGCCAGTCGTTCGGGCGATGCGTTTTCCGAAGCGCTGGCTTTCGCCTCCGAGGGCCAGAACGACCAGGCCCTGGCCGCGCTCGAAAAGCTCGAGCAGGACGGCTACGGCGCCTATCCGGTGCTGGCCCGGCTGCGCGCGGCCACGGTCCTGGCCGAAACGGGCGACTATGACGGCGCTGTCGCGGCGTTCGACGCGGTCGCCGGCGACAGCGCGATTCCCGGTTCTATCCGCGACATGGCCCGGCTGCGCGCGGCGCTGCTTCTGGTCGATCATGGCGGTTATGACGAGGTGTCGGCGCGCGTGGAGCCGCTGACGGCCGAAACCAACGCGCTGCGCCATTCCGCGCGCGAGGCGCTTGGCCTGGCCGCCTGGAAGGAGGGCAAGCCGACCGACGCGTTGACCCTGTTCGACCAGATCGCCGAAGACAGCGCCGCACCGCGCAACGCGCAGGAGCGCGCCAAGCTGATGGCCGAGCTGATCCGCGGGTCGGGCGACGCCTCCTGACCGCCGCGATGTCGTTCACCATCGCCCTGGTCGGCAGGCCGAATGTCGGCAAATCGACGCTGTTCAACCGGTTGGTCGGGCGCAAGCTCGCCCTTGTCGACGACACGCCGGGTGTGACGCGCGACCGGCGCGTGCACGAGGCCAGGCTTTACGATCTGCGTTTCCAGGTCATCGATACGGCCGGTTTCGAGGATGTCAGCGACGAATCGCTCGAGGGTCGCATGCGCCAGCAGACCGAGCGCGCGATCGCCGATTGCGATCTGGTGTTGTTCATGATCGACGCCAAGTCCGGCATCACCCCCAATGACGACGCTTTCGCCCGGGTGGCGCGACGGCTCGGCAAGCCGATCGTGCTGGTCGCCAACAAGGCCGAGGCGCGCGGCGCCGAAACCGGTCTGCACGAGGCCTGGGGCCTGGGCCTCGGCGAGCCGGTGCCGATCTCGGCCGAGCATGGCCAGGGCCTGCCGGATCTGCGCGAGGCGATCATCGCCGCGCTCGGCGAGGACAGGGTCTTCGGTCCGGAGGAGGACGAGGCCCCCGACGACGCCCAGCTCGCGCTCGTCGGCGAGGACGTCTTCGACACCGACGAGGACGAGCTTCCCGCCTACGACGCCAGCAAGCCGATGCGTATCGCCATCGTCGGCCGGCCCAATGCCGGCAAGTCGACGCTGATCAACGCGCTGATCGGCGAGGAGCGCCTGCTGACAGGGCCGGAGGCCGGCATCACCCGCGATTCGATTTCGGTCGACTGGCAATGGCGCGGCCGCAAGATGCGACTGTTCGACACGGCCGGCATGCGTCGCAAGTCGCGCGTTCACGAAAAGCTGGAAAAGCTTTCGGTCGCCGACGGGCTGCGCGCGATCCGCTTCGCCGAGGTGGTGATCGTGGTGTTCGACGCAACGATCCCGTTCGAAAAACAGGACCTCCAGATCGCCGACCTGATCGTGCGCGAGGGAAGGGCGCCGGTGCTTGCCTTCAACAAGTGGGACCTGGTCGAGAATCCGCAGGAATTGTTGGCGGAGTTGCGCGAAAAGACCGAACGGCTCCTGCCGCAGGTGCGCGGCCTGCGCGCCGTGCCGGTGTCGGCCGAGACCGGCCGCGGGCTCGACAAGCTGATGCAGGCGGTCGCCGAAACGCACGAGGTCTGGAACCGGCGCATCTCCACCGGTCGGCTCAATCGCTGGCTCGAGGGCGTGCTTGCCCACCACCCGCCGCCCGCCGTCGCCGGGCGTCGGCTGAAGATCAAATACCTGACCCAGGTCAAGACGCGTCCGCCGGGATTCGTCGTGTCGTGCTCGCGGCCCGACGCCATGCCGCAATCCTATGTGCGTTATCTGATCAACGGATTGCGCGACGGTTTCGACATGCCCGGCGTGCCGATTCGCGTCATGCTGCGCGCGCCCGACAATCCCTATGCCGGCCGCGCGCGCAAGAAGAAATGAACCGCGGCGCCCGGCCGCCCGGTCCGCTCTAATTCGGCCAGATTTCTGCCGTTAACGCTCCATCAACGATAAAAACGCAAACTCTTACAGATTCGTTCGAGTGGCGTTCTGGAGAGTTTCGGTGCTTCGAAAGTCGGTTTCGCGGCTGCCCGCCGCTGTATTTCGCGGGCCCACCTTGTTGTCATCCCTCGTCGTTGCCGCGGGCCTGTTCATCGGTTCTCCCACACAAACCGCCTATCAGGACATGGCGAGTTACGTCGCCGGCATCGGTGCGCGCGAGGTGCGCTGGGGCGCGGCCATCGAGCGCTCGGTCGCCGGGTCCGTGCACAAGGCCGAGATGCCCTTCGTCGACGACACCGTGACCGGCACGATTTCGGGCGGCGGCATGAAGACCGACGCGATCGGTTCCGTCGCCTTCCGCGACAAGAGCGGCGTCGCCAACGAAGTGCCCGACGAGGAGCGTGTCAATCGCAGCGAGAAGCGCGGTCGCATCATCAATGTCGCTCCCGTTGCCCCGCCGAAGGCCTTCAACGCCGGGTCGGTCTTGGACCGCACGAGCATGATTGCGGTTCCCCCGGCCGAGCCGGAACTTGCCATGGCCTTCGACGAGCCCGCCATCAAGGGCAAGGAAATCGCGATTGCCGCCGCCTTCCACCCCAGCGTGGCCGAAAAATCGATCCCCGGCGTGCCGGCCATGCTGGCCAGCCTGGTCACCAACGATCGCGCCGACATTCTGGCGACCGCCTACGCCCCGTCCGAACCCGACTACGCCAAGAAATCGCCCTTCGCCAGCCTGCTCGGCGAGGAGGAGGACGACAAGGGCGGCCGCTTCATCCCACCGGTCGCCAAGGGGGACCATCCCTGGATGCGCCGGCCGCTGCCGGCGTCCGTGTTTTCCAAGGCGGAGCAGAAATGCCTCGCCGTCGGCATCTATTTCGAGGCACGTGGCGAAAGCCTGAAAGGCCAGGCCGCCGTCGCGCAGGTGATTTTGAACCGGGTGCGCAATCCCACCTATCCCAATTCGGTCTGCGGCGTCGTCTACCAGAACGACAATTGGCGCAATCGCTGCCAGTTCTCGTTCGCCTGCGACGGCATTCGCGATCGCATCAGCAGCCCGAACCATTGGCGCATCGCCCAGGACATCGCCATGGCCGTCACCGCCGGCAAGATCTTCATCTCCGAGGTGGGCTCCTCGACTCATTATCACGCCACCTATGTGGCGCCGCGTTGGGCCCGCGCGATGAAGAAGATGAAAAAGATCGGTCTGCATGTTTTCTACCGCACCTATGGCGGCGGCTGGAACTGAATCCGGCAGGAGATTCTCCGCTTGGGCGCGCCCGTGCGCTGTGGATTCGCCCCTCCACGGGCCGGCGCGATCGCGGACGTAGTGTCGCACCGAATTAAATATCTGAAATAATTGACATATTTAGCGATTGCCGGAGCCGGAACTGCGGCTTGACTGCCGGTAGCGCCCTCACTATGGTGCGCCCGACTTTGGAGCGGGCAATCCGGCCGGGATTGCGCGGGCAAGGGTCACGCGCCGGAAGATGGTTCCGGTGTGACCTGTGTGAAGCGGCCCGTGCGGGATCCAGGTGAAGATGGCACGCGAGGACGATCTTGATCGCAGACGACGGGAACTGGAAGCTGCCCTTTCGGCGCGGCGACCGGAGACCGCCGATGAGGGGAAATCCGCCAAGTCGGGCGGCCTGGTCGGGGCCGGCAATGCGCTGAAACTATCCAGCGAATTCATTGCCGGTATCGTGGTCGGGGCCGGTGTGGGGTGGATGATCGACCGGCTGGCGGGCACGTCGCCCTTCGGCCTGGTGATTTTCCTTCTGCTCGGCTTTTGCGCAGGCGTTCTCAACGCGTTGCGCGCGACGGGGCAGATCGCGGAATTTGGTTCCCGCTCATCCGGCAAGGATGGCGACGGGGACGACAGGAACTGAACGGCGCCATGGGCGCGAACAGCAAGGCGGGGTAGGCAGGTGGCAAGCGATCCCATCCACCAGTTCAATATCAGCAAGCTGGTCCCGATCGAGATCGGCGGCCTCGATTTTTCCTTCACCAACTCCTCCGCCTTCATGGTCGCCACGGTTGTGGCCGCCGGCGCCTTCCTGTTTGTGAGCACGGCCAGCCGCGGCCTGGTGCCCAGCCGCATGCAGTCGATCGCGGAAATGACCTACGAGTTCGTCGCCAATATGTTGCGCGACGCGGCCGGGTCGCAGGGCATGAAGTTCTTCCCGTTCGTGTTTTCCCTGTTCGTGTTCGTGCTGGTCGCGAATCTGCTGGGCATGTTCCCCTATTTCTTCACGATCACGAGCCATATCATCGTGACCTTCGCGCTCGCCATCCTGGTGATCGGCACCGTCATCGTCTACGGCTTCTGGAAACACGGTCTCGGTTTCCTCAACCTGTTCGTGCCCAGCGGCGTGCCGGGCGTGCTCCTGCCGCTGGTGATCGCGATCGAGATCATCTCGTTCCTGTCGCGTCCGATCAGCCTTTCGGTGCGTCTGTTCGCCAACATGCTGGCCGGACACATCACGCTCAAAGTGTTTGCCGGTTTCGTCACCTCGCTGAGCGCGTTCGGCGTCGTCGGTATCGGCGGTGCGATCCTGCCGCTCGGCATGACGGTCGCGCTGACCGGCCTCGAATTTCTGGTCGCGTTCCTGCAGGCCTATGTGTTCGCGGTCCTGACTTGCATGTATCTCAACGATGCGATTCATCCTGGGCACTAAAGACACCGGGACGTCCGCTGCGGCGTCCCTCCTCGACATCAACCTGATCCAAAGCTTCAAAGAAGGAGTACCCCAATGGAAGTAGATGCAGCTAAGGCAATCGGCGCGGGCATTGCTTGTCTCGGCATGGGCGGCGTCGGCATCGGCCTCGGCAACATGTTCGGCAACTTCCTGGCCGGCGCGCTGCGCAATCCCTCTGCCGCCGACGGCCAGTTCGGCCGCCTGATCTTCGGCTTCGCCGTGACCGAGGCGCTCGGCATCTTCTCGCTGCTCATCGCTCTGCTTCTGCTCTTCACCTAAGAGCCGAAACCAACGCGTAGGGTGACCGGCCGCCTCGGGCGGCCGGCTGGAAAGTGACAGGACAGGCCCATGTTTGTGGCACCGGCATTCGCCGCGTCGGATCAACCGGCGGAAAACGGCGAGACTCATTCCGCGACCGAGGCGGGTCATGGCGCCGCCGAGGCGGGCTTCCCGCCCTTCGAGACGGCGACCTATCCGTCGCAGATCCTGTGGCTGGCGATCACGTTTGGCCTGTTCTACCTGTTCCTGAAGCGGGTGGCGCTGCCGAGGCTGGCCGGCATCATGGAGGTGCGGCGCGACCGCATCGCCCAGGATCTCGACCAGGCGGCCCGGCTGAAGCAGGAATCGGACGAGGCGATCGCCGCGTACGAGCAGGCGCTGGCCGAGGCGCGCCAGAAGGCCAACGAGATCGGCCAGAAGGCGCGTGACGCGGCCAAGGCCCAGGCCGACGAGACCAGGCGCGCCGTCGAGGCGCAGCTGGAAGAAAAGCTGACGGGTGCCGAGACGCGGATTGCCGAGATCAAGGCGTCGGCTCTCGCCGATGTCGGCACGATCGCGCAAGACACGGCCGGATCGATCGTGCAGACGCTGGGCGGCGGTTCGGTCACCAAGGCCGAAGTCGCGGCCGCGGTCAAGGCAGCGCGCTAGGAGGCGATGATGGACGCAACATTCTGGGCCACCGTTGCCCTGTTCATCTTCTTCGCGGTCGTCTTCTATCTGAAGGTGCCGGGGATGGTGGCGAAGTCGCTCGACGATCGGGCCGAGCGCATCCGCAACGAACTGGACCAGGCGCGCAAGCTGCGCGAGGAGGCCCAGGAGGTGCTGGCCGAGTATCAGCGCCGCCGCAAGGAAGCCGAGAAGGAAGCCGACGACATCGTCGCCTCGGCCGAACACGAGGCGGCCTTGATGGTCGAGGAAGCCAAGCAGAAGACCGAGGACTACGTTGCGCGTCGCACCGCGCTGGCCGAGCAGAAGATCGCTCAGGCCGAGCGTGACGCCGTCAACGAGGTGCGCGCGCAGGCCGCCGACATCGCGGTCGAGGCGGCGCGCCGGATACTGGAATCCAAGGTCGACGCCAAATTGTCGGGCGACCTGTTCAAGAGCTCGCTCGCCGACGTCAAGGCAAAGCTCAACTGAGTTTGCGCCGCGTTGCGCGGTGCCCGAACGAACCGATCGATGCCGCCTCCGGGCGGCATTTTTCTTTGCCGGGCCGCGATGCCGCGCGGGGTCGCGATGCCGGCGGCGGAGCAATTTTCTTCGGAAAAATGCTGGAATTGGGCGATCGGCGCGGCGTGGCGGCGTGCGCCGGAAGGCCGGTGCCCGTGTGCGGCACACGCGCCCATGCCGCTTGTCTCGGCGCCTGCTCCTAGAGCGTTTCCAGGCGAAGTGGAAGCCGGTTCGCCATTCAAAAACGCGTCAAAACAATAAGGTGGAGCCGGTCTGCGCTTCCGCGAAAAGCAGAACGGCTCTAGGCCTCGCTTGGCGTGTCGGCCGTTTTGCGCAGCGGTGCGAAGGACAGGCGGTGGATGCGCGCGACCGCGCCGTCGCGCCCGATGGCCTCGCGGTGGATCCGTGTGCCGTAGCCCATATGGCGATCGAACCCGTATCCCGCGTGACGCTGCCCGCACGCCGCCATCATCCGGTCGCGCGTGACCTTGGCCACGATCGAGGCTGCCGCGATCGACTGCGCGCGCCGGTCGCCCTTGATCAGCGCCTCGGCCGGACAGGCCAGAGCCGGCGGGACGTCGCGCCCGTCGATCAGCGCGAAGCCCGGCGCGAGCGAAAGCGCCGCCACTGCCCTGCGCATCGCCTCCAGGCTCGCGCGCAAAATGTTGGACCTGTCGATCGCCGACGCCGAAAGGCTCGCCACGCCGACCGCGCGGGCGCGCTCGAGTATGGCTGCGTAGAGCGCTGCGCGCGCGGTCGCCGACAGCCGCTTGGAATCGTCCAGCCCGGCGGGAACGGCGTTCGGGTCGAGAATGACGGCGGCGGCCACCACCGGCCCGGCAAGCGGCCCGCGGCCGGCCTCGTCGACGCCGCACACGGGCGACAGGCCGCGCGACATCGCCCCCGCCTCGTGGGCAAAGTCGGGAGCGTCGGCGAGCGCGAAAAGCAGCGGAGAATCGGGGGAGCGAGCCATTTGCGGCGAAACTCGCATCCGCCCCGATTCTCCGCAAGTCCTTCCCGGTCCGAAGGGGCGGCAGGCCGGGAAGGGGCCGTCGGCTAGAGCGGGGGACGTAGCCGGACGGGAAACGGGACGCGGGTTGGGAAACCCGCCGGCGCGACAAGCCGGGCCGCGCGTGGAACGGCTCTAGAGCAGGCGCAACTGTTCGCCGGCACGCGGCGGTGGCTTGAAAAGATCGGTGCGCAGGGCGAGCTTGGCCCGGTTCAATCCGATCCGGCGCGCGGCGATCTCGAAACGGCGGCCGATCTGCCAGGCATAGGGTCCGGTGCCGCGCATCCGTTTGCCCCAGCTCGAATCGTAATCCTTGCCGTCGCGCATCGAGCGGATCAGCGCCATCACGTGGCGGTAGCGGTCCGGATAGTGGCGCAGCAGCCAGTCCTTGAAGATCGGGCTCACCTCCAGCGGCAGGCGCAGGATGATGTAGCCGGCCTCGCGCGCCCCGGCGGCGTGGGCCGATTCCAGGATGCGCTCGACCTCGTGATCGCTCAGGCCGGGGATCAGCGGCGCGGCCATCACCGAGACCGGAATGCCGGCCTGCGACAAGGCCTTCATCGCCTCCAGCCGCCGCGTCGGCGTCGCCGCGCGCGGTTCCATCGTGCGCGCCAGACGCCGGTCGAGCGTCGTCACCGAAAAGGCGACCTTGGCCAGGCCGCGCGCGGCCATGCGCGCGAGAATGTCGCTGTCGCGCATCACCAGCGCCGATTTGGTCACGATGCCGACCGGGTGATTGTGGGCGTCCAGCACTTCCAGAATCTCGCGCATGATGCGCCATTGTCTTTCGACCGGCTGGTAGGGGTCGGTGTTGGTGCCGATGGCGATGGTCTTCGGCTCGTAGCCTTCCCTGGCCAGTTCACGCTCCAGCAGCTTGGCCGCATCCGGCTTGGCAAACAGCCGCGCCTCGAATTCGAGCCCGGCCGAAAGTCCCATGAAGGCATGGGTCGGGCGGGCGTAACAATAGACGCAGCCATGCTCGCAGCCGCGATAGGGGTTGATCGAGCGGTCGAAGGCGATATCGGGCGACGTGTTGCGGGTAATCACCGAGCGCGGCTTTTCCACCTGCACCTCGGTCTTGAAGGGCGGCAGCTCTTCCAGCGTTTCCCAGCCGTCGTCGAACACTTCGCGACGCAGCGCCTCGAACCGGCCCGACGGGTTGATGCCGGCCGCGCGCCCGCGCCGGCGCGCTTCGCCGACGCGCAGGCCGCTTTCCTCGATCAGCGCATTCGCCATTGCGGCGCCGCCACCGGCAAAGGCGGCCGTATCTGCGCGGTCGAACTGCTCCATGATCTGTCTCCGCTCGTCGAAGGCGAGTCGTTTTCGATGAATCTATTCCTATCGGTCAAAATGGAACAAAGCAAGAACTTTTTCGATCGCGTGCCGACGTGGCGTTGGTTGCTGCAATGCGGTATCGAGGATGGATGCTGACCGTGGTGATCGAGACCCTGAACGACGAGCAGGCGCTGGCCGCCACGCTGGCCGCGCTTGTGCCGGCGGCCGTGGAGGGGCTGGTGTGCGAGGTGATCGTGCATGATCGCGGTTCGTCGGATGCCACCGTGGCGGTTGGCGACCAGGCCGGGTGCACGCTGGTCGGGCCGGGTGGTCTCGGCGGCGGGCTGACGGCGGCCCGTGGCACGTGGCTGTTGCTGCTGGAGCCCGGCGCGCTGCCTGGCGAAGGCTGGATGGAGGCGGTCGCAAACCATGTCGGCACCCAGTGCCGGCCGGCGCGGTTTTCGCCGGCGCGGTCGCGCGCCGTGCAGGTGCTGAGGCGCCTTTTCGGCCGCGCCGGTCCGTTGGCCGACGGGGTTCTGGTTTCAAAGGCCGAGGCGCTGTCGCGCTACCGGCCGCAGGGCGGCTTGGAAACGGTGGCGCGGGGGCTCCGACGCCGCCGGCTGGCGGCCGCGATCAGGCCCGCCCCGCGTTGACGATCTTCGCGCCTCGCGGTCGCCGCTTCCGCCCGTTCACACGATCTCGCCGCCGCGCTGCAGGTGCTCGTCCAGGCGCGGCATGATCTCGACGAAATTGCACGGCATGTGCCGATAGTCGAGCTGCCCCTTCAAGATGCCTTCCCAGGCGTCGCGGCAGGCACCGGGCGAGCCCGGCAGCACGAACACGAAGGTCTGGTTGACCAGCCCGCCTGTGGCGCGCGACTGGATCGTCGAGGTGCCGATCTTGTCGTAGGAGATCCGGTGAAAGACCTCCGAAAACCCGTCCATGCGCTTTTCGAACAGCGGTTCTATCGCCTCGGGCGTGACGTCGCGGCCGGTAAAACCGGTGCCGCCGGTGGTGATGATCGCGTCGACCCGGCTGTCCTGCGACCAGGCGAGGATCTTGGCGCGGATGGCCTCGATCTCGTCGCGCACGATCGCGCGCTCGACGAGCCTGTGGCCGGCCGCTGCGATCAGCTCGGCCAATGTCCGGCCGGACTTGTCGTCGGCCGCAGCGCGCGTGTCCGACACGGTCAGGACCGCGATGCCCACGGCGATGAAGGGGCGGTTTTCGTCGAGCCGGCCGGTACTCATGCGTTTGATCCCCGCGTTGCGCCGGCGGCCGCAAACCAGCCCGGCCGTTCCTGTTTGATCGTGGCCTCGGCGCGCCGCGCCGCCTCGATCGTGTCGTAGAGCCCGAAACAGGTCGCGCCCGATCCCGACATGCGCGCCAACCGCGCGCCGCTCGCCGACAGCCGGTCGAGCGCCTCCATGATTTCGGGAGCAAGGCCGAGCGCGGCCGCCTGCAGATCGTTGCGGCATTGCCGCAGCCAGTCCAAAACCGATTGCGCGTCGCGCTGCGGCGGCAAGGCCGGCAGGGGGGCGTTGTCGCGGCGTTCGAGCCCGGTAAACACCGTCTGCGTCGGCACCGCCACGCCGGGATTGACCAGGAGAAGCGGCAGCGCCGGCCAGTCGACGAGAGGCGCGATCTTTTCGCCGATGCCGCGCGCGATCAGCGGCCGGCCGGCCAGACACATCGGCAGATCGGCGCCGAGCTCGGCGCCGAGACGCGCCAGCCCGGCTTCGTCGACATCGATCTCCCACAGCGCCGCCAGCCCGCGCAGCACCGCCGCCGCGTCGCTGGACCCGCCGCCGATACCGGCGGCCACCGGCAGGTTCTTCGTCAGCCGGATCGCGCTATGCCGGTCGCGAACTTGCGTGAAGGCGCGGCGCAGCCGATCGCGGGCGCGTATGATCAAATTGTCGTCGTCGGGCAGGGCGGCGGCGAACGGTCCGGCAATGGCGAACGTGTCGACGGCGGCCGGCGCGAGCTCCACGACGTCGCCGAGTTGCGAAAACACCGCCAGCGTTTCGATCAGGTGATAGCCGTCGGCGCGCCGGCCGGTCACGTGCAGGGCGAGGTTGATCTTGGCCGGCGCGTGGACCGTGAGTGAGGGACTGCGCATGAAAACCCGCGTCCGCTCAGTCGCGTGCCGGTCTGTATTCGCCCGTTTCCGGGTCCTTGACCAGCGTGCCCGACGCGCGCGTTTCCGCCTCGCGCTCGGCCCGGCGCACCCGGGCCGAAACCCGTTCGGCCTCGCGCAGGAAGGCACGGTAGCCGATATAGGCCACGGCGCCGGCAAGTGCGAAAAAGATCAGCTGTGGCATGTCCGGTCAGCCTCCCTCGAAGCCCGCCTGATTTATTCCGAAGCCCGCCTGATTTATTCCACCGGCAAGCATAGCGCCGCTATTGGGCGCTTCAAAGGCCGAAACGGTTCCACAGCGCGCGCGCCTCCAGCGCATCCACCATCCCGTTCGCCAGCGCCCCGGCGATTTTCTCGCCGTCGCCGCGCTCCAGATCGACCCCGAACAGGTTCAGGCGCCGTCCGAACAGCCCGCGCGGCGCGCTCACCAGCCGCAGGCGCGTCTTGTCGCCATAGCGTGCCTTGAGAAACGAGCGCATGTCGCCGAGCTGGTCGACGAGCCCCAGTTCGAGCCCCTGCCTGCCGCTCCAGAACATGCCGGTAAACAAATCGTCATTGTCGGCGAGCTTGCTGCCGCGCCGCGCCTTGACCAGATCGATGAAGGTCTCGTGGATGTCGAGCTGCAGCGCCTTCAGCCGCGCCACGTCTTCCTTCTTTTCCGGCGAGAACGGATCGAGCAGCGCCTTGTTCTTGCCGGCGGTGTAGAGCCTGCGTTCCACGCCGATCTTCTTGATCATCTCCTGGAAGCCGAAACTGGCCGACACCACGCCGATCGATCCAACGATCGAGGACGGGTCGGCGATGATCTCGTCGCCGGCGACCGCGATCATGTAGCCCCCGGAGGCGGCCAGATCCTCCACGAACACGTAGACCTTCTTGTTTTTTTCCTCGGCCAGGTCGCGAATCCGGCGGAAGATCAGCCGCGACTGCACCGGCGAGCCGCCGGGCGAATTGATCGTGATCGCGACCGCCGGCGCCTTCTTGAAGGCGAAGGCCTTTTCCAGCATGCCGGCCGTGCTGGCCAGCGACATCGTCTGGCGCAGCGCGTTGCCGGCCGGCATGATCGCGCCGCTCAGCCGCACCACCGGGATGACAACGCCGTCGGCGCGCATCGAGGTCGGCAGGAAGGGTTGCAAAAACTGTTTCAACAAAGCTCTCCAGAATTTCAATCGCATGTAGGGAGCCGAAACGATTGCGCAATGGTCCGCGCAACCGGCACCCCTTCAATCGCCGAACAGCGCGCCTTGGCCATTGTTGATGGCGTCGGCTTGTGGGCTGAAGCCGCCGCTGTCGGTTTCGTGCAGGAAGAGCGGCGGGGCGATCGCCGGCATCTTGCGCGCGCCGCGCACCGCGCGCACCACCACCCGGATCGCCATGGCGTCCGCCCGCGGATGGATCGGCCGGATCTCGGCGGCGCCGAAACGGCCCTCGAGCGCGGCCAGGATCGCGCCGATGGACTCCGGCCGCGCGATCATCGCCAGCCCGCCGCGCGGGCGCACGATGGCCGTCGCCGTGCGCAGCCAGCGCTCGATCGTGTCGTCCTGCATGACGTGCGCCGCGCGCTTCAGCGCGTGCGGGGTGGCCCGGTCGCGGCCGCGATTGAAGGGCGGGTTCATGATCGCGAAATCGAAGCTGTTGTCGCCGAGCCCGGCCGCCTGGCGCGCGCGCCCGGCCAGCGTGACGTCGGCCACCAGCACCTCGGCCCGTGCCGAAAGGGCCGCGTTCTGTGCCAGCGCCAGGCTTTTTTCGGCAAACGCCGCCATGTCCGGCTCGCGTTCGACCAGCACGGCCCGCGCCTGTCCGCAGCGCGACAGCACGGCCAGGGCGGCGGCGCCGGCGCCGGCGCCGAGATCGGCGAGCCGGCCGGCAAAGTCGCACGGCACGGCCGCCGCAAGCATCATCGCGTCCATGCCGGCCCGGTGGCCGCTGCCGGCCGGCTGGACGACAAAGAACCGGCCGCGATGGAAGGCGTCCGTCGTGCAGGAGGCGGGGTGCATGGCGCTAGCCGTTGCGGATCTCGTCGGCGATGCCGGCATCGGCAAGCAGCCGCCTGGCGCGCTCCACCATATCGGAACTGACCAGAACCCGGCGCGGCAACACGCCGAGCGAGCCTTCGACCACGCTCATATTCTGATCGGCGACGAAAAACTCGATCCCCGCGTCGCGAAGCAGGGCTTCGATGAAGGAGATCACGACGGGGTCGTTGGTACGCACGAGTTCGATCATGGGGTGCCTGCAAATTGACCGGCGTTTTGTAGCCGCAAAAGCGCGCCCTGACCATCCGGCGCGGCCGGCCGCGCCAATTCGCCCCTTGCAGGCCGAACATGCCGCGCCCTAGATTGGGTGGTGGGCCAAGAGTGCCCGAAATGGATTCCGGGGAGTTTTCGTGGGCGTCGTCGTATCATTGGATGAGGGCAAGCGGGGCCAGGCCTCGATCAAACCTCTGATCGAACTCACCGCGCACGACATGTCGCGCGTCAACCAGCTCATCCTGTCGAAGGCCGGCTCGGATGTGGAAATGATCCCCGAGGTCGCCAATCACCTGATCTCGTCGGGCGGCAAGCGGCTGCGGCCGATGCTCACTTTGGCGGCGGCGCGCATGTTCGACTATGCCGGCGACGGCCATGTCAGGCTGGCCACCAGCGTCGAGTTCATGCACACCGCGACCCTGCTGCACGACGACGTCGTCGACGAGAGCGGCCTCAGGCGCGGCAAGAAGACCGCGCGCACCATCTGGGGCAATCAGGCGAGCGTTCTGGTCGGCGATTTCCTGCTCGGCCAGGCCTTTCGCATGATGGTCGAGGTCGGCTCGATCGACGCGCTCGATATCTTGTCGACCGCGGCCTCGGTCATCGCCGAAGGCGAGGTGATGCAGCTGGTCGCCGCCAAGAACCTCGAGACCACCGAGGACGAATATCTGGCCGTGATTCGCGCCAAGACGGCGGCGCTTTTTTCCGCCGCCGCCGAAGTCGGCCCGGTGATCGCCTCGGCGACGCGTTCCGAACGCGCTGCGCTGCGCTCCTACGGCACCAATCTCGGCCTGGCGTTCCAGTTGATCGACGATGCGCTCGACTATGGCGGCAATGCCAGCGACCTGGGCAAAAATGTCGGCGACGATTTCCGCGAGGGCAAGGTGACGCTGCCGGTCATCCTGTGCTACCGCCGCGGCACGGCCGAGGAGCGCCGGTTCTGGAAAAAGAGCATCGAGGACGGCGTCAGCGACGACGCGGCGCTCGAGGAGGCGCGCGCGCTGATGTCGCGCTATGGCGCGATCGGTGATACGATAGCGCGGGCGCGGCATTTCGGCGGGATTGCCCGCGACGCGCTTGCGCCGCTGAAGGAGACGCCGCAAAAGAGCGCGCTTCTCGAAGTGATCGATTTCTGTATCGACCGGGTAAGCTGATCGGCGTGAACGTGCCGTGGCGTTGCCGTCCTGCGGGGCAGGGCAGTCGTTGCCGGCGGCGGGAGCCTGTTGAACGACCGCTCTCAAAAATGCCATGGTCGGGGTGAAGATGCGGTCGGAATCCGCCGGCGAGCGGGGCAGCGAGCGGGAAGGAGAGCCATGCAGTCGAGCGGCTTGAGACGATGGGGCGTTGCGGCGCTGGCGCTGCTGTGCGCCTCGGCGCCGGCACCGCTTCTGGCGGCGAACGACGAGCCCGTGCGCATCGGATCGCTGTCGGGCGCCTTTCTTGCCGCCCGCATCGCGGAGATCGACAACGATCTCGACTCCACGATCAAATATTATCGGCGCGCCCTGTCCTTCGACCGCGACAACCAGACGCTTCAGCAAAGCCTTCTTCTGGCACTGATCTCGCGCGGGGATTTCGAGGCGGCGCTGCCATTGGCCGAGAAGCTGAAATCCGTGCCGCAGGTCGAGCGGTTTTCGCGCGTGGCGCTGGCGATCGACGCCTTTGGCAAGCAGGACTATGCCGCGGCCGAGAACTATCTGAAACTGGCGCTGGAATCCGATCTCGACCGGCTGATCACCGGCGTCATGACCGGCTGGGCATTGCTCGGTGCGGGCGAGGCCGATGACGGGCTTGCGCATGTGCGCGGCCTCGACGGTCCGGAATGGTTCGTCGTCTTCAAATCCTATCACGAGGCGCTGATCGCCGAGGCCGCGGACAAGGTCGACGAGGCGCTCGAAGCCTATGGCCGCCTTGCCGAGAACACGACGGCGGGCGGGGCTGCCCCCGACACCTATCTGCGCGCGCTGGAATCCTATGCGCGACTGCTCGCGCGCCAGGGGCGCGCGCAGGACGCGCTGGCCGAACTCGATCGGGCCGAGGCTTTCGCCGCAAACCGTCCCGCGATCGTGGCCTTGCGGCTCGACGTCGAAACCGGCGCCGGCACGCCGCCGCGCGTTGCCGCGCCGGCAGATGGCGCGGCCGAAATCCTGCTCGATCTGGGCACCGCCCTCAACCGTGGCGGCGGCGAAGCCTTCGTGCGCATCTATCTGCAGCTCGCGCTGGCGCTGAAGCCGGATTTCGACGCTGCCCTGGTCCAGCTCGGACAGGTGGCCGAGCAGCAGGGCGATGCCGAGGAGGCGATCTCCTTTTATGAAAAAGTGCCCGTTGATTCGCCGTTAAGCCGTATTGCCGGCTTGCAGCTTGGCCTCAACCTTGCCGATCTCGACCGGCACGACGCGGCCAAGGCGCATCTGCGCCAGCTTCTGCGCGACGATCCCGACGACATGCGCGCCTATCTCGCGCTTGGGGGCGTTCTTGCCTCCAAGGAGGAATATGCCGAGGCGGCTGTGCTTTACGACGACGCGGTCGAGCGCATCGACGAGCCTGAGCGCGGCGACTGGAACATTTTTTACCAGCGCGGCATCGCCTATGAGCGGCTGAAGCAATGGCCGAAGGCGGAGCCGAATTTCCGCAAGGCGCTCGAGCTCTATCCCGATCAGCCCCAGGTGCTGAACTATCTCGGTTATTCCTGGGTCGACATGAACATGAACCTGGAGGAAGGGCTCGACCTGATCCGGCGCGCAGTCGCCAGCCGGCCCAATGACGGCTACATCGTCGATTCGCTCGGTTGGGCCTATTACCGCCTCGGCCGTTTCGAGGAAGCGGTCACCGAATTGGAGCGGGCCGTCTCGCTCAAGCCCGACGATCCGATCCTCAACGACCATCTGGGCGATGCCTATTGGCGCGCCGGTCGCCGCCTGGAAGCGACCTTCCAGTGGGCGCATGCGCGCGACATGAAACCCGACCCCGACGTTCTGGTCGAGGTCGAGCGCAAGCTGGTCGAGGGCCTGCCGCCGCTCGAAGAGCAAAAAGCCGAAATCCCGCCGATCGTCCTGCCCGAGCCGGCGCCCGAAAAGGCCGGCGGCAAGACGCCCGCGCCCGACGGCCAGGGTGCCGCGAAGCCCGGCGATGCCGAGGCGCGGCCGGCCAGCCATGTCGTCGGGCCGGGGCAGTCCTTGTGGTCGATCGCGGCTGAAAAGCTCGGCGACGGCGGACGTTATATCGAGATCCTCGACCTCAATCCGCAGCTTCGCGGCAATCCCTCCAACATCGTTCCCGGCCAGGAACTGATCTTGCCGGGTAGCTGAGCGCGATCAGCCGCCGGGCGGGCGGTTCCCCGCCGGGAATGCGTTTCGTAGATTTACGTGCAAAGAATATCAGCCGCCGAAACCGCGCGGCAGTGCGCAGGCGTTTTGCGGGTCGCGGCGCGGCGGCACGCATTGCAGCCGCAGGCGCGACAGCGATTTTTCCGTCGGGTTGAGTTTCTGGCACAGGCAATCGGTGCGCGGCATGCGGATCGTGTCGCAGAACGGCGTCACGCACCGCCAGCCGGTCACCGGGTCGTTGACATTGCCGACGAAACCAGACTGGGCCGAGGCCGGAACGGTGTTGATGATCAGCGCGGCAAAGGCCGCGACGGTAGCGCGCATGGCGCTGCGCGACAGCGGATGGATGGCAGGCATGGTCGTCTCCCTGGCGGTCGGGCGCCGCGAACGCGGCACGGCTCCGCAACAATCTACGCCTGCCGGGCCCGCCGGGATCTGCACAAAACGATCACAACCTCGCGAGCGCGACACCCGGCTCGTCGCCGTGGCCGCCGCGCCGGTTCGGCCTCAATTGCCGAAGGGCGGGCTCACCGGACAGGCTTTCCAGCGTCCGCCTTCCGAGGTCGAACAGGTCAGCCGAAGCTTCTGCAGCGAGCGCTCGGCCGGGTTTTCCTTCTGGCACAGACATGTCGTTTGCGGCAGCCGCACCACGCTGCAATCGGGCGTCACGCACAGATAGCCGGTCACGTCGTCGCGCGTGTTGCTGTTGCGGTCGGGCCAGGCGCCATTGGCGCCGGCGGTCGCGCCGGTGGCCAAAAGGGCGGCAAGCGCCAGGCTGGCGATGGTTGGCAGGCGCGTGGGCCGTCGGTCGGATCGAAACATGGGCCGGTTCCTCGTTCTGTCCCTACAGATATCGCATTTGGCGGCGAATCCAAGCCGCCGCATCTTGGTCCCGGCGGTTTGCCGGTGCCGCGGCCCATCGCTTTTCCATCGCCGCCGGCTGCTTGACCTTGCCTGGACGCGTCAATAGGAGGTGAGGCGCCTTTCCTGCCGACAGAGGTTCTCCGTGACCGCCAGCCAGCCGCATATGCATCCCACGCGCTCCTTCCAGGGGCTGATCCTCGCTCTGCACGGATTCTGGGCGGACAAGGGGTGTGTGGTCCTGCAGCCCTACGACATGGAAGTCGGCGCGGGAACCTTCCATCCCGCCACGACCCTGCGTTCGCTCGGCCCGAAGCCGTGGAACGCGGCCTATGTCCAGCCCTCGCGGCGGCCCAAGGACGGCCGGTACGGCGAAAACCCGAACCGGCTGCAGCATTATTACCAGTATCAGGTCATCCTGAAGCCGAACCCGTCCAACCTGCAGGAGCTTTACCTCGCCTCGCTGGAGGCGATCGGCATCGATCCCTTGCTGCACGACATCCGCTTCGTCGAGGACGATTGGGAAAGCCCGACGCTCGGTGCCTGGGGTTTGGGCTGGGAGTGCTGGTGCGATGGCATGGAGGTCTCCCAGTTCACCTATTTCCAGCAGGTCTGCGGCATCGAATGCGCGCCGGTGTCGGGCGAGCTGACCTACGGGCTGGAGCGGCTGGCGATGTATGTGCAGGGCGTCGACAATGTTTACGACCTGAATTTCAACGGCCGCGAGGGGGCCGAAAAGGTCACCTACGGCGATGTCTTCCTGCAGGCCGAGCAGGAATATTCGCGTTACAATTTCGAATATGCCGACACCGCCATGCTGTTTCGCCATTTCGACGACGCGGAGAAGGAGTGCGGAGCGCTTTTGGCCGCCGGCGCGCCGCGGGGCGAGGGCGCTCTGCATCGATGCGTGCTGCCGGCCTACGATCAGTGCATCAAGGCCTCGCACGTCTTCAATCTCCTCGACGCGCGCGGCGTGATATCCGTCACCGAGCGTCAGAGCTATATCTTGCGGGTGCGCGATCTGGCCAAGGCCTGCGGCGAGGCTTTTCTGCGCACCGAGGCCGGCGGCGCGGCGGCCTGACCAGCGCTTCGCTCCACGCCTGACGTCCACGGGCGCCGCCCCTCATTTTCGCCTGCTTCCCCGTCGAGCATGCGCGCTGATCCGCAAACGGCCATGGGGTGATTATGCGACGTTTTTTGCTTGCTGGTTTGGTTCTGGTGGTTGCCGGGAGCGCCTATGCGGCCACGCCGGAGGCCACGCCCGTGACCAGCGATCACTGCAAGGCGCTGCTTGCGAACATATCGAAAAAGCCGCAATTCAAGGCCTTCGCGGTGTCGGAAAACGGACGCGAGTGCCATGCGGTCTGGGGCAGCGCCAGCCAGATTCAGGCCAATCGCGAGGCGCGCGAAGGGTGCGAGGTCGACGGCCGGCGCTGTCTTTTGATCGCCGTTCGCTGAACGCGCCCCCGGCGCGGCAGCCGGCACCGACCCCGGCATCAGCCCTGATCGGCGACGGTCAGGATGTCGGCCTGCGCGCCGGCCGGCATCTCGACGCTTGCCGCGATCGTCTGGATGGCGCGGCGCACCCCCGCCATCTTGAAGTCCGTGCCGGTCTGCATGTTGGCCGCGAAACAGGCGCTCAGCGCGAGGACCTGGAGGATCGAGGAAGCGGCTTTCATCGGTTTGTCCCTTCGCGCTCGCGGTGTGTCTTGCCTTTCGTCGCCGCGGCGCTGCCAAAGGTTCATCTGTGAGGAGAATTTTTTCACGACCGGACTGAACCGTGCGTGGCCGGCGCGTTCAGGCGCGGTTCATGGCCACGGCCGCAGGTGACAGGGCCGGGTGGAGTTGCTATGCGGCACGCCTTAGGACCTCACCCGCGAGCCGCACCCATGCCTGACCTGCTTCTTGAACTTCGTTGCGAGGAAATCCCGGCGCGCATGCAGCGCAAGGCGGCCGGCGACCTGAAGAAGCTGGTCACCGACGGTCTGGTCGAGGCCGGCCTGACCTACGAGGCGGCGCGCGAATACTGGACGCCGCGCCGTCTGGCGCTCGACGTGCGCGGTGTCACGGCGCGCTCGAAGGATGTGCGCGAGGAGCGCAAGGGCCCGCGCACCGATGCGCCAGAAAAGGCGATCGAAGGGTTCTTGCGCGCCGCCGGTCTGGCTTCGGTCGATGAGGCCGAAACCAGGACCGATCCCAAAAAGGGCACCTTTTACGTCGCGGTGATGGAAAAGCCCGGCCGCGCCGCCGACGCGATCGTGGCCGAGCTGATGCCCGGCGTGATCCGTAATTTTCCCTGGCCGAAATCGATGCGCTGGGGCCCGGCCTCGGCTAGGCCCGGCGCGCTGCGCTGGGTGCGGCCGCTACAGTCGATCCTGTGCACCTTCGGCCCGGAGACGGAGGAACCGGTAGTGGTCGACTTCGAGGTCGACGGGCTCCGCGCCTCCAACGTCACTTATGGCCACCGCTTCCACGCGCCGGACCCCATCACCGTGCGCCGCTTCGACGACTATGTCGCGGCTCTGGAGGCGGCCAGGGTCGTGCTCGATGCCGAGCGCCGCCGGAAGATCATCGAGGCCGACGCCGCCAATCTCGCCTTCGCCGCCGGGCTCGATCTCGTCGCCGACGACGGGCTGCTCGACGAGGTGTCGGGCCTGGTCGAATGGCCGGTGGTGCTGATGGGCGCGTTCGAGCAGGATTTTCTCGACATCCCGCCGGAAATCGTGCGGCTGACGATCCGCGCCAACCAGAAATGTTTCGTCACCCGCCCGCAGGGCGAGGCCGAAAACCTCTCCAACCGCTTCGTGCTGGTCGCCAATATCGAGGCCAGGGACGGCGGCGCGGAAATCGCGCACGGCAATGCCAAGGTGGTGCGCGCGCGCCTGTCCGACGCGGTGCATTTTTGGAAGACCGACCAGGCCGACCTGCCCGATCTCGCCGGGCTGGAAACCTCGGCGCAAAAATTCGGCCTCGACCTTAAAAAACCGCTCGACCAGCGCATGGCCCGCCTCGACCATCTGGGCGTCACCTTTCACGCCAAGCTCGGCACCCAAGGGCAGCGGGTGGAGCGGATCGCACGGCTGGCGGAGGAACTGGCGCCGGCGGTCGGCGCCGATGCCGGGCTTGCCCGCCGCGCCGCCGTGCTCGCCAAGGCCGACCTGCAGACCGAGGTGGTCGGCGAATTTCCCGAACTGCAGGGCGCCATGGGCCGCAAATATGCCGAGCTCCAGGGCGAGGAGCCGGCGGTCGCCGCCGCCATCGAGGCGCATTACCGCCCGCTCGGCCCCTCCGACGTGGTGCCGGCCGAGCCGGTCTCGATCGCGGTCGCGCTCGCCGACAAGCTCGACATGCTCACCGGCTTCTGGGCGATCGACGAAAAGCCGACCGGCTCCAAGGATCCCTACGCGCTGCGCCGCGCCGCGCTCGGCGTGATCCGCATCGTGGTGGAAAACGGGGTGCGGTTGAGCCTCATCGAGCTTTTCAGGAGCGCGAACCGGATCCGCCGGGACGAAACGCGTTCGCCGTCCGGCGATGACCGAAGCGTCGATGCCGACCTTCTCGCCTTTTTCCACGACCGGCTGAAAGTCTATCTGCGCGACCAGGGCGCGCGGCACGATCTGATCGACGCGGTCATCACGCCAGAAGCGGACGACCTGCTTTTGATCGTCCGCCGGGTCGAGGCGCTGGGCGCGCTGCTTGACAGCGAGGACGGGCAGAACCTGCTCGCCGGTACCAAGCGCGCCGCCAATATTCTCGCCGCCGAGGAAAAGAAGGGCACGCCGGTTGCCGGCAGCGTCGATCCCGCGCTGTTTGCCGAAAGCGAGGAACGGACATTGTTCGACGCGGTGGTGGCGGCCGAAGCCGAGGCTGCGGCCGCGCTCGCCGAGCAGGATTATCAGGCCGCCATGCGGGCGCTTGCCGGCCTGCGCGGCCCGGTCGACGCGTTTTTCGAAAAAGTGCTGGTCAATGCCGACGACGAGGCCGTGCGCGCCAACCGGCTCGCCCTTCTGGCCCGTATTCCTGCCGCGACCGGCCAGGTCGCCGATTTCTCGCGCATCGCCGGTTAGAACGCGTCTTTCCGGCCGTCCGGCGCCCTATTCCAGCGCGCGCGACGGCGGCGGTGGCGGCGGCGGCGCGGGCGGCAGGGCCGGCGGCTCGGGCGTTTTCCTGCGACCGGGAGCGGGCGGCGCCGGCCTGTCGCTGGAAACCGTGCGGCGTTCGGTTGCGACGGGGATGTCGGGACTGGGCGGCGGTTCGGCGACGATCTCCACGGGAACCGGCGCGCTCGTGGCGGCGGCCGGAAACGCCTTGCCGACGAGCCCGCCTCGGATCACCATCGGCCTGGCCGGCTGGCGCCCGGCAAGCGATGTCGCCCGTTTTGTGCGTGCCGCGCGCGGTGCCGGTTCGCCGAGCAGGATCATCGAGCGGCTGAGGCGCGGCACCAGCGGGGCGACGCGGTCGGACCCGGCCTCGCTCCCGTCATCGGGCGGATGGCCGAACAGGGCCCTGGCGGCCTCGGCCGGGGAGCCGGGGCGGGTTTCCGACAAGGCGGCCGTCTTGATGGTCGCGTCCGGCGCGGCAAGCACCACTGGCGGGTCTCCAACGGCCGGCTCGCCCATGACGATGATCGAGGCAGACGGCCCCGCAGGCAGGGCGTCGAGCGTCACGAAGGACGAGGCAAATGCCTCCCCCGCCGTCGCAAGAACCAATGCGATCGTTGCCGTTGCCAGAACCTTCATCACTCTCCCGCCAGCTACGCGGCGTGAACCCTATGACGCTGCTTAAACCCTACCGCGTGCGCCCTACGATCCCGTTGGCGGAAACCGTACCATTCGACCGATTAACGAAATGATGACGCAGGGTTACTTGCCGCGCGCGCGCGTGCGGGATAGGCAATGCCGCGTGCACAGTCTGGACGCGTGATGGCCGATATCGTCAGTGAGGAAACCGCGCTCGAGCGCGCAATCGCCCTGGTCCATGCCGGCCAGCCGGTGGCGCTGCCGACCGAGACCGTCTACGGCCTCGCCGCCGACGCCACCAACGGCGCGGCGGTGGCGCGCATCTTCGAGGCCAAGGGCCGGCCGCGTTTCAATCCGCTGATCGTGCATGTCGCCGACAGGGCGATGGCGGAGCGGATCGGTCGCTTCGACGCCCTGTCGCGCAAACTGGCCGATGCCTTCTGGCCGGGACCGCTCACCCTCGTCGTGCCGCTTGCGCCCGACGCACAAATCCATCCGCTGGTGACGGCCGGGCTTGCGAGCGTCGGATTGCGTATGCCGCGCGGTTTTGCGGCAAAATTGATAGCGACCGCCGGCCGGCCGCTGGCGGCGCCCAGCGCCAATTCATCCGGCCGAATCAGCGCCACCACCGCCGCCGCCGTCGCGGCCGATCTGGGGGACAGGATCGCGCTGGTCGTCGATGGCGGGCCGACCCCCGTCGGGTTGGAATCGACCATCGTCAAGGTTGAGCCCGACGGCGTGCGCCTGTTGCGCCCGGGCGGCATCGCCGCGGAGGAGATCGAAGCGGTTCTGGGCGTTCCGCTGCTGCGCGGTGACGCCGGCGGCATCGAGGCGCCGGGCATGATGCGGTCGCATTACGCGCCGCGAGCCGGCCTGCGGCTCGATGCAGACAGGGTCGCGCCCGGCGAGGTCTTGCTTGCCTTCGGGCCAGAACGCATCGCGGGCGCCGACAAGGCCGTCCTCGTCTTGAACCTCTCGCCGTCCGGCGATCTGCGCGAGGCGGCGGCCAATCTGTTTTCCCATTTGCAGGCGCTCGACCGATCGGGCGCAGCGGTGATCGCGGCCGAGCCCGTTCCCGCGACCGGTCTCGGCGAGGCGATCAATGACAGGCTGCGGCGCGCGGCCGCCCCCCGGTGACAAGGCGGCCTGCGCCCGATAGCGTCCCGGGACGACACCGCCGCGGCCGCGCCGGCCGGCCCGATCCCGCCGCCCGACCGGACAGGACCGACAGATGAGCGACGACGACGCCCCGCTTCCCCCGCATCTGATCGCGCGCTTTGCCGCGATCGTCGGCGAGCGCCACGCGCTGCGCGCCGCGCAGGACATTTCCCCCTATCTCACCGAGCCGCGCGGCCTGTTTCCCGGCCGCAGCCGGCTCGTGCTGCGCCCCGGCTCGGTCGACGAGGTCTCGCAGGTGCTCGCGCTCGCCAGCGAGACCGGCACGCCGATCGTGCCGCAGGGCGGCAATACCGGGCTGGTCGGCGGCCAAATGCCGGACCAGAGCGGGCGCCAGGTGGTGTTGTCGCTGTCCCGTCTCAATCGGATTCGCGAGATCGACGTTGCCTCCAACACCATGATTGCCGAGGCGGGCGTGGTGCTTGAGGCCGCGCAGCAGGCCGCGGACGCGGCCGACCGGCTGTTCCCGCTGTCGCTTGCCTCCCAGGGCTCGTGCCAGATCGGCGGCAATCTGTCGTCCAACGCGGGCGGCACCGGGGTGCTTGCCTACGGCAATGCGCGCGAATTGTGCCTGGGTGTGGAGGTCGTGCTGCCCACGGGCGAGGTGTTCGACGATCTGCGCAAGCTCAGGAAGGACAATACCGGGTACGATCTGAAAAACCTGTTCGTCGGCGCCGAGGGCACGCTCGGTGTCATCACCGCCGCCGTCTTGAAGCTTTTTCCCAGGCCGAAGGGGCGCGAGGTGGCATGGGTCGGTCTTTCTTCGCCGCGTCAGGCGCTGGCCTTGTTTTCCGATGCGCTCGAACGGGCCGGCACCGGGCTGACCGGCTTCGAGCTTTGCGCGCGGCTCGCCGTCGATTTCGCCGTGCGCCACGTGCCCGGCACCGTCCGCCCGCTGCGGGACGCGCATGACTGGTACGTGCTTGTCGAGATATCGTCGGGGCGCTCGCCTGACGATGCGCGCGCGTTGATCGAGGACATTTTATCTGCCGGTCTCGACAAGGGCCTGGCCGCCGATGCCGTCATTGCCGAAAGCCTGGCCCAGGCCGATGCCTTCTGGCGCCTGCGCGAGGCGATGTCGGAAGCCCAGCGCGCGGAGGGGGTGTCGATCAAGCACGACGTTTCCGTGCCGGTGGCGGCGATCCCCGACTTCATCGAGGAGGCCGGTCGTGCCGTGCATGCGCTCGAGCCCGGGGCCCGGCTGGTGACCTTCGGCCACATGGGCGACGGCAATCTGCACTACAATGTCTCGCAACCAGAGGGTGCATCGGGCGCGGCCTTCAAGGCGCGCTACCGCGAGGTCAACGACCGCGTGCATGAGATCGTGCGCGCCTTCAACGGCTCGATTTCCGCCGAGCACGGCATCGGCCAGATGAAGCGCGACGAGCTGGTGGCCACGGCGCCGCCGGTGGCGACCGATTTGATGCGCCGCGTCCGCGCCGCCTTCGATCCGGCCGGCATCATGAATCCCGGCAAGATGGTTTGAAAATTCGTAGAAAACTGTCAGTTTTCAGTCGAAAATATGTGCGATCATATATTTTAAGCCTCGTTTTCGTAGATATTTCTTCGATTTCTTCCAATTTTATGTGATTTTTTATTGTTTTTTATTGTAATATTTTAGTGATCGTAGCCGCCGTCGGGGCGATGAAGCTCGTTCAACGCGATTGAAAACCGGCGACAAGGACTCTTTTGGATGTCATCCACCTGGTGGACATCCTGAATAATGGTGATCACGAGGAGGATCGTTCGTGCTAGAGCCCGCCCCGGGTTTGTAAGTGTACCGGCGGTGGTGGGGCATTCCGGCGGTGCGCGACGGGGCGTTCGGTCGGCCGAAAAGGGGTAAGGACGATGCAGTCAGGGTTGAAGTTTTTACCGTTGCGATCGCGCTTTGCTGTGGAGATGTTGGAAAACAACTCTAGATAAGCCAAGTGATGTGGCTGCATGCGGCTTTTTCGGGACGGCTTAAGGCGCTCTGTCGGCGGGCGGGGTCGGTCGCGAAAGTGTGTCGCGAAACCGGCATAAGTCGCGCCCAGTTCGACAGATATCTGGACGGCAAGGCGCTGCCGGGCACGGAAAACACGCGCAAGCTGTGCGCATATTTCGACATTTCCGAAAAGCAGCTTTTCACCCCGCCGAATCCGGAGGCCGAGGCCGGGGGTGTTCCGGCCGCCGGCATGCCGGCGGCCATGCTCGATCTGCTCTCGGACCGGCCCCTGCCGCCTTTGCCCGAGGGGATCTATTTCACCTATTTCAACGTGCCCTCGCGTCCCAATCTCGTCATGCGCTCGGCCACCTTCATCTTCAAGCGCGATCGGGTCATGGCGTTCCGCCGGGTGACCGGACGGCGCGGCGGACCGGGCGGGGCCTGGTCGCGCTCGCAGGGCAACCATTACGGTCTGGTGACCTCCAGCCTGAACTGGATCTACTTCACCGCCTTCAACCGGCGTCATGTCGGCGAGCCGAGCCTGATCGCCGCCGGATGGGCGGGTTATGCGGAGCCGACATTGGTCGGAACCACAATCGTGTTGACCGAATCCGGGCCGGAAACCGGCACTGCTATCATCCGACCTGCATCGGTCAGCTACCGAGCCCGTGAAGCCATTGCCGCCGTCGGCGTCTACAAGATCACCGATCCGTCCCTGGATCCCGTGGTGGTCGATCTGCTCGGTGGTTTGCGGGCGGCCTGATCCGTCTTCCTCATGTGAGAATCAGCCGGTGCCGCGACGCGGTGCCGGGCGCTGTTGCAGGCTTTCGAGCCTGCTTTTTTATTGCTGTATTTATGATGAACTTTCTTCTTTATAAGAGTAAATATCATCATAATTAGAGCAACATAAATTAATTAGAGGTAATTTATTTATTTATACGTAGTTAAGAAGTCAAAATATACCATTCGTTAGGAGTTCCCTCGCTAGCGTTCTGTCGTTACCGCAAAATCGCGGAGCAAATGAGAGGGAAATGATCATGAAGACTTCGAAGAAGAATCTTGTCGTTTCGGCTGTGTCGACCAAGGTTTTCGTCGGCCCGGGCTGGCACTTCTCCCGCTGAGCAATATCAACGGCGTCGTCGATCCGTTCCGGATCGACGACGCCGGCTATGAAGACGGGACGGAGACAATGCTGGTTCGGCCATCGCGCACCCTAGTTTTTACCCACGACGATCACACCCTGATCGGCTGCAATTTCCTGTCGCGCCAGACTTTTGCCTGCAGCCCCGATCTGGTCGCCGTGCTCAACACCTGGTCGCAATGGCAGCCGCCGGGCGCGTTGGCCGGCCTGGTGGAAGGGCTGAGCCAGGAAGAGGCGGAGGACCTTTCGCGCCAGCTCGTCGACCTGTCGGCGCTGGTTGTGGAAGGCTCGGAACTGGCCGACCGCGAAGCAAGCTTCGAGCGCGACTGGTCATGGGGCATTCCGACCGCCCTGATGCATTTTTGCGTGCAAAACCCCGACTATCTGACCGCCGAAGAGGCCGCGCAGCGGCAGGTCGACAAGGCCGCGGGCTCGACATCGCCGGTGCTGTGGCTGCGCAATGCGCCAGACCAGGCGATCCGACTGCCGGACGCTCTGGAGGGCAACGATCTGTTTCAACTGATGGCCCGCCGCCGGACCGTCCGCAAGGCAGGCGCCGACACCATCACCTTGAAGCAACTCAGCGACTGCCTGTTCGCCGGGCTCGGCATCACCGGCAATACGCAGGGCGTGACGGGCTCGCTGCCTTTGTCCATGACGCCGTCCGGCGGCGCGCGCAATCCTTACGAGGCCTATGTCTTCGCCCGCTCCGTCGAGGGGCTGGCGCCAGGCATCTATCATTATTCGGCGCTCGACCACGACCTGGGCAGGATCGAGGCCGCCTGCCTACCCAAATTGTCCGAACTGACGGGCACCCAGGAATGGGCGGACGAGATGGCCTGCCTGATCGTGTTGGCGGCGGACCTGCGCCGCACGATGTGGAAATACGAGGACCCGAACGCCTATCGGGTCGTGCTGATCGAAGCCGGGCATATCGGCCAGAACGTCATGCTCGCCGCGACGCATCACGGCCTCACGGCCTGTCCGACGGCGGCTTTGTCCCATGCCCGCATTTCGCAGTTGCTGAAATTCGATTCGGTCGCCGTCGCACCGATCTATGCGTTGACGCTGGCCAGGCCGGACCGCGCCGAATTCGAGCGCACCGCCAAGATGAGTGCACATTGAGTTCCCCGCGCTGCTGCTTCCGCGCGAGGATGTCGTTTGTAACCGTATCAACCCGGCGGTGACTCGGTGAAGCCGAGGCGCTGCCCGAACAAGATCAGTATTCGTGCGTAAGAGTATCCCATGAGTTTAGGACCATCCAAGACAACAGGACAGGATCATGGACACTCGCACCAAGGGATCGGTGACACGTCGGGAGCAGATTGCCTATTTGAACGGGCAACTGCGTGAAATGCGCGAAATCGCCGCCTCGGCGGGGCTGCAACTGACAGCCTATTTCGTCGAGATGGCCTATCTCGAGCTCAGCGACACCATTCGCGAAGAGCGGATTTTCGCCGAACCCGACAAGCAGAGCGCCGACCTTTCGCATCGACTTGCCGCGGAGTAGCCGCGCCGGACCGCCGACCCCGGCCGTAACGTCTGCCCGTCCACGTCCTGCCCCTTGCCGGCGGCAAGGCGGCGATCTCCGCATGCCGGATTTGCCGGCGTTTCGTGCCGCCACCGCCGAATGAACTTGCGTGCCCGCCGCGGGCGGGACCCCGTCTTGCGCCGTTCGCCGCGCAACACGCCGTACCGGCGCGATTTTTTACCTTTACCCACACAATCCCGGAAGTCTGCCAACTGAACGTGCGCGTTACAGCAGGCCGCTGCCTTCAACCTCACACGGCTGGAGCCGCTGCTTGTCGCCCTGCATGAGCGGCTTGCCGGCGTCGTCATCGAGCAACTTGACTGGCTGGCCTTCATCGACCGGTACGACCGGCCGCAGACGCTGTTTTACCTCGACCCGCCATACTGGGGCTCGGAAGGCGATTACGGCCGCGCGCTTTTCGGCCGCGAGCAGTTCGAGGCGATCGCCGCGCGCCTGGCTTGCCTGAATGGACGGTTCATCCTGTCGATCAACGACGTGCCGGAGACACGAGCGATTTTTGCCGGGTTCGTTCAGGAGGAGGTAGAGCTGCGCTATTCGATCGGCGGCGGCAAGGGCACGCCCGCGCGCGAGCTGATCATTTCGTAGCTCAGTTGATTTGCCGATTGCGGCTTCGTATCGTCCCGCATCTGCCGCTTGACAGCGAGACGTCAAGCATCTCGAAACATCATCGATGCGACGATAGCTCGCTGGGAGGGACCGATGGATGAGGTCGGGGTCATTTGTCCGAAATGTGGACGGAAGAACGATCTTGTTCTAGCCGGCACGGTGGCGGATTGGGAAACGGTCGCATGTTCAGGCTGTAAAGCACCACTTGGCTCGATCGAAGTGATCGTGAAAAACGCTAGTGACCAAAAAGCTAGGAATGCGGGCCCATTGAAAAAAGACAGAGGTTAACTTCGCGGATACCGATCGTGAGGCGACATAGCGCGATCCCGCCATAGACCGGCGGGCGGCTGGTCGTTATCCCAAAATCGCGGCGGACCTGATCCGCATCCAAGCCCCGTCGGCCATGTGCCGGCGGGTTTTTTTGCGCGGCAGTGTCCCATCTCCATCGACAGCACACCAAGGTGTCGGTCAGCCGGCTTTGAACGTGTTCACGTGCCAGCGACGGAAAAATAAGTTGGTGCCATTCGAAGTTGCGCGCCGTGCCATTCGAAATTGCGCGCTACAAGTTGCGCGCTACAACGCCTTTACCTCCCATCCATCTTGGTTGCGGTCCGGTTTATCGGTCGGATTCCGATAACCATTTGCCAGATCAGCAAAATTTAACCCAACTTCTTAAGCGCGCCGGTAAGGTCGCCGCGCTAGCTTGCAAGCACAAAGAGGCCGGACAACCGGCCCGCGAGAACCGGAAACCGGCTCTCAGGCGTTGCAGGAAGGCGTAAGTGATGAACACGGTGTCGAACCCAGTTTGGGCCGGGCGCTATATGCGGCTCGACCCGTTCCGGCTTCCCCAGATCGCGAGCTATGCGGCCCGCGACGATTATGGCGAGGTCACGGTCAAGATCGATAAGCGCGGCGCCGTGATGCACCGCACCTTGGCGCACAGCCGGCTTCCGGTCACGGTCGCGCTGCCGGCCAACGCCTTCAAGGGCGTGGCCGCCCGCGCCATTGAGGACGAGGACGGCAACGTCACCGTCACGCTGGAATTGCTGCATGGCGATCCGATGTTGTGCGTGCCGCTTCTGGTCGCTCACGACCTCGACGACATCGCCGCCGACTGGCGCAACTGGGCCGAGGCGTACCGGCTGCCGATGCTGCTGATCGAATCGGACGGTGTGGCGCGTTCGCTCGAGGAATCGCTGAGTTCGGCGCGGATGCCGGCGCCCAAGGAACGCCGCAAGCGTCGGGGATCCGCGGTGCGCCGGCCTCGCTTCCTCGCCCGCCGCAAGACCGGCGATCTCGGAGTGCGGCTGGTGGTCGGGGGCGACGAGATCGTCGCGCGCGAATAGGCCGGCTTCGAGTTCAAACCATCGGTTTGAGCGCCGCCCACAGCCCCGAGCCGACGAAGCCGGCGAAAATCAGCCAGCCGACCACGGCGTTGGAATGGAACAGGCGCAGGCACTGCGCGCCGTCGTCGATGTCGAGCACGCGGATCTGACGCGTCATGTGGATCGCCGCGGCGACCAGCCCGGCAAGCGCCGGCAGCGGCGCCTCGGCCGAGGCGCAGGCCGCCGCCATCAACAGCAGCGCGCCGCCGTAGAGGCCCGACAGCCAGGTTTTGGTGTTGTCGCCGAACAGGCGCGCGGTGGAACGCACGCCGACGATCGCGTCGTCCTCCTTGTCCTGGTGGGCATAGATCGTGTCGTAGCCGATCACCCACAGGATCGACCCCGCGTAAAGCAGCAGGGCCGGCGTGTCGAGGCTGGCGAACACCGCCGCCCAGCCCACCAGCGCGCCCCAGGAAAAGGCGAGGCCGAGGACGAGTTGCGGCCAGTCGGTGATGCGTTTCATGAACGGATAGGCGGCGACGATCGCCAGCGAGGCGATGCCGAGCAGGATCGCGAACGTGTTGAACTGCAAAAGCACGACCAGCCCGACGAGCGCCTGCGCGACCAGAAAGGCCCAGGCCTGGCGCCGCGATACCTTGCCCGATGGCAGCGGCCGTGAGCGCGTGCGCTCGACCATGGCGTCGATCTTCTGGTCGACCAGGTCGTTATAGGTACAGCCCGCGCCGCGCATGGCGACGGCTCCGATCAAAAAAAGCGCGAGATGCCAGGGATTGGGCAGCAGGCTCATGAGCGGGTCGCCGGGCCGCGCATAGGCTGCCGCGGCCAGGGCCGCCGACCACCAGCACGGCCACATCAGCAATTTCCAGCCGATCGGGCGGTCCCAGCGTGCGAGCTGGGCAAAAGGCCACACCGCGCGCGGCAGCACCCGATAGACCCAGTGGCCGGACGGCGCGTCGGCGACGCGGCCCTGCTGCGCGAGGGATTGTATCTTGTCCATGCCGGCTGAAGTGGCAGGGGCGGGCGGCAACGTCAAGCGTGCGAAGCGTCCGGCGCGCCGTTCCGGCCGGCCGTCGCCCTTGACCTTGTGCCCGGAGCCCAATAGCCGAACGCGGAGGCGAAGGAATCGGCGAGGCAGGTGATGAACGTATTTTTGATCGGCTCGGGCGGGCGCGAGCACGCATTGGCCTGGAAACTCGCCGCCTCGCCGCTGCTGAAAAAACTCTACGCCGCGCCCGGCAATCCCGGCATCGCCGCCCATGCCGAACTGGTGGCGCTCGATATAGACGATCACGATGCCGTCGCCGCCTTCTGCCGCAACAGGCGCATCGATCTCGTCGTCGTCGGCCCCGAGGCACCGCTTGTCGCCGGGCTTGCCGACACGCTGCGCGCGGCCGGTATCGCCGTTTTCGGCCCCTCGGCCGCGGCCGCGCAGCTCGAGGGCTCCAAGGGCTTCACCAAGGATCTGTGCGATCGTCACGCCATCCCCACCGCCGCCTATCGTCGGTTCAACAACGCGCCGAAGGCCAAGGCCTATCTGCGCGAAAAAGGCGCGCCGATCGTCATCAAGGCCGACGGGCTGGCCGCCGGCAAGGGGGTGACGGTCGCGATGACGCTGGCCGAGGCGCTCGAGGCGGTCGACGCCTGTTTCGAGGGCGCCTTCGGCGCGGCCGGCGCCGAATTGGTGATCGAGGATTTCCTGGAGGGCGAGGAGGCGAGCTTCTTCTGCCTGTGCGACGGCACCACCGCGCTGCCCTTCGGCACCGCCCAGGACCACAAGCGCGTCGGCGAGGGCGACACCGGTCCCAATACCGGCGGCATGGGCGCCTACTCGCCGGCCGCCGTGATGACGCCGGACCTGGTCGAGGCCACGATGCGCACGATCATCGAGCCGACGATGCGTGGGCTGGCCGAGGCGGGCACGCCGTTTTCCGGCGTGCTTTATGCCGGGCTGATGCTGACCCGCGACGGTCCCAAGCTGATCGAATACAATGTGCGTTTCGGCGATCCCGAATGCCAGGTGCTGCTGATGCGGCTCGAGGACGACCTGCTGGTGTTGCTGAAGGCGGCCGCCGACGGCCAGCTCGCCCCCATGTCGGCACGCTGGCGCGACGAGGCCGCGCTCACCGTGGTGATGGCCGCGCGCGGCTATCCCGGCACGCCCGAAAAGGGCTCGCAGATTGCCGGCCTGGAGGCGGCGGCGGGGGAGGGCGTCGAGATATTCCATGCCGGCACCGCGCAGGTCGACGGCGGGCTCGTCGCCGCCGGCGGGCGGGTGCTCAACGTCACCGCGCTCGGCGCATCCGTGGCCGAGGCGCGCGAACGCGCCTACGCCGCCGTCGACCGGATCGACTGGCCGGGCGGGTTTTGCCGTCGCGACATCGGCTGGCGGGCGATCGCGCGCGAAACGCACGACGGCTGAACCCGGCGCCCGACCCGCCGCCGGACCTCAGTGCGAGAAATCGTCGAACGGGTCCGGCGCCGGCTTGTCCGGCAGCGTGCCCTCGGCCGCGCGGCGGCGGTGATGCGCAAGCGAGCAGGCCGGCGAGCACAGGATGCCCCGGTCGCACCAATAGGCCGGCCCGTCTTCGATCATGCCGTGATGATGGTGAAAGCCCGCCGCCCCGAAGGACAGGCCGCATTCCACGCATCTGAATTTCCCCGGCCGCTCCAGCATGCCGCCCGGTTAGACCGCTCGCGACCGAATCGCAATGCATGTCGTGGGATCAATTGACGTTTACGTCAAAAAAATCTAGCCCTGGGATGCGCAGCAACAGAGGCGCGACGATCGCCGCGCTCACAATCCGGGAGAAAGACCATGTACCGAGCACCCGTCGACGATATCGCCTTCGCCCTCAACGAGGTGGCGGGTCTGCGCGCTGCCATCGACGAAGGGCTTTTTCCCGATCTGTCGCCCGATCTGGTCGACGCGATCCTCGGCGAGGCCGGGCGTTTTGCCGGCGAGGAGGTCGCCCCGCTTGCCAAGGTCGGAGACGAAACCGGCGCGGTGCTGAAGGATGCGGCGGTGACGATGCCCGAGGGCTGGAAGGATCTCTATCGCCGCTGGGTCGACGGCGGCTGGAATGGGCTGTCGCTGCCGCAGGACCATGGCGGCCAGGGTCTGCCCGGCATGCTCGGCGTGGCGGCGCTGGAAATGTGGAACTCCGCCTCGATGGCTTTCGGCATCGGCCCGATCCTGACCATGGGCGCCGTCGACGCGCTGGAAAAACACGCCAGCGACGCGTTGAAGGCGCTTTATCTGCCCAAGCTGATCTCCGGCGAATGGATGGGCACGATGAACCTGACCGAGCCGCAGGCCGGTTCCGACCTGAACGCGTTGCGCGCGCGCGCCGAACGGGCCGATGACGGCACCTATCGCATCTTCGGCCAAAAAATCTTCATCACCTATGGCGAGCACGATTTTACCGACAATATCGTGCATCTTGTTCTGGCGCGCCTGCCCGACGCGCCGGCCGGCACGCGCGGCATCTCGCTGTTTCTGGTGCCGAAATTCCTGCCCGACGACGACGGCGTGCCGGGGGCGCGCAACGACGTCTTTTGTGCCTCGATCGAACACAAGCTCGGCATTCACGCCTCGCCCACCTGCACGATGATCTATGGCGATGGTTTCGCCGAGGATCGCGAGCCCGGCGCCGTCGGCTGGCTGATCGGCGAGGAAAACCGCGGGCTGGCCTGCATGTTCACGATGATGAACAATGCGCGCTTGGCCGTCGGCATGCAGGGCGTGGCCGTTGCCGAGGCTGCCTATCAAAAGGCGCGCGCCTATGCCCAGGAGCGCCGTCAGGGCAAGGCCGCCGGCCATGACGGCGACGGCATGGCGCCGATCGTCATGCATCCCGACGTGCAGCGCAACCTGCTGACGATGGGGGCGCTTACCCAGGCCGCACGGGCGATCGCCTATTGCTGCGCCCACGCCACCGACATGGCCGAGGCCAAATCGGGCGATGCGGCGCGCCACTGGCAGGAGCGTGCCAATCTTTTGACCCCGGTCGCCAAGGCGTTTGCCACCGATGTCGGCGTCGACGTCGCCTCGCTCGGCGTCCAGGTGCATGGCGGCATGGGGTATGTCGAGGAGACCGGCGCCGCCGCGCTCTACCGCGACGCCCGCATCGCGCCGATCTACGAGGGCACCAACGGCATCCAGGCGATCGATCTGGTGATGCGCAAGCTGCCGCAGTCGGGCGGCGAGCACGTGCTCGGCTACATCGCCGAATTGCGCGAAGACGTCGAGGCCGTGCGTGCCTCCAACCTGCCCGCATTCGGCCGCAGTGCCGAAAAGATCGCCGCCGCGCTCGACGATCTCGAGGCGGCGACCCGCTTCATGCAGGCCGCGCTCGCCGACGGCCGGACCGACGAGGCCCTGGCCGGCGCGACGCCCTATCTGCGCTTGTTCGCGCTCGCGGCGGGCGCGGCCTGTCTCGGCCGCGGCGCGGTGGCGGCGCAGTCTGCCGAGCGGGTCGCGTTGTGCCGCTTCTTTTGCGAAAACCTTGCCGGCGAGACCGGCGCGCTGCGCGAGCGCGCCTGCGACGGTGCCGAAAGCCTGGCGCTCGCCGCCGCCGCGCTCAATTGAGGACGGGCCGATAAGCGAACATGTCGAAATCGAACGTCGCGGCGCCGTCCAGACGATCCGGATGAACCGCCCGGACAAGAAGAACGCCATCACGCGGGCGATGTATGCCGTCATGGCCAAGGCGCTGACCGAGGGCGATGCCGATCCGGCCGTCCGCGTCCATCTCATCCTCGGCGTGCCGGGCGCGTTTTCCTCCGGCAACGACCTGCAGGACTTCATGGCCGTCGCCATGGGCGGCGACGGCGGCATGGAGGTCTACGACTTTCTCGTCGCGCTCGCCCAGTCGCAGAAGCCGCTGGTCTCGGCCGTCGACGGCGTTGCCGTGGGCATCGGCACGACGATCAATCTGCATTGCGACCTGACCTTCGCCACGCCGCGCACCGAGTTCCGCACGCCGTTCGTCGATCTGGGACTGGTGCCCGAAGCCGGCTCCAGCCTGCTCGCGCCGGCCGTGCTCGGCCGCCAGCAGGCCTTTGCCCTGCTCGGGCTCGGCGAAGGCTTTTCGGCCGAGCGCGCCAGGGCGGCCGGGCTGATCTATGCCGTGGTCGGCGAGGACGAGCTGGAGGCGGTCGCCTTTACCGCCGCCGAGGAGATCGCGGCCAAACCGCCCGAGGCGCTGAAAATCGCCCGCGACCTGATGCGCGGCCCGCGCGAGGAGGTTGTCGCCCGTATCAAGCAGGAGGGGACCCATTTCCGCGCCCGGCTCAAATCCGACGAGGCGCGCGCGGCGTTCGTCGCCTTCATGAACCGCAAGAAGGCTGGCTGAGGCCGGAGGACGGCGGCGGCCGTCCTCTCCCGTCAGGGATAGAGCCGGGTCTTATTCCAGCCGCCCTTGCCGTCGGCGGTGAACACCACCCGGTCGTGGAGCCGGAACGGCCGGTCGTGCCAGAACTCGATCGTCTGCGGTTTCAGGCGAAAACCGGACCAGTGCGGCGGCCTCGGTATCGTGCCCACCGCGTGGCGGGCGGTATATTCGGCGACCGACTTTTCCAGCGCGAAGCGGCTTTCCAGCGGGCGCGACTGTTTCGACGCCCAGGCGCCGATGCGGCTGCCGCGCGGGCGGCTGGCGAAATAGGCGTCGGCCTCCGCGTCGGACACGATCTCCACCGGCCCGCGCAGGCGCACCTGGCGGCGCAGCGACTTCCAGTGAAAGCACATCGCGGCCTTCATCGAGCCGAGCAGTTCCACGCCCTTGGCGCTTTCGAAATTGGTGTAGAAAACGAAGCCGTCCCGGTCGAACCCCTTCAACAGCACCATGCGCACGTCGGGCAGGCCGTCCTGGTCCACGGTGGCGAGCGCGACGGCGGTCGGATCGTTGGGCTCGCTTTCTTGTGCATCCGCCAGCCAGTCGCCGAACAGGCGGACCGGCTCGTCGCGGGTGGTGAAGTCATCCTTCGTTAACGGTGTTTCGCTCATAGTCGACCATTCGCGGGAGATGATGTTGCGGCCTCGTGAGGAGATGGCGGATTGTCGCGCCGGGTGCAAGCGTCCAGGGGAATTTTGCGGCCAGGAATCGGTTGCGCCACAGGCGTGAAACTGGTGCTTTTGCCGCTGCTTGCCGTATTGGGCGGGTGCGTCTCCAGCGGCTTCGGGCTCGGCGATGACGGGCTCGACAGGTCGCTCGTCACCGGCGCGGTTCAGCCTGCGCCCGCCGCGGTCGTCGACACCGAAACCCGCTCCGACGAGGCCACGATCCGCAACGCCGTCACCTCGGCCAATCTCGAAACGCTGGGCGGGGGAACATTGTCCTGGGCCAATGCCGAAACCGGCTCGCGCGGCGAGGTTGCCACCATCGTCGAGTTGGAGCGCGACGGCGTGCGCTGCCGCCGGTTCCGGGTTTCCCGGGAGAGTTTCCAAGGCGTCGCTCTGTTCGACGGCGAGACCTGCCTGACGCCGGGCGCGGGCTGGTGGACGCGCAGTTTCGAACCGGTGTGAGCGCGCCGCATGCGCCGCGACAGCGCGTTTTGCATGCGAAAAACGGTGTCCGGACTGGAATTTCTTCCTAGAAATTCGCATATAGGTTCTCGAGCAACTGACTTCCTCGACAGGCAATGACGATGCGCGATCCGTACGAAGTATTGGGCGTGGCCAAGACCGCGAGCGCCAAGGACATCAAGTCGGCGTTTCGCAAGCTCGCCAAGAAATATCACCCGGACCAGAATCCGGACGACCCGAAGGCCAAGGACCGTTTCGCCGCGGTCAATCAGGCCTATGAGGTCGTCGGCGACGCCGAAAAGCGCGGCGCCTTCGACCGCGGCGAGATCGACGCCGAGGGCAAGCCGCGCTTTCACGGCTTCGAGGGTGGCGCGCACGGCGACCCGTTCGCCGGGTTCCGTCGCGCCGGCGGCGCCGGCCCGGGCGGCGCGCGCTTCGAGTTCCGTACCGGCGGCCCTGGCGGTCCCGGGGGTGCCGGCGGCTTCGGCGATGCCGAGGACATTATTAGCGAATTGTTCGGCCAGGCCTTCCGGCGCGGTGCCGGTGGTGCCGCCGGCGCGGGCGCCGGTCAGGCGCGGCCGGCCGATCTGCGCGCCACGCTCGACGTCACGCTGGAGGAGGCGGCCGGCGGCGCCCATGTCAGCGCCCAGATGCCCGGCGGCCGCAAGCTCGCCATCAAGCTGCCGCGCTTTGTCGAGGACGGTCAGACGATTCGGCTGAAAGGGCAGGGCGAACATGGCGGCGACGCGCTTGTCACGCTGCGCTTCAAGCCGCATCCGCGCTATCGCCTCGAGGGCCGCAATCTGCATGTCGATCTTTATGTCGACCTCGCCGACGCCGTGCTTGGCGCCAAGGTTCCCGTCGAGACCGTCAAGGGCAGGATCGCGGTGACGGTTCCGCCCTGGTCGGGTTCCGACAAGGTGTTGCGCCTGAAGGGGCGCGGCTTGCCGCAAAAATCCGGCGGCGAGGGCGATCTCCTCGTCCATGTGCGCATCCTCCTGCCGGAGGACAAGCGCGCCGCGCTGGAAGCGCTTTTGCGCGCATGAGGCGGCACCCATCCAAGTCTTGCCGGTCGTTGCGGCTTGTCGACCGATACGGCCTGTGCGATAGGCTTGCGGGAGCTTGATCGGTGCACGAAAGGTAGGGCGATGGCGGGTGAAAACGGGCTGCTGGCGGGAAAACGCGGTCTCATCATGGGAGTCGCCAACAACCGCTCGATCGCCTGGGGCATCGCCAAGTCCTGCGCCGGCCAAGGCGCGGAACTGGCGCTCACCTATCAGGGCGAGGCGCTGAAGAAGCGGGTCGATCCTCTGGCGAGCGAACTCGGCGCCCACGTTGCCGGCCATTGCGACGTGACCGAGGACGACACCATCGCCGCGGTGTTCGAGGGTCTCAGGCAGAAATGGGGCCGGCTCGACTTCCTGGTGCATGCGATCGCCTTTTCCGACAAGGACGAGCTCGACGGCCGCTATATCGACACCTCGCGCGAGAATTTCCGCCGCACTCTCGACATCTCCGCCTATTCGCTGACCACGATCGCCAAGCATGCCGAGCCGCTGATGAGCGCCGGCGGATCGATCCTGACGCTGACCTATTACGGCGCCGAGAAGGTGATGCCGCATTATAATGTGATGGGCGTTGCCAAGGCGGCGCTGGAAGCCAGCGTGCGTTATCTGGCCGTCGACATGGGCGCCAACGGTATCCGCGTCAACGCGCTGTCGGCCGGCCCGATCAAGACGCTGGCCGCGTCCGGCATCGGCGATTTCCGCTACATCCTCAAATGGAACGAGTACAACGCCCCCTTGAAGCGCACCGTCACCATCGAGGAAGTCGGCGACGCGGGCCTGTATTTTCTGTCCGATCTGTCGCGCGGCGTGACCGGCGAGGTCCACCATGTCGATTCGGGTTATCATGTCGTGGGCATGAAGGCGGTCGACGCGCCGGACATCTCCACCGTCTGAGCGGTTCGCCGCCCTGCCGAAAATGATCGCGAAAGCGTGCCTGCAATGTCTCCGCTCGTCTATTTCGTGCGCCATGGCCAGACCGACTGGAACGCCGAGCTGCGCTTCCAGGGCCAGGTCGAGATCGACATCAACGATACCGGGCGCGCGCAGGCGCGCCGCAACGGCAAGGTGCTCGCGCGCCTGATCGACGATCCGTCCGGCTTCGACTTCGTCGCCAGCCCACTCAGGCGCACGCGCGAGACGATGGAGATCGTGCGCGCCGAAATGGGGTTGCCGGCGGCGGACTACCGGACCGATTCGCGCCTGGTCGAGGTCCATTTCGGCGACTGGCAGGGGTTTACGATCGAGGAAATCGAAACGGCCAGGCCCGGCGTGGGCGCGCAGCGCGATCGCGCCAAATGGGATTTCCTGCCGCCGGGGCCGGACGCGGAAAGCTATGCCGATCTCGCCGACCGGGTACGCGGCTGGATGGCCGAGGTCGAAGGCCCGACCGTATGCGTGACACATGGCGGCGTGATACGCGCCGTCTTCCTGATCGCCGGCGGTCTCGACCGCCACGCCGCGGCCGTCATGGCCGTGCCGCAGGATCGCATCCTGCGCTTGGCGGACGGCAAGCTCGATTGGCTTTAGGGCGCCGCTATTCGTAGATTTCCATGTCGGTGATCAGGTTGGTGCCGTTGACCACGTCATAGGCGATGACGATGTCGATGCCTTCCCTGATCGCCGACATGTCGATTTCGCCGGGAAGCTTGTAGGTCTTGCCGTCGTCGAGCACGATGGTGAGGGTGTCGGGATCCACCGACTGGATCGTGCCTTCGGCACTGGCGGCCAGACTTGGACTCGCCGAGAAAAGCGACAGGGCGACCAGCGCCGATGCGAGGATGCGCATGCTCATGACCTCTTGCCAGACTCCCGCTTGCGGCGCGGGTCTTGTGATTGGATGGGCGAGACAAGAGCAGAAACACCGCGATTGTGTCAAAACTAAATCGTCGTCCCGGACCGTTTGACCGATCCAGGAAAGGCAAATAGAAGGCAGCGACGGTCGCACAGGCGGCCGATGGGCCTCGTGAATGTCGCACAACACTTTTGGACATCTTTTCCGCGTCACCACCTGGGGTGAAAGCCACGGACCCGCGCTCGGCTGCGTGATCGACGGCTGCCCGCCCGGAATCGCGTTCACGCCGGCCGACATCCAGCGCGAACTCGACCGTCGTCGGCCGGGCAAATCGCGTTTCGTCACCCAGCGGCGCGAGCCCGACCAGGTCAAGGTGCTGTCCGGTTTCGTGCCGTCCGACGATGGCGAGACGCTGACGACCACCGGCACGCCGATCTCGCTGATGATCGAAAACGTCGATCAGCGCTCGAAGGATTATGGCGAGATCGCGCGCCAGTTCCGCCCCGGCCATGCCGATTACGGCTATTTCGTCAAATACGGGCTGCGCGACCATCGCGGCGGCGGGCGTTCGTCCGCGCGCGAGACCGCCGCGCGCGTGGCCGCCGGCGCGATCGCCCGCAAGGTGGTTCCGGGCCTTGTCGTGCGCGGCGCGCTGGTGGCGATGGGCGAAAAGCGCATCGAGCCGGCGAACTGGGACTGGGACTTCGTCGATCATCGGGACAATCCCTTCTTCACGCCCGACCCGGCCTCCGTGGCGGTGTTCAGCGACTATCTCGACGCCGTGCGCAAGGCTGGCTCCTCTGTCGGAGCCGTGGTCGAAATCGTCGCCGAGGGCGTGCCGGCCGGCCTCGGCGCGCCGGTCTATGCCAAGCTCGATCAGGACATCGCCTCGGCGATGATGTCGATCAACGCGGTCAAGGGCGTGGAGATCGGCAACGGTTTCGTGGCCGCCGGCCTGACCGGCGAGGAAAACGCCGACGAGATGCGCATGGGCAATGACGGCCGGCCGCGCTTCTTGAGCAACAACGCCGGCGGCGTGCTGGGCGGCATTTCCACCGGTGAGCCGGTTGTGGCGCGCTTCGCCGTCAAGCCGACATCGTCCATCCTGACGCCGCGCCGTTCGGTGGACCTTGAAGGCCGCGACGTCGACGTGGTCACCAAGGGGCGTCACGATCCCTGCGTCGGCATTCGCGCCGTGCCGATCGGCGAGGCGATGCTGGCCTGCGTGATCGCCGATCATTATCTTCGCCACCGCGGCCAGATCGGCGGCTGAGCACATCGAAAGCCGGAGCCCCATGCCCTACGACCAGAAAAAGACCGTCGAGGCCCTGCGCGCCTTCGAACGCGGCGAGATCGTCGTCGTCATGGACGATGACGGGCGCGAGAACGAAGGCGACCTGATCGTCGCCGCCACCCATTGCACGCCCGAAAAGATGGCCTTCATCGTGCGCCACACCTCAGGCATCGTCTGCGCGCCGATGACCCGCGACGAGGCGCGCCGGTTGAACCTGGCGCCGATGGTCGCCGACAACGACGCTCCGCACAGCACCGCCTTCACCGTCTCCGTCGACTACAAGCACGGCACCACCACCGGCATTTCCGCCGACGACCGCACGGTCACGGTGCGCAATCTGGCCAACCCCAATTCCGGCGCCGCCGATTTTGTCCGGCCCGGCCACATCTTTCCGCTGGTCGCGCGCGAGGGCGGGGTTTTGATGCGCTCGGGCCACACCGAGGCCGCGGTCGATCTGTGCAAACTCGCCGGCCTGCCGCAGGTCGGCGTCATCTGCGAACTGGTCAACGACGACGGGTCGGTGATGCGCGGTCCGCAAGTCTCGGCGTTTGCCGACCGGCACGGGCTCAGGCAGGTTTCGGTCGCCGACCTGATCGCCTATCGCCAGAGGCAGGAAACGCTGGTTCAGCGCATCGACTGTTTCGAGGTCGAGACGCCGGCCGGGCGGGCGATGGCCCATGTCTATGCGCTGCCCTGGGAGCCGATGCATCATCTGGCGATCGTCTTCGGCGATATCCGCGACGGGGACGAAGTGCCCGTGCGGCTCCATTCCGAAGACGTGGTTGCCGACGTGTTCGGAACCGGCGACAGCCTGGTGCGCGCCATGGCGATGATGAGCGAGAAGCAGCGCGGCGTCGTCGTCTATCTGCGCGAAGGGTCGGTGGGCGTCGCCCATCAGGCCCGTATGCGTCCGGGCGAGGCCGGCGAGGACCATGCCGAGGCGCGCCTGCGCGAGAGCGAGTGGCGCGAAATCGGCCTCGGCGCGCAGATCCTGCGCGATCTCGGCATTTCCTCCATCGATCTGCTCGCCTCGCGCGAGCGCCACTATGTCGGGCTCGAAGGGTTCGGCATTCGCATCGCGCGCACCAGCATATTGGAACGCTGAGCCCCGGTCGGCGGCACGTCCTCCGTATCGCGATAGTTTGATTAGCCTGCGCGAATGTGTAGCGTCGCGCGGATCGAACGAATCGGGAGCGGAAAATGTGGGATTTTGACATCGGGCGCACACTCGCGATCCTCGCCAGAACCTGGCCTTTCATCGCGGTGCGCCTGCTGGTCTATTTCGGCATCACGGTCGCCTATGTGGCGGCCACCGGCACCGGCGCCGGGATCGGCTTCGGCGTCGGGCACATCTTCGGCGGCGCCGAGGGGCCGGCCGCGGTCGCGTTCTGGGGCGGCGCGGTGGGCTTCGCGCTGGTTTCGGTCGTGCTCTACTGGCTGCGCGAATATATTCTCTACGTCGTCAAGGCCGGTCATATCGCGGTGATGGTGCGGCTGATCGATGGCCAGCCGGTGCCGGACGGCAAGGGCCAGGTCGCCTATGCCCGCGAGATCGTCACCGAGCGTTTCGCCGAGGCGAACGCGCTTTTCGTGCTCGACCAGCTCGTCAAGGGTGCGATCCGCGTCGTCACCGGTCTGATCGGCGGCATCGCGGCGTTCCTGCCGATTCCCGGCCTGCAGGGGCTGGCCCGGTTCGTCAACACGGTGGTCCGCCTGTCGCTGACCTATGTCGACGAAATCATTCTCGGCTACAATATCCGGGTCGAAAGCCGCAATCCCTACGACAGCGCCCGCCACGGCGTCGTGCTCTACGCGCAGAACGCCACCACGATGATCAAGAACGCCGTCTGGCTGGCCGTGTTCATGTGGCTGCTGACCTTCGCCGTCTTCCTCGTCATGCTGGCGCCGGCCGCCGCCATTCTCTACGCCATGCCAGGCCAGCTTGCCGGCTGGTCGTTCGTGCTCGCCATCGTGTTCGCGCTTGCGCTCAAGGCCGCGCTGATCGAGCCTTTCGCGATCGCGGCGCTGATGGCGGTCTATTTCCGCACCATCGAGGGACAGGTTCCCAATCCCGAGTGGGACCAGCGCCTGGCCGGTGCGTCGCGTCATTTCCGCGAACTCGTCGACAAGGCCAGGGGCGCGTTCGGCGGCGCGCCGGCCGCCGACGGCGGGCAGGCCTGAAATGGCTGTGCCCGGCCGCTGGGAAAACCGTCTTTGGCGGTGGCCGATCGCGGCGTTGTGATTTAGGCTCAAATCATGACGCTGCGGTTTTACACTCACCCGATCTATCTCGAACATCTGACGCCGGAGGGCCATCCCGAGCGACCGGACCGGCTGCGTGCCATCGAAAAGGCGCTCGAGCACGAGGTCTTCGCCGGGCTTGAGCGCGTCGAGGCGCCCGAGGGCGATCCCGACACGATCCTCTATGCCCATCCGCAATCCCATCTGGACAGGATCCATGTCGCCATTCCCGAAGAGGGGATCGCGCGGGTGGACGCCGACACGGCGGTCAGCCCCAAGAGCTGGCAGGCCGCGCTGACCGCGCTCGGCGCGGCCAACGCCGCCGTCGACGACGTTTTCGAAGGTCGCGCCGACAACGTCTTCGTCGCCGCCCGTCCCCCCGGCCATCACGCCGAGAAGGACCGCGCGATGGGGTTTTGCCTGTTCAACAACGCCGCGATCGCCGCCCGCCATGCCCAGCGCAAGCACGGCGCCGAGCGTGTCGCGGTGATCGACTGGGATGTCCATCACGGCAACGGCACCCAGGACATTTTCTGGGACGACGCGTCGGTGCTTTATTGCTCGACCCACCAGATGCCGCTTTATCCCGGCACCGGCGCCAAGCACGAGACCGGTGCCGGCACCATCGTCAACGCGCCGCTTTCGCCGGGCGACGGCAGCGCCGCCTTCCGCGAGGCGTTCCGCACGCGGGTCCTCAAATCGCTCGACGATTTCGCGCCCGACCTGATCGTCATTTCGGCCGGTTTCGACGCCCATCACCGCGATCCGCTGGCCGAGATCAACCTGACCGAAGACGATTTCGACTGGGCGACCGGCGAACTCATGGAGCGGGCCGGCCGCTTCTGCGACGATCGGCTTGTCAGCCTTCTGGAAGGCGGTTACGACCTTCAGGGACTGGCCGTGTCGGTAGCGACCCATATCCGGCGCATGATGAAGGGATGACGATGGCGGACAAGCCGAACGAGGACATCAAGGCGATGAGCTTCGAGGACGCGCTGGCGGCCCTCGAACGGATTGTCGACGACCTCGAAAAGGGCGACGTTCCGCTGGAACAGTCGATCACGATCTACGAGCGCGGCGAGGCGCTGAAGCGCCATTGCGACCAGCTTCTCAAGGCCGCGGAAGCCAAGGTTGAAAAGATCCGCCTGTCGCGCGAGGGCAAGCCGGAAGGCACCGAGCCGCTGGACGGCGCTTGAGCGGCGATTGTGAACTCTTGACTTTCTGTCGAGACTGCACCACGTTTTCATCATATCCGCTACGCCCGTAGGCGGGCATTTATTCAGAACCCCCGCGCGGCGACGTTCGGGGGTTCGTTATTTATGCGTGTCTCGGTTTTGATTGATGGCGGCCACTTGCGTGTATTGGCCCGTCAAGCGGGCCACGCTTATAAGCCCGACTATATCGACAAGGTGGCCCAAGCGTGCGTTGCGCCGGATGAGCGGCTCGTGCGGATATTTTACTACGACTGCGCTCCCTATATCGGCAAGGCGAAGCTGCCTGTTTCGGGAAAAGACTTTGAATTCAACGGTTCCGACGCCTGGCTTCGTAAGCTGGCGGCGCGCGACCTGTTCGCGGTTCGGCGCGGTGTGCTGAAGTTTCGCGGCTTTAAACCGAAGAAAATTCCCATTTCGGCCGTAACATTGACGGACGCCGATTTTGTCCGGACTTCGAGCAGAAAGGTGTGGACATGCGAATAGGGCTGGATATCGCGAACCACGCTGCGACGCGATCCGTTGATCGGATCATACTCCTGTCCGGCGACACGGATTGCCTCCCGGCAATGAAACACGCGCGTATCAGCGGGTTGCAAATTGTCTTGGCGACGATGCCCAATCATAAGGTCGCGCCGGAACTGCTGTGGCATTCGGATTTTGAACGCCGCGTGGCGTGGCCGGCCTCATGAGCTTTTTCCCCGGAAAGGACCCCAAACCCGGCGACGCGTCCGCCTGCGACGCGGTCGAACTGATGGTCGTTCCCAACGCTCGCGACATCGGCGGCTTCGAGGTTCGCCGCGCCCTGCCGACCGCGCGCCGGCGGCTGGTCGGCCCGTTCATCTTCTTCGACCGCATGGGCCCGGCGATCCTGCGCGCCGGCCAGGCGCTCGACGTCAGGCCGCATCCCCATATCGGGCTGGCGACGGTGACCTATCTGTTCGACGGCTCCATTCGCCACCGCGATTCGCTCGGTACCGAGATGGTGATCGAACCCGGCGACGTGAACTTGATGACGGCCGGCCGCGGCATTGTCCATTCCGAGCGCACGCCGCAGGAAACCCGCGGCCGCGACAACGCCATATCCGGCCTGCAGACTTGGCTCGCCCTGCCGGAGGATCGCGAGGAGATCGCGCCGCTGTTCGAAAACACCCCCAAGGCCGATCTGCCGGTGATCGACGCCGACGGGCTCGCCGGCCGTATCATCATCGGCGGCTTCGACGGCCTGTCGTCGCCGGTGCGCACGGCCTCCGACACGCTCTACGCCGATCTGCGGCTTGCCGCCGGCGCGCGCGTGCGCATTCCCGCCGAGGCCGAGGAGCGTGCGATCTACGTGCTTGACGGCGAGGTGGTCATCGCCGGCGACGTCTTTGCCGCCGACCGGCTGCTTGTGCTGCGGCCTGGCGACGAGATCGTGGTGTCGTCGGAAACGGGCGCGCATTTCATGCTGTTCGGCGGCGCCTCGCTCGGCACGCCGCGCCATATCTGGTGGAACTTCGTCTCCTCCTCCAAGGAGCGCATCGAGCAGGCCAAGGAAGAATGGCGCAGCGGCCGTTTCGACATCGTGCCGGGCGACGAGGAGGAGTTCATTCCGTTGCCTGGCACATGAGCCCGCGTTGTTTCAGCACGTTTACTTTCGTGGCCCGAGCGCCTATGTCCGGTAAAGCCTTTAAAAGAAAACAAAGCCATGGCCGCGAACCCGCCTCCGCAAACGCCCCTTCTGGATCAGGCCTACACGCCCGCCGATCTCAAAAAACTGCCTGAAAGCAAGCTGCCGCAGCTCGCCGAGGAACTGCGCGCCGAACTGGTCGATGCGGTCTCGCAGACCGGCGGCCATCTCGGCGCGGGGCTGGGCGTGGTCGAGTTGACGGTCGCCATTCACTACGTGTTCGACACGCCCAGGGATCGGGTGATCTGGGATGTCGGCCATCAGGCCTATCCGCACAAGATCCTGACCGGCCGTCGCGACCGTATTCGCACGCTGCGCCAGGAAGGCGGACTGTCCGGTTTCACCAAGCGCGCGGAAAGCGAATACGACCCGTTCGGCGCCGCGCATTCCTCGACCTCGATCTCGGCCGGGCTCGGCATGGCGGCCGCGCGCGACCTGTCGGGCGGCGACAACAACGTCATCGCGGTGATCGGCGACGGCGCCATGTCGGCCGGCATGGCCTACGAGGCGCTCAACAATGCCGGCGCGCTCGACGCCCGGCTGATCGTCATCCTCAACGACAACGACATGTCGATCGCCCCGCCCTCGGGCGCGATGAGCGCCTATCTGGCCCGTCTGGCCTCCGGCCGCACCTATCAGGGCATTCGCGATATCGGCAAGAAGCTCACCTCCTATCTGGGCAAGACCGCCGACAAGGCGATCACCCGCGCGGTCGAGCATGCGCGCGGCTACGTCACCGGCGGCACGCTGTTCGAGGAACTGGGCTTTTTTCACATCGGGCCGATCGACGGGCACAATCTCGAACATCTGATCCCGGTTCTGAAGAATGTGCGCGACCACGGCGACGGCCCGGTGCTGATCCATGTCGTCACCCAAAAGGGCAAGGGCTACGCGCCGGCCGAGGCGGCGAGCGACAAATATCACGGCGTCAACAAGTTCGATGTCATCACCGGCGCCCAGGCCAAGCCGGCGGCCAATGCGCCGTCCTACACCAAGGTGTTCGCTCAGAGCCTGATCCAGGAAGCGCGCGAGGACGAGCGGGTCGTCGGCATCACCGCGGCGATGCCGAGCGGCACCGGGCTCGACCTGTTCGGCGAGGCGTTTCCCGAGCGCATGTTCGACGTCGGCATCGCCGAACAGCACGCCGTCACCTTCGCCGGCGGGCTTGCCAGCGAGGGTTACAAGCCGTTCGCCGCGATTTATTCGACCTTTCTGCAGCGCGCCTACGATCAGGTCGTGCACGACATCGCCATCCAGGGCCTGCCGGTGCGCTTTCCGATCGACCGGGCGGGTTATGTCGGCGCCGACGGCGCGACCCATTGCGGCGCGTTCGACGTCGCCTATCTCGCCACCTTGCCCGGCTTCGTGGTGATGGCGGCGGCCGACGAGGCCGAGTTGCGCCATATGGTGCGCACCGCCGTCGACTACGACCAGGGGCCGCTCGCCTTCCGCTATCCGCGCGGCAACGGCGTTGGCGTCGACATGCCCGAGCGCGGTTCGGTTCTGGCCATCGGCAGGGGACGGGTGCTGCGCGAAGGCACCAAGGTGGCGCTGTTGTCGCTTGGGACCCGCTTGCAGGATTGCCTTGCCGCCGCCGAGGAACTCGATGCCGCCGGCCTGTCGACGACGGTCGCCGATGCCCGTTTCGCCAAGCCGCTCGACCGCGAGTTGATCACCCGCCTTGCCCGCGAGCACGAGGTTCTGGTCACGGTCGAGGAAGGTGCGATCGGCGGTTTCGGCAGTCATGTGCTGCACTTCCTCGCCCATGAAGGCTTGCTGGAAAACGGTCTCAAGGTGCGCCCGCTGGTTCTGCCCGACGAATTCACCGACCAGGCCAAGCCCGAGCGCATGTACGAATGGGCCGGCCTCGACCGGGCCGGGATCGTGGCGACGGTGTTTGCCGCGCTCGGCGCGCAGGCTCGCGCCGCCCGCGCCTGAAGCCGATCGTAACGCCCTGTTTACGCTGGTTTTTCGTAACCTGCTTACCCTGTCCCTTGGCCGAATTTTAGGCTCCGTCTGCTAATCACGCTCCCGGGACAGGGAGCTTGATAATGATGAGATTGACGATCGTGCTGGCGGGGCTGGCGCTGACGGCGCCGGCCATGGCGGATCAGAAAGTCGACCGCAGCATCGACGCGGCGGCGGCGCGGATCGTGGCCGAACGGATCGGCGAGATACGCGGCAGCTTCGCGCCCGGCCACACGCCGGACTTTGTCGGCGAGCTCAAAACGGTCGCCTCGGCGGCGCCGTCCGGCAGTTTCTGGCACGACGGGCTGGCGCGGGCGCGCGACGTGGCGCCGCTTGCCGGCGATACCAACTGACGCATGGCCGCCGGCGCGGGCCGGCTTGCGTGGCCGGCCCGCTTTCGTCAAACAGGCTCATGACGGAAAACCAGGCCGGTTCGCCCAAATTTCGCCTCGACGATCTTCTCGTGACACGGGGCTTTTTCGCGTCCCGTTCGCGGGCACGCGATGCCGTCTTGCGCGGAACCGTGCTGGTCGACGGCCGGCCGCAGACCAAACCGGGCAGCCGGATCGCCGGCGATGCCTACCTCGTGGTCGACGATCCGGCGCGGGCCTATGTGTCGCGCGCCGCACTCAAACTCGTTGCCGCCTTCGACCGGTTCGGGCTCGATCCCGCCGGCGCAGTCGCGCTTGATATCGGCGCGTCGACCGGCGGTTTCACCCAGGTGCTGCTCGAGCGCGGGGCGCGCCATGTCTTCGCCGTCGATGTCGGTCATGGCCAACTGGATGCCGGCCTTGCCGAGGATCCGCGCGTCACCAATCTCGAAGGCCTCAACGCGCGCGATCTCACCCCGTCGCATGTAGCGGACCTCCCTGTGGGTCTTGTCGTATCCGACGTCTCTTTCATTTCGCTGAAACTGGCGCTGCCGGCCGCACTCGACCTGGCCGACGCCGGCGCCGGCGCCGTGCTGCTGGTCAAGCCGCAATTCGAGGCCGGTCGGGCGGCGATCGGCAAGGGCGGCATCCTGCGCGATCCGGCCTTGGGCGAACGTATCGCTGAGGACATGGCGGCATGGCTCGAAAGCCGGCCCGGCTGGCGCGGGCTTGGAACAATGCCCTCGCCGCTTGCAGGCGGGGATGGCAACCGGGAATATCTGCTTGCGGGGATCAAGGACCGATGACGACCAGGTTGCGTATCGACAGGCTCGGGGCCCAGGGCGACGGCGTTGCGGACACCGAGGCCGGACCGGTCTATGTGCCGTTTGCGCTGCCGGGCGAATTGGCGACGGTGGCCGTCGAGGCGGATCGCGGCACGTTGATCGCGGTCGTGGAGCCCTCGGCCGCGCGCGTGGAACCGGCATGCCGGCATTTCGGCGAGTGCGGCGGCTGCGCGCTACAGCATCTCGATTCCTCGGCCTATCTCGCCTGGAAGCGCGACAAGCTGGTCGCAGCACTCGCCAGCAGGGGGCTCGAGGTCGAGGTCGGCGAGACGGTTGCCTGCGAACCGGGCGCGCGCCGGCGGGCGGTCTTTTCGGCGCGCAAGACGGCGCAGGCGCTGCTCTTCGGCTACAATCGCGCCGCCACCCACCGGCTCGTCTCGATCGAGGAATGCCCGATCCTCGTGCCGCGCATTCCCGCGTCCTTCGCTGCGCTGCGTGAGCTGGCGGCCCTCGTCTGCGCCACCGACAAGACCTTTCGCATCGCTGTGAGCGACACCGAAAGCGGGCTCGACATCGCGGTTTCGGGTGCCGGCAAGACCGGCGAAAAGGCGCGCCGGGCCGCCGCCGACTTCGCCATCCGCCAGGGGTTTTCCCGGCTCGCGCTCGACGGCGAGGTGCTGATCGCGCCGCGCCCGCCGCAGATCAGCATCGGTGGCGCCGTGGTCGGCCCGCCCGTGGGTGGGTTCTTGCAGGCCGTTGCCGCAATCGAAACCGCGATCGCGGCGAGCGTCGTTTCCCATCTGGGCCACAACAAAATACGGCGCGCGGCCGATCTTTTTTGCGGTGTCGGCACTTTCGCGCTCAGGCTCGCCGAACGGGCCGAAATCCTGGCCGTGGAGAACGACGCGGCCGCGCTCGCCGCCCTCGACCGTGGCTTTCGCCACGCCGACGGCCTCAAGCGCATTACGACGGAAAAGCGCGACCTGTTTCGCCGGCCGCTGACGACCAAGGAGCTGAACCGGTTCGACGCTCTTGTGTTCGATCCACCGCGGGCGGGTGCGGAGGCGCAGGCGCGCCAGATCGCGATCAGCGACGTGCCGCGTGTTGCCGCGGTGTCTTGCAATCCGGCGACGCTGGCACGCGATCTGCGCATTCTGGTTGATGGCGGCTACCGTCTCGTCGAGGTGACGCCTTTCGACCAGTTTTTGTGGTCAGCCCATGTCGAGGCGGTGGCGCTCTTGGAAAAACCGGCGAAGAAGCGGCGCTGACGCGTGACGGCGACGGCCTTTCAGCGGCCGGCGAGCAGCCCGCGCACATAGTCGGGCACGATTTCGGTCGCCCTTCCGTGCCGGCTTTCGGCGAACTGCGTGGCACCCTGCGACGGTTCGAGATTGAGTTCCACCGTATGCGCGCCGGCCTCGCGGGCGATGTCGACAAAACCGGCCGCCGGATAGACATTGCCGCTGGTGCCGATCGACAAAAACAGGTCGCAGCGCGCAAGCGCGGTCTCGATCCGGTCCATCCAGTAGGGCATCTCGCCGAACCACACCACGTCCGGCCGCAGAGAGCCGGCCGTGGCGCAGGACGGGCAGGGCGTCGTCCGCGACAGGTCCCCGCCCCATCGGTGGCGCTGGCCGCAATTGGCGCACAGCGCGCTGCCCAGTTCGCCATGCATGTGGACCAGGGCGCGCGATCCGGCCCGTTCGTGCAGGTCGTCGATATTCTGGGTCACAAGCAGGAAGTCGTCGCAAAATCCCCGTTCCAGTTCGGCCAGTGCGAAATGGGCCGCATTCGGCTCGACCGCGGAAAGACCGCGCCGGCGCTGATTGTAAAAATCCTGGACCAGTTCGGGATCGCGCGCGAACCCCTGCGGCGTGGCGACGTCGCGGTAGTCGACCCTCGACCAGATCCCGCCCTCGTCGCGGAACGTGTCGATGCCCGATTCGGCCGAAATCCCGGCCCCGGTGAGGATGACGATGGCTGGAGGCGGCGCGATTTTGTCTATCATTTTGGGCTTTCATCGAGAGAAAAACCGGCTTGTGTCTCAAGGATGAGGCACAGCAGCATTTGTCGATCAACATTATCCATTCCGGATAGACAAGAAACCGCGCCGTCTGAACGTGAGAGAAAAGCGGACTTTAGCGCGCAGAACCGGCATCGGGCCGGCGGCCGACGCTCTATTCGTTCGAACCTCTACTCGAATTGGTACGGGAGTGAAGGCACGCGCCGGTCCCGCGTCCGGCCGATCACGTCTGCGTGCCGCCGACCGTCATCTGGTTCATTCTCAAATGCGGCTGGCCGACGCCGACCGGCACGCCCTGGCCGGCCTTGCCGCACATGCCGATGCCGGTATCGAGTTTCATGTCGTTGCCGATCATCGTCACCCGGTGCATGGCGTCGGGGCCGTTGCCGATCAGCATCGCCCCCTTGATCGGGTGGGTCACCTTGCCGTTTTCGATCCGGTAGGCTTCCGTACAGGCGAACACGAATTTGCCGGAGGTAATGTCGACCTGGCCGCCGCCGAAGGACACGGCGTAGACACCGTCCTTGACCGAGGCGATGATCTCGGCCGGCTCCGCATCGCCGCCGAGCATGAACGTGTTGGTCATGCGCGGCATCGGCTCGTGCGCGTAGGATTCGCGCCGGCCGTTGCCGGTTGCCGCAACCCCCATCAGCCGGGCGTTCTGCCGATCCTGCATATAGCCGACCAGCTTGCCGTCCTCGATCAGCACGTTGCGGCCGCTCGGCGTGCCCTCGTCGTCGATGGTCAGCGAGCCGCGCCGTTCCGCGATCGTGCCGTCGTCGATCACGGTCACGCCCCGGGCGGCCACCTGTTGGCCCATCAGGCCGGCGAAAGCGGAGGTCTTCTTGCGGTTGAAGTCGCCTTCCAGCCCGTGGCCGACCGCCTCGTGCAGCATGACGCCCGGCCAGCCCGCGCCCAGCACGATGTCGAACGTGCCGGCCGGTGCCGGCTTGGCCTCGAGATTGACCAGCGCCTGGCGCAACGCCTCGTCGGCGGCGTGTTTCCACGATGTCTCGGCCACGAACGCGCCGAACCCCTTGCGCCCGCCCATGCCGTGCGAGCCGCTTTCCTGGCGGTCGCCGTCGCCCACCACCACGGCCACGTTCAGCCGCACCAGCGGCCGGACATCGCGCACCAAATGCCCGTCGGCGCGCAGGATTTCCACGGTCTGCCACGAGGCGGCGAGCGAGGCTGTGACCTGGCGCACACGCGGGTCCTTGGCACGCAGCCACGCGTCGATCTCCTGCAGCAGCCTTGCCTTTTCGGCGAAGCCGGGCGCCGCGATCGGGTTCTCGTCGCCGTAAAGCCGCCTGTTGGTGCCCGCCGGCGGTGTGGCGAGCCGGCCCGAATAGCCGGCCTTGACCGCCGAGACCGCGTCGGCGGCGCGCGCCAGCGCGTGTTCGGAAAATTCGCTCGAATGGGCGTAGCCGGTCGCCTCGCCGGCCACCGCGCGCAGGCCGAAGCCCTGGTCCTGGTTGAAATTGGCCGTCTTCAGCCGGCCATTGTCGAAGACCAGCGCCTCGTTTTCTGAATATTCCACGAACAGCTCGCCGTCATCGGCGCCCTGGATAGCGTTCGCGACCAGCCGCTTCACGGCCGTTTCGGGGATGTCGAATTTTTCCAGCAATGGGGCGGACACGCGCAGGCTCCCTCGGGTGGGTTTGTTTCGGCTTCCTCGCCTATATAGAGAATGCGGGCAAGGCTTTCACCCACGAGCGTGCGAGGAGGGCGAGAATGCGCAAGGGCGCGAGCGTAAGAAACCTGCTGTTTTGGGTCGCGGCCGGCGCCCTGGCGGGGCTGGCGGCCGGATCGCCGTTCGGAAGCGACTACATGCTGGCCGGCGCGGGACTCGGCATGGCCGGCGGCCTTGGCATTCATTTCGGCCTGCGCCGCTGAAGCGCGTATCGCCGCGCGCGTCCGCTTCCATTACGGGCAGACCGCGGAGACCGCGCTCGCGACGGTTCAGGGCAGTGCGTCGAACCCTTCCGAGAAGCCGGACAGATCGACCGGAATGCCGATGCCTTCTTCCGGCGTCTGGAAGACGATGAAGGTGGCCGCGGTGCCGGATTTGAACGTGTCGAGCAACTGGTCCTCCAGGATCACCTCGGCATAGCAGCCGTCCTGGAAACAGCGCACGAAATAGGCGCGGCCGATATCCTTGCCGTCGACATTGAGACCGAGCCCGTTGGGCAGCAGCACGCCGAGCGGGGCCAGCACGCGCAGGATCTCGGCCTTGTTGTCGGCCGTCTTCAGCACCACCACCGAAAGTCCGACTTCGGGCCGGTCCTCGGCCACGACGTTCTGCATCAGCACGCATTGCTCGCCGGTCGCCCCGGCCGGCACGTCGCAGATGATCGACCACGCGCCATGGGTCGAGCGCACCGAGCCGCCCTGCTGGGCGTAGGCCTCCGGCAGGAACATCATGCTGGCGGCCATCACGGCGGCGGCGGCGAAAAGACGTGCGGGTAAGGTCAGCATGAGGGCTCCATGGCGAATCAGCTGAATCTATCGTGCGCCCGGCGCCATTCAAAGCGGGGCTTTGCGGCCGTCAAGCGATGATTCGCCGGACCACTTGCCTTCGAAATCCGCCGGAAATGCGACCTGAGCCGGCGCGATCGCCCGCGTCGCGCCGTCCGTGCGGCAGCGTAACGCCGAAGCGACCGCGGTCGCGGTCCCTGTCCGCCAGCCTGCGCGGCGCCAATTTGCCGCTCGCGCAAAAATGCCGCATGGATGGCGGGGCGGGCTTCCTTGCAGATGTCGGGAGAGTATGGTTTTAACGGCCGACATCATGGCTGGGTCCCTGACCCGGCAGACCTGCGCGCACCGGAACACAGGCTGCGCATTCCGATCGAGGAGAAGATGAGCGTGATAAGAAAGCCCCTGGCGATCCTGTCCGGCTTGGCGGCCTGTATGGCAGCCGCCCCCGCTCTTGCCGCGCAGCCGACCCCCTGGCAGACGCGTTTTCAGCCGGCGGCCACCTCCATCATGGAGCAGACCACCTGGTTCGAGATCTATACGCTGTGGTTCATTTTGCCGATCACCGTTCTGGTCATGCTGCTGCTTGGCTGGGTGATCGTAAAATACCGGGCGAGCGCCAATCCGAATCCGTCGCGTACCAGCCACAACACGCTGATCGAGGTCATCTGGACGGTCGGTCCGGTCGTGGTGCTGCTGTTCTTGGCGGTGCCGTCCTTCCAGCTCCTGTCGGCGCAGTATTCTCCGCCTGAGGACCCCGCCATCACCATCAAGGCGACCGGCGTTCAGTGGTATTGGGATTATGAGTATCAGACCGAGGAGGAGCCGCTTTCCTTTTCCTCGCTGATGCTGGCCGAGGACGGTCGCGCCGCGCTCGGCAAGGAGGATCGTGAGACCTATCCGCGCCTGTTGGCCGTCGACAACGAGGTGGTTGTGCCCGTCGACACCACGGTCCGCATTCTGGTGACGGCCAGCGACGTCATTCACGCCTTCGCCGTGCCGGCCTTCGGCGTCAAGACCGATGCGGTTCCCGGCCGGATCAACGAAATCTGGTTCAAGGCCAAGAAGGAAGGCATCTATTACGGTCAGTGCTCCGAGCTTTGCGGCAAGGATCACGCCTTCATGCCGATTGCCGTCCGGGTGGTCTCGGCCGATCAGTACGACACCTGGCTCGCCGCCGCGCGCTCGGATCTCGCCGGCGCCAACAAGGCGCTGATGGCGGCGACGGATGCGCAGACCAAGGTTGCGGCCGCCGGCGAATAACGCCGCGAACGGTCAGAATAAGGGAAACGGAGCGTAACATGGCAGGCGCTGCAGCTCACGATGCGGACCACGACCACAAGCCCTATGGCTGGACGCGGTGGGTCTATTCTACCAATCACAAGGACATCGGCACGCTCTATCTGATCTTCGCGATCTGTGCCGGCATCATCGGCGGCTTCCTGTCGGTGATGATGCGCTGGGAGCTTGCCGAGCCGGGCATCCAGATCTTCCACGGGCTCGCCGCCATGGTCTACGGCGTGGAGGGCGATGCCGCCCTCGATGCCGGCAAGCACATGTACAACGTGTTCACGACCGGCCACGGCCTGATCATGATCTTCTTCATGGTCATGCCGGCGCTGATCGGCGGTTTCGCCAACTGGATGGTGCCGATCATGATCGGCGCGCCGGACATGGCCTTCCCGCGCATGAACAACATCTCGTTCTGGCTGCTGCCGCCCGCTTTCATTCTGTTGCTGATGTCGATGTTCGTGCCCGGACCTGCCGGCGCTCTCGGCGCCGGTGGCGGCTGGACGGTCTATCCGCCTCTGTCGACGTCGGGTCAGCCCGGCCCGGCGATGGATCTCGTCATCCTGTCGCTGCACATCGCCGGCGCGTCGTCGATTCTCGGTGCGATCAACTTCATCACCACCATCTTCAACATGCGCGCGCCGGGCATGACACTGCACAAGATGCCGCTGTTTGCCTGGTCGGTGCTGATCACGGCGTTCCTGCTGCTGCTGTCGCTTCCGGTGCTTGCCGGCGGCATCACCATGCTTCTGACCGACCGTAATTTCGGCACCGCCTTCTTCGCGCCGGAAGGCGGCGGCGACCCGATCCTGTTCCAGCATCTGTTCTGGTTCTTCGGTCACCCCGAGGTCTACATCCTGATTCTGCCGGGCTTCGGCATCGTCAGCCACATCGTGTCGACCTTCTCGCGCAAGCCGATCTTCGGTTATCTCGGCATGGCCTACGCCATGGTCGCCATCGGCGTGGTCGGCTTCATCGTGTGGGCGCACCACATGTACACCACCGGCCTGTCGCTCGACACGCAGCGTTACTTCGTGTTCGCCACCATGGTGATCGCGGTGCCGACGGGCGTGAAGATCTTCTCGTGGATCGCCACGATGTGGGGCGGCTCGATCTCCATGCGCACCCCGATGCTGTGGTCGATCGGCTTCATCTTCCTATTCACCGTCGGCGGCGTCACGGGCGTTCAGCTCGCCAATGCCGGCCTCGACCGCTCCTTCCACGACACCTATTACGTCGTGGCCCACTTCCACTACGTGCTGTCGCTGGGTGCCGTGTTCGCGATCTTCGCGGCCTGGTATTACTGGTTCCCCAAGATGACGGGTTACATGTACTCGCCGCTGATCGCGCGTACCCATTTCTGGGTCACCTTCATCGGCGTGAACCTGATCTTCTTCCCGCAGCACTTCCTCGGCCTGGCCGGCATGCCGCGTCGGTATATCGACTATCCCGACGCCTTCGCGGGCTGGAACCTGGTCTCCTCCTACGGTTCCTATATCGCCGCGATCGGCGTGGTGATCTTCCTCTACGGCGTGTTCGAAGCCTTCCGCAAGAAGCGCGTCGCCGGCGCCAATCCGTGGGGCGAGGGCGCCACCACCCTGGAATGGCAGCTGCCGTCGCCGCCGCCCTTCCACCAGTGGGAAGAGCTGCCGAGGATCAAGTAGGCACAGGCAGAAAACGAAGCCGTCGGTTCGCCGGCGGCTTCGCTCAAAGGGACAAAGCGGTACAGCGTTTTCATGGCTATCGTCGACAACCATATCTCCGCCTCGGAAGCGGGCGTGCGCCTCTCGGAGGCGACGCCGGGCGATTATTTCGCGCTTTTGAAGCCGCGGGTGATGTCGCTGGTCATCTTCACGGCGATGGTCGGTCTGGTCGCCGCGCCGGGAACGCTGAACCCGTTCATCGCCCTGGTCGCGATCCTGGCGATCGCGGTCGGCGCCGGCGCGTCCGGCGCGCTCAATATGTGGTACGACGCCGACATCGACTTGGTGATGTCGCGCACCGCCGACCGGCCGGTGCCCTCGGGGCGCATTGCTGCCGGCGAGGCGCTGGTTTTCGGCCTCGTCCTGTCGGCGTTCTCGGTCATGACCCTGGGCGTGATCGTCAATTGGGTCGCCGCCGGCCTGCTCGCCTTCACCATCTTCTTCTACGCCGTCGTCTACACGATGTGGCTGAAGCGCTGGACGCCGCAAAACATCGTCATCGGCGGCGCGGCCGGTGCGTTCCCGCCGATGATCGGCTGGGCCGCGGCGACGGGCTCCGTCAGCCTGGAAAGCGTCATTCTGTTCCTGATCATCTTTTTGTGGACGCCGCCGCATTTCTGGGCGCTCGCCCTGTTCAAGTCCGGCGACTACGAGCGGGCCGGCGTTCCCATGCTGCCCAATGTCGCCGGCGCGGCCGCCACCCGCCGCCAGATCCTGGCCTATTCGCTGCTGATCGCGCCGGTCGGCGCCGCGCCGTGGGCCTTGGGTTTCGCCAGCGCGGCCTATGGCGTGCTGGCCGTCGCGCTCGGCGCCGGTTTTGCCTGGCATGCCTGGCGCGTGTTCGCGATGGCCGACGACGACCGTGCCATGAAGCCGGCCAAGGCGCTGTTTGCCTATTCGATCGTCTATCTGTTCGCGATCTTCGCCGCGTTCCTGATCGATACCGTCGCCGGTCGCATCGCCGGATTCGGAGGCTGACATGAGCGACAAAAAGGGTCTCGTCCTCAGTCCGGCCCAGGCCAAGGCACGTCGTGCGCGTTCCATCGCCATCGGCCTGGCGTTGGCGGCGCTGGTCGCCATCTTCTACTTCGCCACGATCGCCAAGTTCGGCCCGGCCATCTTCGAGCGTGCGCTATGACGACCGTGAGCGAGAAAAAGCCGATCGGCGACAAAACCGAACGCTCCAACCGCGTCATCGCCACGGCCTGTCTGGCGTTTTTCGTCGGCATGATCGGCATGGCCTACGCCGCCGTGCCGCTTTATCAGCTGTTTTGCCAGGTCACCGGCTATGGCGGCACGACCCAGCGCGTCGAGCAATATTCCGATACCATTCTGGATCGCGAGATCACGATCCGTTTCGACGCCAACGTCGCCAGCGATCTGCCCTGGGACTTCAAGCCGGTTCAGCGCGACGTGAAGATCCGGATCGGCGAGACGGCGCAGATTTCCTACACCGCCCGCAACATGTTCAAGGCGCCGGCGCGCGGGCGCGCGACCTTCAACGTCTCGCCGCCGACGGCGGGTGCCTATTTCAACAAGGTCGAGTGTTTCTGCTTCACCGACACCGAGCTGAAACCGGGCGAGACCATGGACATGCCGGTGGTTTTCTTTATCGATCCGGAAATCGTCAACGTTCCGGAACTGAAGAACACCGAGACCATCACGCTGTCCTACACTTTCTTCTCCATTGACGGGGACGAACCCGTCGCTGCTTCGCCCGTGGGCGAAGCGACAGACGCAACGACGAACGAGACGACCAAGCTCGGGGGCTGACATGGCTGACGCACACGCCAAACCGCAACACGATTACCACATTATCGACCCGAGCCCCTGGCCGTTCATCGGCTCTGTGGGCGCGCTGATCATGGCGATTGGCGGCGTCGCCTGGATGCAGAGCATGCGCAGCGGCACGCTGCCCTTTTTCGGCATGGACCTTGCCGGCGCCAAGTACTGGATCTTCGCGATCGGTCTCGCGCTCGTCCTCTACACGATGATCGCCTGGTGGTCGGACACGATCAAGGAAGCGCATGAGGGGCACCATACCCGCGTGGTGTCGTTGCATCTGCGCTACGGCATGATCATGTTCATCGCCTCGGAGGTGATGTTCTTCGTCGCCTGGTTCTGGGCGTTCTTCGACGCCAGCCTGTTTCCCAACGAGGCCGCCCAGGTCGCGCGCGCCGAATATACCGGCGGCGTGTGGCCGCCCGAAGGCATCGAGGTGCTCGATCCCTTCCACCTGCCGCTCTACAACACCATCATCCTGCTTCTGTCGGGCACGACGGTCACCTGGGCGCACCATGCGCTGCTGCACGACGACCGCAAGGGCCTGGTCTGGGGCCTGGCCCTGACGGTCGCGCTCGGCGTGCTGTTTTCCTTCGTCCAGGTCTACGAATATATGCACGCGCCGTTCGCCTTCAGCGATTCCATCTATGGCGCCACCTTCTACATGGCGACCGGTTTCCACGGTTTCCACGTCTTCGTCGGCACGATCTTCCTGCTGGTGTGCCTGTTGCGCGCCATGCGCGGCGACTTCACCTCCAAGCAGCATTTCGGCTTCGAGGCGGCCGCCTGGTACTGGCATTTCGTCGACGTGGTGTGGCTGTTCCTGTTCGCCTGCATCTATGTGTGGGCATCGTCCGGCGCGACGATCGCCGCGCACTGACGCGCGCCGGCCAGAATGTGAAGCGGCCGCCTTCGGGCGGCCGTTCCTTTTTGTCGCTTCCTTTTGCGCGCGCCGGACGGGGAACGCTCCGCCACATCCCGGCGCCGCTCCGCGAGGCTGCGACAATGGCGAGCGTCGACCCCGGCGGCCCGATCGTGATAGATGGCGGCCGGACGGTTCGGAATGCCGGACCCGGTCCCGGCGGAGCTGGACCGGACTTTCGGCGCCGGAGCCGATGCGCAGATGGATGAAATCCGGACCATGCCAGACAACGCCACCTCGAGCGAGACCAGGCTATGAGCCAGGACAAGGCGCATTATCCGCCCGTCGAGCCGATCGGGGCCGGCCTCAAGGGGCGCTGCCCGCGCTGCGGCGAGGGACGGCTCTTTTCCGGATATCTCAACGTGAACGAGAACTGTGGCAATTGCGGTCTGGGGTTCGATTTCGCCGATGCCGGCGACGGCCCGGCGGTGTTCGTCATCCTGATCGTCGGCTTTTTGGTGGTTGGCCTCGCCCTGTGGGCGGAAGTGTCGTTCGGGCCCCCGCTATGGCTGCATTTTTTGCTGTGGATCCCGCTTGCCGTCGTCGGCTCGCTGGTGCCGCTGCGCCTGTTCAAGGGCGTTCTGATCAATCTGCAATATGCCAACAAGGCCCGGGAAGGGCGGCTCGACCATGGCGAGGACTGACACGCCGGTTTCCGCGCGGGCGGCGCCTTCGGCGTGGAAGGTCGTGCTGGCGGCACTCGTCCTGTTCGCCATCTTGTGCGCGCTCGGCGTCTGGCAGGTTCAGCGCCTGGCCTGGAAGGAAGGCCTGCTCGCCACCATCGAAGCGCGCATCCACCGGCCGCCCGCAGCCTTCGGCGAGGTTTTGGCCGCGCATGAGGCGGGCCAGGATATCGAATATCTGCCGGTCAGCGTCAGCGGTCGCTTCCTGCATTCCGGCGAGCGCCATTTCTTCGCCACCTGGAAAGGCGCGTCGGGTTATTTCGTCTATACGCCGCTGCTGCGCGCCGACGGTTCGGCCGTCTTCGTCAATCGCGGCTTCGTCCCCTTCGACCGCAAGCCGGCCGCCACGCGCGGCGAGGGGCAGGTGACGGGCGCGCTCACCGTCACCGGACTGGCGCGCGACCGGCTGGCGCAAAAACCGTCCTCGATCCTGCCCGACAACGAACCCGCCAAAAACATCTTCTACTGGAAGGATATCGAGGCGATGGCGGCCACCGCCGGCCTGCCGGAGGGAACCGAGATCGTGCCGTTTTTCGTCGACGCCGACGACAATCCCAATCCGGGCGGGCTGCCGGTGGGCGGCGTGACGCTGATCAGCATGCCCAACAACCACCTGCAATACGCCGTGACCTGGTTCGGCCTGGCGGCGGCGCTCGCCGGTGTCGTCGGCGTCTGGCTGGTGCGCATAAGGCGCGAGGATCGAGCCCGCCGCCCTTGACAGGCACCGGTGCGGCGCATCATGTCCGCGGCAGGAAGGTGATCGACCCATGCCCGAATCCAACAAGCATCCGCTGACCATCCGGCTGTGCCAGCCGCGCGGTTTTTGCGCCGGCGTCGACCGCGCCATCCAGATCGTCGTTCTGGCGCTGAAGAAATACGGCGCCCCTGTCTATGTGCGCCACGAGATCGTCCACAATCGCTACGTGGTCGAGGGCCTGCAGAATCTGGGCGCGGTGTTCGTCGAGGAGATCGACGAGATACCGGACGAGCATCGCGATTGTCCGGTGGTGTTTTCCGCCCATGGCGTGCCGAAATCGGTGCCGCGCGATGCCGCCGAGCGGGCGCTGTTTTATCTCGACGCCACCTGTCCGCTGGTGTCCAAGGTCCACAAACAGGCGATCCGTCACCATCGGCTCGGCCGCCATGTCGTGCTGGTCGGCCATGCCGGCCATCCCGAGGTCATCGGTACGATGGGCCAGTTGCCCGACGGTGCCGTCAGCCTGATCGAGACCGAGGAGGATGTGGCGCGCTTCGCGCCGGCCGATCCGGCCGCGCTCGGATTCGTCACCCAGACGACGCTGTCGGTCGACGACACGGCCGGCATTGTCGGCGCGTTGCAGCGGCGCTTTCCCGCCATCCAGGCCCCGGCCGCCGAATCGATCTGCTACGCCACCACCAACCGCCAGGAGGCGGTCAAGGAGACCGCGCCCGGTGCCGACCTGTTCCTGATCGTCGGCGCGCCGAATTCGTCCAATTCACGCCGGCTCGTCGAGGTTGCCGAGCGCTCGGGCGCCAAGCGCGCGCTTCTTGTGCAGCGCGCCGCCGACATCGCCTGGGACGAGATCGGCCCGATCCGCACGCTCGGCCTGTCGGCCGGCGCCTCGGCGCCCGAAATCATCGTCAACGAGATCGTGGAAGCCTTTCGCGACCGCTTCGACGTGACCGTGGAGCTTGCCGTCACCGCCACCGAGACGGAGGATTTCCCCGTCATGCGCGCCTTGCGCGATGTTGAACTGACCCGGGCCGACATGGCCTTCGTCAACGGCTGAGCCCTGCCAGATGGCCGTCTACACCGACATCAACGAGGTCGAGCTCGCCGCCTTTTTGCAGGAATACCGGCTTGGCGAGATGATGTCCTACAAGGGCATCGCCGAAGGCTCCGAGAACTCCAATTTCTACCTGCATACCACGGTCGGAACCTATATTCTGACCCTTTATGAGCGTCGGGTCGAGGTTACCGACCTGCCGTTCTTCCTCGGCCTTATGCAGCATCTGGCCCAAAAGGGCATTTCCTGCCCGCTGCCGGTCGAGCGCCGGGACGGCGGGTTGATCGGCGAGTTGGCCGGCCGTCCGGCCGCCATCATCACCTTCCTGGAAGGCATCTGGGTTCGTCGGCCGACGCCCGCCCATTGCCGCGCCGTCGGCGCCGCGCTCGCCGCCCTGCATCTCGCCGGCGCCGATTTCAAGCTCGGCCGCAAGAACGCGCTGTCGGTCGACGGTTGGAAACGGCTCTGGCTGCAGGCCAGGCCGCGCGCCGGCTCCTTCCAGGCCGGCCTGGTGGAGGAGATCGACGCCGAGTTCGCCGCCTTCGAGCGCGACTGGCCGTCGGACCTGCCGTCGGGCATCATCCATGCCGACCTTTTCCCCGACAACGTGTTTTTCCTCGGCGACCGGCTGTCCGGCCTGATCGATTTCTATTTCGCCTGCAACGACATGTTTGCCTACGACGTGGCGACCTGCCTCAATGCGTGGTGTTTCGAAACCGACAACGCCTTCAATCTGACCAAGGGCCGGGCCTTCCTCGCCGGCTACCAGAGCGTCCGCCGGCTCGAGCCGGCCGAACGCGAGGCGCTGCCGTTGCTGGCGCGCGGCTCGGCGCTGCGTTTCATGCTGACCCGACTTTACGACTGGCTGACGATTCCCGACGGCGCGCTGGTGCAGAAGCGCGACCCGAGCGAATTCATCCGCCGGCTGCGCTTCCATCGCCACATCCGCGCGACCTCCGAATACGGGCTCGAATCGTCATGAAAAAGGTAGAGATCTTCACCGACGGCGCCTGTTCGGGCAATCCCGGGCCGGGCGGCTGGGGCGCGATCCTGCGCTTCAACGGCACCGAAAAGGAGCTGTCGGGCGGCGAGGCCCACACCACCAACAACCGGATGGAGCTGATGGCGGCGATCGAGGCGCTGAACGCGCTCAAGCAGCCCTGCCAGGTCGTGCTCACCACCGACAGCGTCTATGTGCGCGACGGTATTTCCGGCTGGATCGACGGCTGGAAGCGCAATGGCTGGAAGACGGCGGCCAAGAAGCCGGTCAAGAATGTTGAGCTGTGGCAGGCGCTGGACGAGGCGCGCCGCCGCCACACGGTCGAATGGCGCTGGGTGAAGGGCCATGCCGGCCACGCCGAGAACGAGCGCGCCGACGAACTCGCCCGCGCCGCGCTCGTCAAGGTCAGGCCGGCACGGCGTGCCGCGCCGGCGCGCGGGTAAACGATGACCGCGGCCGGCCGGCCGTTTCAAAGCTGTTCGAGAATTCTCGCCGCGCCCGATTCCACGGCCTCGGCCGGGCTGGTCTCGATGTTGAGCGTGCGCAGCGTGCGGTCGTCCACGATCATCGAATAGCGCTTGGAACGGACGCCGAGCCCGGCGATCGACAGGTCGATGTCGAGCCCGAGCGCGCGCGTGAAATCGCCATTGCCGTCGGCCAAATAGACCAGCTTGCCTTCGCCGCCGGAAAACCGCGCCCAGGCCGTCATCACATGCTGGTCGTTGACGGAGACGACGGCGATCGTGTCGACGCCGCGCGCCAGGATGGCGTCGTAATTTTCCAGATAGCCGGGCAGGTGGTTGTTGGAGCAGGTCGGCGTGAACGCGCCGGGCACGCCGAACAGCACCACCGTCTTGCCCTCGAAAAGCTCCGCCACGCTGGTGTCTTTGGCGCCATCGGCGCCGATCGCCTTGAGCGTGGCGTCAGGCAGCTTGTCGCCGACCGATATTGTCATGAAAATCCCTCCGGAAAGTGTCTGTGAAGTGACGTCTGCCGAGATCACATAATGCGCGTGGCGGTCATGTCCAGCGCCGAATTGATCAGGGCAGGTTGATTTCGCCCGCGACCGCGCCGATCCGCGTCACCAGCGTATAGGCGGCGGTCAGCGGTGCCGCGCCGGTCTGCGGACCCTGGAGGACCGGCACGCGGAACACTGTACGGCCAGGTGCGGGCGCGCCCGTCTCGGCCCTGTCGATCCGGGGCGCGCCGAACAGGTAACCCTGTGCGCCGGCGACGAACAAAGCGGCCTCGCCGCTGTCGAGCGGGGTGGTCGCTTCCACGATCAGCACCGCGTCGTCCAGGCGGGCGGCCGTGACGCCGAAACCGTCGCCGGCGGGGGCGGGCAGGGCCGCGAACGCCGCCTCGACGGCGGCCTTGTCGGCGGGCGCGTCGGGCGCGCTGCCCGGTTCGACGCTTAGCCTGGCCTGAACGGGAATGCAGACATCCCGGCACACGCCGAGAAAGATGTCGGCCTCGATCAGCGCATAGCGGTCGGGCGCCCCGACCGTGAAAACCACAGGAAACCGGACCGGGACGTCGTAGCCGGCCCAGGCGCCGTAGCTGTCCTCGTGCCATTGCGGCGCCGGATAGCCGAGCCGCGCGCTCTCCACGTTGAGGCTGCCGTCAAGGGTGATCTGCGGCGGCACGCCCGAGGCGCCGGGGTCGCGCCAATAGGTTTTCCAGCCCGGTTCGAGATCGACTTCAAGCGCCCCGCGCAACACGCCGTCGTCGTCGGCGAGCCCGGTCGTCAGCAGGCGGATCGTGGCGCCGTCGGTTCGAAACGTCTCGCTCGACGCGGCCCGCGCGCGATCGGCGACCGGGACGGCCAGGACGAGCAACAGCGCGGCGGACATGATCGGTTTCAAGCGGTTCCTCCCATCGTCCCATCAGTGTCGCCAATCGGCCCGGACTTCAATCCGCACGCCGATCATCTGCCGTCATTTCTGCGTGAAGGCGGGCGATGGCGCCGGATTTCAAACCGTCTTTCAAGAATTGCGGAAACGCGATAGGCTTTGAATATGGATTTGTTGCGCCAGAAGGGAAAATCGAGCACGCCGCCCGGCAATGCCGGCGGGGCGGGCGGTTTTCTCGACGATCATTTCCTGATCGCCATGCCGGGCATGGTGGATGACCGTTTCGCGCGCGCCGTCATCTATGTCTGCGCCCACAGCGAAGAAGGCGCGATGGGGCTGATCATCAACCAGTCCCAGTCGCTGCGCTTCGCGGACCTGCTCGTTCAGCTCGGCATCGTCGACGAAAAGCAGGCGATCCGCCTCGCTCCCTCCGCGCGCGACCTTTTGGTGCGCAATGGCGGCCCGGTCGATCGCAGTCGCGGTTTCGTTCTCCACTCCGACGACTACGTGGTCGAATCCTCGCTCCCGGTGTCCGACGAGGTCTGCCTGACCGCCACCGTCGATATCCTGCGCGCCATCTCCGAAGGCGAAGGCCCGCGCCACGCCATCATGGCGCTCGGTTATGCGGGATGGGGGGCCGGCCAGCTCGAGCAGGAGATCGTCGACAATGGCTGGTTGACCTGTCCGGTCGACATAGAGCTTCTGTTCGATGGCGACATCGAGCGCAAATATGACCGCGTCCTCGCCTCGCTCGGTATCGACGTCGCCCATTTGAGCAATTTTTCCGGTCACGCCTGAGTTTCCGGTCATGCCTGAGTAAGCGGGAACTGCTCCTTCAAAAGCTTCAGCGCCGCGTCGGCCGTCAGCGGCGCGCCGAACAGGAAGCTTTGAACGAATTCGCATCCCATCTGCCTGAGCTGCAGCGCGTCGGCCTCGCTGGAAACGCCCTCGGCCACGACCGACAGGCCGAGCTCGTGCGCCATGTCGACCATGGAGCTCAACAGCACCGCCTTTTTCGGACTGGTGTCGTCGACGAAGCTCTTGTCGATCTTGATGGTGTCGAAAGGCAGGCGGGTCAGATAGGACAGCGACGAGTAGCCGGTGCCGAAATCGTCCAGAGACAGGCCGATGCCCAGCTTGCGCAGCTTGTCGAGCACGTGCGTGCTCTGCTCGGGATTGTCCATGATCAGCGATTCGGTCAGTTCGAGACGGAAATAGATCGGTTTGAGATTGGCCCTGGCCAGCACCGAGCGCACGTCGGTGACGAGATCCTGCCGGATGAGCTGCCGGCTCGACAGGTTGACCGACACCGACAGCGGCGAGTTGCCGATCTGTTTTTGCCACGACGCCAGATCTTCGGCCGCGCGCTGCATGGCGAAAAGGCCGAGCTGCACGATCAGATTGCAGTTCTCCGCGACCGGGATGAATTCGCCCGGCAGGATCATGCCCCGGCGCGGATGATCCCAGCGCATCAGCGCCTCGAAGCCGGCGACCGAATTGTCCTCCAGCCTAACGATAGGCTGGTAGACAAGGCTGAGCTCGCCGCGATCGAGCGCACGGCGCAGATCCGATTCGATCTGCAGGCGATCGGCGCCGTAGGAGCGGAAGGCGGGGCGGAAGGGCTCGATCCGGTCGCCGCCGAAGCGTTTGGCCTGCTGCATGGCGAGTTCGGCGTCCTTGACCATGTCCTCGGCGGTGGCGGAGGGCGACGTCCATGAAATCAGGCCGATCGATCCGGTCAGCACGATCTCGCGTTTGGCAAAGCTGATCGGCGCCCGGATCGCCTGGCGCAACGCGTCGGCGAAGGCCGCGATCCGCGCCGGGTCCTGTTCGGAAAGCAGCATCAGCGCAAACTGGTCGCCGGTGAACCGCGACAGCGCGTCCTGCGGCTTGATCAGCCGGTGCAGCCGGCGTGCCAGCGTCAGGAGCATGGTGTCGCCGGCCGACATGCCGAGCCCGTCATTGACGTGCTTGAACCGGTCGATGTCGATGACGAAAACCGTCGGCCGGACCTTTTCCTCCGCGCGCGCGATGCTGACGACCGCGTCGAGCCGGTTGAGGAACAATTCGCGGTTTGGCAGGCCGGTCAGATTGTCGTGCACGGCGTCGTGCAACAGCCGCTCCTCGGCCTTTTTCTGCTTGGTGACGTCGATCAGCGTGCCGACGCAGCGAATCACCTCGCCGTCCGAGCCGACCACCGGCCGCGCCCGCATCAAAAACCAGTGATAATGCCCGTCGGCCGCCCGCAGCCGAAAACTCTGGCCGATGCGGCCGCGCCGGTGTTCCAGCACCATGTCGAGCGTGGTGCGGAAATGGTCGCGGTCGTCGGGATGCAGCACCGGCAGCCAGTTGCGGGCCGGGCCGTGCAGGCTGCCGCCGCTCAGGCCGAGCTGCTCGCTGATGTCGGGCCGGGTCACCACGCGGTCGCGCAGCACGTCCCAGTCCACCACCGTGTCGCCGGAGCCGGTGATGGCCAGCGCCTGGCGCTCCATGTCGCTGAACAGGCCTTGCTGCAGCGCGCCGCCGGAAAAGGCGTGCTGCATCACGGTGAAGCCGATCAGAAGCACGATCAGGATCAGGCCGCCGCCCAGCGCCGGCTGGACGATGTCGTTGTCGAGCAGGCCGGTGATGGCCAGCCACGAGCCGGCCATCCACACCAGCACCATCAGCCAGCTCGGCACCAGCATGATCGCGCGGTCATAGCCGCGCAGGCCCAGATAGACGACCAGAAGCAGGCCGATGACGGCGGTTGCGGCGAACGAGAGCCGCGCGATGCCGGCGGCCACGGCCGGATCGAAGAACACCGCGATGCCGGCGATCAGGCCGAGCCCGGATATCCAGGCGAGCGCGACATAGCTGAAATGGCCGTGCCAGCGGTTGAGGTTGAGATAGGCGAACAGGAACACGATCGAGCTTCCCGCCAGCGCGATTTCGGTCACCGAACGCCACAATTGCTCGCTGCCCGGCGATATTTCGATGACCTTGCTCAAGAACCCGAAATCCACGCAGATATAGGCAAGCGCCGCCCAGGCGAGAGCAGCCGTCGCCGGAAACATGGTCGTGCCCTTGACGACGAACAGGATGGTCAAAAACAGCGCCAGGAGCCCGGCGATGCCGATCACGATGCCGCGAAACAGCGTGTAGGAATTGACCGTGTCCTTGTAGGCTTCGGGATCCCACAGATAGACCTGCGGCACCTCGGGCGAGGCCAGCTCGGCGATGAAGGTGATCACCGAGCCGGGATTGAGGGTCACCAGGAAGACATCGGCGTCGGGGCTTGCCTGCCGGTCGAGCGCGAAGCCCTCGCTCGGCGTGATCGCGCCGATCCGGCTCGCGCCGAGATCGGGCCAGAACAGGCCGGAACCGACCAGACGGAAATGCGGGGCCACGATCAGCCGGTCGAGCTGCTGGTCGGTCGTGTTGGCGAGCGCGAACACGGCCCAGTCGCCGGACGAATTGCTCTCCTTGGCCTCGACCTCGATGCGCCGCACGATGCCGTCGATGCCGGGCGCGGTGGACACCTGGAAACTGGCGCCCTTGTTGCGGTGGAATTCCAGCGCGCCGGACAGGTCGAGCGCGATGTCGTCGCGCGATATTCTGATCGGTTCGATCGCGCCGGCCGGCACCGGCGCCCACAGCGCGGCCACAACCACCGCGACGAGCCCCAGCAGGAAATAGCGTATGTGGCGGTCGGTCGAATCAGGTGCCACCGGTCTTGCCCCGTATTTGCTGTGCCCGATAGTCGTCCACGATCAGGGCGTAAAGATAGTGGTCCTGCCACGTTCCGTTGATCTTCAGATAGGACCGCAACAGTCCTTCCCGCGTGAATCCGGCTTTTTCAAGTACACGCATGGACCGCGTGTTGCCGGGAATGCAAGCCGCCTCGATCCTGTGCAGGCCGAGTGTCTCGAAGCCGTAGCCGCTGGCCAGGCGCAGCGCCTCCAGCATGATGCCGCGTCCGGCGTGGCGCTCGCCCATCCAGTAGCCGATCTGCGCGGACTGGGCCACGCCGCGCCTGATATTGCCGATCGAGATGCCGCCGGCCATCTTGCCGGTGTCGTTGAGATAGATCAGGAAGGCGGTGCCGGTGCCGCGGTCGTGCTCTTCGCGATAGCGCCTGATCCGTGTGCGCCAGGCCGGCCGGCCGAGCTCGTCGCTGGCCCATTTCGGTTCCCACCGTTCCAGGAATTGGCGGCTGGTGCCGCGCAGTTCCGCCCACTCGGCATATTCCTGCCCGGTGGGAAATTTGAGCGTGATCCTTTCCCCTCTGGCGGACGGGTAGGCCCGGCTGAAGAACGGCAGGCCGGCCATTGCCGGCTAGCCGGCGACGACACGCATGGCCGATTGCCGGTCGGGCAGCAGGCCGACAATGTCCTCGAAGGCGGCCAGCGAACCGACGGGGCCGACCGCTGCCACGGTCGGGCGGGTGGAGAAAAGCCGCGCCGACAGGTCGGCCAGCCGCTCCACCGTGATCAGCGAAAGCCGCTCCATCAATTCGTCCATGGAGACCGGGCGGCCGAAAAGCAGCATCTGGCGCGCGATCTGCGAGGCGCGGCTGGCCGCGCTTTCGCTCGACATCTTCAACCCGGCCCGGTATTGCGCCCGCGCCCGGTCGAGCTCTTCCTGCTTGATGCGTTCGCCGGCCTTGCTCAATTCGTTCACGAGCACGGGAACCAGCGTCGCCATATCCTCCTTGCCGGTGGCGGCGTGGATGCCGAACACGCCGGTGTCCGAAAAGCCCCAATGGAAGGCATAGACCGAATAGCAAAGCCCGCGGCGCTCGCGCACCTCCTGGAACAGGCGCGACGACATGCCGCCGCCCAGGATCATGGAAAGCAGCTGGGAGGCATAGAAGTCCCGCACGTGGTAGGCGCGGCCCTCGAAGCCGAGCACGATCTGGGCGTCCATCAGGTCGCGGTGTTCGCGAAAGTCGCCGCCGACATAATGCGCCGTCGGCGGCGTGCCGGCCGGCGCCTTGGGCTGCAGGAGGCCGAGCCGCTTTTCGACCTCGCGGGCGAATTCGTCGTGGCGCACGGCGCCGGTGGCCACCACCACCATGCGGTCGGCGCCATATTGGCGCGCCATGAAATCGTGGATCTGCTTGGGCGTGAACGACTGCACCGTTTCGGGCGTGCCGAGAATGGTGCGTCCAAGCGTCTGGTGGCGAAAGGCGGTTTCGGAAAAATGGTCGAAAACCACGTCGTCGGGTGTGTCGTGGGCGGCGCCGATCTCCTGCAGGATGACATGCTGCTCGCGGCGCAATTCCTCCGGATCGAACCGGGAATCGGTCAGGATGTCGGCCAGGAGATCGATCGCGAGCGGCAGGTCGTCACGCAGCACGCGGGCGAAAAACGATGTCGTTTCCACGCTCGTGGCCGCGTTGATCTCGCCGCCCACATCCTCGATCTGGGAGGCGATGTCCCATGCCGAACGCGAGCCGGTGCCCTTGAAAGCCATGTGCTCGAGCAGATGGGCGATGCCGTGTTCGTTCTCATGCTCGTCGCGCGACCCGGACCGGACCCACACGCCGAGCGCGACGCTGTCGATATGGGGATGGGTTTCGGTGACGACCGTCAAACCGTTCGACAGACGGCTTACCTCAACTGCCATAAATGGCCTACTCCTTGTACTCCCTCAGCCGGCCGCGCGCGTATGCCTGCCGACATAATCCTCGACCGCCTCGGTTTCCGACGCCAGGATTTCGTAGTTTTCCTCATGATCCATAAGGCCCGCAAGGCGCGATGGCAAGGTCGGGTGCACCGCGGTCGCTTCCTTGACCGCATCGGGAAACTTCGCCGGGTGGGCGGTGGCGAGCACGATCATCGGGCTTGGTCCATCGTCGATTTGGCGCGCCACCCGCATCGCGGTCGCCGAGTGCGGATCGAGCAGATAACCGCTGTCGTCAAGCACCGTACGCATGGTGTCGGCGGTTTCGGCCATGGTCGAGCGTCCCGCCGAAAAATCGGCGCGCAACGTCTTGAGCGCCGCCGGCGCGATGGTGAAGGCGCCGGACTGCCTGAGCCCCTCCATCGCCGCGACCGTCGCCGGCGCGTCGCGCCCGCAGGCTTCGAAAAGCGCGCGTTCGAAATTGGACGAGACCTGGATGTCCATCGACGGCGAGGTTGTCGCCACCACGCCCTGCGTCTCGTAACGTCCCGACGCGAGCGCGCGCGCGAGGATGTCGTTGTCGTTGGTGGCGATCGCCAGCCTTTCGATCGGCAGACCCATCTTCTTGGCGGCGTAGCCGGCGAAAATATCGCCGAAATTGCCGGTCGGCACCGTAAACGACACCGCCCGCTCCGGCGCGCCGAGCGCGACGGCGGACGTGAAATAATACACGATCTGGGCCATGATCCGGCCCCAATTGATCGAATTGACGCCCGAAAGTCGGGTTTTTTCGCGAAAACCGTGATGATTGAACATGGCTTTGACGATCGCCTGGCAGTCGTCGAAATTGCCTTCGATCGCCAGGGCGTGGACATTGGCCGCCCGCGAGGTGGTCATCTGGCGCTGTTGCACCGGCGAGACCTTGTTGTGCGGAAACAGGATGAAGATGTCGGTCCGGTCGCGGCCGGCGAACGCCTCGATCGCCGCGCCGCCGGTGTCGCCCGAGGTCGCGCCGACGATCGTGGCGCGCTCGCCGCGCTCGGCCAGAACGTGATCCATCAGCCGCGCCAGCATCTGCATGGCGACGTCCTTGAAGGCCAGCGTCGGTCCGTGGAACAGTTCCAGCACGAATTCGCCCGGCGCGCTCTGCACGAGCGGGCACACGGCCGGGTGGTGGAACGTGGCATAGGCCTCGCGCGCGATCGCCGACACCGTGTCCTGGGCGATCTCGCCGTCGATGAACGGCGCCATGATCCGGCTTGCGACTTCGTCATAGGGCCGTCCGCGCAGGGCGCGCATGTCGGCCGGCGAGAGCTGCGGCCAGCTCTCGGGCAGGTAGAGCCCGCCGTCGCGCGCGAGCCCCGTCAGGAGCACGTCGGAAAAACCGAGGGTCGGGGCCGTTCCCCGGGTTGAGACATAGCGCATTTTACCCGTCCGTTCCTCATCTGCGGGCCGCGGCCGGCTGTCGGGGCCGCGGCGTCGTTGAAAAACCACAATCCATCGGTCGCATTTTCGGCGCGGCGTTGATATAGAACGGCGCCGTTGTCACAGGAAAGAGCGGTTGATGGTGTTGTTGGTGAACAAGCCGGGTTTTGTAAAGCGTGCGGCCGCCCTCGGGCTGCTGCTCGCCGTCGCGGGGTGTCAGTCGGGCGGCGGGCTGGACCTCGGCCTCGGTGGCGTCGGCAACAATGCCGCCACCAACGAGAACGAGAAGATTTCGGCCGACGAGTTGCGCGCCTATTGCCCGCGGGTGATCCTGCGCGCCGGTACGGCCTATTACAATACCTACCAAAAAGGTGCCGAGAACGATCCCGACAAGGTGGTCTACCAGGCCGCGATCACCGACGTGACGCGAAGCTGCAGCTACGGCTCGGGCATGCTGACCATGAACGTCGCCGCCGCCGGCAGGGTTGTGCCGGGGCCTGTGGCCAAGGACGGCCAGGTGTCGATGCCGATCCGCGTGGCGGTGGTGCAGGGCGACCAGGTGCTTTATTCTGAACTGCACAGATACGATGTCGCGCTGACCGCGAATCAGCCCGCGACCCAGTTCGTCTTCAACGATCCCAACGTGACCTTCCCCACGCCGAGCGCGCAGAACATCCAGGTCTTCGTCGGCTACGACGAGGGCCCGCCCAAGACGCGCTGAGGCACGCGGCCGCGCCCGCTAGCAGCCTGACACCAACCGGCCGACAGGCCGAGCGAGGCCGCGCCGGCGTTTACGCGCCGCGATCCACAGCGGCCCGGTGCGGGGGTCAGGGTGCTTCCGACCACTGCGACAAGGCGGCCAGGGTCGGCTGAAAATCGGACCAGCGGCCGATCACGGTCTCCGCGCCGGCCTCCGTCAGCACGTCGGCATGGCCGGGATAGCTGTGGCGCCCGCCGGTGAAGCCGATCACCCGCATGCCGGCCGCCTTCGCGCCGGCGATCCCATGCGCTGAATCCTCGATCACGAACGTGTTGGCCGGTTCGGCGCGCAGGCGTTCGGCGGCGAAGAGGAACACGTCCGGCGCCGGCTTGGGGCGCCGCTCGGGCGTCTGCTCGGCCGAGAAAACCGCATCGGCGAAGGCCGGCTTCAGCCCGGTCCTGGTCAGCATCATCTCCAGGCGCTGCGGCGAGGAATTGGAGCAGATGCAGCGCGGCGCGGTGGTCCTCAACACCGCTTCCAGTGCCCCGTCGACCGCTTCCACCTGGCGCGCGAGTGCCCGGTCGACGGCCTTCTCGGCGCGTTCCAGCAGGCTTGCCTGCAACGGAATGCGCGCCTCCTCCTCGATGCGCAGCAGGATGTCGCGGAAGGTGAGGCCGGCATAGCGTTCGCCCAGCTCGGCCGCGGTGATGGGAAAGCCCGCCTCGGTGATCAACTGCGCCTCCACCCGCGCGGCGATGATCTCGGAATCGACGAGAACCCCGTCGCAATCGAAAATTACCAGCTCGGGCTGCATGGATCGGCCTGTGTTTGGAGGGAGGGGAATGCCGGCCAGATATCGTATGTGCCGCGCCGGCGCAAATCGGCCGGGCGATACACTAAAAATTTACGCAACGCGGTAACCATAACGAGGCGTAAACAGTCCAAGTGTTGTGAGTATCGCCATGCCAGCCGTGCGTTCCGTCGCCGACCTGACCGCCTCCCGAACCGATTGGTGCGACACGATCCTGAAAGGCGATTGCGTCGCTGCGCTCGAGCGCCTGCCGGACCATTCGGTCGACGCGATTTTCGCCGACCCGCCCTACAATCTGCAGCTCGGCGGCGATCTGCACCGGCCCGACCAGTCCAAGGTCGACGCCGTCGACGATGCGTGGGACCAGTTCGACAGTTTCCAGGCCTACGACGCCTTCACCCGCGCCTGGCTGCTGGCCGCGCGCCGCGTGCTCAAGCCGACCGGCACCATCTGGGTCATCGGCTCCTATCACAACATTTTCCGCGTCGGCGCCAAGTTGCAGGATCTCGGCTACTGGATCCTCAACGACGTGGTGTGGCGCAAGACCAATCCGATGCCGAATTTCCGCGGCCGGCGCTTTCAGAACGCGCATGAAACCATGATCTGGGCCTCGCGCGACCAGAAGGCCAAGGGCTACACCTTCAACTACGAGGCGCTCAAGGCTTCGAACGACGACGTGCAGATGCGCACCGACTGGCTGTTTCCGATCTGCACCGGCGCCGAGCGGCTGAAGGGCGCCGACGGCGCGAAGGCGCATCCGACACAAAAGCCCGAAGCCCTTTTGGCGCGCGTGCTGATGGCCTCGACACGGCCCGGCGACGTGGTGCTCGATCCGTTCTTCGGCTCCGGCACCACCGGCGCGGTCGCCAAGAGGCTCGGCCGGCATTTTGTCGGCATCGAGCGCGAGCAGGCTTATATCGACGCCGCCACGGCGCGCATCGACGCGGTCGAGCCGCTCGACAATCCCGAACTCGCCATCCTGACGGGCAAGCGCGCCGAGCCGCGCATCGCCTTCGTCAGCCTGATCGAGGCGGGCCTGGTCGCGCCCGGCCTGGAACTCAGCGACGCCAAGCGCCGTTGGACCGCGCGGGTGCGCGCCGACGGCACCGTCGCCGTCGGCAACGAGGCCGGTTCCATCCACAAGATGGGCGCGCGCGTCCAGGGGCTCGACGCCTGCAACGGCTGGACCTTCTGGCATTTCGACAGAAAGGGCGCGCCGACGCCGCTCGACGCCCTGCGCCAGGACATGCGTCAGCGCATGGCCGTCGCCGCGGCCTGACCGCCCGCCGCGCCTCCGGCGCCTAGACGACGATGCCGTGGCGCGCCAGCGCGTCTTCCAGCATGGCCGGCGCGGTGAAGTGGATCGCCCGCCATCCGGCCTCGCGTGCGCCCTCGACGTTTGGTTCGCTGTCGTCGATGAAGATCGCGCCGGCGGGGTCGAGGCCGAAGGTTGCCGCGTGAAGCTCGTAGATGCGGCGGTCGGGCTTGATCATGCCGACCTCGCCCGACACCGTGACGCCGCGCGGGCGGTCCAGAAACGGAAATCTGCGGCGCGCCTCGACAAAGGTGTCGGCGGCGAAATTGGTCAGCATGGTGACGTCGTGGCCGCGCTCGATCAGTTCCAGCATCAGCGCGACGCTGTCGTCATAGGCGTGCGGCACCATCTCGTGCCAGTGGCGGCGAAAGGCGCGGATATTGTCTTCCTCATGCGGATGATCGTCGATCAACAGCGCCTCCGCCTCTTCCCAGCTTCGCCCGCGGTCCTGTTCCACGTTCCAGGCCGGCGTGCACACCGTGTCGAAGAAGCGCTGCCGCTCCCGCGCGTCCGGGATCAGGCGCGTGTAGGGGATTTCGGGATCGTAGTGGATCAGCACCTTGCCGATATCGAACACGATGTGGCGGATGTCGCTCATGGGCTCGCTCCGGGGGCGGGAGGTTTCCTGGTCGCGCCCGGTATCGCAGCCTCGATTGCCTTTTTCATGACAGTCGGCAGCGCTTCGCCGTGGACAAGATGCCGCGGCGACCACCAATGGCCGGCCGGGGCGTCGTCGTCGAAACGGGCGTGGTAGACCGAAAGCCGCAGTTCGAAATGGGTAAAGACGTGGCGGATTTCGCCCGCCGTCCGCCAGCCGGCGGCAAACGGCGCGGCCTCGAGGCCGCCGGCGCCGTCCGTCCGCGCCGACCAGGCGCTCGTCGGCACCTCGCTCATGCCGGCCAGCAGGCCGGTTTCGCCGCGCTTGCGCAACAGCAGCGCGCCGTCGGCGCGCTCGGCGACGAAGGCGGCGCCGGTGCGCACCGGCTTGGCCGCCTTTGCCGGCTTGACCGGATAGCGCTCGGCCTCGCCGGCGGCAAAGGCGGCGCAGTCCGCGCTGACGGGGCATAGCGCGCAGGCCGGCGCGCGCGGCGTGCAGATCGTGGCGCCGAGATCCATCATCGCCTGGGCGAAGTCGCCCGGCCGCTCGGCGGGCAGCCAGCGTTGCACGATCGCGGCGATGTCCTTCTTGACCGTGGCGACCGGCGCCTCGATCGCCGCGTGGCGGGTAACGACCCGCTCGACATTGCCGTCGACGACGGCGACCGGGATGTCGAAAGCGATCGCCGCGATCGCTGCGGAAGTATACGCGCCGATGCCGGGCAGGGCGCGGAGCGCGGCAACGTCGGCGGGAAAGGCGCCGTCATGGCGCGCCACCACCTCTTCGGCGCATTTTTTGAGGTTGCGCGCCCGCGAATAGTAGCCAAGCCCCGCCCAGGCCTTCATCACCGCCTCGCGCTCGGCCGCCGCCAGAGCCTCCACGTCGGGCCAGTCGCGCAAGAACCGTTCGTAATAGGGTTTGACCGCCGCGACCGTGGTTTGCTGCAGCATGATCTCCGACAGCCAGACCCGGTAGGGCGTCGCCCGCAATCCGTTTGCGCGCTCGCCGGGCGCCACCCGCCAGGGCAGCCGGCGATGGTGGCGATCGTACCAGGCCATCAGCCGGGCGGCGAAGTCCGTCCGGTTCGGTTCGGGCTTGGCGGGGGCTGTCATCGGCGGGCGGCTCGGCTATGATGGCGGTGGGCGGTTCGCGCCCCACCGATAAGGCAGGTCAGGCATGAAAGGAAAGGGATATCGGGGTGCGCCGGTCGCCGTCAGCGACCTGGCGACGCGCATTCTCGACCCGGTGATGAAAAAGCGCGCCGGCATGTCGGTGAGCCTGGTCCAGTCGTGGCCGGAGCTCGCCGGCACGCGGTTGGCCGCGTCCACCCGGCCGGAAAAGATCGCCTGGCCGCGGCGGCGCCATGAGGACGACCCGTTCGAGCCCGCGACCCTGATCGTCGCCTGCGAGGGCGCGGCCGCGCTGCACCTCCAGCACGAAACCGGCGAAATCGTCAGCCGTATCAACAGTTTTTTCGGCTTTGCCGCGATCGGCCGCATCCGCATCGTGCAAAAGCCGGTCGGCAACGACGCCGTGCGCCGGCGTCCTGCCCCGCGCGCCCTGAGCAAGGACGAAATCGGCCTGGTCGAAAACAGCGTCAGCAGCGTCAGCGATCCCGGGTTGCGCGCGGCGCTGGAACGGCTCGGCCGCAACGTCGTCGCCGCGCGCAAATGAAGGCGTGTCGGCGACGTTGGCGATTTCGTGAACGCGCCGCGACACTTTGCTCTGTGACTGGCGGTTGCAATGCCTTATTAAGCGCCAACTCTCGCTTTTTCATCGCCGACCGTAGCAAAATCCAGATATCGACAGGTGATTCGCATGACCCGTTTCGTTTCGCGTCGCAACGTCGTCGCTTCGCTGGCAACCCTGCCGGCAGCCGCTTTGCTGGCGGCGTGCAGCGATTCCAACGGCGCGAGCGCGCCTGAAACGCCCGAGACGCCGAAAGTGGCCGTGCCCGAGGCGCAGGGCTCGGTCGATATCGACAAGCTGATGGAACCGGGCGCCTTGCCCGAAAAATGGGTCGGCGACGAAGACGCTCCGGTCACGATCGTGGAATACGCGTCGACGACCTGCGGCCATTGCGGCAATTTCCACCGCAACACCTATCCCGCGCTCAAGGAGAAATATATCGATACCGGCAAGGCGCGGCTGGTCCTGCGGGAATTTCCGTTCGATCCGCGCGCGGAAGCCGGTTTCATGCTGGCGCGCTGCGCCGACGACAAATATTTCGCCATGGCCGATGTGCTGTTCAAGCAGCAGGATGCCTGGGTATCGGTGGAAAACGCCCGAGAAGCATTGCTGAAAATCGCCCGTCTGGCCGGTTTTTCACAGGAGTCCTTCGAGGCGTGCTTGACGGACCAGAAGCTTCTGGAGGATGTTAGGGCTGTCAAGGACCGCGGAGCGAAGGAATTCGGCGTCGACTCCACGCCGACCTTTTTCGTCAACGGCAAAAAATATGCGGGGGCCATGTCGATTGACGAGTTCTCGGCAATCATCGACAGCATGCTCTGACGCCAGGCAGCCAGCCCGGCGGGGCCTTCCTGCGGCCGCAGGGCGGGGGAGCCGCGCCTGATGCGCTTTTCCCGGCTTCGCGTCCTCGGCTTCAAATCCTTCGTCGAACCCAGCGAGTTCGTCATCGAAAGCGGCCTGACCGGCGTGGTCGGGCCGAACGGCTGCGGCAAGTCCAATCTCGTCGAGGCCCTGCGCTGGGTCATGGGCGAGAATTCCTACAAGAACATGCGCGCGTCCGGCATGGACGACGTCATCTTCTCCGGCTCCGGCACGCGTCCGGCCCGCAACACGGCCGAGGTGACGCTTTTCCTCGACAATGCCGACCGCTCCGCGCCGGCCGCCTATAACGACACCGACGAGCTCCAGGTGTCGCGGCGCATCGAGCGCGAGGCCGGGTCGGTCTATCGCATCAACGGCAAGGAGGTGCGCGCCAAGGACGTGCAACTCCTGTTCGCCGACCAGTCGACCGGCGCGCGCTCGCCCTCCATGGTCGGCCAGGGCCGTATCGGCGAGCTGATCCAGGCCAAGCCGCAGGCCCGGCGTGCGCTGCTGGAGGAGGCGGCCGGCATTTCCGGCCTGCATTCGCGCCGCCACGAGGCCGAGCTGCGCCTGCGCGCGGCCGAACAGAACCTCGAGCGGCTCGACGACGTCGTCGGCGAGCTGGAAAGCCAGATCGAGAGCCTCAAGCGTCAGGCGCGCCAGGCGGCCCGTTTCAAGAGCGTGTCGGCCGATATCCGCCAGGCCGAGGCGATCCTGCTGCATCTGCGCTGGTCGCAGGCCAAGCAGCAGGCGGGCGAGGCGCAATCGGCGCTCGCGGCGGCGACGTCGCTGGTCGGCGAGCGCGCCCAGGAGCAGATGAACGCCGCCAAGGAGCAGGCCGTCGCGGCGATGCGCCTGCCCGAACTGCGCGACGCCGAGGCCACCGCCGCCGCCGCGCTGCAGCGCCTGTCGATCGCCCGCACGCAGATCGACGAGGAGGCCGCGCGCCTGAAGACGCGCCAGGGCGAGCTCGACCGTCGCATCGCCCAGCTCGACGCCGATATCGAGCGCGAGGAGCGTCTCGTGCGCGACAATGCCGACACGCTGGCCCGGCTCGACGCGGAGGAAAAGACCCTGACCGCGGAGCAGGCCGGCTCCGCCGAACGCGAGCAGGCGGCGAAGGCGACATTCGAGGAAGCGTCGTTGCGGCTCGCCGCGAGCGAGGAGAAGCTGGCCGCGATCACCGCCGAACGGGCCGAGGCACTGGCGCAGCGCACCCAGTTCGAGCGCTCCGTGCGCGAGCACGCCGAGCGCCGCGACAGGTTCGAGCGCCAACTGGCCGAAAAACGCGGCGAAGCCGAAGCCGTGGCCGCCCGGCTTTCCGAATTGCCGGATCCGGCCGAAAAGCAGCGCAAGGTCGAACAGGCCGAGGCCAATGTCGCGGCGGCGGAGACCGCCACCACGGCCGCCGAAACCAAGGTTGCCGACGCGCGCGCGGCCGAGGCCGCGTTGCGGGCGCCGCTCGACGAGACGCGCGCCGAGCTGCAGCGCCTGGAAACCGAGGCGCGCACGCTGGCCAAGGTTCTCAATGCCGGCGACAGCGGGCTTTTTCCCGCCGCCCTCGAGCAGATCAGGGTCGAGCGCGGTTTCGAGACCGCGCTCGGCGCGGCGCTGGGCGAGGATCTCGATGTGCCGCTCGACCGCGCCGCACCGGTCCATTGGGGCGAGATGGATCCCGCCGACGGCGACCCGCGCCTGCCCGAGGGCGTGCGCCCGCTGGCCGAGATCGTGCGCGCGCCGCGCCAGTTGGCGCGCCGGCTCGCCCAGATCGGCCTGGTCGAGGCGGCCGACGGACCCAGGCTGCAAAAGGCGCTCGCGCCCGGCCAGCGTCTGGTCAGCCGCGACGGCGCTCTGTGGCGATGGGACGGGTTCACCGCCAGCGCCGACGCGCCGACGGCCGCCGCCCAGCGGCTGGCGCAGAAGAACCGGCTCGCCGAACTGGAACAGGAGGTTGCCGCCGCCGCCGCGCGTCTCAAGCAGGCTGAAACCGCCCAGCAGGAGGCCGACGCGCTGGTGCGTCAAACCGTGGAGATGGAAAAACAGGCCCGCGAGGCCTGGCGGCTTGCCCAGCGCGCGGCCGGCGAGGCGCGCGAGGAACTGGCCAGGGCCGAAAAGGCGGCCGGCGAATTGTCGACCCGCAGGGCGACGCTTGCCGAGGCGATCGCGCGGCTGGACGAGAGCGCGGCCGAGGAGGCAAGGCTTCTGGCCGAGGCGCAGGCCGCGCTCGACGGCGCGCCGGACCCCGGCGACATCCAGTCGCGTTTCGAGCGCCAGTCGACCCTGGTTGCGGAGGATCGTTCCGCCCTTGCGGACGCGCGCGCCCTCGATGACGGTCTGAAACGCGAAGCGGAGGCCAGGCAGAGGCGATTGACGGCGATCGCGCAGGAGCGCCAGGCCTGGATCGCGCGCGCCGACAATGCCGACCGCCAGAAGGCCGCCTTGATCGAACGGCGCGCCGAGGCCGGGCGCGAGCGCGCCGGGATCGAGGATGCGCCCGATGCGCTCGACGCGCGCCGGCGGGCGCTGTTGTCGGAACTGGGCCACGCCGAGACCCGCCGCAGCGAGGCCGCCGACGCGCTCGCCGTGGCCGAGACGCGCCAGACCGAGTTCGACAAGGCCGCCAATGCCGCCCTGCAGGCGCTGTCGGAAAGCCGCGAGGCGCGCGGCCGCGCCGAGGAGCGCCTGACGGCGGCGGAGGAGCGCCGACGCGACGCCGAAGCGCGTATCCAGGAGGCGCTGGGGATCGCGCCGCATCTGGTCTTTCGCCACACCGGGCTCGGTCCCGACGATCCGCTGCCCGAGATGGGCGATGTCGAACGGCGCATCGACCGCTTGAAGGGCGACCGCGAACGGCTCGGCGCGGTCAATCTGCGCGCCGAGGAGGAGCAGCGGGAACTGGCCGGGCGTCTGGAGACCATCGTCACCGAACGCGAGGACGTGATCGAGGCGATCAAGAAGCTGCGTCTGGCGATCCAGAGCCTGAACCGGGAGGGCCGCGAACGCCTGCTCGAGGCGTTCGACCGGGTCAACGCCCAGTTCCAGCGCCTGTTCACCCACCTGTTCGGCGGCGGCACGGCCGAGCTGCAACTGGTCGAATCCGACGATCCGCTGGAGGCGGGCCTGGAAATCCTCGCCCGCCCGCCGGGCAAGAAACCGCAGACCATGACCTTGCTGTCGGGCGGCGAGCAGGCGCTGACGGCGATGGCGCTGATCTTCGCCGTGTTCCTGACCAACCCGGCGCCGATCTGCGTGCTCGACGAGGTCGACGCGCCGCTCGACGATCACAATGTCGAGCGTTTCTGCAATTTGATGGACGAGATGGCGGCGAGCACCCATACCCGCTTCGTCATCATCACCCACAACCCGATCACCATGGCGCGCATGAACCGCCTGTTCGGCGTCACCATGGCCGAACAGGGCGTCAGCCAGCTCGTTTCGGTCGATCTACAGACCGCCGAACAGATTCGCGAGGCGAGCTGAGGCAAGCGTGACCGCCTGCCTGGCCTTGGCCGAACCGAACAGCCTAGTCGCCCCACACCGCCAGCTCGTTGCCAGCCGGATCGGCGAAATGGAACCGTCGGCCGCCGGGGAAGGAGAAGATCGGTCGCACGATCGTCGCGCCGGCGTCCTCGACCGCGGCCAGCGTTTCCTCCAGATTTTCCGAATAAAGCACCGGCAACGGTTTTGCCGCCTCATCCGGCTTGGTTGCCTCAAACCCGCCTTCCAGCCCCTCGTCGAAGGCGGAATAGGTCGGGCCGTAATCGGTAAAGGTCCAGCCGAACGCATTGCTGTAGAAGGCCTTGACCGCGTCGAGCGTCGCGCCGGGAGCCGACATTTCCAGATAATCGATCTTTCCGGTCTTTTTCATCGCGTGTCCTCGCTGATTGTTCTCTATTTGTTCTATTCGGTATCGGTGCTGCGGGCAAGGGCCGGCGCCCTTCTTGCGATTGTGCCTGCGGGACTATGCGCCGCGGCATTCGCGGCGGGTGATCGAGCGGTCCATCGCCTCGATGCGGCCGAGCGCCTTGCGGTGCTGTTTGGCGTTGCGGCCGCGCGCGTCGGGCACCAGCGTGCCGAAACCGGTCGGCAGCAAGGCCGGCCGTGCGCCGGGTTTTTCGCCCGGGTCGAGCGCATCCGGCTCGCCATGCTCGGCGGCGAGCGCGTCGCGTTCCGCCACCAGTCGATCACAGGGGATCTGGTCGAAATGAAGCGACGACACGATTTCGTCGTCGAGCCCGCCCGAAAGGCTGGTGCAGCCGGCAAGCGCGCCGGCGACCACGACAAGGCTCCATTTCGACAACATCGCCGCCTCTCGTTTGGTTTCGGACCAACCGTCATCTGTCGGTCCAATTCGGGCGGCATCATGTCCAGCGCCGTGCGCCGAAGGATGCCGCTCAGTCGATCCCGTTCGGACGCCCGAGGCTCGCATAGGCAAAACCGAGCCGTTCGACGTCCTTCGGGCGGTAGATGTTGCGCAGGTCGACCAGCACCGGCGTGGCCATGATCGCCTTCAGGCGCTCGAAGTCGAGCGAGCGGAACTCGTTCCATTCCGTGACGATCACGACGCAGTCCGCGTCGGCTGCGGCGTCATACGCGTTTTGGGCATAGTCGATCTGGGCGAAATAGGCGCGCGCGGCGTCCATGCCTTCGGGATCGTAGGCGGTGATGTGCGCGCCCTGGTCGAGCAGCGCCTGGATGATGGCGATCGAGGGCGCCTCGCGCATGTCGTCGGTATTGGGCTTGAAGGTCAGGCCGAAGATCGCGATGCGCTTGCCGCGCACCGCCCCGCCGCAGGCGGCGACGACCTTGCGCGCCATGGCCCGCTTGCGCTGGTCGTTGACGGCGACCGTCGTTTCCACCAGGCGCAGCGGCGTACCCAGGTCCTGCGCGGTCTTGACGAAGGCGAGCGTGTCCTTGGGAAAGCACGAGCCGCCGTAGCCCGGCCCGGCATTGAGGAATTTCGGACCGATGCGCTTGTCGAGACCGATGCCGCGGGCCACCTCCTGCACGTCCGCGCCCGCCTGTTCGCACAAATCCGCAACCTCGTTGATGAAGGTGATCTTGGTCGCCAGGAACGCGTTGGCGGCGTATTTGATCATTTCGGCCGTGCGCCGGCTGGTGAAGAGGATCGGCGCCTGGTTGAGATAGAGCGGTCTGTAGACCTCGGCCATGACGGTGCGGGCGCGCTCGTCCTGGGTGCCGATGACGATGCGGTCGGGGCGTTTGAAATCGTCGATCGCCGCGCCTTCGCGCAGGAATTCGGGATTCGACGCGACGGCGAAATCCGCCTCCGGATTGGCTTCGCCCATGATGCGCTCCACATCGTCGCCGGTGCCGAGCGGCACGGTCGATTTCGTCACCACCACGGTGAAGCCTCGGAGGGCGCCGGCGATCGAGCGTGCGGCCGCGTGGACGAACGACAGATCCGCATGGCCGTCGCCGCGCCGCGACGGCGTGCCGACGGCGATGAACACGACGTCGGCCTCGGCGACCGCCGGGGCGAGCTCGGTCGTGAAGAACAGCCTGTCGGCGGCGACATTGTCGGCAACCAGCCGGTCGAGGCCCGGCTCGTAGATCGGGATGCGCGCCGATTGCAGCGCGGCGACCTTTTGTTCGTCGACGTCGACGCAGGTCACGCGATGTCCGAAATCGGCCAGACACGCGCCGCTCACCAATCCGACATAGCCGGAACCGATCATGGCGATGTTCATGTGAACCCCGACGAATGGCGACCCATCCCACCGGAGGGCCGGAACGAACCCACGCGGTCTGCGCCGCGGCGATGGCGCGTGGTGGCATGGCGTGGGCCTCGTTTCAAGAAAACTTTGCCCGCGCCCCCGTCTCGCCGGGCTCCGAACCGCCCGGCCTCGGCTCTTCACCTTGTGTAACGACACGGCGACGAGATTGACGGCCGGCCGTGCTTGCACCTTTGACGCGCGCCTTCTATCAGCGGGTCAGGCTGGAAGGCCGCACAGCAAGGCTTCGCTTGAAAGGCGCACATGCAGTTTGTCGATCTCCACACGCAGCGCGAACGAATCGAGCCGCAGCTTCAGGCTGCCATGGCCAGGGTGTTCGCGCATGGCCGCTATATTCACGGACCCGAGGTCGCCGAGTTCGAAAGGCGGCTTGCCGATTTCGTCGGCGTGCGCCACGTGGTGGGCTGCGCCAACGGCACGGATGCGTTGCTGATCCCGCTAATGGCGCTCGGCATCGGACCGGGCGACGCGGTTTTCTGCCCCAGCTTCACCTTTGCCGCCACCGCCGAAGTCGTGGTTCTGGCCGGGGCCGAGCCGGTGTTCGTCGACATCGAACCGGACAGCTACAACGTCTCGCTCGCCAGCCTGGAAGCCGCCTACGAGCAGGTCCGCGCCGAGGGGCGGCTGACGCCCAAGGCGATCATCCCCGTCGATCTGTTCGGCCTGTCGGCCGACTATCGGGCGCTCGGCCGCTTCGCGCAGGAGCGGGCGCTGGCGATCGTGGAAGATGCGGCCCAGGCGATCGGCGGCAGTTTCGGCAACACCAAATGCGGCGCTTTCGGCACCGCGGCCGGCACCAGTTTCTATCCGGCCAAGCCGCTCGGCTGTTATGGAGACGGCGGCGCGATCCTGACCAACGACGACGATCTGGCCGAAACGATGCGCTCGATCGCCTTTCACGGCATGGGTGCCAGCCAGTACGACAATGTCCGCATCGGTCTCAATTCGCGCCTGGATACGCTGCAGGCGGCGATTCTGATCGAGAAACTGGCCATTTTGCCGTCGGAAACCGAAGCCAGGCAGGCGGTAGCCGACCGTTACACCGCAGGGCTGTCGGACGTGGTCAAGGTGCCGGCCGTGGCCGCGGGCTATCGCTCGGCCTGGGCGCAATACGCCGTTGAATCGGACCGTCGCGACGCCGTTCGCGCGCATCTGAGCGCTCTCGGCATTCCCTCGATGATCTATTACGAAAAGCCGCTGCATCTGCAGGCCGCCTATGCGGCCTACGGCCGCGCCCCGGACGGCCTTGCGGTGTCGGAGGCGGCCAGCAACAACGTGGTGTGCTTGCCCATGCATCCCTATCTGGGCGAGTCCGATCAGGACCGGATCATCGCCGCGGTACGCGAGATAGCGGACGCCGGGCTGATGCGGCGGGCCGGTTCGTAGAACGGCCGGCCGCGCGCGCCACGGCGCTGGGCCGCGCCGATCGGGCGCAACGCGTGTTTGCCATACTTTCAATAAGAGCGGCCAACCGCGGCCTTGCGGTTGCTTATAAAGGCGCGCCGACCTAAACATTTCTGCCCCGGCCGGCGCGTTGTAGGCGGCCGGGGCGTGTTCTTTTTTGCAGTGACAGACCATCGATGGTGCCAGTTCTTGTCATAAATCTCGCGCGCTCGCCCGAGCGCTGGGACGCCATCCGGCAGACGGCCACGGGGCTGGATCTGCGCCGTGTGGAGGGCGTCGACGGCGGCGCGATCGCGCGGGAGGAATGGTCCGCCATCGACCGGGAACGGTTCCGCGCCAGGCACGGGCGCATCGTCACGCCGGGCGAATATGGCTGCTACCGCTCGCATCTGGCGGCCCTGGCGACGGTGGTCGCCGAGGGCGTTGACGTCGCCGTCATCGCCGAGGACGACATCGTGCTCAACGACCGGCTCGGCGAAAGGGCGGCGGCGCTGTTTGCCGGCGTCGAGGAGCCGCGGCTGGTCAAGCTCGTCAACCACCGCACCACCGGTTTTCTGGAAAAGGGCGTGTCGGCGGCCGGCGACGCGTACGGGCGCTGCCTGTTCGGGCCGCTGGGGTCGGCAGCCTGTTATGCCGTCAACCGCAGCGGCGCCCAACGCCTGGTGGAAACGCTCGCCACCATGTGGCTGCCCTGGGACGTGGCGCTGGAGCGCGGCTGGGCGACCGGTGTGGCGACCTATACCACCCGCGAGCCGCTTGTCGCCTTCAGCACCCATCGCGCCCGTTCCACCATCACCGCCAGCTACGCGCACACCAAGCTGCCGACCTTGCAAAGGCGGCGCGCGTTCTCCTTCCGGGCGCGCGACTTCCTGCGGCGCGCGGGCTACGCGCTGGAGGCGGCATGAACGCGCCCACGCAGCCGGCCGCGCACAGGCCGCCTTTCCACAGGACCGAACTCGTCGGACACGCGGTGCTGTTTTGCCTGGTCGGCATGATCTCGGCCGTGTGGATCGAGACCGACCTTTACCGCGTGGCGATGCTGCCGCCGATCGCGCTCGGGCTCTGGGTCTATTTTTCCCGGCGCGATTTCCGCCCGGCGATGGGCCCGATGGGCTGGGCCTGCCTCGTGTGGGCGCACTATGTGGCGCTGCGTTATGTGTGGGTTGTCCTGACGAGACCGGACTCGACCGGCGGCTCGGCGGAAGGCATCTATCTGATGCCGGCGCTCTACATGACGGTCGGTTATGTGCTTTTCCTCTACCGCGACAAGCTTGCCCATCTGGTCTGGGTCTTCATAGCCATCAGCCTTGCCGCCTTGCTCGCCAGCATCGACATCGTGGCGGTCTTTCGGCCGGATGCGGGCCTGGTTCCGTTTCTTTTCCAAAACAACACCATCCATTCCTCCGTCGGCGCCGGTCTGATTCTGATCGGAGCCTTTTGCTTCGGCTTGTGGCTGCTTTCCCGCTCCGATCTGCCGGGCCGGATCGTGTGGACGGGGCTGGCGGTTGCGTTGCTGATCGGCATTCTCGCCGTGCTCGGGATTTTCGGCGCCAAGTCGAAGGGCGTGTGGATCGCGCTGCTCGTGACGGCGCCCTCCGTCGTGGCGGCCACGTTCGCGCAAATCAGGGGCAAGGCGCGATGGGTGGTCATGGCTGGTTTCGTGTGTGCCTCGGTCGTCGGGATCCTGATTTTTCATCAGATCGTGTGGCATACGATCGGCCATGTCGTCGTCAGTGCCGTGGACCTGGTCCAGCGGCTGCTTTCGGGAATGCCGGCGCGCCAGATGGTGCTCGACGCGATCGATTCGGGAACCTTGCCCTATACGTTCGACGCGCGCATCCGCGTTTGGTGGAACGCCCTCTCGATCTGGCGCCTCGACTGGCTTTTCGGTCAGGGGATCTGGTGGGAAAATCTGTGGCAGCAGACCCGTTTCGCCGATATCGGCTATGAGCTGATGCACAATGGTTATCTGGAGATCGCCATCCGGTTCGGCCTGTTCGGCCTGGAATTTTATGCCGTGCTTCTGGCGTGGTGTCTCTACCAGGCGACGGCCGCCGTCCGCCGCGGCCTGATTCCGCTCGAACTCTATTTTTTCTATCTGCTGACGTTGATTTTTTTCCTGGCGAGCATGCTCAGCAATTCCAACATCCGCCTCGCTGTCGGCGAAAGCTACATGCTGATGGCCGGCGGTTTCGGCTTTTGCTGCTATTATCTGCGCCAGGCAGCCGGCCAGGCGCGATAGCGCGCCGAATCGACGGCGTCGTTGCCGGCAATCGTTGGAAGCTTCCAGTCAGCACCTCGGGCCGGGGTACGGGCCCGTCTGTCCGCAACGGAGGTGCGGGCCGGTCTGTTTGGAACGGACCGTGGAGACATGGCTGGGGCGCCTGGATTCGAACCAGGGAATGACGGTACCAAAAACCGTTGCCTTACCACTTGGCTACGCCCCAGCATCGTCGCTGCCTTGCGACGGGGTGGCGCCCTTATATGGATGCTCCGCCGTCAGTGCAATGACTAGTTGGCGTCAAGCGCGCGCTGCCGGTCGGCGGTCGCCGTCGTTGCCGCGGCTGCGAGGATTTGCGGTGGTCAACGATCCCCGAAACCGCTAGAGCAAGGCCGGACCGGGCCGGGGCGATCCGGCTTGCGTCCGGCGAATCGGTTCGCATGACAGGCGGACGGCATGGCGCGCTATCCCGGCGAGGTTGCCGGGCGGGCCGGATGTCGGCTGTGGCACCGCGAAAGAGGCGGGTAATTCGGACCGGACGGATCGGTATTCACGGGCGCCCCGGGGGCGGGATGGCCCGGTCGGATATGTCTTCGGGTGCTATCCAGACGGCGAGGGAGATCGCGATGGCGAAATGGGTCTATAACTTCGGCAACGGTAAGGCGGAAGGCCGCGTCGGCGACAAGAACCTGCTCGGGGGCAAGGGGGCCAATCTGGCCGAGATGTCCGGGCTCGGATTGCCGGTGCCGCCGGGTTTTACCATCACCACCGAGGTCTGCACCCATTATTACGCCAACGCACAAAGCTATCCCGGCGAACTGAAACAACAGGTCGAAGACGCGCTTGCCCGGATCGGCGCCGATACCGGCCGCCGTTTCGGCGATCCGCGCAATCCGCTTTTGGTTTCCGTGCGCTCCGGCGCGCGCGCCTCGATGCCCGGCATGATGGACACCGTGCTCAATCTCGGCCTCAACGACGCCACCGTCGAGGCGTTGGCCGAAGAGGCGCAGGACCGCCGCTTCGCCTATGACAGCTATCGCCGTTTCATCCAGATGTATTCCGACGTCGTCATGGGGCTCGACCACGAGGTTTTCGAGGAGATCCTCGAGGACGAAAAAGCCGGGCTCGGCATCGAATTCGACACCGAGCTCGACGCCGGCCACTGGATCGGGCTGGTCGAGCGCTACAAGGCCAAGGTGGTGGAGGAGCTGGGGCAGCCCTTTCCCCAGGATCCGCACGAGCAGTTGTGGGGCGCGATCGGCGCGGTGTTCTCGTCCTGGATGAACCATCGCGCGATCACCTATCGCCGCCTGCACAATATTCCCGAAGGCTGGGGCACGGCGGTCAACGTCCAGGCGATGGTGTTCGGCAATATGGGCGACAGTTCCGCCACCGGCGTGGCCTTCACCCGCGATCCGTCGACCGGCGAGCGCACGCTTTACGGCGAGTTTCTGGTCAACGCCCAGGGCGAGGACGTGGTCGCCGGCATCCGCACCCCGCAAAACATCACCGAGGAGGCCCGCATCGCGGCCGGCTCCGACAAGCCGTCGCTGCAAAAGCTGATGCCGGAGGCGTTCGGCGAATTCGCGCGCACCGCCGAGACCCTCGAGCGCCATTATCGCGACATGCAGGATCTCGAATTCACTATCGAGCGCGGCAAGCTGTGGATGTTGCAGACTCGTTCCGGCAAGCGCACGGCCAAGGCCGCCTTGCGTATCGCCGTCGAGATGGCCGCCGAAGGCCTGATCACGCGCGAGGAGGCGGTGGGGCGCATCGATCCGGCCTCGCTCGACCAGCTTCTGCATCCCACCATCGATCCGGCCGCCAAGCGCGACGTGATCGGCCTCGGCCTGCCGGCCTCGCCGGGGGCGGCCACCGGCGAAATCGTGTTCTCCTCCGACGAGGCCGAGGAAGCCAAGGCGGCCGGCCGCAAGGTTATCCTGGTGCGCGTGGAAACCAGCCCCGAGGACATTCACGGCATGCATGCCGCCGAAGGCATTCTGACGACGCGCGGCGGCATGACCAGCCATGCCGCGGTCGTGGCGCGCGGCATGGGCAAGCCGTGCGTGTCGGGCGCGGGCACGCTGCGCGTCGACTACAAGACCCAGACCATGACCGCGCTCGGCCGCAGCTTCGGGCGCGGCGACGTGGTCACCATCGACGGCGCCTCCGGCCAGGTTCTGGCCGGTGCGACCGCGATGCAGCAGCCCGAACTGTCGGGCGATTTCGCCGCGATCATGGAATGGGCCGACGCGATCCGCCGCATGCGGGTGCGCGCCAATGCCGAGACCCCGGCCGATGCGCGTACGGCGCGCTCCTTCGGCGCCGAGGGCATCGGCCTGTGCCGGACCGAGCACATGTTTTTCGACGGCGAACGCATCGTGGCCATGCGCGAGATGATTCTCGCCGACAGCGAGACCGGGCGCCGCGCCGCGCTGGCCAAGCTTCTGCCGATGCAGCGCTCGGATTTCGCCGAGCTGTTCGAGATCATGGCCGGGCTGCCGGTCACCATCCGGCTGCTCGATCCGCCGCTGCACGAATTCCTGCCCAAGACCGAGGAGGAGATCGCCGAGGTCGCGGCCGTCCTGGATGTCGAGGCGGAATTGCTGCGCCAGCGCACCGAGGCCCTGCACGAGTTCAACCCGATGCTCGGCCATCGCGGCTGCCGGCTAGCGGTCTCCTATCCCGAAATCGCCGAAATGCAGGCGCGGGCGATCTTCGAGGCGGCCGCCGAGGCCGCGGCCAAGACCGGGCGCCCGGTCGAGCCGGAAATCATGGTGCCGCTGGTCGGCATCGTGCAGGAGCTCGAATTCGTCAAGGCGCGCATCGACCAGGTCGCCGCCGAGGTGATGGCCGAGACCGGCACCAGCATCGCCTATCTGACCGGCACGATGATCGAATTGCCGCGCGCCGCCATCCGCGCGCACGCCATAGCGCAGGTGGCGGAGTTCTTTTCCTTCGGCACCAACGATCTGACCCAGACCACGTTCGGCATTTCGCGCGACGACGCCGCAACGTTCCTGGAGACCTATCGCCAAAAGGGCGTGATCGAGACCGATCCGTTCGTGTCGCTCGACATCGAAGGTGTCGGCGAACTGGTGCGCATGGCCGCCGACAAGGGCCGCACGGCACGTGAGGGCATCAAGCTCGGCATTTGCGGCGAGCACGGCGGCGATCCGGCCTCGATCCGCTTCTGCGAGGAGGTCGGGCTGGATTACGTGTCCTGTTCGCCCTTCCGCGTGCCGATCGCCCGCCTCGCGGCCGCGCAGGCCGCGATAGGCAAGGCCTGAGCGGCCTGCGCGGTTGGAAGCCCCGGATATTGCAGACGGTTCGGGCCGACAAATGCTGGCACTACCGCCTGGTTCCGGCGAGACGCTTTAGCGCGAACCGCTCAAGTGTGTCTTGCTTATGTTTGCCTCTGCGACCAAGCTGGCAACTCGATTTGCCACAGTTGCATACGCCGTATGCAGGCGTGGAAGCAGCATATCAAATGCGGTGATCTATTGATGAGCAAGGCAGGAGACAATCCGGTTGGCGAGTTGCGATCGATCTTGCCTTTCCTGATCGTGGTCTCGCTGCTCATCAATATTCTGATGCTCGCCTCGCCATTATATATGTTGCAGGTTTTTGACCGAGTGCTCACGAGCCATTCGATCGAAACACTGATTTTCCTGTCCTTGTTGGTTCTGGCGGCGTTGCTGGTCATGGGGGCGCTGGATGCCTGCCGCGTTACGGTTTTTGCCCGGTTCGGAGACTGGTTGGACCGACGTATTTCCGGAAAAGTGCTGGATGCGGTTATCAACTCGGCCGCTCGTCCTGCCTCCAGATCTACAATCCAGCCGCTCGCCGACATTGCTACGGTCCGGCAGTTTCTGGGGTCTCCGAGCGCAGGCGCGATCTTCGACACGCCCATGGTGCCGATTTTCGTGGCCGCGATCTGGTTCTTGCATCCGATCCTGGGTGCCGTGGCGGCAGGAAGTGCTGCACTTCTCGCTGCGCTTGCCATGGCCAACGATTTCTTGTCGCGGGGGCCCGGCTCGTCAGTGTCGCTATCCGGCGCGGAGAGCCAGGCCTTTCTCGAAACGACCGTGGCGAATGCCGATGTCGTTCGCACGATGGGGCTGCAACAACGCGTGGTCGTAAACTGGGCGGGCATGCGCGATGCGCTATCCACGCAGATGTTGTCCGTCTCCACGATCGTCGGTGTACTCGGCGCGGTATCCAAATCGATCCGGTTGGCCGTGCAGGCGGCAATTCTGGGAGCCGGGGCGTATCTCGTCATCGTTCGTGCCATCACGCCTGGCGAGATGATTGCGGCGTCCATCCTCCTGGGGCGGGCCCTGGCGCCCGTCGAAACCGCCCTCAGTGGATGGCGACAGCTTGTGTCTGCGCGTCACGCCTGGAAGCGTCTCCGTGCTCTGCTGGAAAGCTACCGACCCGCTGACCGCAGCCATGCATTGGTCGATGCGCGCGGCGATCTGGAGATCGAAAACGTCGCCTTGCGTGCTGCGGCGGACCGCAAACCCATACTGCAGAACGTATCCTTTGCCTTGGAACCCGGCGACACGCTGGGCGTCATCGGAGATTCGGCTGCGGGAAAATCAAGCCTTGGGCGCGTGCTTGTCGGGGCATGGCCTCCTTCTGCCGGATCGGTGCGATTTGACGGCGCGGAACTTGCGCAATGGGATCCTGAGGCGCTCGGCAACCATGTCGGGTACGTGCCACAATCGGCCGCACTTTTTCCCGGAACGGTACGTCAGAATATCGCGCGCTTTCGAGACGTTCCCTTCGAGGCCGTAATGGAGGCCGGGCGCCGGGCCGGATGCCATGAGGCGATCCTTCAGTTGCCCGATGCATATGACACGGATGTCGGCCATCACGGTGAGCGGCTTTCCGGGGGGCAACGCCAGCGCGTGGCGCTCGCCAGAGCGGTTTTTGGTAAGCCGCGCCTCGTCGTGCTCGACGAACCTGACGCGAATCTTGATCAGGCGGGGCATGAGGCGCTACTACGATGCTTGGCTTCTCTGCAGTCGGAAGACGTCACGCTGGTCGTCATTGCGCATAGGCGCGATTTGCTTTCTGTTTGCGGAAAACTACTGTGGTTGGAGAACGGAAGGGTGAGGGCGTTTGGGCCGACGAAGGACGTGATCGAGTTTATGGGCGATCACAAGAAAAAACACCTGCGCGCGGTTGACGGCGAAGCGAAACAGCAATGGAATTGACGCTTGCGCATGCAACGTTGCGGGATCGCATCCGAAGCCCCTTGCGGATTGCGACGCTGTTTTCAGTCCTGTTTTTTGCCGGATTCGGCACGTGGTCGGCCCTGGCGCCTTTGACGGGCGCCGCAGTTGCTCACGGGTTCATCGGCGTCGAGAACAAGCGGCAGACGATCCAGCACCTCGAAGGCGGGATTATCGAACGCATAATTGCCAGGGAAGGGGACCGGGTCGAAGCCGGCGACCTTCTGGTTCGTCTCGACGACACGGTGCCGAAATCCACCTATGACCTGCTTGAAGGGCAGTATGTCGACCTGATCGTCGAGCGCGCGCGCCTCGAGGCGGAGCAGGTGGAGGCGGAAGTCATCGAATGGCCGGATCTGCTGGCGGTTGTCTCGGACCGCACGCGGGTCACGCGGGCGATGCGGGTGCAGCAAGAACTCTTTCAGGCGCGCCGCGAGGCGCTGGCAAGCCGTGCCGGCCTCCTCAATGCAGGAATTCGTCAGCTCGAAGAACAAATACGTGGTCTCGACGCACAGGAGTCCGCGACACAGCGACAACGTGGGCTGGTTCGCAAGGAAACTGCGGCGGTCGAACAACTGGTCGAACAGGGGCTCCAGAGTCGTCCTCGACTTTATGCCCTGCAGCGCACATCCGCGCAAATGGATGGGGCATTGGGTGATATCGCGTCGCAAAAGGCGCAGGCGCGCTTGTTGATCGGCAAGTCTCGGCTCGAGCTCCTTGATCTGAAGACCCAGACCAGAAACCAGGTCGTCGGCGATCTCCGCGACCTTTCGGCTCGCATTGCCGATATGCAGCCCCGGTTGCGGGCAGCACGCGACAAGCTGAACCGTCTCGAATTGCGGGCACCGATGGCCGGAACGATCGTGGGAATGCAGTTTCACACCGAAGGCGGCGTGATCGGTCCCGGCGCTCCGGTTCTCGATCTTGTGCCAACCGACGCGCCCTACGTCATCGAAGCTCGACTAAGCCCTCAGGATATCGATATCGTTAGGGCCGGGCTGCCGGCGGAAATTCGATTGGTTGCCTTTTCTTCACGAATTACGCCCACCTTGCCGGGGCGCGTTGTACATGTCTCGGCCGACAGTCTCTTCGATCGCAAGAGCGAACAATCCTATTACGAGATCAAGGTCGAGCTACAGGTCGACCCGTTGCTGCTGAGACAGCACAAGGTCGATCTGGACAAGCTCTACCCCGGCATGCCGGTTGAGGTAATGCTGGTGACCGGGCAACGTACTTTGCTCGACTATGTTCTTCAGCCCGTCACCGACATGTTCGCGCGCGCATTCCGTGAGACCTGACAAGATTCGGCTGGCCATGGTTGCTGCGTTTCGAATTCGCTCGACCCGCAGGGCGACGGTTTTCGGTTCCCGATCGGTACGGGCGTCTGGATCTCCGGCATTCCTACTCACCGCTGGGGGACGGGAACCCATGACCGGGCTGCGACGACGGCAACCTGGCGAAGCTGAGTGACCGTCATGATCGTGCCGATTGAAAAAAGCCCGCGTCATCGGTTGCTCCTTTCGAACCGGGCGATCTCTCCTGAAGATCGTGACGGTGAATTAGTCTAATGGGCGAATGGAAGCTGTGGATGTTTAGAAAACCGTTGATGATATAAGCCAATTCAGAGTACCTGTTTCGAGAAAGTGTCGAATCTGATCTCATCTCGGACTGAAGTCGGGCGGTGTTGCAATGTCCGGACGATGGAAATCACTGAGCGCCGGCCTCGTATTGGCGGCCACCTTTCTTTGTGCAGAGGCGCTGGCTATGCGGAACCCGTTTCTCAACGATCTCCGGTCTGTGTCGCTTGCCTGCGAGGGCCCTCGACAGGGCGAATGGTGCGAGGTTGCCGCAGCGGTGGTGGGCGAGGCTGTTCGTGTCCCCGTGGTGGTCGTTCCCGCTGCGAAACTTCCGCTCAATCCGTCAGGCGCCCCCGCGGTGAACGACGCATGGCTCGTGGTCGAGGTCGCACCGGACGGGGGAGAGCTTCAGGTGCGACTGGATTGGGGGTCGGCCATGAAGATGGCCGGTGTCGATCCCGGGCATGCATCGTCCCGGCTGGCCGATGACGTCGATACGAGGGATGAGAAGGTGTGGCGGAAAATTCTCGCCGCGACACCGTTCGTGCGCAAAAGCGGTGAGAAGTAGGAGGAACGAGCAGGGATGGCTACCTATCCGAACCCACTCAGTGATCAAGGCATCGCGGATCAGTTGACGCGTACCGGAAAACACTGGGCGAAGACGACGATTACCTATTCCTTCGACGATTTAAGCACCGCCGGAAATGATCTGAATTCGACTTATGAATCGTGGATCAAGAAGGCAATCGGGCAGATCGGTGAAATCCTGAATCTCACCTTTGTCGAAACGGGCTCTGGAGGTGACATCACATTCAACGGGAGCTCCGGCAACGGCACCTATGCAAGCACGTCTTATTACACGGTCTCCCGGGAGATAGTCTCGTCAAACATCTTCTTTGACAGGACGTGGACAGGCAATCAGCCGTCGGCGTTGGACTACGGCTCGTATGGTTTCACGACGATCATGCATGAGTTCTTGCATGCGTTGGGCCTGTCGCATCCAGGCGATTACGATGCAGGATCGGGCGATCCGAGTTATTTCCCCGATGCCGAGTTCCTGCAGGATACGCATCGTTATTCGGTGATGTCGTATTTCGGAGCCGGGTCGGACGGGAGCGGCACGTCGCACTATTTCTACAACGGCTCCTCGTTCGAATATCAGTATCCCCAGACGCCAATGGTCTACGACATACTCGCCCTGACGCAGGGCGGGTTTAACGGGAAGTTCGGCGGCTATTCGTTCAACACCGCAACGAGGTCTGGCGATACGACATACGGCTACAACCCCACGGGCGGCATAAATGAGGTCTACGATTTCGTATCAAACCCGTCGCCAGTGCTGACGATCTATGATGCCGGAGGTGTCGATACACTCGATCTTTCCGGCGACACCGTCTCGATGCAGGCCAATATCGTTTATGACGCCAATGGGGTTCCTTCATCCTACAACACGGTTGCCCGCGAAACATCCGTCATCGACTTGCGCCCGGGACATTATTCTTCAACCCATGGCATGAAAAACAATCTTGGCATCTCGTTCGGAACGACGATCGAGAACGTCGTAGCCACCCAGTTCAACGATACGATCTATGGCAACGATGCCGATAACCTGATCACCGGCGGCAGCGGAAACGACGTCATGGACGGCGGTTCTGGGACCGATACAGCGGTCTTTTCCGGCGCGCGCGCGAACTACACGATAACGAACAATGGCGGTACGTTTACGGTCGTGGGTCCGGACGGAACCGACACGTTGACCAATTTCGAGTTCCTGAAGTTTGCCGATCAGCAGGTCGCGACCGCCGATCTGGTCGCTCCGTTCGGAACCATGGTCAAGGCATCACCGAGTTTTGGAAGAAGTGCCGGGTGGGCCGACCAGGACAGGTACGCCCGTACGACGGCTGACGTGGACGGAGACGGCAAGGCTGACATTGTCGGCTTCGCGTCTAGCGGAGTGATGGTCGCTCTGGGCACCGGCGGCGGTAATTTCGGGACGATGATGCAAGCCACTGCCAGTTTCAGCAGGAATGCGGGATGGATTTCCCAGGAAACCTATCCACGTCTGCTGGCGGATACCAACGGCGACGGGCGTGTCGACATTGTCGGCTTTGGCGCCGACGGAGCGTTCGTCGCGCTGGGCCGGGCGGATGGAACGTTCGCACCGTTGAAAGTGGCTGCCAATAGCTTTGGCCGGAATGCCGGCTGGGTCGATCAGGAGGTCAAGACCCGAACCCTGGCCGATGTAAACGGCGATGGAAACGTCGACATCGTCGGCTTTGGCGCCGCAGGAACCTATGTCGCATTGGGTCAAGGCGACGGCACTTTCGGCACGATCAAGAAGGCGACGTCGGATTTCGGTACGGACCGGGGCTGGAACAACCAGACCGAGAAACCGCGCATCGTCACCGACATCAACGGCGACGGGCGGGCCGACATTGTCGGCTTCGGCGCGGCGGGCACCTATGTCGGTCTGGGGCAGGCGGACGGGACTTTCGCGCCACTTATTCTGGCAACCTCAAGTTTTTCACGGAATGCGGGATGGTCGGACCAGGACGTGTACACGCGCGTTCTGACGGACCTTAATGGCGACGGGAATACCGATATCGTCGGTTTCGGCGCGGCGGGCACCTACTCCGCTCTGGGCAACGGCGACGGCACGTTCCAGGGGTTGAAGCTCGCGACGTCCAGTTTCGGAATCAACGCGGGCTGGGCGAACCAGGACAACTACGCCAGACTGTTCGCAGACGTCGATGGTGACGGCAAGGTAGACATTGTCGGCTTCGGCGCGGCCGGCACCTATGTCGCCTTCGGCAAAGGAGACGGCACGTTCAGTCCTCTGGAATTGGGCACCGAACGTTTCGGAAAGAACGCCGGCTGGACGAGCCAGGAAACGACTCCGCGTTTTGTCACGGACGTCAACGGCGACGGCCGGGCCGACATTATCGGGTTCGGTTCCGATGGGGCGTACCTGGTGCTGGCGAACGCAGGCGGGCAGGGAAACGCGCCCCGGTATTTTTCGGAAGGCTATCTGTCGGGCGACCGGCGGTTGGAGGATACGATTTCCGTCGATATCGACCATGCGGGCATCGTTCGACAGCCGGGTTCGGATGACCGGGCGGTGGGCGGCTCGCTGCAGGATTTGCCGGGCGTCCTGGCGGACGACTGGTTTGGAGATGCGGTCGGCGGCGGTCGTTTTGGCGGCGCTGCCCCTGGGAACGGTGAAACAACGACCGGTCTCGTGGGGCCGGCCGACATGCGTCAACCGAATGCGGTGGGCGACGGTTTGGATCAATTGCCCGGCGTGTTGGCCGACGATTGGTTTGGCGATGCCATAGGCGGCAAGCAGGCCGGCGGGGCTGAAGCGCACGATGTGCTCGCTGTCGTCGTCGAACACGCGCAGTTGCGCGATGCCGAACCGGCGCCGGAATTTGTCGACATCTCCCTGGCCATCGAATGGACGGGCGCGAGCGAGGGACCTCTGGCGCCGCCGGTCACTGACCCCGTTCCCGCGACCGCATTCGTCATCGCGGAGGACTGGACCGACGCGGGCAATCACGGCTTTTTCTAGCGCCGGGAAAGCGAAGGGCGCCTTGGTCTCGACGTGAGGCCGCGCCCCTCACGACCGAAACCCTTGAACACGCCGACTTGGTCTTGAGCATGCCCGGGCCGCCCATCGCACGTATTCGGTGGGCGGCGCGGGGTCAGCGCCCGGCCTGGGGCTTTTGGGCGTCGCAGCCGGGACCGTGCCCGCACGGAGATGCGGGGTCGTGAGCGACCGGCATTGTGTCGCCGGCCGAGAATTCCCGCCATCCCTGGCGCAGGATCTGGAAGGACGACGATAGGAACAGGCCCGCCATCAGCCCGGCCACGATCACGTCCGGCCAGCCGCTGGTCGTGCCCCACACGCCGAGCGCGGCCGCCATCACCGCGACATTGCCGATCGCGTCGTTGCGCGAGCACAGCCAGACCGAGCGGACATTGGCATCGCCATCCTTGTAGCGCACCAGCAAAACCACGCTGACGATATTGGCCGCCAGCGCCAGGAAGCCGATCGCGCCCATGATCTCGGCCTGCGGCACGCCGAGATAAAGCACGCGCCACACCGTCGATGCGAACACCCACAGCCCCATCACGAACAGGCTGAGGCCCTTGGCGAGCGCGGCCGTGGCCCGTACCTTCAGCGAGGCGCCGATCACGGCGAGCGAAATCGCATAGGTCAGCGCGTCGGCGAAAAAGTCGAGCGCGTCGGCCTTTAGCGCCTGGCTGCCAGCCATCTGCCCGGCCGTCATCTCCACCGCGAACATCGCGCCGTTGATGGCGATCACCGCCCAGAGGCGGCGCTTGAAGTCGTCGGACATGCCGTCGAAAGTATGGGAATGGCCGCAGCCCGCGCTCATGATCGTCTCCTTGAAGCGTGTCGAAGGCGACCCTACAATCTCGAGCGACTAGAGCTTCAAGAGGTTTTTTCGATGTTTTCGATCGGGGAGATGGCGCGGCGCTCCGGCGTGAAGGCCGCCACCATTCGTTATTACGAACAGATCGGCCTGCTCGAGCAGGCCGGGCGCTCGCACGGCAATCAGCGCCGCTACGGCAGCGACGAGCTCGACCGGCTGGTGTTCATCAGGCACGCCCGCGACCTGGGCGTGTCGGTGCCGGCGATCCGCGAACTGATCGCGCTTTCCGGCGATCCGCAGCGCCCCTGCGCCCAGGCCGACCGCATCGCCTCGGCCCATCTGGCGACGATCCGCGAAAAAATCGCCCGGCTGAAACGGCTGGAAGCCGAACTCGAGCGCATCGCCTCCTGCAAGGCGCACACGGTCGGCGAGTGCTACGTGCTGCGCGCGCTCGGCGAGCATGATCTGTGCGAGGGCGAGCATTGAGCCGCGTTGGCGGCCATGCGCGCCGGCTCACCCGTTGATCGCCCCGGCCGGTCCGAACAGGTCCAGCAGACCGCGATAGGACAGCGCGATGCCGGCGAACGGGTTGTCGCTGTCGCGCGCGTTTTCGATCCGCACCGACCCGCCGTCACGGCCGAGCAGCACGAGTACTGTGTGGGTGTCGTGGCCGGCGCCGAGCGAAACGGCGGCGACGCGCTGGCAGTCGCGCTGGGCGAGTGCCGGCATGTGGAACAGGACCGACCCGTCCGCGCGTTCGGCGGCGCGCCGCAGCGCGGTCTCGAAGCCGCTTTCGGCGATATCCTGTGAATTCAGCGCCAGTTCGAATTCCACCGCTTCGAGCGGCATCTCTGGGTATCGGCTGGCGAGGTCGCGCGCATCCATGCGAAGACTCCAACTTCTCGCACCGGCCCGCCTGCCGCACCATTCGCGGCCACGATGGCCGCAATAAGGCGGGCGCGGTCGCCGCGCCGGCATGCATTTTTTGCGCACCGGTCCTAACCCCTCTGGACAAGCAAGGTGCCCGCGTCACAATACGGCGGTTGTTTGGGAGGACTGCGATGCTCGGATTGATGCAGCAATGGCCGCTGCTGTGCCATAAGATTCTCGACTATGCCGCACGCCAGCACGGCGCGCGCGAAGTGGTGTCGCGTTCCGTCGAGGGGCCGATCGTTCGCACCACCTATGCCGAGATCAGGGCGCGTGCGCTCAAGGTGGCGCAGCGTCTGGAACGCGACGGCTGCAAGCCCGGCGACCGGATTGCCACGCTGGGCTGGAACACGGCCCGGCATCTGGAGGCCTGGTACGGCGCGATGGGCATGGGCGGGGTCTATCACACGCTCAACCCGCGGCTCTTTCCCGAGCAGATCGCCTGGATCATGAACCATGCCGAGGACAAGGTCCTGTTCACCGACCTGACCTTCATGCCGCTGGTGGAGAAGATCGCGCCGTCGATCGCCTCGCTCAAGCGCGTGATCGTGCTGACCGACGGCGCCCATATGCCCGAAACCGGTCTTGGCGACGTGGTTGCCTACGAGGACTGGCTGGCCGAGGCCGACGGCGATTTCCAATGGCGCGACTTCCACGAGAACACGGCCGCCGGTATGTGCTACACGTCGGGCACGACCGGCGACCCCAAGGGCGTGGTCTACAGCCACCGTTCCAACGTTTTGCATGCCATGATCGCCTGTCTGCCGGACGCGATGGGCATTTCCTCGCGCGATACGATCCTGCCCGTGGTGCCGATGTTCCATGCCAATGCCTGGGGACTGGCCCAGTCGGGACCGATGATCGGCGCCAAGCTGGTCATGCCGGGCGGCAAGATGGACGGGGCCTCGATCTACGAGTTGCTGGATACCGAAAAGGTCACCTTCACCGCGGCCGTGCCGACGGTCTGGCTGATGCTGCTGCAATATCTGGAAGAGACCGGCAAGACGCTGCCGCATCTCGACAAGGTCGTCATCGGCGGCTCGGCCTGCCCGCGTGCCATGACCGAGAAATTCCAGGACAATTACGGCGTCCAGGTCATCCATGCCTGGGGCATGACGGAAATGTCGCCGCTGGGCTCGCTCGGCACGCTCAAGCCGGCCTATGCCGGTCTCGAGGGCGATGCGCTGCTCGACCTGCAGGAAAAGCAGGGCCATGCGCCCTTCGGCGTGGAAATGAAGGTGACCGACGACGACAATCGCGAATTGCCCTGGGACGGCAAGAAATTCGGCCGCCTCAAGGTCCGCGGTCCCGCGGTCGCGGCCTCCTATTACGGCGGCGACGGGGCCGAGCAATTCGACGAGGACGGCTGGTTCGACACCGGCGACGTCGCCCATATCGATCCGCAGGGTTACATGCAGATCACCGACCGGGCCAAGGACGTCATCAAGTCGGGGGGCGAGTGGATCTCCACCATCGATCTGGAGAACCTCGCTGTCGGCCATCCCGACGTGGCCGAGGCGGCGGTGATCGGGATCGCGCATCCCAAATGGGACGAGCGCCCGCTGCTGGTGGTGGTGAAAAAACCCGGCAAGCAGGCCTCGCGCGAGGCGATCCTCGATTACATGAAAGGTCGCTGCGCCAAATGGTGGCTGCCCGACGACGTGGCGTTCGTCGACGAGATACCGCATACGGCGACGGGCAAGATCCAGAAGACGGCGCTGCGCGAGCAGTTTCGCGACTACCGGCTGCCGACCGCGTAGCGCGCGGCCGGGGGACCCGATGGGCGCGCCGTTCGCCGCCAAACGCCATCGATCTTTGGCGGACGGCGGCGCTGTCTCATTCCCTTGGCGTCGAAAACCCTCTAAGGACCACGCGCAATCGTAAGGCGCGGGTTCTGGTGCAGCGTGTTTGAGAAGCAAAATTCACCGGCCAAGCGCTGGTCGGCAAGGCTGGCGTCTTTCGCGCTCGTCCTGTTCCTGACGGCAGCACTGGCCCATCGTTACCTGGCGCTGGAAACGGTCGCGTTCTTATGGGTGCTCGGCCTTGCCGGTCTGCTGGCACTGGTCGGCCTCGGCCTTGCCGTGGCCGGGTTCGTTGCCCTGTGGGAACAGGGCGGCAGCGGCGCCGGGCGGCTTTTTTCCGCGATCGTCCTGGCCGCGCTCACGCTTGCCCCCTTCGCGGCCGGGCTGTGGCGCATGATCGACTATCCGCGCCTGGCCGACGTGGCCACCGATCTGGCCGATCCGCCCCGCTTCCGCGCGGCCGCGATCCTGCGCGATGCGCGCGCCAACGCGATCGGCCCGATCAACGCCATCCAGGCACGGCTGATCGAGGACCATTATCCCCAGGCCGACGGGCGGCGCTACCCGCTTGGGCCGGACCGCGTGCTGGAGATAGTCCAGCAGCTGATGGCGCGCCGTGGCTGGGCCGTCATCGAGCGCCGGGGGCGCTGGCCGCAGGATCGCGAGGTCACGGTCGAGGCGCTGGCCGGGTCCTATCTGCTGCGTCTTCCCGCCGATGTCGCCGTGCGCGTCACCGACGAAGGCGAAACGACCTTCGTCGACATGCGCTCGGCCTCGCATTTCGGCGCCCACGATCTGGGCGACAACGGCCTGCGCATCATCCGCTTTCTTGCCGATCTCGACGCCATGGTCGCCGCCGCCGCGCCGGGCTGACGGGCGCAGGCTCAGGCGGGCGCGTATCGTGCGTCCAGGCCGATCTCGCCGTCGGCGGCGGCATCGCCGCGCGCGACGATATCCTCCAGATGCGCCAGAACCGAGAGCGCCGCCGCGCCGTGCAGCCTGGGATCGGTGTCGCGATAGATGGCGCGCACCATCTCGGCAATTGTCCGGTCGCCGGATCTGAGCCGTTCGAGCACCGCGCGCTCGCGCATTTTCCTGTGCGCCTTCAGCGCCCGCACGAAGGCGGCCGGCTCCACCACCGGGCCGCCGTGGCCCGGCAGGTAGAGCCGGTCGTCGCGCGCAAGCAGCGTGTCGAGGGAGCGCATATAATCGGCCATGGCGCCGTCGGGCGGTGCCACCACCGACGTTGCCCAGGCCATGACATGGTCGGCCGAAAACAGGATGCCGGTTCCCTCCAGCGCGAATGCGGCATGGTTGGCGGCATGGCCGGGCGTCAGCACCGTGCGCAGGCTCCAGCCGTCCCCGGCGACGATATCGCCGTCGCCGAGCGCCAGGTCCGGATTGAAATCGGTGTCGGCGCTGGCTTCCAGCGGGTTGACCTCGCCCAGTCGCATCGCCCGGGCCGGCCTGTGCGGGCCTTCCGCGCACACGAGCGCGCCGGTCTCGGCCTGCAGCCGGGCGGCGAGCGGCGAGTGGTCGCGATGGGTGTGGCTGACCAGGATGTGGCTGACGGGCCGGCCGGCGATCGCGCGACGCAGCGCCTCGAAATGGCGTTCGTCGTCGGGGCCGGGATCGATCACGGCGAGCGTGTCGGTGCCGACCAGATAGCTGTTGGTGCCGTGAAACGTGTACGGGCCGGGATTGTTGACCGTGATCCGCCGCACCAGGGGCGCGACCGCCACCGATTGGCCATAGAGCGGGTCGAAGTCCATATCGAATGCAATGGCCATTGGAAATTCGCGGGCAAGGGCCGTGGCGACCGGTTTGACTGTTGCCGCTTATCACGGATGAATTTATAGGGGAACCGTTCGGAACGCCCCGCGGGGCCGAGGGAAACTGGAGAAGTTCATGTCCGCTGCCATCGCGTCGCGCCCCTTGATTGAATTTGCCATCCCCGACCGGGGAGCCGGCCGGCTGGCCGTTCAGGCCGCCATCGTTTTTGCCGGAACGCTGCTTTTGGCCCTGTCGGCCAAGACCAAGGTCGTTCTGGGACCGGTCGACATGTCGCTGCAGACCCTGGCCATTCTTCTGATCGGCACAACGTTCGGCCTGCGCCTCGGCGTGGCCACGCTGCTTGTCTATCTGGCCGAAGGGGCGATGGGGTTCCCGGTTTTCCAAAGCACGCCCGAAAAGGGTATCGGCATCGCCTATATGCTCGGCAGTACGGGCGGCTATCTCGCCGGTTTCGTGGCCATGGGCGCGATCGTCGGCTGGGCGGCGGATCGCGGCTGGGACCGCTCGCCGGTCAAGCTGTTCGGCGCCATGCTGGTCGCCGAAACGGTGATGATGGCGATGGGCTTTGCCTGGCTCGCCGGCCTGATCGGCGCCGAAAAATCCTGGATGTTCGGCGTTGCGCCGTTCATCGTGCCGGACCTGATCAAGCTCACGCTGGCCGCCTGCGCCATGCCGGCGCTGTGGATGGCCGCCGACTGGCTACGCGGCGGGCGCGGCTAGGCATTCTTCCAGCGACGGGGCACCGGGGCGCTCGACGGTTCCGGTTGCCCGCTTCAGTGGCAATTCGTGAGAGTGGCGGGGGCTGACATTGAACAGTGCCGTTTCGGTCATTTAGCCGGCGGTAAAACGTCCGAAAGTTATCTTAACTCTTCTTCGGAATTACCTTGACTGGGGCTGAATACCGACTAGGAAAAAGCCCGATACGGGGTGAGGGTGTTTTCTCGCCGGCTGATGGGGCATGTGGCCGGTCGGGGGATGGCACTGGGGACAGGCGACCAGCATGGTGATGCGTGTTGGTCGCGTTTCGTCATGACATCGCATCTCGACAAAGAGGTTCGGCGGCAAGGGTAAGCCGCGAGCCGCTTAGCGCGAGTGACAGACATATATGGCCAGATCGAACAGCAGAAGTCTCGTACACGCGTTTCGCGTACAGATCCTCGTCACGCTCCTGCTCGGCGTTCTGTTCCCTATCCTTGTGCGGCTTGATTTCCGGTTCGCCTCGGCGCAGACCCCGTTTTATCTCAACATGCTGGCCTGGACCGCGCTCGCCGCGTTTGGCGGGTTGCTGCTTTACCGGCGTGTGTTGGCGGTCCCGGGCGCCAGTCCGGGCTATCTCATCTTGCCCACCTACACGACGTCCTATCTCGTCGTCATCCTGGTGCTGTTTTTCTTCCGTCTCGACTATTCGCGCACGATCCTGGCGCTGAGCTATTTCCTGCTGGTTTCGTGGATGATGTTCTCGGTGTTCGTGCTGCGGCCGAAGAAGATGCTGCAGTTCTTGGTCGTTCCCGGCGGACGCGTCGAGCGGTTGAAGGATATTCCCAATGCAAGTTGGACCTATCTGAAAAGTCCCGACCAGCCGCTGTTGAGCTGCGATGGTGTGGTCGTCGACCTCAGGATTGACCTCTCCGACCGATGGGCCCGCTTCATTGCCGACGCGACACTGGCCGGCACGCCGGTTTTTCACGTCAAGGAAATCGAGGAATCGCTGACCGGCCAGGTCGAGATCGAGCATCTTTCGGAAAACAATCTTGGCTCCTTGAACCCGAACGAGGCCTATCTCGAATTCAAGATCATCGTCGACTGGCTGCTGGCGGCGATTTCCCTGATCCTGCTCCTGCCGGTTTTCCTGCTGGTCGCCCTCGCCATCAAGTTGGATTCGCCCGGAGAGGTGATGTTTCGCCAAAGCCGCCAGGGGTATCGGCAAAGGCCGTTCCGGATTTTCAAGTTCCGCACGATGATGGCCGCGCCGTCGGCCCCAGCCGCCGAAGAGGATGAAACCGGCTCTCAGGTCCAGAAGGCCGAGATCGATCGTGCGATCACCCGGGCCGGAGACAACCGCATTACCCGGGTCGGCCGGTTCCTGCGCCGCACCCGGCTCGACGAACTGCCGCAGATACTCAATATCCTCAGAGGCGAAATGAGCTGGATCGGCCCCAGGCCCGAAGCGACGGTGCTGTCGGCCTGGTACGATGCCGAGCTGCCTTTTTACAGCTATCGCCACATCGTTCGGCCTGGAATTACCGGTTGGGCACAGGTCAATCAGGGCCATGTCGCCGATGTCAACGATGTTCACAAGAAGCTTCATTACGACTTTTATTATATTAAGAATTTTTCGTTCTGGCTCGATGTGATGATATTTTTTATGACGATTAAGGTTATTTTGTCTGGACATGGATCAAAATAGAATAAGGGGATAAAATATGTCCATGAAGGACTATTTTGACAAAAAGTACTATCCGGAATTTGAGAAGTCGTGGGACGATAAGCTTTTTCGGGAATTCATTCTGGAGAACATAAGGCCGGAATTCTCGGTCCTGGATCTGGGGGCGGGCGCGGGTATCGTGCCTGAGATGGATTTCTCCGGCCGGGCGGCCCGAATATGCGGCCTCGATCCCGATCCGCGCGTGGAAACCAATCCCTATCTCGACGAGGCGAAGGTCGGATTGGGGGAGGAGATACCCTGGCCGGACGGCTCCTTCGATCTCGTTTTTGCCGACAATGTTCTCGAGCATCTCGCCGACCCCGACCGTGTCTTCGCCGAGGTGGCCAGAGTGCTCAAGCCCGGCGGCCGCTTTCTGTTCAAGACGCCCAATCGCAGCCATTATATGCCGTTGATCGCGCGCCTGACGCCGCTGTCGTTCCATCGCTTCTACAATCGTATGCGCGGGCGCGCGTCGGAAGACACGTTTCACACCCACTACCGGGCCAACACCCCCGCCGACGTCACTGCGATCGGCAAGCGGGTGGGGCTGGGCAAGCCGGATATCCGGCTGGTCGAAGGCCGGCCGGAATATTTGCGGATGATGGCCGCGACTTATGTTTTCGGAATCGCTTACGAAAGGCTCGTCAACAGTGCCGATGCACTGAAGCGATTCCGTATTTTGCTGATGGGGAGTCTGGAAAAGGGCTAGGCCGTGGCAAAGGCCGGGAGCGAAATCTGTCGGTACGCAGAAACGGCAAGTATAGCCGGGCGTTTGGTTGTGTGTCGGGGGACAAGCAGCGCGAAACGCGCAGGTGTAAGACCTGGTTTACGGTGGACAAGGACAGCACCATTGTCTAAACAGCCGCGCGTGGCGCGCCGCCACGCGATCGAGCACCTCATACCGCTTGCAGGCTTAGAGGACGGAAGCGAGCAGCACCTTCCGAGGCGAACAGCTGATCGTCGGGTGCTGCGATCGGACGACACCGGGAAACCGAGCGCATGAAAAAAGTTCTCGCCGTCTTCGGGACGCGGCCGGAAGCGATCAAGATGGCACCGGTGGCCAAGGAGCTGGCGCGCAGCAGCCTGCTCGACGTGCGCATATGCGTCACCGCCCAGCACCGGCAGATGCTCGACCAGGTGCTCGACCTGTTCGAGATCGCGCCGCACCGCGACCTCGACGTCATGCGGCCCAACCAGACCCTCGATCAGGTGACCGCCCGGGTCTTGACCGGCCTCGGCGAGGTTTTCGACGAGGAGCGGCCCGACATCGTGCTCGTGCATGGCGACACCACCACCACCATGGCCGCGTCGCTGGCCGCCTTCTATCGCAAATTGCCTGTCGGCCATGTCGAGGCCGGCCTGCGCTCGGGCTCGCTGTGGGCGCCGTGGCCGGAAGAGATGAACCGGCGCGTGGCGACCCTTGCCACCCGGTTCCATTTCGCCCCGACGCCGCAATCCAAGCGCAACCTGCTTGCCGAGGGCGTTCCGGACGCCCATGTCCACGTCACCGGCAACACGGTGATCGACGCGCTTTTCGAAACGGTGGAGCGCATCAAGGGCTCGCCCGAGCGGCAGGCCCGGCTGGCCGAACGGTTCGACTTCCTCGATCCCGAGCGGCCGATCGTGCTCGTGACCGGGCACCGGCGCGAGAATTTCGGCGCCGGCTTCGACAATATCTGCCAGGCGTTCCTCGATATCGTCGCCGCGCACGACGTGCAGATCGTCTATCCGGTCCACCCCAATCCGAGCGTGCGCGAACCGGTGGAGCGCTGGCTCAAGGACACGCCGTCGGTTCATCTGATCGACCCGCTCGACTACGAGCCGTTCGTCTATCTGATGGAGCGTTCGCACATCATCATCACCGATTCCGGCGGGGTGCAGGAGGAGGCGCCGTCGCTGGGCAAACCGATCCTGGTGATGCGCGAAACCACCGAGCGGCCCGAGGCGGTGGATGCCGGCACCGTCGTCCTGGTCGGCACCGCGCGCGACAGGATCGCCGGCGAGGCGGGGCGCTTGCTTGGCGACCGCAACCACTATAAGCGCATGGCGCAGGCCATGAACCCCTATGGTGACGGCATGGCCGCGGCACGTATCCGAAAAATCATCGAGGAACAGGCATGACCGAATCCCGCCTGAAGAAAGTCTGTGTTCTTGGTCTGGGTTATATTGGCCTGCCAACGGCCTCGGTGATCGCCTCGCGCGGCGTCGAGGTGGTCGGCGTCGACGTCAAGCCGGAGGTCGTGGCGCGCATCAACAAGGGCGAAATTCACATCGTCGAGCCCGACCTAGACGCGGTGACCGCCCACGCCGTGCAGCAGGGCCACCTGCGCGCCAGCACCGCGCCCGAGCCGGCCGACGCCTACATGATCGCGGTGCCGACCCCGTTTCACGACGGCAAGGCCGATCTCGACTATGTCTGGAAGGCCGCGCGCTCGATCGCGCCATGCCTCGTCGCGGGCAATTTGGTGGTCCTGGAATCGACCTCGCCGCCCGGCACCACCGACAAAATGGCCGCCCTGCTTGCCGAATTGCGGCCCGACCTCAAGATCGCCCAACCCGGTGTCGAGGGCTGCGACGTGCACGTTGCCTATTGTCCCGAGCGGGTGCTGCCCGGCCGGGTTCTGACCGAGCTGGTCGAAAACAGCCGGGTCGTGGGCGGCATGACGCAAGCCTGCGCGGCCCTTGCCGAGGATCTCTACCGCATTTTCTGCAGCGGAGAATTGTTGCGCACCAACGCCCGCACCGCAGAAATGTGCAAGCTGACGGAAAACGCCTTTCGCGACGTCAACATCGCCTTTGCCAACGAATTGTCGATCGTCTGCGAAAAGCTCGACATCAATGTGTGGGAACTCGTCAAGCTCGCCAACCATCATCCGCGCGTCAACATTCTTCAGCCCGGCCCCGGCGTCGGCGGGCACTGTATCGCCGTCGACCCCTGGTTCATCGTCGAGGCCGCGCCCGACGATACGCGCCTGATCCGCACCGCGCGCGAAGTCAATGACGGCAAGCCGAAATACGTGCTCGACAAGATCGCCGCCGCCGTCGCCGACAAGGCTTCCGGCAAAAGGCGGCCGGTGGTCGGTCTTCTGGGCCTGGCCTTCAAGCCGGATGTCGACGATCTGCGCGAAAGCCCGGCCCTGCAGATCGCCGAGGCGGTGGCCGCGCGTGGCGATTGCGACGTGGTCGTCTCCGAGCCGCATATCGAGCACTTGCCGGCCTCGCTGGCCAACGGCGCCGGCGTGCGGCTGACCGCCGACATGCACGAGGCGGTGCGCGAAGCCGACGTGGTGGTGATGCTGGTCAACCACCGTCTTTATCAAACGATCGCGCGGGACGAGCTCGCCGGCAAGACCGTGATCGACACGCGAGGTATCTGGTCGTGAAGCAATTATTGGTGCGTTCGGGCAATGTTTTTCTGCAGGAGGTTCCTGCACCGACAGTCGGGCCTAAGAACGTCCTGATCCAGGTCAAGTCGTCCTGCATTTCCGTCGGCACCGAGATGGCCGGCATCAAGATGTCGGGCCTGCCGCTTTATCGCCGTGCGCTGAAACAGCCGCATCACGTCAAGAAGGCGCTGCAATTGATGAAGGACCAGGGTTTTGCCCGGGTCTACAAGCAGATCAAGGGCAAGCTCGATGCCGGCCTGCCGACCGGCTACTCGGCCGCCGGCGAGGTGATCGAGGTCGGCAGCGAGGTCACCGGCATCAAGGTCGGCGATCGTGTCGCCTGCGCCGGCGCGGGCATCGCCAATCACGCCGAAGTCGTCGACGTGCCGGTCAACCTGACCGTGCCCGTGCCCGACGGGCTCGATTACGAGGCCGCCGCCACCGTGACGCTCGGCGCCATCGCCATGCAGGGCGTGCGCCGCACCAACCCGACGCTGGGCGAGACCGTCGTCGTGATCGGCCTCGGCATTCTCGGCCAGCTCACCGCCCAGCTCCTGACGGCCAGCGGCTGCCGGGTGATCGGCACCGACATCGACGAAAACCGCATCGAGATCGCGCGTGCCAACGGCATGGATATCGGTCTCAATCCCAAGGACGGCGACATCGTCGAGCGCATCGTCAAGCTCACCGACGGCCACGGCGCCGACGCCGTGATCATCACCGCCGCCTCGCCCAGCAGCGAGATTCTGGCCCAGTCCTTCCAGGCCTGCCGGCGCAAGGCGCGTGTCGTCGTGGTCGGCGATGTCGGGCTCAACATCGCCCGGTCCGACATCTACGCCAAGGAACTCGATTTCTTCATCTCCACCTCCTACGGACCCGGCCGCTACGACCCGGTCTACGAAGAGGAGGGCGCGGACTATCCGATCGCCTATGTGCGCTGGACCGAAAACCGCAACATGGAGGAGTTTTTGCGCCTTCTGGCGCGCGGCCGCATCAGCCTGGCCAACATGCTCAAGGAGCCGTTTCCGATCGACCGGGCCGAGGACGCCTATGCCGCGCTGCGCGGCACCGGGCAAAAACCGCTCCTAGTCATGCTGACCTATCCCGAGCGCGCGGAAGCGACCAGGCCGGCGCTGCAGATCGCGCCGCCCGCGCCCGCCGACGGGCGCATCAAGCTCGCCCTGGTCGGCGCCGGCGGCTTCGCGCAGGGCATGCACCTGCCCAATCTGCAGAAGCTGAAGGACAGCTACGATCTGCGCACCATCGTCAGCCGCACCGGCCTGTCGGCGCGTTCGGCCGCCGAGCGCTTCGGCGCGCCCAACGCCGCCACCGATTTCAAGACCGTGCTCGACGATCCCGACATCGATCTCGTGCTGATCGCCACGCGCCACGATTTGCATGCCGGCATGACGCTCGACGCGCTCAGGGCCGGCAAGCACGTGTTCGTGGAAAAGCCGCTGGCCATGAACGAGGCCGAACTGGCCGAGATCGAGGCGTTTTACCGCGACAACCCGAACGGGCCGGTGCTGATGACCGGCTTCAACCGGCGCTTTTCCCCGGCGGTCGTGGCGGCGCAGAAGGTGCTGGCCAACCGCACCTCGCCGATGATCGTCAATTACCGCATGAACGCCGGTTACATCCCCGCCGACCATTGGGTGCACGGTCCCCAGGGCGGCGGCCGCAATATCGGCGAGGGCTGCCACATCTACGATCTGTTCAACGCCCTGACCGGCTCGACCCCGGTCGAGGTCAACGCCATGTCGATCGTGCCGGAATCCAAATACTGGCTGCGCAACGACAATTTCAACGCCACCGTACGCTATGCCGACGGCTCGGTGTGCACGCTCACCTATACCGCGATGGGCTCCAAGAGCTACGCCAAGGAGCGCGCCGACATCTTTGTCGACGGCAAGGTGCTGACGCTCGACGACTACAAGCAGCTTACGGTCGTCGGCGGCAGCGGCGGCTGGAAGGGCACCACCATGCAGAAGGGCCAGCAGGAAGAGCTGGCCGCGCTGGCCGAAACGCTGCGCAAGGGCGCGGCCTGGCCGATTTCGCTGGAAGACCAGATTTTTGCCACGCGCATCAGCTTTGAAGTCGAAAAGCAGATCGCGCTTTAGGGCGGTGCAGTTGACGCGCCGGTGTCCTGATCTCCGGCGCGAAGGGACGAAAGGCTCGTAGGATATGTGCGGAATTGTTGGGATATATGCCTACGGCAAGCCGGGCGGCGTGACCCCGGACGTGATCACGCAAATGCGTGACACGATGGGCCATCGCGGTCCCGATGGCGCCGATCTTTGGATTTCCGACGACGCGCGGATCGGCTTCGGTCATCGGCGCCTGTCGTTCATCGATCTCAGCAATCTGGCCAAGCAGCCGATGCCCAACGAGGACGGCCGGGTCTGGATCACCTTCAATGGCGAAATCTACAACCACGCCCGCTACCGCGCGCCGCTCGAACAGGCGGGGCACCGCTTTCGCACCGACCATTCCGACACCGAAATTCTCGTCCACGGCTACGAGGAGTGGGGGCTGGAGGGGCTGCTGGAGAGGATTTCCGGCGACTACGCGTTTGGCATTTACGATGCCGACAAGGACGCGCTTTTCCTGGCACGCGACCGGATCGGCGTAAAACCGCTCTATTTCGCGGTTTTCGACGGCGAGTTTGTGTTCGGATCCGAAATCAAGGCGCTGCTGGAACACCCCAAGGCGGAACGCGATATCGATCCTTTCGCCATGGTCCACTATTTGAGCTTTTTGACCACGCCCGCGCCGATGACCATGTTCAAGGGCATCTACAAGGTGCCCGCGGGCTGCTGGCTGAAGGTCGAGGCGGACGGCCGCATCTCCATGCAGCGCCATTTCGATGCCGCGCCGGGCAAGGGGATCGATCCCTCCGAGACCAAGGGACTGTCAAATCAGGCGCTCGAGGATTTTTATGTCGGCGGCATCAAGCAGCGCCTGCATGACGCGGTCGAGCGCCGCATGATCGCCGACGTGCCGATCGGCGTGTTCCTGTCGGGCGGCATCGATTCCTCGGCGAACGTCGCCCTGATGTCGCAGTTCTCCGACAAGCCGATCAACACGTTCACGGTCGGCTTCAAGGACTTCACCGGTCTCAACGAGCTCGATTACGCCAACATCGCCGCCAAGCGCTTCAACACCAATCACCACGAAGTGCTGATCGACGAAAACGACATGATCGGCTATCTCGACAGCCTCATTCACCATCAGGACGAGCCGCTGGCCGACTGGGTGTGTATCCCGCTCTATTTCGTCTCCAAGCTTGCCAGCGACAACGGCATCAAGGGGGTGCAGGTCGGAGAGGGCTCGGACGAGCAGTTCTGCGGCTACTCCTCCTACATGGGCTACCTGCAACTCTACCACAAATACTGGTCGCCGTTCCGCAACTACCTGCCGCGGCCGCTGCAGCGGGCGGCGGCGATGGCCGTGGTCGGGGCGTCCAATCTCAATCCCAGGCTGCCGGTCTACGCCGACATCATCGATCGCGCATCGCGGGACCGCGAGCATTTCTGGAGTGGCGCTATGGTGTTCTGGAACACCAGCAAGGATCGCCTGATGCGCTACGACGCGCTCGGCTCGGCCGACCACCATCTGCCGATGATCGAGGCGGGCGTGCTCGATCCGAGCTATCTGGTGCCCGACAGCTACAACGTCATCCAGTCCTTCCTAAAACCCTTCGATGCCGCCCATGGCGGTCAAGATGCCCTGACCCGGATGATCCACAACGAGTTCCGGCTGCGCCTGCCGGAACTGTTGTTGATGCGTGTCGACAAGATTTCCATGTCGGTGTCGCTGGAGGCGCGTGTCCCGTTCCTCGACCACGAACTGGTCGATTTTACTTTCGACATTCCGGAGGAATGGAAGACCAAGAACGGAACGGCGAAATATCTCCTGAAGAAGGCGGTCGAGGGTCTAATCCCGCACGAACTGATCTATCGCAAGAAGATGGGTTTCGGCGCGCCGATGGCCGATTGGCTGCGCGGTTCCTTCGGCGAGCGGGTCGAGCGCGAGCTTCTGGGGTCGAGCCTGATGGAGCGCGGCTTCTTCAACCTGTCCTATATTCAGGACCTGTTCGCCCATCACCGTTCCAAGAAGGCGGATGTCAGCCTGCAGATCTGGACGCTCTACAATCTCAGCTCGTGGTACGATTACTGGATCGGCGGCAAGCGGGCCCAAAGAGGGCATTGATCCATGTCCGCGTTGAGCGCCGTCAAGCGTGTCGCCCGGCTGGTGCGCAAGCCGCCGGGATATGTCATCAAACGGCTCGCGCGCGAAGGCCGCATGGAGGCCGACCGGTATCTGGCGCCGCTTGCGGCGCGGCGGATGAACGGCGCCCGCCTGGCGCGGCTCGCCGGACAACCCGATATCGACCATCTGTGGCGTCATCTGGCCGCGCGGCCTTACCCGGCGGTGACGCACGCTGATCAGGCGGCCGGATTTGCAAGCCTGTTCCCGGAGTCGGTTTCGCGGATCGAGGAGGCTGCGCAGCGCGCGCTGCGCCACGAGGTCGACCTGCTGGGCAGCGGTCCCGTTCTGCTCGGCGAGCAGATCGACTGGCTCAGGGATTTCAAGACCGGTCATGACTGGCCGACCGGTTTCTGTCGCGCGATCGACTACGTCAACAAGGGGCGGCCCAGCGACGTCAAGATGCCGTGGGAGCTGTCGCGGCTGCAATGGCTGCTTCCGGCCGGGCAGGCCTATCTTCTGACCGGCGAGGAACGCTACGCGATCGCGGTGCGCGACGTCCTGGAACAATGGATCGCGGCCAATCCCTATGCGTGGAGCGTCAACTGGTCCTGCACCATGGAGCCGGCGCTGCGGATCCTGACCTGGACCTGGTTCTTTCATGTGTTCGCACGCTCGCAGGCCTGGGCGGACGAGGGGTTTCGCGACCGGTTCCTGACGTCGCTTTATCTGCACGGCGCCTTTACGCTGACCCACATCGAACGCTCCTCCATCAACGGCAATCATTTGACCGCCGACGCCGCCGGACTGGTGTTCGCGGGCCTGTTTTTCGACGGGATCGGCGACGCGCGCGCCTGGCAGGAAGAAGGCTGGCGCAGCCTGTGCCGGGAGATCGAACTGCAGGTCCATTCGGACGGCGTGGATTTCGAGGCCTCGTCCGCCTATCATCGGCTCGTGGCCGAGCTTTTTGTCATGCCGGCGCGTTATCGCCTGGCCAAGGGGCTTGACGTCGACGGCGCCTATCGCGCCCGGCTGGCAGCGATGGCGCGCTTTGCCTGCGCCTATACGCGCCCGGACGGCTCCTCGCCCAATTGGGGCGATGCCGACGACGGACGCGCGCTGCCGCTTGGTACGCAAGCCCTGTCCGATCACCGTTATCTGGCCGGTCTGGTCGGGTTGACGGTGGGCGATACCGATCTCGCCGGCCTGTCCGGTCCGCCATCCGACGAGGTTTTCTGGCATTGCGGGCGGGTGCCCGAACCGGTGGCCGGTGCGGCCGCCCAACCGGGGTCGCAGGCCTTCGCCGAGGGCGGCGTCTATATCATCCGCGATGCCGACAATCACCTTTTCATCGATTGCGGTCCGGTCGGCCTTGCCGGGCTGGGCGGCCACGGCCACAACGACGCGCTGTCCTTCGAGGCCTGGCTTGCCGGTACGCCGCTTATCGTCGATCCGGGGTCGTTCGTCTACACGGCGTCGTTCGAGGATCGCAACGCCTTCCGCTCGACGGCTTTTCACAACACGCCGCAGATCGACGGCGAGGAGATCAACCGCTTCTACGCGCCCGACAATCTGTGGAACCTGCACGAGGATGCCCGGGCAACCTGCCTGGCCTTCGAGGCGAACCCTCAGGGCGGTCGTTTCGTCGGCCGCCACGCGGGCTATCAGCGGCTTGCTTCGCCGGTCGGCGTCGAGCGCGAGATCGCCTTCGACGCAACGACGGCGCGGCTTGTCGTCGAGGACCGGCTGAGCGGCGAGGGCAGGCACGCCGTCGCGATCCCCTTGCATTTCGCGCCCGGCGTGGCGCTGACGCAGGAGCGCCCCGGCCACTGGGTCGCGATGGCAGGTGACCGACGTTTCTCGATCGCATTCGACGCGGATTGCGCCGGAGAAGTCATCAGCGAACCCGCCAGGGTCTCGCCGAGCTATGGCGTCGAACACCCCGCCCACCGCCTCGTCTGGCGCGGCAACGCGACATTGCCGATGCGCCTTGCGGTGGTTGTCGCTTTCGAAAGCGGCTCCTAGTCATGACGCCCAGCGCGCGTGAGGTCCTGTCAACTCTGGTCGCCCGCGGCATAGCCATGGCCGGTCCGTTTGCGGTCAGCATCATCACCGCGCGCGTGCTGGGGCCCGAAGATCGCGGCCACTATTTTCTGATTATATCTTACGCGCAAATTGCCTCTCAGATTGCCAATCTCGGCCTGCCGTCATCCAATACGTATCTCCTGGCAACACGTCACGAGTTGCTTGGGCGTCTGATGGTCAACAGTCTCTACGTTGCGGCCACGTTGGCGCCTTTGACTGCCGTTGCGGTCGTGATCTTCCTCGCCGCGCCGGAATTGGTGGGCTTGGCGCCCCCGACGGCAGGGTCCGCTGGCACCGCATCTTTCGCGACAGTGCTGCTGGCACCGGTGATGGTTGCGTTTCTCTTTCTGACCAATCTCGCCGTCGCCGTCGGGCGGGTGCAACTCTTCAATGGCCTGACGATTCTTGCAGGGGTGGCGGCCGTGCTGGCCGCCGTCGTTGCCGCTCTGTTTTCGGCAGGTACCCTCGGCTTTCTCTATGCTGCGGTTGCGGCACTCGGACTGGCCTGCATCCTGAGCTACGCGCTTCTGATGAGAGGCGAGCGCGCGCCGCCAACCTTCGATCCGGTGCTCTTCCGTCGGGGTATTGCGTATGCGCTGCGGGCCTATCTTGCCACCATGTTCGGTTTCCTGATGATGCGCGTCGGCGTCATTGCGCTTCAGCAAAGGGCCGATTTCGCAGAGATCGGGCAGTTTTCGATCGCCCAGCAGATCGCCGACGCTTTGATCATTTTGCCGAGCACTGTCGCCTTGCTGCTCTTCCCAAGCCTGCTGCGCACCGATGGGGGACAGGATCGTTGGAAGGCGATGTGGCGGGTCTTGTGGAGTGTCGCCGGGCTGATCGTCGTCGTCCTGATCATATTCGGCTTCCTGGCGGACTGGTTGATTCCGCTGGTCTTTGGGCCAGCTTATGCACCGGCTGTCGACGTTGTGTTGTGGATGTTTCCCGCGGTCATATTCCTGTCGATCATTTCGATGCTCTCGCAGTACGCGGCGGCACAGGGATTTCCCTGGTCCCAGGTCGGCGTCTGGGTGGCCGCGTTCTTCATACAGGCGGTCCTTTCATATGTGCTGACTGGGACGAACGGAGCGCTTGGCGTCGCCTATGCACTTGGAATCAGCACGTTTTTTGTCATGGTTTGCCTTGTGTTCATTGCCTATTCGGTACGGGGCCGGGCAGAAGAAAAGAATGGGCGGCCGGCATGATTTGCGTTATTTCGTTCAGAGCGCTCGGAGAACCGTTTAGAGCCAGGGTCCGCTCGGTGCTCGGCGAGGAGGTCTACTTCTTTGAGGCGGGCAAGTTGCGAACCCTTGGGGTACGCCGCGCATGGCAGGAAATTGCCGCCCTTAAAGGACGCAACGCCGTGGTGGCGATCGAAAACGAGGAATCGCGGCCGCTCGCGGGGCCTCTCACTCTCGTCGCTGCGATAGCGGGCTTCCGCAGGGTAAGCGCCTTGTGGCCCGACGGGAGCGTGGAGAGGGTCTCTTTCGCCAGGCTTGCACGTCTTCCGTTTCGGGTTGTTTGGGATCAGGTCGTCAGCCGCGTACGTTATGTCCTGGCACGCCGCGATACGCGGAACCGAGTCTCCGGTGACGGCAAGCTTGCCGCGTTGCCTGCCGAAAAGGGTCCGGTGCTGTATCTCGACGCAAATCTGTCGTTCGGCGTTGCTGCAGGGGGATCCGTCGGTCACATCAAAGGTGTCATCGACGCCCTGTGTCGAAGTGGACGCGAGGTTGATTATGCCAGTGTACGCAAGATTCCGACATCCGGACCAGGAACGCACTGGCTCCGGCTCGACGCGCCCACCCTTTATGCCTTCCCATCGGAATTGAACTATTATGCGTTCGCCTCCCGATACGAGGCGCAGGTCGAGCGCTGGGCGCGCTTGCGCTCCTATCAGTTCCTCTACCAGCGCATGTCGCTTCACAATTATTCGGGCGCCCGCCTGCGCGAGCGTCTCGGCCTACCGCTCGTGCTGGAGTACAATGGGTCTGAGGCCTGGGCGGCCGCAAACTGGGGAGAACGGCTGGCCCTGCACGACATGGCTGTCGCAACCGAGGAAGTATCGTTGCGTTCGGCCGATCTCGTCGTGACGGTGTCGGAGGTTTTGGCCGATGAAGTAGCTTCGAAAGGCGTGGCGCGCGAGCGTATCGTCGTCTACCCGAACTGCATAGACCCGGCGATTTTCGATCCGTCCCGGTTCACGGAAGACGACAGTGTGGAACTGCGCCGGAGTCACGCTATCCCGGAAGATGCCGTTCTTGCCACATTCATCGGCACTTTCGGCACTTGGCACGGGGTGGATTTTCTTGCCCGCGCGATTCGCCGGCTCGTGGACGAAGATCGTGAGTTCTTGATGAAGCACCGGCTCCATTTCATGCTGGTGGGCGATGGCTTGCGCATGCCGGAGGTCCGGGCTGCGGTAGACGCTGAGCCCTATCGTCAGTTCGTGACACTAACCGGCCTGATCCCGCAGAGCGAGGCCCCACGATACCTCGCTGCTTCGAATATGTTCCTTTCTCCGCATATGCCAAATCCGGACGGAACCGCATTTTTTGGATCGCCGACGAAACTGTTCGAATACATGGCAATGGGGCGGCCGATTATAGCCGCAGATCTCGATCAGATCGGAAAGGTACTTCGGGGAAAGCCAGCGAGTCCTCCCGATGATGCTTCCTCCCGACCTCTGGCGGCCCTCTTCACGCCGGGGGATATGAAGGATTTCGTGGCAGCACTAAAGTCAGTGGTCGAAGATCCCGCGAAGGCGGCGATGATTGGAGAAGATGCGAGAAGATCGGCGTTGGATTTTTATACTTGGGACCATCATGTCGGTGTTATTTTTGACAGAATGGTTGAAATTGGGTTGATAGACACGAAATAGAGAATGCGATGGAATTTTTATTTAAAAGAAAGTAGTATTATTGCATGCGGGTCGCAAAAAATGAACGAGGAAAATCGTTGTGTGAAAAAATTGTCTGCATATGAATTTATGTTGGCAGAATTTGGACTAATATACATTAGCAGCAAAGCGGCGGCGAGTTGAAGTGGATGTCGCCTCTATTCCTACGCCGGCGAATAGATCCCGTAGGGCACTGGAGTTGTGGGCGCTGCCGGCACGGACGCGGCGTGATGTGAAGCCACCGAGCAGAGTTGGCGCAAGTGGCGCATCGTCATACTGGCCGGGTTTGAGGATCAGACTCAGCGGTCGGCCGAGCACATCCACGGCCATGTGGATTTTGGTCGCCAGTCCTCCTCTGAAACTTCCCAGAGCCTGATCCCCTTTTGGGCCGCCGCCTTTTTACGGCGGCTACCCGCTGATGACCGCGCACGAGACTTGAGTCTAGACTGACATAATCGTTGTCGTGATCGTCAATGAGGCGGGCGAAGCCTCATCTGAAACGCGAGCCTCCGACCACCGCTTGAAGTGCTTGTGAACAGTCTTCCACTTCCCGTAGCGCTCAGCTAGGTCGAGCCACGTGTCTTCATGCTGCGGGAAATGACAAAACGAATGCTTCCATCCATCCACCCCTTTTGCGCCGCGCGCTACCCTAAGGGCTTTTCCGCAGGAAGGGCTCCATGGACGCAACCGCAAATCTCTCGCTTCCCGTGATCGCGCCGGCGCAGGCGCAAAAACACGTCACCCACAACGAGGCGCTGCGCGCGCTCGACGCGGTGGTGCAGCTTGCCGTCATCGACCGCGACCTGACCGCGCCGCCCGGCGGCGCCGCCGAGGGCGACCGGTATATCGTGGCCTCCACCGCGACCGGCGCCTGGGCCGGGCAGGAGGGCCGCATCGCCGCCTTACAGGACGGCGCCTGGGCGTTCTACCGGCCGGGCGAGGGCTGGCTCGCCTTCGTCGCCGACGAGGCGCTTCTTTGCTACTGGACCGGCGCCGCCTGGGCCGACGTCGCCGGCGCCATCACCACGCTGCAGAACCTTGCCCTGCTCGGCCTCGGCACGACGGCCGACGCGACAAACCCGTTTTCGGCCAAGCTCAACAAGGCGCTGTGGACGGCCAGACCGGCGGCCGAGGGCGGCGACGGCGATTTGCGCTACACGCTCAACAAGGAGGGCGAGGCCGACGTGCTGTCGCTGTTGATGCAATCGGCCTGGTCGGGCCGCGCCGAGCTCGGCCTGGTCGGCGACGACGATTTCTCCGTGCGCGTCTCGCCCGACGGCGCCGCCTGGACCGAAATCCTGCGCGGCGACCGCGCCGCCGGCGAGGCGGTGATCGGCCATCTGCGCGTCGGCCGCGACATGGTGCAGAACGTGCTGCCGGATTCCGGCCGTTTTAACGGCAACGCCAACAACACCGCCTTCAGCGGCATCGCCTATGCCGCGCCGACCTATCTGAGCCCGACCTCCGGCGCCGGGCTCGCCGCCCACGCCAAGTTCATCCACGACAACGACGATTACGGCGGCGCGGCCGGCGCGCTCGACGCCGAGGTCAAGGCGCTGGTCGAGGCGATCCGGCCGCCTGCCGCGCGCCGGTTCGGGCCGGAATGGTACGTGATCGAGGTGACCCAGAAGGCGTCGGGGACGATGAGCGAGCCGGTCGATATCGGCGGCACGCTTTACGGCCTCGCCTTCACCACCCTGTTCACCGCCTTGCCGAGGCGGCTTACCTTCGCCTACCACGTCAAGGTCAAGACCGGCACCGCCGCGCTGACGCTCGACAGCGGCCGGGTCGTGCGCGCCAGCCGCGACGGCGTCGCCCAGCCCAAGGCGGCCCAGACGATCGCCAATGCCGACGGCTGGACGCATATCTGCGTCCACAACGTTCCCAATCAGTATGGCTACGCCTACGACCTCGCCCAGCTCAAGCTGCCGCTGTCGGGCGCGGTGTGGCTCGCGCTGCCAAAGATCGTCTTCGGCCATGTCGATCTCGATCCCGAGCTCGGCGTCTTGATGAACGCCCGGATGTTCGGCTGAGCGGATGGCCGGCGCGCCGGCGCCGGCGGTCTGCGTCCCATCCGGCCGCTGTCGGCTGCCGGGTGGGCTGCGGCCGGCGCCGATGCTTGCAATTGCCGATTTCCTGTGGTTGGGAAAGCCGGTCTCCCGAACCGTTCCACCGAGAGCTGCATGCGAGCTTCCCTATCCAAGGCCGGGCGCCTGTTGCGGACCGTGCGTTATCTGCGCCCGGGCCAGATTTCCGACCGCGTCGGCCGCCGCCTGCGTGCCGCCCCTAAGGTCGGCGGGGCGACGCCGCCCCTGCGCGCGGCCGCGGCCGGCTGGACACCCTGCGCGGGACGGCCGCCGAGCCTCGTCGGCCCGTCGCGGTTCCGGTTCCTGGCGCGCGAGGCCGGCCTCGACGCGCTGACGGGCTGGAACGACGCTTCGATGCCCAAGCTCTGGCTCTACAATCTGCATTATTTCGACGACCTCGTGGCCGACGAAGCGCCCGCTCGCAGGGCCTGGCATCTGGCGCTGGTCGACCGCTGGATCGACGACAATCCGCCGCTCGCCGGCAATGGCTGGGAGCCCTACACGCTGTCGCGGCGTATCGTGAACTGGATCGCCGCCGCGCTGGCCGGCCTGCCGCTTGACGCCAAGGCGCTCGACAGTCTCGCCCGGCAGACGCGCGCGCTCGCCGGATCGCTCGAGTTCCACCTGCTCGGCAACCATCTGTTCGCCAATGCCAAGGCGCTGATCTTCGCCGGCGCCTATTTTTCCGGCCCCGAGGCCGAGCGCTGGCTGAACGCCGGGCTCGCCATCATGGCCCGCGAACTCGACGAGCAGGTGCTGGCCGATGGCGGGCATTTCGAGCTCAGCCCGATGTATCATGCGCTGATCCTGGAAGACGTGATCGATCTCGTCCAGCTTGCCGCGATCTATCCCGACGCGCTCGGCCGGGCCGCCGCCGACCAGGACTGGCAAGGCCGCGCCGCGCGCATGATCGCCTGGCTGGCCGCGATGAGCCATCCCGACGGCGAGATCGCCTTCTTCAACGATGCCGCGCTCGGCCAGGCCCGCAACCTGGCGCAGCTCAGCGCCTATGCCGGCCGGGTCGGCATTGCCGCGCCGGCATCGCCGCCGGCGCTCGCCCATCTGGCCGACAGCGGTTATGTGCGGCTGCAGGAGGGGCCTTGGTGCGTTTTCTTCGACGCCGCGCCGGTCGGTCCCGACTATATTCCCGGCCACGCGCATGCCGACACGCTGTCGCTCGAAATCTCGCTGGCCGGCGCGCGCCTCGTCACCAACACCGGAACCTCGACCTATGCGCCGGGCCCCGAGCGCGAGGCCGAGCGAGCGACCAGCGCCCACGCCACCGTGGAACTCGACGGCGCGAACTCCTCCGAAGTGTGGGCAAGTTTCCGGGTCGGCCGCCGCGCCCGTCCCGGCGCGGTGACGACCAAGGTGGCCGACGGCGCCGTGCACGCGCATGGCGGGCATGACGGGTATCGTTTTCTCGCTGGCAGCCCGCTGCACGCGCGCGACGTCAAGGTCACTGCCGGCGCGGTCAGGATCGTGGACCGCATCGAGGGCGGGGGGCGCCACGCGGCCGTCGGCCGTTTTCCGCTCCATCCGGACGTGGACCGGGTCGAGCAGACCGACGGCGGTTTCCGCCTCGCCATGCCCGACGGGCGGGTGGTGACGGTCGCCGTCAAAGGCGCCGATGGGCTGGCGATCGAACCCGGGCACTACGCGCCCGAATTCGGCATATGCAGGCCGCGCCCGGTGCTGGTCTGGCGCGTGACGCGCGATCTTCCCATCGAAGTTACGGTCGAGTTCCTGGCCTGATGCGCATTCTCCTGCTTTCCGACAATTATCCGCCCGAAACCAACGCCGCCGCGCTCAGGAGCAGCGCGCACGCCCGCCGCTGGGTGGAGCGCGGCCACCGGGTCACGGTGGTGACGAGTTTCCCGAATTTTCCCGAAGGCAAGCTGTTTGCCGGATACAAACAGTCGCTGTGGAAGCGCGAGACCGTCGACGGGGTCGATGTGATCCGCGTCCCGACGCTGATCTTTCCCAATGCCGGCACCGCCAAGCGCATTGCCGATTTCGTCAGCTACATGGTCAGCGCGACGGTCGCCGCGCCGTTCGTGAAGCGCCCCGACATCGTCGTCGCCACCTCGCCGCAATTCTTTGCGGCCGTGGCCGGCTGGATGACGTCGGTGCTGCGCCGGCGGCCCTTCGTGTTCGAGCTCAGGGATCTGTGGCCCGATTCCATCATCGCCGTCGGCGCGCTCAAGGATGGCGCCTTGCTGCGCATGGTGCGCAAGCTGGAATATTTTCTCTATCGCCGCGCGAACCTGATCGTCTCCGTCACCAACGCCTTTCGCCGCCACCTGGCCGAGACCGGCATCGATCCCGAGAAAATCCGCGTCGTGCGCAACGGCGCCGATCTGAGCCGGTTTTCGCCGGGGCCGGCCGACGATCTGCGCGCCGAGCTGGGGCTGAGCGAGCGCATCGTGGTGTCCTATATCGGCACGCTCGGCATGGCGCACGGCCTCGACATGCTGATCGAGGCCGCCGTCAGGCTGGCCGCGCAGGCGCCGCAGGTCACGCTGCTGATGGTCGGCAGCGGCGCCGAGCGCGAGCGGCTTAAGGCCATGGCCGCCGAGCGGCAGCTCGAAAACATGATGTTCGTCGACCGCGTCGCGCATGATGCCGTGCCCGATTATTGGCGCCTCAGCGACATGACCCTGGTGGTGCTGAAGGATCACCCGCTGTTTCGCACCGTGATCCCCTCGAAGATCTTCGAGGCGATGGCCACCGGCACGCCGATCGTCACCAATGTGAAGGGCGAGCTGGAAGAGCTTTTGACGCCGCTCGGTTCCGCGGTCCATGTCGAGGCCGGCAGCGCCGGCGCGCTTGCCGATGCCGTCACCGCGCTCGCCAACGATCCCGCACGGCGCAAGGCCCTGTCGGCGGCGGGCGTGGCCGCCTCGTCGCAGTTCCACCGCACCAAGCAGGCCGACCTGATGCTGGAGGCGCTGGAGGAACTGGCCGCGGGGCGCGACAGCGGCGACAACGGCAACGAGGGCGCGGCGCGCGGCTGAGCGGCAACCGCCGCGTTGGCACCGCTCCAGTCCGACTGCTCGGGATGCCGGGCGCGCGAGGGCGGCGCGTCGGCGACGAAGTTTCCACGATGACGCCCAAACGCAAAAAAATGCTTCGCCTGCGCGCTGCCGCGGAGGATCGCGCGCCTTGAGAAGTGCCGCCCGGAGCGGCAGGTTCGGGCCGGATGCCGGGATGCGAGATCCCGGTTGCTTCGAAAGCGCGAACCCGATGCTCCAGAACCGCGGCGGCCACGACACGCTCACCCATCTCGATCGGCTCGAAGCCGAGGCGATCCACATTTTCCGAGAGGTCGCGGCGACCTTCTCCCGGCCGGTGATGCTCTACTCGGTCGGCAAGGATTCCGCCGTCATGCTGCATCTGGCGATGAAGGCCTTTTATCCGGCCAAGCCGCCTTTTCCGTTCCTGCATGTCGACACCACCTGGAAATTCCGCGAGATGATCGCCTTTCGCGACCGGATGGCGGCCGAACTCGGCTTCGATCTTCTGGTCCACGTCAACCAGGACGGCCTGCGCGAGGGCATCAACCCGATCGACCACGGCTCCAGCGTCCACACCAACATCATGAAGACGGTGGCGCTGCGCCAGGCGCTCGACGCCCATAAGTTCGACGCCGCCTTCGGCGGCGCGCGGCGCGACGAGGAAAAATCGCGCGCCAAGGAGCGCGTGTTCTCCTTCCGCAACGCCCAGCACGGCTGGGATCCGAAGACCCAGCGCCCGGAAATGTGGAAGATCTACAACACCCGCGTCAGCCCGGGGGAATCGATCCGCGTCTTTCCGCTGTCGAACTGGACCGAACTCGACATCTGGCAATACATCCTGCGCGAGGACATCCCGATCGTGCCGCTTTATTTCGCCGCGCCGCGCCCGGTCGTCGAGCGCGACGGCATGCTGATCATGGTCGACGACGCGCGGCTGACGCTGCGGCCGGGCGAGGTCCCGCGCCGGCTTATGGTCCGTTTCCGCACGCTCGGCTGCTATCCGCTGACCGGCGCGATCGAGTCGCAGGCGACCAGCCTGGAAGAGATCGTCGGCGAGATGCTGGTCGCGCGCACCTCCGAGCGCCAGGGCCGGCTGATCGACCGCGACGAGGCCGGCTCGATGGAGAAGAAAAAGCGCGAAGGCTATTTTTGACGATGGAACATGTGTCCCCCCGCGCCATCGAAAAGCGCGACGGCGTGCGCGCCTATCTCGCCGGCCAGGAGCGCAAGTCGCTGCTGCGGTTTTTGACCTGCGGATCGGTCGACGACGGCAAGTCGACGCTGATCGGCCGGCTTCTGTTCGACGCCAGGCTGATTTTCGAGGACCAGCTCGCCGCGCTCGAAAACGATTCGCGCCGGCACGGCACGGCCGGCGAGGAGATCGATTTCGCCCTGCTGGTCGACGGGCTGGAGGCCGAGCGCGAGCAGGGCATCACCATCGACGTCGCCTATCGCTTCTTCGCCACCGAGCGGCGCAAATTCATCGTCGCCGACACGCCCGGCCACGAGCAATATACCCGCAACATGGCCACCGGCGCCTCGACCGCCGATCTGGCGATCGTGCTGGTCGACGCGCGCGCCGGCATCATGCGCCAGACCCGGCGCCATACCTACATCGCCGCGCTGCTCGGCATTCGCCACATCGTGCTCGCCGTCAACAAGATCGACCTGGTCGATTTTTCCAAGACCGCCTTCGACGCCATCGCCGACGACTACGCCGCGCTGACCGAAGAACTCGGCTTCGAAACCGTCACCGCGCTGCCGATCTCGGCGCGCTACGGCGACAATGTCAGCGCGCCCTCCGAGCGTCTGGGCTGGTTCGGCGGGCCGACGCTGCTCGACCATCTCGAAACCGTCGCCATCGACCCGCCCGCCGCCGCGCGGCCGTTCCGCTTTCCCGTCCAATATGTGGTGCGGCCCAATCTCGATTTTCGCGGGTTCGCCGGTACCGTCGCCTCGGGCTCGGTCGCCGTCGGCGACGAGGTCGTCGTGGCCAAGTCCGGCCGCGCCTCCACGCTGGCGCGCATCGTCACCCGCGACGGCGATCTCGACAGCGCCCGCCAGGGCCAGGCCGTCACATTGGTGCTGGCCGACGAGGTCGAGGTCTCGCGCGGCAACATGCTGGCCGCGCCGACCGCCCGGCCGCATGTCGCCGACCGGTTCGTCGCCAATATCGTCTGGTTCGGCGAAAGCGCGCTGGTGCCCGGCCGCTCCTATCTGCTGCGCACCGAGACCGACGAGGTGCCGGCGCATGTCAGCGCGCTCAAGGCACGGGTCGACATCAACAGCTTCGCCCGCGCGCCGGCGAAGACCCTGGCGCTGAACGAGGTCGGCGTGGCCGAGATCGCCACCCAGGCGCCGATCGCCTTCGACCCCTACGGCGAAAACCGCGCCACCGGCGCGTTTGTCTTGATCGACCGCATGACCAATGCCACGGTCGGCGCCGGCATGATTGCGCATCCGCTGCGCCGCGCCGACAATATCCACTGGCAAGGGCTCGACGTCGACGCCGGCGCGCGCGCGGCGATCAAGGGGCAGAAGCCGGCGGTGCTGTGGTTCACCGGCCTGTCGGGGTCGGGCAAGTCGACGATCGCCAACCGGCTCGAGCGCAAGCTGCATGCCGAGGGGCGGCACACCTATATTCTCGACGGCGACAATGTCCGCCACGGGCTGAACCGCGACCTCGGTTTTTCCGAGGCCGACCGGGTCGAGAACATCCGCCGGGTCGCCGAGTCGGCGAAGCTGATGGCCGATGCCGGGCTGATCGTTCTGGTGTCGTTCATCTCGCCCTTCAGGGCCGAGCGCGCCATGGCGCGCGCGCTGATGGGCGACGTGGCCTTTGCGGAAATATTCGTCGATACGCCGCTCGAGGACTGCGCGGCGCGCGATCCCAAGGGGCTTTACGCAAAGGCGCGCAAGGGCGAGATCTTGAATTTTACCGGCATCGGGTCGCCCTACGAGGCGCCGGACGCCCCCGATATCCATATTCGCACCCAGGAAAGCCGGCCGGACGACGCCATCGCCGAGATCGAGCGCTGGCTGGCAGCGCGCGACATTTCCGGCCAGCATTTCGGCGACGGCGGTGGCATCTGAGCGAAACGAGGAGTGTCGCGCGCGCGTGCGCGCGCCCGCTCAAACGCCGTAATAGTCGCGATACCAGGCCACGAAACGGGCAACGCCCTCGCGCACCGAGGTCGCGGGACGGTAGCCGACCGCGGTCTGCAGCGCGCTCACATCGGCCCAGGTCGACGGCACGTCGCCGGCCTGCAGCGGCAGAAAGCGACGCTCGGCCTTTTTGCCCAGCGCCGCCTCGATCGCTTCGACATAGTCGAGCAGCTTCACCGGCTGGCTGTTGCCGATATTGAAGATCCGGTAGGGCGCGTTGCTCCTGTCGGGCGCGGGCGCGTCGCTGTCCCAGCCTGGATCCGGCGCCGCGATCCGGTCGCTGGTGCGCACCACGCCCTCGACGATGTCGTCGACATAGGTGAAGTCGCGCATATGGTCGCCATTGTTGAAAATCTCGATCGGTTCGCCGGCCAGGATGTTTTTGGTGAATTTGAACAGCGCCATGTCGGGCCGCCCCCACGGACCGTAGACGGTGAAGAAGCGCAGGCCCGTGGTCGGCAGCCCGAACAGATGGCTGTAGGAATGGGCCATCAATTCGTTGGCGCGCTTGGTGGCGGCGTAGAATTGCAGCGGATGCACGGCGGCCTGGTTTTCGGAAAACGGCATCGCCGTGTTGGCGCCGTAGACGCTGCTCGTGCTGGCATAGGTCAGATGCGCGACCTTGGCGTACCGGCAGGCTTCCAGCAGGTTGGTGAAGGCGACGATGTTGCTGTGCACATAGGCGCGCGGATTGTCGAGCGAATAGCGCACGCCGGCCTGCGCGGCGAGATGGATGACCCGGTCGAAGCGGTGTTCGGTAAAACAGGCCTCGACGGCCGCCGCGTCGGCGAGGTCGGCGCGCACGAACCGGAACGATCCTTGCCGGGCGCCTGCCAGCCCCTCCAGGACGCTGAGCCGAGCCTCTTTCAGGGACGGGTCGTAATAATCGTTGACGACGTCGAAGCCGACCACGGTGTCGCCGCGTTCCAGCAGGTGTTTGGCGACGTGAAAACCGATGAAGCCGGCGGTGCCGGTGACGAGCACGTTCATGGTCTAGAGCCGTCCGTCGCTGTCGTGTTTGGCAAAAACGCTCTTGACGTCGAAGATCACCGCGCCCGGCCTGCCGCGCGCGCGCAGCCACGCCGCCCCCAGGTCGACGAAGTCACGATGGGCAACGGCGAGGATGATGGCGTCATAATGCCTCTCTTGGGGCGCGCTCGTTAGGATTTCAAGCCCGAACTCCCGTTGCGCGGTCGCGGGATCGACCCAGGGATCCCACACCTCGACGTCGGCGTTGAGCTCGGCGAGCCCGCGAACGATGTCGATCACGCGTGTGTTGCGAACGTCGGGGCAGTTTTCCTTGAAGGCGAGCCCCATCACCAGAACCCGGCTGCCGACCACGGGCAGGCGGTTTTTCATCATCAGCCGCGCCACCCGCTCGACCACGTGGCCGCCCATGCGGTCGTTGATGCGCCGGCCGGCCAGGATGATCTCCGGATGGTAGCCGACCTCCTGGGCCCGGTGGGTGAGATAATATGGGTCGACCCCGATGCAGTGGCCGCCGACCAGTCCGGGCGTGAACGGCAGGAAATTCCATTTGGTCGAAGCCGCCTGCAAGACCTCTTTCGTGTCGAGCCCGAGCCGGTGGAAGACGATGGCCAGCTCGTTCATCAGCGCGATGTTGAGGTCGCGCTGGGTGTTCTCGATCACCTTGGCCGCCTCGGCGACCTCGATCGAGGACGTCTTGTGGGTGCCCGCCGGCACGATCGCGGCATAAAGCGCGTCGACGGCGTCGGCGGCCGCCGGCGTCGAGCCGCTGGTGACCTTGACGATGTCGCCCAGGCGCCGCGCCGGATCGCCCGGATTGATCCGCTCGGGGCTGTAGCCGACGAAAAAGTCGCGGTCGGGGACGAGGCCGGAACGCCGCGCCAGGATCGGCGCGCAGACGCTGCGCGTGCAGCCTGGGTAGACGGTCGATTCGTAGACGACCAGCGCGCCCTTTTTCAAAACGCCGCCGACCGTCTCGCTGGCCTGTTCGAGCCGGCTGAGATCGGGCCTGTTGGCCGCGTCGACCGGGGTCGGCACCGCCACGACGAAGACGGAGCAGGCGGCGAGGTCGTCCGCCGTGCTGGTGAAGGTGAGGTGGCGGGCCGCCGCGAGCGCGGCCGCGTCGACCTCGCGGGTTGCATCCCGTCCGGCGTTGAGGTCGGCCACGCGCTCCGGGTTGACGTCGAAGCCGATCACCCGGCCGCGCTTGCCGAACGCCACGGCGAGCGGCAGGCCGACATAGCCGAGCCCGATTATGCCGATCGTGGCTTTGCCGGGATCAAGCGGCGCGTCCGCACCCTCGGACGTTCCTTCGACTATATCCGTTTCCGCCATGCGCTTGGGTCGCTCGCTTCCATGCCGGACTTGCTGTAGCAGGACCGTCGGTCCCGGCAAACCCAAACATCGCCGCGGCCAGCCGCCGGCCCGGTCGCGACGGCCCCGGCAGCGCGACCGGCTTGCGCAAACCCCGTCTAGGTCGCCTCCAGGACGGCGCTGAGGAATTGCTGGGTCCGTTCCTTGTCCGGACTGTCGAAGAGCTTGTCGGGCGTTCCCTGTTCCTCGATGCTGCCGTCGTAGAAGAACACCACGCGGTCGGAAATCTCCTTGGCGAAACCCATCTGGTGGGTGACCATAAGCATGGTCAGCTGGTGCTGATCGGCCAGCGCGCGGATCACGCTGGTCACCTCGCTGATGACCTCCGGGTCGAGCGCCGACGTCACCTCGTCGAAGAGCATGACCTGCGGGCGCATCGCCAGCGCGCGGGCGATCGCCACCCGCTGCTGCTGTCCGCCGGACAGCCGCGAGGGATGCTCGTCGCGTTTTTCCGCCATGCCGACCATGTCCAGCAGTTCCAGGGCGCGTTCCTCGGCCTCTCTTTTCGACAGTCCCAGAACCTGCACCGGGCCTTCCATGCAATTGCCGAGCGCGGTCATGTGCGGAAACAGGTTGAAATGCTGGAAACACATGCCGATCTTGCCGCGCATGCGCCGCAGATGCTGGGCGTCGCCGCGCACCAGCCGGCCGCCCTTTTCCATGTGGGTGAGCGGTTCGCCGTCGACATAGATCACGCCGGCGTCGATCTGCTCGAGTGTCATCAGCATGCGCAGAACGGTGGTTTTTCCCGAGCCGGAAGGCCCGATGATCGTCACCATCTCGCCTGCCGCCACGTCGAGATCGAGGCGGTCGAGTACGGTCAGGTCGCCATATTTCTTGGTGACGTTCTGAAACCGGATCATCGGCGCGTCGTCGCCTTCCAGCCTCAAGGGGTATTGGGTCATGTCTTCCGTCATTTGATCAATCCAAGTTTGCGCCGCACCGTGGTTTCGAAACGGCGAAACAGCCAGGCCAGGGGCAGCGAGAGCGCCAGAAAGACCAGGCCGACGATGGTGTAGGGCTCCAGATAGCGATAGTTTTCGGCGCCGATGGCGTTGGCGGTGTGCATCAGCTCCGCCACGCCGATCACCGACAGCATCGGCGTATCCTTCAGGATGCCGACCAGATAATTGCCGACGCCGGCCAGTGCGGGCGGCAGCGCCTGCGGCAGGATGATGCGGCGATAGGTCTTGATCACCGACAGGTTGATGGCCTTGGCGGCCTCCCACTGTCCCTTCGGCACGCTTTCGATGCCGCCGCGATAGACTTCCGAAAGATAGGCGGCGTAGTGCAGGCCGATGGCGATCAGGCCGGCCGTCCACGGCGACAGGCGCAGGCCGAACTGCGGTCCGACATAATAGACGAAGAACACCTGCAGCAGCAGCGGCGTGGAGCGGACGAGTTCGACGAGTTCGCGCGTGATCACGGTCAAGGGGCGAAAACGCGTGCGCTGCGCCAAGGTCAGCACCAGTCCCAGCACGAGCGCGACCGCAAAACCGCCGCCGGCGGCCAGCACGGTCTTGCCTGTCGCCTCGATCAGGCGCGGCAGGATCGTCCAGGTGAAATCCCATTTCCATTCGAGCATGTCTCAACCCTTCCCGATCCGGCGCGCCATGGTGCGCTCGAGCCAGCGCATCAGCGGCGTGACCGTAAACCGCGCGAAGATGTAGTAGAGGATCAGCGCCGTGCCGAAGGCCTGGGCCGAAAGATAGGTGGCGCTGTTGATCTGGCGCGCCTCGAACATCAGGTCGGCAACCGAGATCAGCGCGACCAGGGCCGTGCCCTTCAGGATCTCCACCATCAGGTTGCCCCACGGCGGCAGCATGATGATGAAGGCCTGCGGCAGGATGATGCGCCACATCCGTCGCGCCGGCGACAGGTTGAGCGCCAATGCCGCCTCCCATTGCCCCTTCGGCACCGACGCGACCGCCCCGCGCACCAGTTCGGCGCCATAGGCGCCGAAACACAGTCCGACCGTGAGAAAGCCCGCGGTGAATTTATGCAGGCTCACGCCGAACAGCGGCAGCGCAAAAAACACCCAGTAAAGCTGCACCAGCAGCGAGGTGCCGCGAAACAGCTCGATATAGACGGTGGCGATGCCGCGCACGGATTTGACCGGCGCAAGCTTCATCAACCCGGCGACGAGCGCGGCCGCCACGGCGACGAGCGCGGCCAGCACGAACTGCGCGACCGTCATCAGCGAGCCGCCGATCAGCGCCTCGCCATATGTGTTTAGAAACTCCAGATAAGACATCAATTCCCAGCCGCCCTTCGCGGGCCTGACGTGTTGAGGGAGCCGGACGGCATCGCTGCCCGGCTCCCGACCCTGTTTTCAGTGTGCGTCAGTCGGCTTGGCAGGCTTGCTGCGTGCTTGCATCGCCGGGCAGGTAGGTGTCGACATAACCGTCGGCGGCGACGGTCTCCATCATCTCGTCGGAGCCGATATAACCGGCGAGCGCCTTGTTGAAGTCCTGACGGAAATCGTCGTCGGCGGGGCGGAAGCCGACCGCCACCACCTGTTTCTTGCGTCCGGTGAACGCATCGGGATCGGTTACCTCGATCCCGTCGGCCTTGCCGGCCATGTCGTTGGCCTCGAGGATCGTCGTGGCCAGGGCATCGGCCCGGCCTGCGCGCAAGGCGGCCAGGGCCGCCGTCGAATCGGGGACCACCATCACTTTGCTGTCGGGAACGCCGGCCGCCTTCGCGTCCGCGATCGTGTTGTAGCCCGCCGTCGCGACCATCGTCAGGTCCTGGTCGATCAGGTCCTGATAGGTCTCGATGCCTTTCGGATTACCGGCGGGCACGAGAAACACGTCGCCGAACGCGCCGATCGGATCGGAAAAGTCCATGTTCGCGCAGCGCGCGGGAAGAACGTACATGCCGCCGGTCACGATATCGACCCGGTTGGCGTTCACGCTGGGGATCAGCGCCGACCAGTCGGTCAGGACGGGTTCGATATTGGTGTAGCCCATCTTCTTGAGGACATCGATCGTGATGCCGTTGACGAAGCCCTGGGCGGACCCGTCCTCGCCCGGATACGCCCATGGCGGTGCGGCGGCGAAACCCAGCCGGATCGGCTCGCCCGCCTCGATACGTTCGGCAAGGGGGCCGGCCTGAACGGTGGCGGCCACGAGGCTGCCCGCGATGCCGGCCAGGGCCACCTTGATGATTGATTTAAGCAACGAACTCTCCTTTTCGGTTGGTTGAAACTGACGGTCAGGTGCGCAGCGCCGCCAGCCGTTCGCCCGGCGCGGCAACGGCTTTGCAAAAACGCCGAGATATCGAAATCAGCAGTGAGGCTTCACCATGATTTTTCCCTGTCTCGCACCCCATCGCGGACGGGGTGCGGCGCGTCATGTCTCCCGCAGCCCCGAAGCCCGAAGGGCTCGTGAGCGAGGCGCTGTTCTGGTGCGTCGGAGACAGCCGGCGGCGGACGCCACCTTGAAGATTGTTTATACACTGAACAGCATCAGGGCAACCGCGCGCGCCGGTGCCGCTGCCGTAACTGTGGATTAGAACGTGCTGAATGCCCGCAACGCGCCCGGTTCCAGCCGTATGCCGGGCGTCAAAAAACCGTCAAGCGCGGCCCAAGGGCCGGCGTCGCCGCCGGTCGCGCCGCGTCGCCGAATCGCCCTTCGACCGCCAATGGAGGCGGCGTCGCGTCTTCACCGCCAGGGCATCATCATTGGCGTTTGCGCCGCGCTTGCCGGTGATCGACGGACGAGGTCGTCGCATGACAGCGCGTTTTGTCGCTGGTCTGAAACAGCCCGAACACGCATTTGACGGGAAGGTCGGTGACGAAAGGCGCATGGAGTTTGGCGACGAGAAGCAGCGCAAGAACACTTGTGCCGCATACAAAGGCTGTTCTTACAGGAGCGTGCCGAAACCGCCAGCTCAAGGCCAGCCCTATCGCCGGACCTATCAGAAAGGCTAGTGCATAAATCGAATTTTCCATGCCATTCCACCGCCGGGAAAGTGATGAATGGCGGGTAAATTGTCAAACAGAGACGGCTAGAAGATAACATATTCTCTTGTATATTAGATATTGTTACAATGGAATTTGCTTCGAAGAGTTAAAGATGATCGTCTATTTCGCCTTTGACGCGGGGTAGGCGCGGGCTACAACCGAACTGGCGCTTCCTTGCGCGACAGGATGGTCAAAAAAACCGCGCCAGTCTCGGGATCCGGTTGAATCTATTGTTATCAGTAGGGAAATAGCGCGGCTATCCGCATCCGGTGCCTTGTCCGCATAGGCTCGATAGGCTTCGACGATGTCAGGTATCTTCTGCCCGATCGCCTCCGACTTCACCGCCCTGCTGTCGGTGCACGGATGCCAATAATCGCAGATGTTGAAAAAGAAACCGGAAAAGAAGCCGCCGCGAGCGGCGTGCTCCGACATCAGGATTTCGCTCACCCCGTCGGCCGACATGCCCCTTAGGCGCCAGTACTCGAAAAGCGCGTATCCGTGGCGGGTGATCGAGAACGGTTTTTCTTCGATCGAGGGGATTCGATCGCGGAAAACGTCGGTGTAGTCGACCAGAAACCCGGTCTTGCCGCCGCGCCGCAGGGCCACTTGCGGCGCCAGCCCGACACTGTCGAGCACAAAAACCGCATCGGCGGGAAGCTCTGCTTCGGCATTGTCAATCGCGCGCGCGATCGCCAGGCCATGCAGATTGATGTTTTCCCAAAGCCCGTAGGTTCGCTTGGTTCCGTAGATCGCGAAGGCCGCGAAAAAGACGATGGCGGCGTAGACCGGCCATCGCCCCTGTCCCGGTCGACCGTGCTCGGCGGCTTTCTTGCGGATCGTCGCCCAGAACAAGATCGCGCCGAAGGCCAGGAACGGATGGTTGATGTAGCGTTCCCAATCCTTGGTGCTGACCATCAGCCCGGTCAGGACCTGCTGGTTCATCAGCGCAACCGGCAGGCCCGCAAGACCGAGGCCGAGCCACAAGGGCGGCTGGGAAAAACCCTTGCTGAAGAGACGCACGAGCATCGCGCCCGTGACGACCAGGCCGCCAAGCACCGCGGTGCTGATCATCGGCAGTCGTGATGCGAACAAGGCCGTGTTCCCGGCCAGTGTCTGGCTCGCCGCCCAGACCGCGACCGCGATCGACATGAGGCAGAGCGCGAAAACCAGCCCGGCGATTTTGCAGCGCCCCATGAAAACTAGGATCGTGGCGACATAGAACTCGAGCAGGAGAACCGGGTAGCCGACGACCGAATAGCTGCCGGTCAGGGCGATCTGGGCGGCAAGCAGGAGGGGGACGCTCGACCGCAATCTTTGCGACTGCGGCGCAAGCACAAACCGGACCAGGCACCCGACGACGATCCAGGCCGAGACATAGGCAAGCTGCGGTTCCAGCGATTTGAAGAAATTGAGATAGGCGGTGTCGATCGGCGGCACCATGGTTTCGCCCCATGCGCCGAACAGAAGCCGGAAATCCGACAGCTTGACCACATCGTGCGTGAGCGAGGCGATGTTGCCGAGCGAAAACAGATCCTGCGACAAAAGGATCAGCACGGCAGCGGCGACCCGCCCGGGCATGGATTTCAACAGCGGTGAAACGGCATACAGGATCGCCAGAAAACACGCGGGAATAAGAACAATGTCAGCGGCGATCAGCGCGTATCCGAAGTTCGATCCGAACACCGCTTTGAACAGGTCGAAAATGACTGCCGAAAAATAGCGGTCGATACGCCAGGTGTTGAGGTTGTTCGGAAACAGCGCATAGGTGTCTTCATCATAGGCGTTCTTGAAAAAATTCAGCCCGCCAGTGTCTATGGAGAAATAGACATGATGCGCGGCGCCGAGCGCCACGAAAAACAAAACGGTGGCCAAGAGAAGAGCGCGATCCGTTCTGTCCATGTCGATCTTTTCCGGTAGTGAAACCCAGGCCCCGAAGGGCTGTCTAGCCGAGTGTGATGCCGGTGTCACTGTGGACGGGACGGGAGTTGAAGACGTGGCTTTGTTCGCTTGTGCCTGTCTTTCCGCGCGGCGGCGGTGTAGATCAGCCAAGATCGCGTGCAGCGACGAAGGAAGCCGATGAAGTCCAACTCCGCCAGCCCCAGGAATATCGTGCCGTTCAACACGCCGCCATTGCTCGGCGGCGAACTGGAAGCGATCCGGCAGTGTCTCGGCGAAGGAGCCTTCTCCGGCAACGGGCGGTTTTCCAGACAATGCGCCCGGTTGCTGGAGGAGCGGCTGCCGGTGGCGCGCGCGCTGATCACGCCGTCATGCACCGCCGCGCTCGAGATGGCGGCGATTCTGTGCGATCTCGGCCCCGGCGACGAGGCGATCGTGCCCTCCTTCACCTTTTCCTCGACCGCCAACGCCATCGCCCTTCGCGGCGCGGTTCCCGTCTTCGTCGATATCGAGCCCGATACGCTCAACGTCTCGCCCGACGCTGTCGCGCGGGCGATAACCGCCCGAACCAGGGCTATTTTCGTCGTCCACTATGCCGGCGTTCCCTGCGAGATGGACCGGATCAACGAGATCGCCGCCGCGCATGGCCTCGTCGTGATCGAGGACGCCGCGCAAGCCCTCGGATCGTCGTACAAGGGGCGCGCGGCCGGCGCTCTGGCCTCGATGGGGGCGTTCTCCTTCCATGCGACCAAAAACATCGTTTCGGGCGAGGGCGGTGCGTTGACTCTGGGCGATCCGGCGCTCGTCGAAAGGGCGGAGATCGTTCAGGAGAAGGGAACCAACCGCTCGCAATTCGTTCGCGGCGAGGTCGACAAATATACCTGGGTCGACATCGGCTCGTCCTATCTCTTGAGCGAGATCGCCGCCGCCTTCTTGATCGGTCAAATCCGGTCCGTTGACGAGATCAACGGCGACCGGCTTGCGACGTGGCGAACATACCGCGATTCATTTCTGGATCTGGAACAGTCGGGTCGGGCCAGGCTGCCGGTCGTGCCCGAGCATGTGCGCCACAACGCCCACATATTTTACCTGTTGCTGCGCGACGAGGCGGAGCGCGATCGGTTCCTCGAGGCGATGAGAGGGCAGGGGGTCATGGCGACCAGCCATTATGTGCCGCTCCATTCGAGCCCGGCCGGCCGAAAATTTGGTCGCAGCGCCGGTTCTCTCGCACAAACCGACAAGGTGGCGGGCACGATCGTGCGCCTGCCGCTTTATTTCGGCATGACCGACCGCGACCGCGGCCAGGTGATTGACCGCGTAAGGGCGTTTTTTCGCACCGACTGAGCCTGTTTGCCGCGCCCGGCCCGAGTCCGCCCGGGCCTTGGTCGCAAGCGCGCGGCGATGGTCGCTTAGGGCGTCGTCACGACCGGCCGCCGCGCCTCCATGATGATATGGGTGTAGGGCACTGCAAGCAGATCGTGCACGATGCGCGGCTCGACGCTTTCGAAATCCGGCTTTGCCAGTGCGACATAGGCCTCTGGACTGCGCACATGGCGGCCGCGGTCCAGTTTCAGCAGCAGCCGCGCGATCGGGTTCTGGCCTTTCACGAACGCGCCGTCGAAGGTCACCAGCCTGCCGTCCGGCTTAAGCGCCTTTGCCGCGCCCGCAAACAGCGTGCGGGCCTCCTGGTCGGTGAGGTGGTGGACGACGCCGATCGCGATCACCACGTCGAAGGCGGCGATCTCGTCCATGGCTTCCGGCGAGACCGAGCGTACCTCGAACGTGCCCCGCTTTCCAAAGCGCGCCCGCGCCGTTTCGATATAGGCCGGATTGTTGTCGAAGCCGAAATAGTCGATGCCCTCCGGCAGGGTGGCGAGGATGTCGCCCGGACCGCATCCGATATCGAGCACGCGCTCGCCGGGCGCGATCCGCAGAAACTCGCGGGCGAGCCTGCCGCCGCTGTCGCGTCCCGACACGAGCTGGCGAAAGCCGCTATAGACGCCCGAATGGGAAAGCAGGCGGCGTGGATCGATCATGGTCGGTTCCAATGTTGATCTGGCGCGTTGTGACTTGATGTGCCATCACCGATATGGGAGTGCTGCGCCGTTGCGGGATAGTCGTGCGACATTCAATTCTTCTTCGACTTTTCGGTTCAGATGACTGACCTCAGGCTGATCGGTTTTTCCCTGGTGCTCATGTCCGTCGTCGGGCTGACGGTCACCCAGATTGTGATCAAGAGCAGGTTGGGCGTCCATGGCGCCGTGCCGCTCGCCCCCATGGAGCTCTTTCGCTACGGGCTGGCCGTGGCGAAAGACTGGAAGCTGGTCGGCGGCCTCGTCCTGCTGGTGGCGGCTGCGTTGTGCTGGTATGCTGGCGTCTCGCGCATACCGCTCTCGGTGGCATTCCCTGTTGCGGCCCTGTCTTACCCGTTGATCTTCGCGGCTTCGATACTGTTTTTGGGCGAGCCTTTCAAATGGACGAGCCTGTGGGGCAATGCGCTGATTGTCGCCGGCGTCCTTCTGGTCGCGCGCGGGTAGCCTGGCGCCGTTCCCGTCCGGGGGCGCGGTCAGCGATCCTGAATCGCGATGCCGAAGCCAGACAGGCCGTAGCCGTTGCCGTTGTAGAGCATGTAGCGCTGCCCCTGGTGATCGAACACGAAAGGATAGCACACCATCTCGCTGTCCCACCCGTCATCCGAGATGTCGAGGCCGCCTTGGTCGGGCTTTCTTTCCCAGGTCATTCCGTCCTCGGATTCGGCATAGCGGATCCGGTAGGTCGGACTGTCCGCGGTTGCCCGGGAGCAGAACCACATCCGGTATTTGCCGCCGTCGACCAGAACGCGGGGAACGCCGAGCGCATATTCGTGTTCGTCGGCAAAGTCGATCGCGGTCGTGCCGTCGCGCCGCCAGTCGATGCCGTCGTCGGATTCGGCATATTCGAGATTGTAGAAGTGCTTCGGCCCTCCGGGCGTGTCTTCCCATCTCTGGCAGGCGGTGAACCACGCCTTGTATATGCCGTCGTAGCGGACTTCCGGCGTTGCCACGAAATGGGGCAGGTCACGGGTGCGGTCGATTACCGGGCCGCGATAGCAGCGTACGAAACGATGCTGGTCCTCGTCCCATTCGGCCAGGCCGATCGAATTGCGGATCTTGACCGTCACGCCGAGATTGATGCCGGTGTAATAGAGGCGTTTTCTGCCGTCGACCTCCACGAGTGAGTTCGGCAGCGCGCCGCTATCGTCGAAACATCCCAGCGCACCCGGCTCGAGCACGGGATTTTCGTGAACGCGTTCGACCCGCAGCGGGTCGCGCATGTCGATTTCGAGATAGGCCCCATGGCCCCGGTTTTTCCGGTCGCGCGGCGAAAAATAGATCCGGTAGAGGTCGCCGTCGACCTGCTCTGCGAGCGGGATCATGGCATGCGTGTGCATCCACGAACTTTCGCCGGTCGGTGCGAAGATGTGGCCCAGTTTCTTCCAGTGCAAATCCGTCACCTAAATCTTGCGGATACGATTGCTTGGCACGCGCGAGCGTTCCGTTGCCGCGGGCACGTAGACGCCCCGCGGGTCCGCGTCTGCGACCACGAGCGCGCCGGCGCCGATGAGACATTCGTCGCCGATGGTGATGTGATCGCGCAAGGTTGCGTTGACGCCGATGAAGCAGCTCTCGCCGATCGCAACGCGGCCGGAGACCACGATGTGCGAGGCCAGGAAACAATGGTCGCCGATCGTCGAGTGATGTCCCAGATGGTTGCCGCTCCACATGGTGACGTTGTTGCCGATCGTGGCGAAGGGCTGGATGGTGTTGTCTTCGAGGATGAAGCAGTTTTCCCCGATCCGGCCGTCGTTGAGAACCGTCGCGCGCGGGCTGACATAGCTGGCGACGGCATAACCCTTGCTCTTGGCGGCCAGGTATTTTTCCTTGCGCAGCGCGTTCAGCTTCGAATAGCCGAGCGCCACGAAGAGCGCGTGGTCTTCCGGCCCGTAGCGATCGCCGATCTCTTCGAACGGGATCACCGGCAAGCCGCAGAACTCGGGCCTGTCGATGAATTCACCGTCCACGGTAAAGGCAACCACATCGTAGTCGGTATCGACGCTGAAATAGCGATGCGCCAGTTCGGCAACATCCTCTTGGCCGAAAATGACGAGATTGTTCGACAATCCAGTCTCCATGAAACAATCGACGATCAGGTTTCAGTGACGTTTCGGCGACATAGCTGGAATGCGGATGATTGAAAAGGCCGAACATCGTATCTGCGGGCGCAAGCGTCGATGCCTAAACAAGCGTGAAGCTAAGATTTGTAGATCTGTTTTATGATCGTGTAAGGACGGCGTTTCGTTTCTGAGTATATCTTCGCTATATATATACCTATGACACCCAGGAAAAGTATGATCATTCCGCCTATCAGCCATATAGAGGCCATGACGGACGTCCATCCTTCGAGGGGTGATAAAAATATGTATTTTTGTGAAACAAGATACAAAATATAAAGTAGAGAAAATACAGATATAGTTAATCCTGTATAAAATATCGAAACAAGAGGTTTGTTGCTGAAGGAAGTGATGGAGTTGACGAGCAGGGATAATTTTCTGCGAAGTGTGTATGAGGACGTGCCTTTGTTGAGTTTTTCGACGGTCTTGGCTTTCTGGGCGAAGCCGGTGATGTGCCAGAGGCCGGCGAGGAAGACTTCGCGCTCGTCATGCAGAAGCAGGGCTTGGACATAACGCCTGGACATCAGGCGGGCGACGATCACGTTGGCCGGCAGGGCAAGGCCCGTAATCAGGTTGAAGAGCCAGTAGAACCAGCGTCCGGTCCAACGTTCGAACCGATTGCCCTTCCGCGATTTTTGAACGCCGAACACGACGTCGCAGTTTTCGCCTTCGAGCGTCTCGGCAAAACTCCGCAACCAGTCGGGGTCTTCCTCGAGATCGGAATCGATCAGAAAGACCAGCTCCCCGCTGGCATGGGCCAGCCCGGTCATCATCGCCTTGTGGTGGCCGAAATTGCGCGACAGGTCGACCACCGTCACATGCGGATCGCCAAGCGCGATCTCGACCGCGCGCGCCAGGCTGTCATCCGGCGAGCCGTCATTGACCAGAACGATCTCGTAGGCATCGCCGGCAAAGGCGCGCGCCGCGCGCGTCGCACGGTCGTGAAATTCCTCGATATAAGGGGCCGAATTGTAGAGCGTGGAGACGATCGAAAGCCGGGGCCGGTCTCCGGCGGGGTTTTCCGTGGCGAGCGGCATGCCTGTCATTTCGAGCCTGGAGTGGGTTGGGGACATCGCGTTTCTTCAAATAAGCCCTGTCTAGGTATGCGCCTGTCGGCGAGGCGTCAAACGCGGCGGGCTGCGACGAGGCAACTCGTGCCGAGAAACCGCCTGTTTGCGCCCGACGAAATCAGCCGCCGCTCCCGCTCGAGCAGGGCGCCGACGATCCTGCCGGAAAGGCCGGACGGCAGCGCATGATCGCTCTGCTGGTCGGCGGGATCGGTCTTTGCGCCGCGACCGAACAGGCTTGGCAGGGTGCGAAAGGCGAAGACGGCCGGCACGAGGACGGAAAAGAAATAGCTGTCGAACTCGACCGCAAAACCCGTGTCTTCCAGAAGCGCCCGCAATCCGGGCAGCCTGTAGCGGCGAAAATGACCCGAATGCGTATCCTGCTGCGACCACAGCCAGCGATGGGCCGGCACGGTCAGATAAAGCTTGCCGTCGGGCCGCAGCGCATCGTGAAGCCGTTCGAGTGTGCCGCGATCGTCCTCGATATGCTCCAGAACGTCGAACAGCCCGGCGGCAGGCAGGCTGCCCGCCGGCACGCTAAGGTCCTGAAACGCCGTTTGGATCACCGCCAGTCCGCGCGCGCGTGCGTTCGAGGCCCCGACCGCGCCCGGTTCGACGACGATGCTGGCCAGGCCCGCCTGCGCAAGGCCCAGGCTGACGAAGCCGTTTCCGCCGCCGATGTCGAAGATCGGGCCTTGTGGGGGAAAACGCGCCGCTATCGAGGCGATGACCGCATTGCGGTGGGTGAACCAGAACGAGTGCGCCTCGATCTCGGCCAATGTGTCGTGGCCGCTTTCCGGGTAGGAAATCTCCGCCCCGGTCCGTCCCGTCCAGAAACAATCGGCCTGCCTGGCGAGCCCGGGGACTTCGGCGCACCACGCGTCAAGCCAGTCGGCAAGGTCAGTCATGCGTGTCGTCGACGCCCTCCGCTCTACGCCCCGACTTCAGGTAGCCCGCGGCCGCGGGACCCGTGTTGAGCACGAGGTCGATGATCGACACCGCGTGCTCGAAGGCGCCATGCAATTGCGGATACTCCCTGTAGCCCGAATAATCCATCCATTCGACGGCAATGCCGGCCTCGGCGAATTTTTCCAGGTCGAGATAGGTTCGTGCCGCCGGGCCGGACAGGTAGATATCGGCCTTCCTTTTGATGCAGATGTCCAGGACACGCTGGCTCGACCGGCCTTCGGCGCCGATCTGCGACGACAGCACGATCGGCGTTCTTATGGCCAATTCGCGGCAAAAAAAGTCGATGAAAACGCGATCGATCTCCAAAAGCGACGTGTTTTTCTCCGCGCTTTGATAGATTTTTTCGAGTTTTTGGAAAAAATCGTCGAAATAGGAAGCCTTTCGATAGTTTTGCGCGATGAAATCCAGATGTTTTTGGGCCCAGTTGGCGTCGATCTCGACGTGATTGATCGGCTTGAAGCTCGGCCCCGAGCGCAGCACGGGGAGAGTGAGCCATTTCAGCCCGGCCGGTGATTTCAGCCGGTTGCGATTGTACCAGGTGTTTTTGACATATTGCACGTCATCGAGAATGACGAACTCGTCGCTGAGGCCGATGAGGTCGAAATATCCTTTCCAGGGAATGTAGCAGGGCTGCACGATCGCAAGCCGTTTCGGCGCGCTGTCGTTTTGGGGTCGTTCGCCCATATCATCTCCTGCGCGTCATCACGGCGGTCCAGCAGGTGTGGCGAAGCGGCGGGCCGACTGGTATAGGACGGCGAAAATCGGAGCCTGCTTGACTATGCGTGCATTGGTAACCGGCGGCGCCGGCTTCATAGGGTCAGCGCTGGTGCGGCGCCTTGTGTCAGAAAGCGTCGAGGTTTTCAACATCGACAAGCTGACCTATGCCGGCGATCTGCGCACCGTGGCGGACGTGGCGGCGGCGCCCAACTATCAGTTCCTGCAAGCCGATATCTGCGATGGCGCGTTGATGTCGAGCGCCATCCGCGACTTCCGGCCGACCGCGATCATCCATCTTGCCGCCGAAAGCCATGTCGACCGCTCCATCGATGCGCCGGCGGATTTCCTGCGCACCAACGTCATGGGCGTATGGACGATGCTCGACGCCGCCCTTGCCTATGTCAAGCACGACGCGCCGGACCCCGACGCCTTCCGCTTCGTTCTGATCTCCACCGATGAGGTTTACGGAAGCCTCGGCGCGGACGGACGGTTTTCCGAAACCTCCGCCTATGCGCCGAATTCGCCCTATGCGGCCAGCAAGGCGTCGGCCGACCATCTCGCGCGCGCCTGGCACAAGACCTACGGGCTTCCGGCGATCATCACCAATTGCTCGAACAATTACGGTCCGTTCCAGCATCCCGAGAAACTCATCCCCACGGTGATCCGCGCCGCGCTGGCCGAGCAACCGATCCCGATCTATGGAACGGGCGCGAATGTCCGCGACTGGATCTTCGTCGACGATCACGTGCAAGGGCTCATCGACGCGATCGCGCGCGGGCATGCCGGCGAAAAGTACAATTTCGGCGGTGATGCCGAGACCTCGAACCTGGAGATGGTTCGCATGATCTGCGCCCATCTCGACGCGCTCGCGCCGCGCCGCGGCGGTGGCAGCTACGCCGAACTGATTGCGTTCGTGCCGGATCGGCCAGGACACGATTTCCGCTACGCCGTGGACTCGGCCAAGGCGGAGCGGGAATTGGGGTGGACACGGCGCGAGACGCTGCAGACCGGACTCTCGAACACGGTCCGCTGGTATCTCGACAATGGCGACTGGTTCTTGCCGGAGAAGAATTTCGGGCGGCAGGGACTGTCGAGTTCGATGGTTGTGCAGGGGCGGTAGCGGTTTGGCGATGACTGAATGGAAAGCGGTAATCATGGCCGGCGGTTCGGGCTCGCGGCTCGACCCTTTGACGCGGGCGATCAACAAGCATCTCCTGCCCGTCTACGACAAGCCGATGATCTATTTCCCGTTGACGACGCTGATGCTCGGCGGTTTGCGTGATTTCATCGTCGTCACCGCGCCCAAGCATGTGGAGCAGTTTCGCGCGGTGCTGGGCGACGGCAGCCATCTGGGCATTTCCATCGAGATCAAGGAGCAGCAACGTCCCGGCGGCATCGCCGAGTGTTTTCGGATCTGCCGTGCCGAATTGGAGGGCAGGAACACGGCTTTGGCGCTGGGCGACAATATCTTCTATGGCGCCGGCCTGACGACCCTCGTCCAGCGCGGCCTGGCGCATGAAACCGGCGCAACGATCTACGGCTATGAGGTCACCGATCCGTCGGCGTTCGGCGTCGTGGTCCTCGACCGGGCCGGGCGCCCGGTTTCGCTCGAGGAAAAACCCAAGGATGCCAGGAATGGTCTCGCCGTGCCGGGGCTCTATTTCTATGACCGGCACGTGTGCGACATCGCGGCGACATTGCGCCCTTCGCAGCGCAACGAACTCGAGATCACCGATATCAACAAGGCCTATCTCGAAAAGGGCCAACTCAACGTGGAGCCGATCGGACGTGGCATTGCATGGCTCGACGGGGGCACGCCCGACGATTTGTTCGAAGCCGGACAGCTTGTGCGTGTGCTTGAGCAGCGTACGGGAATGAGAATTGCCTGTCCCGAGGAAATTGCCGTGCGAAAAGGCTTCATCGATGTCGACTTTCTGCTTCGAAGCATCGAGGACTATCCCGAGAGCGGATACAAACGTTATCTTCGCGACGTCGTTGCGGGTATCGAGGCCTGAGAGTTTCTTATCGTCGGCCGACGGCAGGGGCACCACCTGCGTGCATGTCGTCAACGCGCGCAAAGCAGGAAAAACCCGAGGGTTTGACCCGACTGTCGGCCCTGTCCGCGGCGGTGATGATGTGAGATCGGACTGCAGCAAAGCCGGAACCTCCGACGCAATTGGGAGAGTGCTGATTGATCACGACATCGGTTGATAGCAGGCACGCCGGCTGGCGGAACGAGGCTTTACGTGTCCTCGGCGAGGAAGGTTATGTGACGGTCGCACATGTCGTTCCTCAAGACCTGATCGATCGTGTCCTCGAAAGTGCGGATCGCACGAAAGAACATGTTCGACGGATGGTTGGCCCCCGAAATTTCGAAAAGGCACGGCAACAGGGCGTAAGCGAGGTGCGGATGCCCTTTGCGGTCGAGCCGGTGTTTTTCGAATTTCTCGAACTTCCGCAGGTGCTCGAGGTCGTGGACGAGGTCTTGGGACCGCACGCGATCCTGCGGTTCCAGAACTTCAACACGACCGAAGACCAACAGGATCATTATCGCAGTCAGCAGCTCCATCAGAATTTCAGGTTCCCGCTCAAGAACGATGCCGGTCGCGCGGTCTTGCTGGAGATCGGGTTTCCGATCGGCACCAGCCCGCTTCACTTCGAGGTCGTTCCGCGCAGTCATCGTCTCGGCGAACCTCCCGGTCCGGCGGCGCTCGACAGCCAGTTGCGCCGTGTCACATGGCGCCAGGGCGAGATGTTTTTGTTCGATCCGTTCGTTTGGCATCGCGAACGCGTCGCGGAGGCCGGAACCGAGAGCCTGTCGGTCTTCCAGCAATTCTGCCGTCCATTCATCAAGCCACACGCCGACTACTGCCATGTGCTGGGCTCCGAGGCGCTTGGACGTCTGCCCGCGCGCACCCGGCGCCTGTTGGGAGAACACGCCCGCGTGCCGAAAAGCATGGCGGATTTTTACCTCCCGGAAGAACAGCGGCCCTATCGGTCCGGGCAATGGTGAGGCCGCCCGAACTGACCGTCGTGATTGCCGTCTATCGTTGCGCCGCTTCGCTCGAGGAGCTTTACCGCCGGGGCAACGCGGCGCTGCAAGCAGCCGGTCATTCGGCCGAATGGGTGTTCGTCGACGATGCCTCGCCGGATGACGCCTGGTGCGTGCTGCAATCGTTGTGCCGCACCGCGAAAAATGTCGGGGCAATCCGCTTCGAACGAAATTGCGGTCAGCATGCCGCCATTCGCGCCGGGATCGCCATGGCGAGAACACCCTGGACAGCGGTCATCGATGGCGATCTCGAAGATCGGCCCGAATTTCTCGTCGACCTGCTCGAGGAGGCCAAGGCCGGCCACGACGTGGTGTGTGCGGCAACACCCAGCCGAGGCGGCTCGCCGCTTCGCCGGCTGGGCAGCTTCGCCTATCGGCGGCTCGTCGGGCTGGAGGAGCCGCCGGGTTGGAAACTGCGCGTCTTCAGCGTCATTTCCGCGCGTGCCCGAAAAGCCTATCTCGCCGACAGACGATCGATCAGGTCCTATCTCCTGGTTTTCGCCGCAGCGGGATTTGAAATAAGAAGCTTGCCGTGCCCGGTCGAAACGCGAAAGGCGGGCCGCTCGTCCTATGGGGTCGGGCGTTTGATGGGCACGGCCGGGCGCAATCTGCTCCTGTTTCGGCGTCGTCTGCTTCTCGGCGCCTTGGGGGCGGTTCTGCTCCTGATCGCCGGCATCCAGGGACTGGCCGGCTCGACCTCGCTGCCTGGTCTATCGCTGTCGCTCGGCGTCATTTTCTGGATCGCGACCTATGCCGCCGCGTCGAGTTTGGCCGGCCGCTGGACCGGCCCGCAGGCGCGATCCTGTGCCCGGATCGGAAACCTCACGCCGCGATCTGCCGTTTGAAATAGGCGATCGTTTCCTTCAGCCCGTCTTCCAGCCCGACCCGCGGCTGCCAGCCGAGGCGGTCGCGGGCCTGGGCGATGTCGGGCTGGCGCTGTTTGGGATCGTCATGCGGCAGCGGCTTGAACACCAGCTTGGAACGCCCGCCGCACAGGCTGAGTATTTTCTCGGCCAGGTCGCGGATCGACATCTCGCTCGGATTGCCCATGTTGAGCGGCCCGATCAGCGTTGCCGGCGCGGCCATCATCCGCGTGAGGCCGTCGACCAGGTCGTCGACATAGCAGAAGCTGCGCGTCTGCGAGCCGTCGCCATAAAGGGTGATGTCCGCGCCGTTCAGCGCCTGGACGATGAAATTGCTCACCACCCGGCCGTCATTGGGGTGCATGCGCGGGCCGTAGGTGTTGAAGATCCGCACCACCTTGATATCGACGCCGTGCTGGCGGTGATAGTCGAAAAACAGCGTTTCGGCGCAGCGCTTGCCCTCATCGTAGCACGAGCGCACGCCGATCGGATTGACGTGGCCCCAATAGGTTTCCGGCTGCGGATGAATCTCCGGGTCGCCATAGACCTCGCTGGTGGAGGCCTGCAGGATGCGCGCCTTGGTGCGCTTGGCGAGCCCCAGCATGTTGATCGCGCCGTGAACACTGGTCTTGGTGGTCTGGACCGGGTCGAACTGATAGTGGACCGGCGATGCGGGGCAGGCGAGGTTGTAGATCTCGTCGACCTCGACATAGAGCGGGAAGGTCACGTCGTGGCGCATCAGCTCGAAATGCGGATCCTGCGCGAAGCCGGCCAGATTGTCCTTCACGCCGCAATAGAAATTGTCGACGCACAGAATGTCGCTGCCCTCGGCCAGCAGTTTCTGGCACAGATGCGAGCCGATGAAACCGGCGCCGCCGGTGACCAGCACTCTCTTTCGGTTCGCCACGCGCATGGCCCGGCTCCGCGGGGCAGGGGCGCTCCCCGATGGCCGCCCCGCTTGCGCGCCGCCAGGGGTTCGGCGCGTCCGGGCAGCCAGGCGGCCGGAACGCGCGGTCCGTGGTGACAGCTTTACGAAGCCCGGCCCCGCGTGGCAACGGCCAAGAGCTGTGTCCCGTCGCGGGGAATGTCGAGGCCTGTGCCCTTGTGCGGCCGCATGGGGCGCGCTAGAGCCGTCCCATCATGGCGGACGACCAAGAGCTTCTGCGCGAGATGGAACGGCTGGCGGTTCTCGCCAGCCGCGACATTCTCGATGTCGCGCGGCGCGGGATCGTGACGGAACGCAAAAAAGACGCTTCGCCCGTGACCGAGGCCGACCGGCGCGCCGAAAAGACCATTTTGGACGGATTGCGCCGGGCTTTTCCCGCAATTGCCTGTATCGGCGAGGAGGAGGCGAGCGCGGGTCTCGCCGATGCCGAGACCGGCGAGACCTTCTTTCTGGTCGATCCGCTCGACGGCACCAAGGAATTCGTCTGCGGCCGGCCGGACTACACCGTCAACATCGCCCTGATCAGAAACGCCGCCCCGGCGATCGGCGTGGTGGCGGCGCCGGCCACCGGCGAGCTCTACGCGGCCAGGCCCGGCCATGCCGAGCATGCGCGCATCGCCGCCGACGGCGCCATCGGCGCGCGCGCGCCGCTCGCCGTGCGGCCGGCGGCCGAGCCGCCTTTGGTGGTGGCGAGCCGCTCGCATCTCAACCGGGAAACCTCCGACTATATCGCGGCCTGTGGCGCCAAGCAGACCGTCTCGGTCGGCTCGTCGCTCAAATTCTGCCTGCTGGCCCGGGGCGAGGCCGATCTTTATCCGCGCTTTTCGCGCACCATGCAGTGGGACACGGCCGCCGGCGACGCGGTGCTGCGCGCCGCCGGCGGGCGCACGGTGGAGGTCGGCGGCGGCGATCTCGCTTACGGGCGGCGTCCAAGCCGGGCCGAGGCGTGGGCCAATCCCTGGTTCATCGCCATGGGCGGGGCGGTGCCGCCGGCCGATCCCGACCGCTGACCGCGCCCGCGAAAGGCGTCCGTCCGGCTCAGCCGATCTCGGCGCGCCAGGGCGGATTGGCGCCGGTCCGGGACACGGTGACGGCGGCCGCGCGTGCGGCAAGGCCAAGCGCGCCCACAAGCGCTTCGTGGCCGAGCCCGCACAGCGCGGCTTTCGACAACAGCCCGTTTTGCGACAGAAACGCCAGCAGCCCGGCATTGAACGTGTCGCCGGCGCCGAGCGTGTCGGCAACGGAAACCGGTGGCGCCGGGACCGTGACCGTGCGGTCGCGGACATGGCCGCTCGCGCCGGCCGCGCCGCGCGTCACCACAACCAGGCCGGGGCCGAGATCGAGCAGGCCGCGGGCGGCGTCGTCACTGTCGCTGCCGGTGAGCCACGCAAGATCCTCGTCGGACAGTTTGACGATGTCGCTCATCGCCATCATGCGCCGCAGGCGCGCCCGGTGGCGCTGCGGATCGGCGATGAAATCGGGACGGATATTGGGGTCGAGCACGATCACCCGGCGCGTCCGTTCGCGCGCCATCAGCGCCTCGTAGGTCGATCCGCACGGCTCCGAGACCAGGCTGATCGCGCCGAAATGCAAGGCCTCGACCGCGTCATCGAGGACCGGCAGATCCTGTAGCTCCAGCATCCGGCCGGCCGTGTTTTCGTCATAGAACAGATATTGCGCCTGACCGTCGCCGAGCGTGACGAAGGCGAGCGTGGTCGGCCGGCCCGAGCGGCGCACGTGGCGCGTGTCGACCCGGCTCGCCCGCAGCGCGCCGTCGAGCAGGGCGCCGAACGGATCGGTGGAAAGGCCGGCGAAAAAACCGGTTGCAACGCCGAGCCGGCCAAGCGCGACGGCGGTGTTGAACACCGCTCCGCCGGCCTGCGGCACATAGGCGACGGCGCCGGCATCGACGGGTCGGGGCAGCATGTCGATCAGCGCTTCGCCGCAGCACAGGATCATCGAGGTCTCGCAGTTTCGCCGGCTCGCCGGCGCTCGACCTTATGCCGGCAATCGGCCTTTCGACAATCCTTGCCGCGCCGGCAAGCGCACAAGGCCGGGCGCTGGAGATGGCCGGGCGATGTTTCTCGCGCCGGGCGGGAACGGGCGACCGGGGTCGTGGCCCGGACCTACTGGACCAGGACGGAACGGGCGCAGCGCACGCCGCTGACCTTGACGTCGGCCTCGCCGAGACGCACGCCGAGCACGCCGAGAAGGTCGGCCAGAAGATTGTCGATCGCCGGCGTCACCGCACCCAGAATGCCGGCCAGCGTGTTGGTGACGGCACCGAGGCCGAGACCGAGGCCGAGCACGCGCACCTCCAGGTCGAGCTCTCCAAGCAGCGACGCCGTCAGCGAGCTGGTGATGTCGCGTGTCGAGGCGGTCTTCACCGTCGCGTTGCGGATGTCGGTCGCGTTGAAGCGCAGATCGGTCGACCGGCCGTTGCCGATATTGACCCGAGCCTGGCCGCGCACCTTGATCAGCGGCACGGAGACGATGTCGGCGTCCTGGAAGGAAAGCGTTCGCGTGAAGTCGGCGAAACCGGCGCTCGACGTCTCGGCAATGCGCAGTTCGGCGATGCCCGGCCGCGTCGCGACCGTGACCTGGGCGCTGGAGGCGGTGCCGTCCGGGCAGGCGATGCGTTTCAGCCGGCCTTCCGCGTAGGCGACCTCCAGGAACAGCGGCAGCTTGATCGCGACGCCGCGCAAAATGCCGGTTCCGCCGATCTGGACGTCGATGCGCGCCCGCGTCTGGGCCGTGCGCACCACCGTGCCGTGTTCGCCGAGCGCGAACCAGCCGCTTTGCTGCATCGGTTCGCCGATCGCCACGGCGGCCGTGACCCGCGCCAGGCCGGGGATGGCCGCGCCGAGGTCGAGCGCGACCTGGTTCTGGCCGTTGGCGGCGACCGCGCTGCCGGTGATCAGCTCCATCACGCCCAAAGACGCGTCGAAGGCGCCGCGTCCGCTCCCGAGCGCCAGCGAGGCGGCTTCGCCGAGATCGATCATGTGCGACAGCGGCACCTCGATCGTGGCGGCGTTCGGGCTTGTGGCAATGGTGTGCAAGGCCGTCCTGAGCGCCGGGTTCGCACCGTCGGTGGCCGCCACCGCCTTGGCGATGTCGCCGATCGTGGCCTCGGTGGCCAGCAATTGCGAATAGGTGCCGGCATCGAGGTCGATTTCGGAGGCCAGCGCGTCGAGGAACCCGAACAGCGACACGTCGGCGTCGAGCAGGGCGTCGTAGTCCATCGCCGACAGCGACAGATTGGTGCCGAGCAACCCGCCGAGAAGATCGTTCACCAGCCCGCCATTCAGGCTTGCGAGCCGCGAGCCGATCGAAAAGGCGGCTTTCGGCGTCGCGCTGGCGGTTGAGGTGACGGCGATCGTCGGGCTGCCCATCAGGGTTTCGGCGAAGAAGCGCTTGCCGGTGCGGGTCAGGGTGACCCGCACCGCGTTCGGGTTGGCGTGATCGCGCTCGAAGCGGACCGACACCGGCAGATCGGGGTCGGGCGTGTACAGGCCCGTTTCGACGGTGAGCAGGTTTTCGCCCGCCGCGGGAATGTCGGGGTGCTCGCCGTCGCGGATCACCGTGATCGAGCCCAGACGATTGTCGCGAAGCGCCGCGATCACCGCGTCCTCGGCCGCATCGAGGCGCCTGGCCCCGGCGATCGCGGCGATGTCGGCCAAAGTCTGCACCTCGCGCTTTTCATTGTAGAGCGCGCCGGCGTCGATGGCGAAGGCGGCCATGGCCAGCGCCAGCGGCGCCAGAAAGGCGCTCATGGTGGCGAGATTGCCCTTGCGGTCGGTCAGAAAACCGGCGGCGCGGCGCAGACGCTTCGGGCGCGACGACGTCATCTCATAACCCTCCGACGCGAATGGTCGAAACCCGCCGGATCTCGGCCGGCGGCATCGGCAGCCCCTTCATCAGGTTCCAGATCGGCAGCGCGCGCGCGTCGTAAAGCACCGAGACCGTGAACTGGTTCGGATTGGCGGGGTTTTCCACGACCGAGAAGACCAGGCTGTCACGATCGATGAACGGATAGGAACTGGCGTTCGCGTCGACGAAACTGGTCGCCAAAGCGCGCCGTTCGGTAAGATCGAGCCCGGCGATCGCCGTGCGGGTGGCGTCGGCGGCGATCTGCTGCAGGGAGTGGGCGGCGGCGAGATGGATGCCGAACGCCACCATGCCCAGGAACATGGCCAGGAACAGCGGCGCCAGGATGGTGAACTCCACGGCCGTGGCCCCGGACCGGCAGGCGGCGAGGCGGCGAAATGCGAGAGGGGCGCACAGGGTACACATAGCGCCACTAGAGCATGCAGCCCATCACGCAATGCTAATGGCTGATACAACCTGGGCTGGCTTGCAGGTGTATGGCTGTCCCACCGGCGCCGGCGCCGGCGGCCGGTTCGGGCGCTGGTGCGCCGGGCTCGAAGCCGGGCAAGGCCTGCGCGCCAAACGCGGCGACCGCGCAACCCGCCTCCGCCTAAAGGAGCCTCGAAACGCGCAACGTGTCTCTGCCCCGCCGAACTCGGGCTTTCGACCGCGCGACCCGACGAAACCGCTTCAGCCGCGCGCCAGGGCCTCGTGTCCGTCGGCCAGGTCTTCCAGAAGCGCGCGCAGGGCAGCCGCCTTGGACGCGCCGAAGGTCTCCTCGATCCGCCGGCCGTGCGCGTCGGCGATCGGGCGCAGCCGCGCTTGAATGGCCAGGCCCCGGTCGGTGATATGAACCAGCACGCGGCGCTGATCGTCGGGGTCGGCGACGCGGTGGATAAGCCCGCTCGCCACCATCCGGTCGGCAAGCTTGGTCAGAGCGGGATGGTTCATCAGCACCTGTTCGGCGAGCGCTCCCATCGAGCGGCCGGCGCGGTCGGCGAGGATTTCCAGCACGCGCCATTGCTCCACCGAGATTTTTTCGGCCTGAAGCCGCGCTTCGAGCTCGGCATGCAGGCGCCGATGCGCCCGCGCGAGCTGGTAGGTCAAATACATCTCGATGGAAGGCGTCGGCACGTCGCTGGTCCCGTCCTCGTCCGGAAAATCGTTGTGCGCGAAGCGTGCGCTTTCGCGGCGATTGATTTGACCGCTTTATTCCGTTATTTTACTTGGAAAATGAAGCGGGTCAATTGCTGGGAGGCAAGAAGGATTGACCGCGGCGAGAATGATCGAGTTGAGGGGAAAATCCTTTCCGCCGCCCGGCCTGGTTTGTCCGGGCGATCTGGATCGCTTGTCGCCGATCGGCGGAACGCGGACGCATCGTGTCGCGGTTCTGGTGCCGATGGGCGGCTCGGCTGGGCTGTGGGGCCCGTCGTGCATTTCCTGCGCGCAACTGGCGATTTCGGAGGTCAATGCCGGCGGCGGCATCGCAGGGGTCGCGCTCGAACCGGTTTTCCTCAATTCCGACGACAGCTCGGTGAGCGATCTCGAATACGAGCTGAGCGGACTGGTGGAGGACGGCGTGGTCGCCGGCATCGTCGGAATGAGCGTCAGTTCGGTGCGCCAGCGGCTGAACAAGGTGCTCGCCGGGCGCGTGCCGCATATCTACACGCCGCTTTATGAAGGCCATGAGCACACCCCCAACGTTTACGCCATCGGCGAGACGCCCAGCGACCAGCTCGTGCCGGCGATCGCGCGGCTGTCCGACATGCTGTCGGCGCGGCGCTGGGCACTGATCGGCAACGACTATGTGTGGCCGCGCGCCTCCAACGCGATCGCCAAGCCCTGCATCGCCGCTCAGGGCGGGACGGTGACGTTCGAGGGTTACGTGCCGTTCGGCCTGGAGGAGCCGGCCTGGCTGGTCGAACGCATCATGCGTACCGAACCCGATATCGTGCTGATCTCGCTGGTCGGGCAGGACGCGGTCGAATTCAATCGCTGTTTTGGCGACATGGGACTCGACCGCAGCGTCTTCCGCTTTTCCACCGCGATCGAGGAAAACGTGCTGATGGCGACGGGCGCGGCCAACACCAAGCGCCTGTTCGCCGCGGCGTCGTATTTTTCGGCGCTGGCGACCGAGCAGAACCTGTCTTTCAAGGAGCGCTACCACGCCATCCACGACGGGGCCGCGCCCGCTCTCAATTCGCTCGGCCAGTCCATGTACGAAGGCATCAGCTTCTATGCCGGCCTGATGCGCCGGCGCGAGAGCGATGCACCCGGCCCGATTTCTTATGCCAGCGCCCGAGGCGGGGTGTTTTACACCAATGACCGCAAGGTCTGTCCGACCTATCTCGCGCGCGCCGACGGATTGCAGTTCTCGATCCTCGACCGCTTGTCCTGACCGATCCCGGCCCGTCGCGGTTTGCGCCGCGTCCGCTTCGGGCCGCCGGCGGGACGCTCGCCCAGCCGGACCCGATGTCAAAATTTACTTGAATTGGAAAATAAAACGCCTTAGGGTATTTTCCAATTCAAATAATAATCGCACGCAAGGCCGGGGAGGGTCGCGTGGCTTGGCTGCTTGGTATCATTCTCATCATCGTCGTGGCGGCGGTTGCGATCCTGTTTCTCAACCGGTTCTACGTGAAGTCGACGCGCGACGCGGCGCTGATCCGCACCGGCGCCGGCGGCCGTAAAATCATCATCGACGGAGGCGCTCTGGCGCTGCCCATTCTGCACCGCGTCGACCGCATGAACATGCGTTCGGTGCGCCTGCAGGTGGAGCGGACCGGCGGCCGGGCCCTGATCTCGGAAGACCGGTTGCGGGTCGATCTGACGATGGAGTTCCACCTGCGGGTCGACCCGACGCCGGACGGCATCGCCACCGCCGCCCAGGCGCTCGGCTCGAAGGCCTTTCGCGAGGACGAGATGCAGGCGCTGATGGAAGGCAAGCTCGTCGACGCCGTGCAGGCCGAGGTCGCGCGCCGCACCATGGACGCGCTGCATGTCGACCGTGGCGGCTTTTCCGAGGCGGTCGCCGTGCGGCTCGCCGCCAATCTGGCCAAGTCAGGGCTCGTGGTCGATTCGGTGTCGCTGATCCATCTCGACCAGACGCCGTTTTCGGATCTGGACGACAACAACGCCTTCAACGCTGTCGGCATGCGCCGCCTCGCCGAAACGATCGCGGAAAACCGCAAGGCGCGCGTCGACGTGGAGGCCGAGGCCGACACGACGGTCAGGCGGCGCCAGCTCGAGCAGACCAAGGAAAGGCTCGCCATCGAGCGCGAGCAGCAGGAATTCGAGATCGTCAGCAAGCTCGAGATCGAGCGCCAGCGCATCCGCCACAACAGCGAGCTGGAAACCAGTCGGACCGAAGCCGAACGGCTCGCCGAGGAGCAGCGCATCGCCAAGGCGCGCGACCTCAAACAGGCCGAGATCGACCGCGACCTGGCCCTGCGCCGGCGCGAGATGGAGGCGCTGCTGGAGGTCGAAGCGGCAAAGATCGACAACGCGATCCGCATCGCGGCCAAGCGCGGCGAGGAGACCGAGGAACAGGCCAAAGCCGAGGCTGCGCGCGTCGGGCTGATTGAGGCGCAGGAACAGGTGCAGACCTCGCGCGACCTGGCGGCCGCCGACCGCAGCCGCAAGCTGGCCCAGTTGAAGGCGCAGCAGGACAGCGAGACCGACGATGCCCGCGTGAAATCGAAAGTCTCTTCGATCCTGTCGACGGCAAAGGCCGAGAGCGAGGCCGTGCAATTGCGCGCCGCGGCCGAGCGCGACCGGCTGGTGGCCGAGGCCGAGGGACGCTCGGCAGAAATCCAGGCCGACAACCAGCAATCCGACGCCGTGCTGCGGGCCCGCGTTGAGATGCACAAGATCGACCGTCTGCCCGAGATCGCCACCCAGATGATGAAGCCGGTCGAAAAGATCGACTCGATCCGTATCAACCAGATCGGCGGTCTGGGCGGCCGCAACGGCGCCGGCGAGGGCGACGGCACGCCGTTCGGCCAGGCGCTGGACTCCATTTTGGGCATGTCGGTGCAGCTGCCCTTCATGAAAAAGCTCGGCGACGAGATCGGCCTCGATTTCGACGCCCAGCTTGCCGGCCGCACGGCCGATGCCGCCGGCCGGGCCGCCGCCGCGACCCGGCCCAAGAAAGACGGCTGAACGCCGCTGCGACCATCACAGGGGAGAGAAAGATGACCAGCAGACGCGAATTCCTTGCAGGCAGCGCCGCCCTGGCCGCGAGCGGCCTGTTCGCCGCCGTGCCCGGCGCGCGCGCCGCCGACCCGATCAAGTTCGGCTCGATCCTCGACATGTCGGGCATTTTCGACGCTTACGGCAAGCCGATGGACATGGCCATGCGGCTGGCGATCGACGAAATCAACGCCGCCGGCGGCCTGCTCGACCGTCCGGTCGAGGTCACCGCCTACGACACCCAGTCCGACATGGCGCTCTACACCCAGTTCGGCCAGCAGCTGGCCCGCCGCGACAAGGTCGACGTCGTGCATGGCGGCATCCTGTCGGCCTCGCGCGAGGCGATCCGCCAGACGCTGCGCAAGAGCGAGGTTCTTTATTTCTACAACGTGCTCTACGAAGGCGGGGTGTGCGACCGCAACCTGTTCGTCACCGGCGTCACCCCGGCCCAGCAGGTCGAGATCGTGGTGCCGGCCGCGATCAAGAAATGGGGGCCGAAGATCTACATCCTGGCCGCCGACTACAATTACGGCCAGATCACCGCGCGCTGGATGCAGAAATATGCCGCGGAGGCCGGCGGCGAGGTGGTGCAGACCGACTTCTTTCCGCTCGACGTCGCCGATTTCGGCTCCACGATCGCCAAGATCCAGAGTGCGGCGCCCGACATCGTGGTCTCGGCGCTGGTCGGCGGTGCGCATCTGTCGTTTTACCGACAATGGGCCGCCGCCGGCATGAAGCCGAAGATCCCGATGGCCTCGACCACGCTCGGGGTCGGCAACGAGCACAAGGTGCTGACCGCCGAGGAGGGCGACGGCATTCTGGTCGCCTACAATTACTCGCCCGAGATCGCCTCGCCGGCCAATGAGCGGTTCCTGAAGGGCTGGACCGACAAATACGGCGACACCAGCCTGATCCACGAGATCGCGGTCTCCAACTATCAGGGCGTGCATGTGTGGGCCGAGGGCGTGCGCAAGGCCGGCACGCTCGACCGCGACGCGGTGATCGCCGCGCTGACGCAGGGTTTGTCGATCGACGGTCCCGGCGGCATGGTCGCCATCGACCCGAAGACCCACCATGCCGTGCTCGACGTGCATTTGATGGAGTTCGCCGGCCAGAAGCTGAAGGTTCTGGAAAGCTTCGCCCAGCGCCAGCCCGTCGACACCCAGGGCGTGTGCGATCTCGTCGCCAACCCCGACGACAACACGCAATACGAAATCAAGATCTGACGCGAGCGCGGCCGGCCGACCGGGCCGGTCGCGACCGCTGCGGCCGCCGGCCGGGCAGGACAACGCGAACAGGGAGCGGGCCCGCATGGACCTCGCAACGGTCCTCATCGTCGAAATTTTCTATTCGATCGCCGTGCTGGTCGTCATCAGCGCCGGTCTGGCGGTCGTGTTCGGCATGATGCGCGTGATCAACCTGGCGCATGGGGAGTTCATGATGGCGGGCGGCTACGCCACCATCGTCGCGGTCAATGCCGGCATCAACATCTATGTCGCCATGCTGATCGTCGCCCCGCTCGTCGTCGGCCTGATCGGCCTGGTGGTCGAGCGCCTCGTCATCCGCCATCTCTACGGTCGCCTCGTCGACACGATGCTGGCGAGCTGGGGGCTGAGCCTGGTGATGATCGGGCTCGCCACCATGATCTTCGGCAACACCACCACCGGCATCTCGCCGCCGATCGCCGGCTTCGCCATCGGCGGCTACCAGGTCAACGGCTACAATTTCTTCATCATCGTCGTCGCCGCGCTGCTGCTCGTTGCCATGTACGCGCTGCTGGCCGGCACAAGGGCCGGGCTGGTCGCGCGCGGCACCATGCAGCGCGCCGACATGGCCGCCGCGCTCGGCTACAGTCCAGACCGGGTCTACATGGTCACCTTTTTCTGCGGTTCGGCGCTCTCGGGCCTCGCCGGCGGCCTGCTCGCCCCGCTCGTCGGTCTCGTGCCGACCACCGGCGGCACCTATATCGCCAAGGCCTTCATCACCGTGATCTCCGGCGGCGCGTCGATCATCGTCGGGCTTTTGTCGAGCGCGACGCTGTTCGGGCTGGTGTCCCAACTCTTCACCTTCGCCGCAAGCCCGGTGGTCGGCGAGGTGGCGCTGCTGGTCGCCGCCGTCGTGCTGCTGCGGCTTCTGCCGCAGGGCATCACCGGCCGTTTCTTCAGGGGGCGTCTGTGAGCGGGCGTCCGGATATCGGCGCGACTCTGGCCGTGCTCGTCGTCTTTACCCTGTTGGCGCTGGTCGCGCCGGCCGTGCTGGAAACCTACACGCTGACCATCCTTCTGATCTACGGTCTTTTGGCGATGAGCCTCGGTCTGGTCTGGGGATTCGGCGGCATATTGTGCTTCGGCCAGGCGGCGTTTTACGGGCTGGGCGCCTATAGCTACGCGATCGCCGCCATCAATCTCGGCGAAAGCACGCTGCCCTTCGTACTCGGCATTGTGGTTCCGTTCCTGTTCGCCGGCGTGCTCGGCGCGATGATGTTTTACGGGCGCCTGTCGGACGTCTATCTCGGCGTCATCACGCTGGTCGTCACGCTGATCTTCTTCAAATTCATGAACTCCACCGCCGGCCCGGAATATGCGATCGGCCAGGCGCGGCTCGGCGGTTTCAACGGCATACCGGGCTATCAGACGCTCAACGTGCCCGGCGATCCCGACGCCTATATCTTCGGCGACGATTTTTATTATCTCGTCGTGGCGATCGTCCTCGTCGTCTACGCCCTGCTGCGCTGGCTGCTGGCCAGCCCGTTCGGCCGGGTCGCGATCGCGATCCGGGAGAACGAGGCGCGGGTCGAGCTGATGGGTTACGACGCCCGGCTGCGCAAGACGACGCTGTTTGCCGTCGGCGGCGCGGTGGCGGGCCTGGCCGGGATGCTGTTTGCCAACTGGGCCGAAATCGTCACGCCGGGGCTGTTTTCGCTCGGCCAGTCGGCCGAGATCATCATCTGGTGCATCGTCGGCGGGCTCGGCACGCTGGTCGGCCCGTTCGTCGGCGCGATGCTGCTCGGCTATCTGAAATTCGCGCTCGGCCAGCAGGCGCTGATCGACAACACGCTCGTGCTCGGCCTGGTTCTGGTTCTGTCCGTGCTGCTTTTGCCGCGCGGCGTGGTGCCGACGCTCGGCCAGTGGGCCGGCCTGGCGCGCCGGCGCCGGCCCAGGCGCGCCCCGCGGCGCCGTTTGCGCCCCGCCCGGGGAGGCGCCGATGGCTGACATCGTGCTTGAGACCCGCGGCGTGACCATGCGGTTCGGCGGCGTCAACGCCGTCGACGGGGTCGACTTTTCGCTGCGCCGCGACGAGCTGCGCTGCCTGATCGGTCCGAACGGCGCCGGCAAGAGCACGTTTTTCAAATGCCTGGCCGGCATGCTGACGCCGAGCGCCGGCGAAATCCTGATCGACGGCCAGGAGACGACCGGCTGGCATCCGCACGAGATCGCCCGGCTGGGCATCGGCATCAAGACCCAGGTGCCGAGCGTCATGGACGGGCTTTCCGTGCGCGAGAACATCTGGCTGGCGGCGTTGCGCGTGCTCGGGCGGCAGGGAGCGGACGGCGCGGTCGCCGACGCGCTCGAGCGGCTCGATCTCGGCGATCTGGCCGCGCGCCCGGTCGGACGGCTGGCGCATGGCGAGCGCCAGCGCGTCGAACTGGGCATCGTGATCGCCGCCCGTCCGTGGCTGGTGCTGCTCGACGAGCCGGCGGCGGGCATGACGGCCGACGAGATCGAGCGGCTGGCCGCCGTGATCGCCGAGATCGGCAGTCAGGCCGCCATCATCATCGTCGAGCACGACATGCAGTTCATCCGCGCGATCGCCAGGACCGTGACTGTGTTCGCGCAGGGCCGCATTCTGATGGAGGACCATGTCGACGCCGTCATGGCCGATCCCAGGGTGCGCGACATCTATCTGGGCAAGAAGGGATAGCGCATGGCGAACGCTTCCGACGCTCTCTCGGTCAGGGCGCTGGCCGCCGGCTACGGCCGCATTCCCGTCCTGCACGGCATCGACCTTGCGGTCGGCGAGGGCGAGATCGTCGGCATTCTCGGCCATAACGGCATGGGCAAATCGACGCTTTTGAAGGCGGTGATGGGGTTCTTGCCGGCCACCGGCGGTTCGGTCAGCCTGGCCGGGACGGATATCACGACCCTATCGCCGCACGAACGCGCCCGGCTCGGCCTGGGCTACGTGCCGCAGGGCCGGGGGATCTTTCCCCAACTCAGCGTGCGCGACAATCTCCGGCTGGCCTGGCGCGACGATGGCGAGGCGGGCGAGCCCGACGCGCTTGCCGGGGTGCTGCGCGACTTTCCGCGCATCGAGCGCCTGCTCGACAGGCCGGGCGGCTCGCTGTCGGGAGGCGAGCAGCAATTGCTGGCGCTGGCCCGCTGCCTGATCGCCGATCCCTGGCTTGTCCTGCTCGACGAGCCGACGGAAGGCATTCAGCCCTCGATCATCGAGGAGATCGAGGAGACGCTGGCCAGGCTGCGCGCCGAACGGGGCCTGACCATCCTCCTGGTCGAGCAGAATTTCGATTTCATCTCCGCCCTGTCCGACCGCGTGCTGGTGCTGGAACGCGGCGCCATCAAGGCCGAGATCGACGCCCAAGCCCTCGCCGATCCGCGCCAGGTGGAAGCGTTTCTGGGTTTTGGCGCCGCGCGCCGCACCCGCCCAGGCAGCGCCCCGGCCGGGGCGGTCGACGCGGCGGGCCCGCCGGCGGCGGCTGCCGCGCGCGTTTTCGACGCGCCGCTGCGCCACGCCGTGCCGGCCCCGGCCCTGCCGCGGGTGCCGGGCGGTACCCGTGCGCCCGCATTGTCCATCCCCAACCCCGTCCCGGCGAGGGACCCGGCGAAAGCACAAGCCATGACCGTGAAACGACCCAGCCTCGACCAGATGCGCGCCATGCGCGACACGCTCGGCTTCTCGATGGCCGACGACGAGCTCGCCCGCTATCTCGCCGTCATGGAGCCCTATCTGCAAGGCTATGACCGGCTGAGCGCCACGCCCGACTTCCTGCCGCAGGTGAACTATCCGCGCGCGCCCGGCCACCGCCCCGACCCGGCCGACAATCCCCTCAACGCCTGGTACTACAAGACCGAGATCCGCGGCGCGCCGACCGGCCCGCTGGCCGGCAAGCGCATCGTGGTCAAGGACACGGTGTGCGTGGCGGGCGTTCCGATGATGAACGGCTCGGCGGTCATGGAGGGCTACGTACCGGAGATCGACGCCACCATCGTCACGCGCATGCTCGACGCCGGCGCGATCATCGTCGGCAAGTCGACCTGCGAAAATCTGTGCCTGTCGGGCGGCAGCCACACCAGCGCCACCGGCCCGGTGCACAATCCCTACAAGCACGGCTACATGGCCGGCGGCTCCTCGAGCGGCTCGGCGGTGCTGGTCGCCACCGGCGAGGTCGACATGGCGATCGCCGGCGATCAGGGCGGCTCGATCCGCATCCCGTCGAGCAATTGCGGCACTTACGGCATGAAGCCGACGCACGGCCTGGTGCCCTATTCGGGTGTGATGGGGGTGGAGCAGACCATCGACCATGTCGGCCCGGTGACCGCCAACGTCGCCGACAACGCGCTGCTGCTGGAGGTGCTGGCCGGCGAGGACGGGCTCGATCCACGCCAGTACAAACCCACGGTCGAGCGTTACACGGACGCGGTCGGGCGCGGTTGCCGGGGCTTGCGCATCGGTGTCCTGGCGGAAGGGTTCGCGCGGCCCGAAAGCGAGCCCGACGTCGACCTGAAGGTCAGGGCGGCGGCCGACGCCTTCAAGGGGCTGGGCGCCGAGGTCGAGGAGATCTCCGTGCCCGAGCATCTGGCCGCGCCCGACTACTGGACGGCGATCACCGTCGAGGGGCTGCAGGATTTCATGATGCACGGCAACTGCGCCGGCACCAATTATCGCGGCCTGTTCCTGCCGTCCATGGTCGACCATTTCGCCAGTTGGCGCGGCCGCGCCGACGAGCTGTCGGCGAGCCTCAAGATCTGCATGTTCCTCGGCGAATATTTCCAGACGCGCTATCGCGGCCGCTTCTACGGCAAGGCGCAGAACCTGATGCGCCGGCTGGCGATGCGCTACGACGCCGTGTTCGCCAAATACGACCTGGTGCTGATGCCGACCCTGCCGATGAAGGCGCAGCCGATCCCGCCCGCCGACGCGCCGCTGGATCTCTACGTGCAGCGCGCCTTCGAGATGGTCGGCAACACCGCGCCTTTCAACGCCTCCGGCTATCCGGCCATGAACGTGCCGTGCGCGATGAGCGAGGGGCTACCGGTCGGCATGATGCTGGTCGCCCGCAATTACGGCGAAAGCACGATCTACCGGGCGGCGTCCGCCTTCGAAAGCCTCGGCGACTGGCGTGCCATGTGAAGGGGAGCGTGCGATGACGATCTTGTCGGAATCCCTGGCCGGCAGGCTTTCGCAAAGCCTGTGGGACGCCAACGACGCCACCGAACCGGCGCCGGCGCAGATCGCGCCGCGCGACGGCAAGTCCTACGTTTCGGGCGAACGCACCATGCCGCTGCGCCATGTCACCATTCCGGCGATGTTCGCCGACACGGTGTCGCGGTTCGGACCGCGCGAGGCGGCGGTGTTTCGCCAGTTCGACAAGCGCTACACCTATTACGACCTCGACCGGGCGGTGGACGCGTTCGCCGCCGGCCTGCTCAGCCTCGGGCTGGAGCGCGGCGACCGCATCGGCATCTGGTCGCCCAACCGGCCGGAATGGCTGATCACCCAGTTCGCCACCGCCAGGATCGGGCTGGTGATGGTCAACATCAACCCCGCCTACCGGCTCTCCGAGCTCGAATACGCGCTCAACAAGGTCGGCTGCAAGGCGCTGGTCACCGCCGCCGCGTTCAAATCGTCAGACTATCTCGGCATGATCCGCACGCTGGCCCCGGAAATCGACACATGCGCGCCGGGCCGGCTCGCCGCGGCAAAGCTGCCGGCGCTGAAGATCGTCATTCGCATGGGTGCGGAGAAATCGCCCGGCATGTTCAACTTCGACGCGGTGCCGACCCTCGCCGGGCCGGCGCAGATGATGCGCCTCGACGCGATCAGCCGCGCGCTCGATCCCGACGATCCGATCAACATCCAGTTCACCAGCGGCACCACCGGCGCGCCGAAGGGCGCGACGCTGACGCATTACAACATCGTCAACAACGCCGCCTTCACCGTGCGCGCGATGGGGTTCGGCGAGGCCGACCGGCTGTGCATTCCCGTGCCGCTCTATCATTGTTTCGGCATGGTGCTGGGCACGCTCGGCTGCGTGACGGCGGGCGCGGCGATGGTGTTTGCCGGCGAGGCCTTCGAGGCCGGCGCCACGCTGGACGCGATCGTGGCCGAGCGCTGCACGGCCGTCTACGGCGTGCCGACCATGTTCGTTGCCATGCTCGACCATCCCGAATTCTCCAGTCGCGACTATTCGAGCCTGCGCACCGGCATGATGGCCGGCGCGCCCTGTCCGATCGAAGTCATGCGCCGCGTGGTCAAGGACATGCACATGCCCGAGGTGACGATCGGCTACGGCATGACGGAAACCAGCCCGATCTCCTTCCAGAGCGGCCCCGACGACGCGCTCGACGACCGCGTGTCGACGGTCGGCCGCATCCACCCGCATGTCGAGGTCAAGATCGTCGACGAGGACGGCCGCACGGTGGCCGTCGGCGCGCAGGGCGAATTGTGCACGCGCGGCTATTCGGTGATGCGCGGGTACTGGAACGACGAGGCGCGCACCCGCGAGGCGGTCGATCCGGGCGGCTGGATGCATACCGGCGATCTCGCCGCGCTCGACGAACGCGGCTATTGCCGCATCGTCGGCCGGGTCAAGGACATGGTGATCCGCGGCGGCGAAAACCTCTATCCGCGCGAGATCGAGGAATTCTTGTACCGCCATCCCAAGGTGGCCGAGGTGCAGGTGTTCGGCGTGCCGGACCCGACCTATGGCGAGGAACTGGCCGCCTGGATCGTGCTGCAGCCGGGCGAGCAGGCCAGCGAGGGCGAGATCCGCGACCATTGCCGCGGCCAGATCGCCCACTACAAGATCCCCAAATATGTGCGCTTCAAGCCCGAACTGCCGATGACGGTGACCGGCAAACCGCAGAAATTCCTCATGCGCAAGGCGATGGTCGAGGAACTGGGGTTGGAATGATCGATCAATTCATTGATATTTTTTGGAAATCCGGTCGGAGTAGCGGCGATTGGGGAGACATTTCGAACCTACAGGGTTCGCAAGGCCAAGGGCCGTCCGAGCTGATGCGAGGCCCCGACTGGAGCGAAGCCCGGAGGGCGACAGCGCGAGGTCAGATAATGGCGGGGGTAGAATGACTTGAACCCGCGGCCTGCGGACTGGGACTCCGCCGCTCTATCCATCCGAGTGACGAGCGTGTGGATCGTCATTGTCCTCCAACTGGAAGGCGGCACGCTCCAAAAGGCTCTTGTCGCCTTCTTGAAGCACATTCAACAGCGCGGTCTTTTCGCGCCTGTAGACCCTCCAGAAATCGGGATCGCGCGCCTTGATCGATGCCGTGTTGTCGATCAGGTCTGCGAGCTTGATCGTCTTGGCTTCTGGTGGAGCCTTGGCGATGTGGTCGCGGTCCATCGCCTTGCGCGTTGCACGATTGCCGTCCTCCGGCTTCGAAACATCGCTCAGCCAACCGACAAGCTCGGCAACCTTCGCGCCAAACTGGGCCTCGATTTCTTCGATTGTGACAAGGGTGTCCTCGACGACATCATGCAACAGGGCGGCTGCGATCATTTCGGGCGTATGCGGCACCGATTTTACGATTTCGGCTACCGCTATCGGATGGACGATGTAAGGCTCCCCGGTATATTTTCGTTGCTGTCCAACCGCCGCATGGGCCGTGGTCGCAAACACAAGCGCTTTCTCATACATGGTCCATGTCTTTCACCGGCTAAAACGCTGCAATCGCCCTGCATTTGGGACATTGCACGATCTTCCCCGTCTTGCACCGGCCGGTCGAGCTCCAAGAGGCGCCTTCGACAGGGGCGAGGGGGGCTGCGGTTAATCCTGATCGGCCATCGACGTTGGGTTTTTCACCGCTGGCGTCCCACCAATCCCAATCCTGGCGAGAAATCATATCGATCAGTGTTTTTCCCGTGTTGCCAAACACAGCAGCGGCGCGGTGCTTGGCATCATCTACGGCGGCGACAAGAGTGCCCCGGCTGTCTCCTTTGACGAAATAGTGCGCATCGTCTGTCTCCATCTGTGGAGGGCAGAACGCTGCTGGAAGGATGGGATTCAGGGGGGCTGTGCGCGTTTCTTGTGCGCCGTCTGGTCGGAGTGGCAGGATTTGAACCTGCGACCCCCTCGTCCCGAACGGTGTAGGCTTCGCAAAAACTCAACGAATTCAACGAAATAGATCGAGGCCGATCGCGCTTCGTTCATCCCATGTTCCGCGAAACGGTCCGGAAACGGTCCGGTCTGGATCGATGTTCTCAGTATGCGTCGGCCGCCGCCTTCTGGAAGTCGGGATCGTTGTGCAGATAGGTGCGCTCGTACTCATCGACCGTCAAGCCGAGCGAGGCAGCGGCTTCGTTCGAAGGCACGTTCTTCTGGGCCAACCACGTCCCACGCGTGTGCCGAAGGATGTGAGGCGTCACGTCCGATGATAGGCCGGCGGCGGCTATGGCTGCCCGGAATGCCTTGTTCTCCTTCGTGAGCGGCTTCCCATAGTAATGAACCACATTGCGCAGACCGGTCTTGCCGTCCTTCCATCCGTCCAGGCGCTTCCACCGCTTCATGTGACCGAGCAGCTTTCGCGCGATCTTCACAGGAGGCTTGCGCTTGTTGTGGGCCACACGCTCGCCCTCTGCGCGGCGGAAGATCACACCCCTATCGACGTCGGCCCACCCGCCCGACGTGTTTCTCATCCATTGCAGGTTCTTGATGGCGCCGGGTCTTGTCCCTGTGTAGAGACCGATCAGTACGAGGCGCGCGAGATGCCGGCCGCGATGGTATGGTCGGCGTTTCCAGAACGCGTTCGCGCCGCTCCCGACCCTCTCCCACCCCATGCATGCCCACAACAGCGCCGCGGCTTCCGAGCGTGTCAGATATCGCTCCCGCGGCTGGCTCTTATCCGGCAGCGTGATCGCCGGCAGGAGGTCCAGCCCGTGTTCCTTGTGGTAATACTGGATCGCGGCGCGCAGCGTTTCCAGATCCCGCCTGGCACCCGATGCTGTCTTGCGATGCGCGGCGTAGTTTCGGCAGGTCTTCCCCTTGATGAAGAGCAGCGGTTCGCCGCCAAAGAACTCGTTGAGCCTAGCGACGGCTTGCTCGGTTTCCTTCGGGCGAGCCGTGCCGTCGGCCTTGTCGATCAGATAGACTGCGAGAACGTCGCCTACCGTGATTTCAGCGGCACGACCGCTGCTCGGTGGTTGCCATTTGTCGGCGATGTAGTCTGCGAGCTTTCGTTCCGCTTCCTCAACATCCGCCTCACCGCATCCTGTCCCGACACGGCGTTTCCCGTCCTTGATGACCCACAACTTGGTGTCGGGACGGAGCCAGAGGCGGGGTGGCTTGCGCTTCTGAGGCATCGCTGTTTCATCTCCTCGATCGCGCGCCTTGTGACGAAGTCCTTCCTGGCGATCTGCATGATATCGAGATTGCCCCTTGCCGCCTCGGTGCGCAACGCTGAGGGCGACAGCCGGCCACCAAAGAACAGACGGCACGCCTCGGCAAGCGTGACAGGCTCGTCATCCCCGATATCCACGATATCGCGCGCGGCCTTCGTCACCCCTCGCCCCCATCCGTTTCGAGCCGCGCATCTTTCCTGCTCCATCCGTGCATTCGACCACACTCGGGGCAGGGGCCGAATCCACCGCCGTCAAGTTGTGCCGTTTTAAAAGAGGATCGGTCCATCACCCACCCGGTCGAAACGGGCTTGCCGGTCACGGGGCAGTCGATGATGATCTTGCTCATTCCGGGCCTCAAGATTCGTATAGGTTATCGGTGTTTGCGTCCCAGACGGCCTCGAAATCCGCACCCAGCGGCTCTTGGTCATCCGGACGCGCAGGCCTGACCGATCCACCGCCGCTACCCGCCGCTTCATGGCCCGGGCGCCAATTCCACTGTGAAACGGCGTCGGCGATGGTGTCGTGTGCACTGGTTCGCAGCCCGCACCGGGTGCAGACCGCGAAAAATTCATCAGCGCCGTAGTCTAGTTCGGCTCTGCCAGAGCAGGTCTCGCACGGAAGCAGGTATCTCATTGTCATCTACTCGCTCCCATCCGTTTCAGTCGGCGAGGCTTTCAGGGCGCGGATGGCGTCTGGGAGCGCCACCAGCAGTGCGCGTGCAGCTTCATGCGATACGGTCCCGGCCATGGCCGCGCGTTTGTCGGCGACCCTTGCGGCGGCTTCCATCGACACACCGTCGAGTTCTCCGGGCGCGAGGACCGTGAAGCCTTCTTCATGCAGGATGGTCACGCATTTGTCAGCGAACGAATCGCCCCTGTACGTGTCATCGAACTCGGTTTCGAACGCCTGCTTGATGATGTCTCTCGCGCTCACGATCTGTCCTCCAATGCGCGGCCAGCCTCGTCAATGATGGCTTGGCGGTGAATCTCAATTGTGTTGCGGCAGTTCTCAATAGCCCTTTCGACCAACTCCATGATACCGAGACGCGCACAAGCTTCTAGAACCTCCGCTGCTTCCTCCGAGCCGACGGAGCTTCTCGCGAAAAGCGGCCTGACGCTGATCCCGATGCTGCTCTTGTCTAACCCGCGAAGTCCGGGTCCGTATTCTTCCAGCCATTTCAGGGCAGCGGTGTTTCGTTCGATCTCACGAACGGCGGTGGAGATACGTGTTGTGTTCATGGCTTTTTCTCCAGGGCGTTCAGGTGGGCACATCTCATGCCGACCTCCTTGAACTGATCGGGGCCGAATTTATTGACAGACTCGGCGAGAAGCGTGGCGCGTCCGAGGGCTAGTCCATCGGAGCCACAGTCGACGATGAATCCATCGGCCAGGACGACGCACCAGACAGTCGCCCCGCCCATCTCGCCATGTACCTGCCGGTGTGAGACGATTGCCTTTGAGCTTTTTAGGAGTTCCGTGTCGCTCATTCCGTCTCTCCCCTACTAGGAAAGGCGGCGAGGAGGCCCTCAATCACTTCCGCGATTGACTGACGCACGGTGTTAGGGACGCGGGAAAGAGATGCGTCTGGTTTACGCAGTGCGGTGATCGCGCGCTTGGCCCGCTCCACCGCCTCGTCGGTGAGGGCGGGGGCGGGGTAGGTGGGCCAATAGTCCAGAGCTACGTCTATTTCGGTCCCGTCGTCAGAGACCTTCACGCGCTTGACAGCCACATGACATGTTCCGGTCACATGTTCGTCAGTCGTCTCGAAGAATGCATTAATTGTCACCGCCTCTGCCTTGGGGGTAGAGAGGGCTTCGATTGCGGCCATAACGGCGTTGGGCCAACCGTTGATGTCCTTCTCGATCATTTCGTCGCGTGCCTTGTGCAACATGGCTAACAGCCGATCTCTGTTCATCGGTTTTTCTCCACCCATTCAGCAGCGGCGCGGAACGAGGCAGGTGACGGCTTACGCCTCAACCAGTCGCTCAACGAGAATTCCTCGCTCCAATCTGGCTCACGAAGCCAAACGTAGACCCCTGCCATATCCTTCTCGGCCTCCGCCAGCTTGGCGCGAAGGCGCTCAATCTCGGTGGCGGCGGTCTCAATCAGCCCGACTTCGTAGATCAGGGAAACTTTCTCGCCCATATTGATCATCGCTGTTACGGTGCGCAGCCGTTCCACCAGATCGGGTGTGCGGCCGTCTTCCTTTTGATGCTCGTTCGTCATCGTGCCTTCCTCGCGTTCGCAATAATCCGAACCGCAGCCTCTCGATCTCCGGTATGCGCGTAGAGGTCGCGAGCCGCGGCCAGCGGATCGATGCGGTGCATGTTCCAGAACTGCACTTCGCTCATGGCGTGTTGTGCGCGGTGTTCTTCGGGCGTCATCGGGACCGTCCATGCGTCATCCGGCTTTTGCGCTTTGCCAGTCGCCTTTTTTCGGTAGACCGGATCGCCGTACCGAACGTGGCACGCCTCGCACGGGCCGGCCCCGGATATGATCGACGGCAGGGACCGGATGAACGACAAGTGCCGCTCGTCGACGATGCGTTTTTGATCCTTGGTCGAAGGATCCTCGGAGAAAGCCGTGACAGGACGGGCGACGCGGGAGGCCATTACGCCGCCCTCCGGGCTTTCACCCGCACACGGGGCTTGCCTCTCGCCAGATCGACCAGCACGGCGCGCTGCATCTCCGCACGGGCTCGGGACACGCCTTGCGTCCAGCCGCGTGACAGAGCTTCGGCCTCCTGCTTCGACGCCGCGGCAAATTCTGGAATGCCGGCGGCAAGTACGTCGCGAGGCTTCGGCGCTCTGGCCCGCGCCTTCTTCGATCTCCAATGGAGAAAGGGCCGCAACCAGCGGCGGATATCCTTGAGCGTCATTTGACCCTCCGCAGGTGATTGGCTTGTGCGATGTAGCGGCCGTCCACGATCTCAATGATTTCGTCGCGGACCTTCTCCCAATCGTCATCGCCAAGGAGCCTCGAACAGACCGCATGAACGGCCCGGTCGAAGAACTGGACGAAACTGGACTGGTCCATGCTGGCGAAGGCGATCGATGCCGGCGCGTAGTGAGCCCTGCCGTTGTGATCGACGGCGGTTCGCACATGGCCGGTGGCGAATTTGATCCAGTCGAGCAGGGAATCGGTGCCGGCCTCCCACGCCCCGCCGTCGATGCACCGCTTCATCAGCAGGAAGATCATCCTGTGGTGGCGCGGATTGCGTGGCGTATGGATATCCAGCAGGCATTGGCGGTCGGACTTCCATGCCGCGAGAATGTCGCGGCCGTCATCATCGGTCGGGACCAGTGCCGGCCCTACGCCCGTCATGACCTTCTGAAAAACGGCCTTAGCCATCGGTCTTTCCCTTTCGAAAATCCCCGGTCGCGCTACTCGGCACACAGGCGCGAACCGGGGCAGGTGGGCGGCTTGGGAGGGGTTAGCCGGCCATCATGTTCGCGACGATTTCGGGCAGTTCTTCCCGTGGTGCGGGCTCTGGCTCGTAGGCGCGGATGCGCTCGACCAGTTCGGCCAGTTCCTCGTTGAACCTCGAAACGGCGCGGGACATTTCCGCGATATACGCCTCGTCGCGATAGGCACGCTTGATGAAGATCGGCATGCCCGGCCAGTAGACGACGATATCGATCCATTCGCGTTCAGTGACCCACAACCCGCCCTGGCATTGGGCCTTGTGCTCGGGCGGGAAGCCGTCGCGCTCGATGCATTCGATAAGCAGGTCCGGCAGCTTGGACTTGATCTCAAGCATCCCACTGCCACCGACGAGAGAATCCGGCGAGCACCCTTTCTGGCCGTTGCGGATGAACCCGACCTGCTTGATCTCGGCGTCGGTCAGGAAGGCGTAGCGCTTGCGCGCCTCCGGCTCCATTTCATGACCGCGATCCATGTGAGGGTTGGAGTAAGTCTCCATCGGCCTGCCGGTGATGATCTCGCCGGCGACCTGACGCATGTACTTGGCGCGTGTCTTGCTCTCGCCGCCGCCGCGACCGGACGCCATCACGGTGGCAAACATGCTGGCCGTGGGGATGCCGGCGCGGCATTCGAACCACTCGGGCGTGCCCTGATCGAAATCGAAAATCTCCATCATGATCCGCGTCTCCGGTCGAGCTCTCGCTGAGCGTTCCATTTGTGGTCCGGGTCCATTTCGGCCTTGTTGACCATCCATCCGAGAAAACCGGCATCGACTTCGGACCATTTCATGCCGCGCCACGGCGTGCCGATGGGGCATCGCGGAAGGACGGCAGGATCGCTGGTCCATGCGACCATTTCCTTGCCGGTGGCGCCCGCCTCGAACAGCGCGCGCAGTAGATGGGCGGTGATATAGGCGTCGGGACCAGCCCGGTGCGTCGGGTATGCCTTGGCCGGGTCAACCGAAATCTTGCCCGCATCCTCCAACCAATATCGAAGCGCGCCATTGGAATGTGATGGCGCGTCCGGCCAGACGTGGAGCGCGGCCTTGTAGGTGCAGATCACCCGGCGATGCTCAAGATCGCTGAGAAACTGGCACTCGAATGCCGAATTGTGAGCGGCGAAAAAGGTGATCGCCATCGTGTCGGCGGGCGCAAAGACGTTGGCGAACGCGTCGAAGGGCTGCGCGGTCGCCGGGATGTCCGCCATGCCGATATGGTGAATGGCGCGGCTTTCGGGCGGGATGGAATCGACATGGAAAAGCTCGGAGACGGGATCGCTGATCTGTCTCGTCTCGACGTCGTAGTCGCACCACCCGAGTTCGATCACCTTGGACGAGGCGTCCATGCCGGTGGTTTCCATGTCGATGATACGAATAGTGGTCACTTGCCGTTCCTCCGGCCGTATGCGCGAAGGTTCTGGACCGCATCATCGAACAGCCGAGCGGGGAGATGGGGAACCGCGTCGATCTGGTAGACCTCGCAGAACTTGGCCGCGTCGGCCTCGACTTCCTCGATGATGGACCGGATCGTCGCGGCCTGCTCGTCGCTGATCGGCCCATCGTCCGGGACGCGGTTCCCGTCCCTGTCGTCTCCGGTCGAGATATTGAACAGCATGCAGAGCAGGTAGCGCCGGCCATAGGTGGCGGTGCTGCCGAACGCTTGCGTGCCGGTCTTGTTGACCCTGCCCTGCGAGCCGGCGCCGTCCAGCGGGATTTCGCCGACGCCGTTGCGAACGTGGCCTTCCTCGTGAGAGATTTCCCACAAGATGCGCAGTTCGCCCTTGTCGTTGTAGCCGTCGGGCTGGAACGAAACCGCGAAACCGTACCGATGGATGATCGGCATGGCCTGCTCTTCGATTGCCGCCAGATCGGCGTAGGTCGACTTGGTGTGCGTGTTGTTGCGGTTCTTGGTGACGACCGGCAATTCGGCCTGGCACTTCGACATAGCCGCGAAATAGGCGCGCTTCGCCGCGATCTCGGCATCTTCGCGATCTCGCCGGCGGTTGTTCTCGACTTCCTCGTTGCGCAGCGCCAGCATGCGTTCCAACTTGTCGACGGACGCATTCGGGTCCAGCACGACGCGCTCGATCATCTGCACAAAGGGGTCCGCGCGCTGGTCGTCGTCATAGCGCTGGATGGTACTGTCTTCCTTGCGGATATCGACTGCGGTGTTCATCGGTGGCCTGCCTTCCTCATCTGGTCGGTGTTGTCGTTGCCCGCGCGGACGTAGATCGCGTCGTAGCGATCCAGCCATCGGCGGCGGGCGCGGTTGATGTCGTCCTGCGGCGGGCCGTAGCCGGCTTCCTTGTCGGACTGAGCCTCCACGATCAGGTCGCGAAGCGCGTCCAGACCGGCAGCGCCGGGGATCGCCAAGCACTCGTCGACCTGTTCGGAGAAAAACCGGAACGGCTTCGCGTTCATCGGTGCTATGGAGCGGATTCCGGATCGGCCGGTGTAGCCAAAGGGCGCGCTCATCCGAACACTCCCGTAAGCACCATCCCCGATCCAATCACCAGCGCCATGATGGCGAGCATGGCGAGGACGTTGCGGAATGGCTCCGATTCTTCCGGTTCGGCGGCGAGGGACCAGAGGAAATTGTCCATGTCACGCGCCTCCTGTGGCTTTGGAAATGGCGGCGTCGATGCGCGCCAATGCGGCTTCGATTTCCTCCACGTGACGGGCGTCACGTGGATCAATGGTTGCCCTGATGGGTTCGAGCGTTCCCTTTTCGAGAACGCAGCAGCATTCGAGAGTGGATCGAAGTTCGTCAGCGACGAACCGGCGCGCCTCCACCAATGCTTTCAGCATCTCAGACGCGTGGTCCTCTTTCATCGCCTCAAGAGCGGCGCGCGAGGCTTGAACCGCATAGGCAAGCTGCAACCAGCCTTCTTCGCCGATCAGCTTTTTGATCTCAGGTCCGAAACCCGCCAAAGACATCAGCGCGTCGATGCTCTTCTGCAGTGCGGCTTCTGTGGCGGTGCTCATCACGCCGCCTCCGCTTTCGCCCGTTCCGCCGAATCAAACGCCATCACGGCATTGCGATAGGCTTCCTCGGCTGCCAGAAGATCGTCGGGCCGGCGCACGGTGCGGGCGCGCTCGATCTCAAGCCGGAGCGCTGCCCTGTCGCGTTCGATGGCGAGGCTGCGCAGCGGTTCGCCCATGGCGTCGATCTCGGCGCGGTAAGCTTCATCGGAAGCGCGATGGGCGCGCCATTCCGGCGCCAGCTTTTCAATGGCCTTGATGCAGGCCGCGCGGCTCGTCTCGTAGCCGCTGGTGCCGCAGGCGCTCCATTTCCACTCGCCGGGATAGGCGTTGCTCTCGACAAACCAGCCGATGCGCTCGCCGTCGCAGATGGCGCGCTCGAACTGCCCGTCGCGAACAACCGTGATCGGAGACGCGCACCCGGCCAGCGTGGCGGTCAGGTCGGAGAATGTGGTGGCGTATGCGGACATCGGTGATCTCCCCTCGATCAGGCAGCGGCTTGCGCGGCAGCTTCACTGAGCGGCTTCCACCCGCGCAGCTTCGCAACGGCCAGCATGTGCTTGATGATCAGGCGGGTTTCGTCGCCGAGCGGCTCACCCTTGGGTCGGGTATCGTCCCAATGTGCCTTCGCTTCCTTGACCGTGAAATTCCGGCACCCGGCCTTGACGCGAAATTCACCCGGCTCGGTGCGGGTCAAAAGAAAGCGGTAGCCGTCCGACCGTAGACCGCCATCAATGATGCGGTCGTTTATCCGATTGGCACCCGCGAGATAGGCACGCGCGAGATCGGCATCCGCGAGATTGGCATCCGCGAGATTGGCACCCGCGAGATAGGCACCCGCGAGATAGGCACCCGCGAGATCGGCACCCACGAGATTGGCACCCGCGAGATCGGCACCCGCGAGATAGGCACCCGCGAGATCGGCACCCACGAGATTGGCACCCGCGAGATCGGCACGCGCGAGATCGGCATCCGCGAGATTGGCATCCGCGAGATTGGCACCCGCGAGATAGGCACCCGCGAGATTGGCACCCGCGAGATCGGCATCCGCGAGATTGGCATCCGCGAGATTGGCACCCGCGAGATAGGCACCCGCGAGATAGGCACCCGCGAGATCGGCACCCACGAGATTGGCACCCGCGAGATCGGCACGCGCGAGATTGGCATCCGCGAGATTGGCACCCGCGAGATCGGCACGCGCCTTCACAGCCCATTTGACGGCGAGGCCGAGCTTGACCGAATACGGTGCGCTCTCGTCGCACTCGATTTCCGCCGTGACCTGTACGTTGCCGGTCCAGCGGTTCTTGATTTCGAATTTGAGCATCGGTGATCTCCCGTGGTGTTGGGAGAAAATAGGATTAGTCCTATCGTGATGTCAATAGGTTTATGCCTATTATGTAGGAAAAATCTTATTGGCAGGTTGTGGGCACGAAAAAGCCCGCGCGAGGCGGGCCGAAGTGGCGACTAGAATGCTGATCTTTGCGCGCTGTTTGGTGGTGCTATCCGCGCCACTGGAACCACGCGACCACTCGACCGTAAACCCGAACCTCGTCGCGCCTTAGCTCGTGGTCGTCGTAGCGTTCGTTGTCGGACATCACCTTGATCTTGTCCGTTCGCGGAACGAGTTGAAGGCGCTTGATGGATAGGCCATCTCCGAAGTCGCAGGCGTAGATATCTTCCGGCTGCGGCACGGTGTGCGTCATGTCGACGAACACGTAGCTGCCGGATGCCAGGGTAGGCTCCATGCTATCGCCCGTGACTGGCAGCGAATAGACCTGTGGCATATTCCGCCAGCCCGCCTTTACCGGCTCGGGAAAGCTCCAGAAGCCGTTGATGTGGTCCGCATAAATCTCGCCATTGTCATGAGACAAGACGCCCTCCGGGCTGCCGATCCCCGCCCCGCCGCGAATCGCAAGGCTTGCTACATCGCCGGCGGGAGGGCGCGAGGATCGACCGGCTTTCGCGCCCAGTTCGCTTTCAGGGATATCCAGGATTTCGGAAAGCCGGCCGCGCACGTCTTCGCTGAGTTTCGCGGGGATTCCCCGGTCAAGGTATTGCTGCATGTAAGCGTGGTTTTTCCCGAGCTCGATTGAGACCTGTTTGTAGGTCAGTCCGCGGTCGGCAATCGCCCCGGCAATTCGTTTTCTCACAGCGTCCATGCGGAATGTTTGTCACCTCGCTTGACACCGGTCCAATAGGAAAGTACCTATTGAGAAAGGAATAGTCCTATAGGTAGGAACGATGACGCTGGACGAATTCAAGTCGCGGGTCGAAACCTTCATCTCGGAAAACGAGATCGCGCCTACTGCATTCGGTAAGCGTTTCGCCGGCGACCCCCTATTTGTGTTTCAGCTTCGGGACGGTCGGGAGCCGCGCGAGGCGACGCGCGAGCGGGTTTTGGCTGGCATGTCCAACTCCGCCCTCAGCGCCCCCAACAAGGAGAGCGCCGCATGACCGACGCTCTCGTCAACCTCGCCATCATGATCGCCCCGGTAGCCGCTGTGGGTGGTGCGCTTCTTCTGGCGCTGCATGCCTTCCGCCGCGCTCCCCGCGATCCGGGCAAGGCCCGCATGGGCGATTGGGGGTAGGGCATGAAAGCTGACCAATTCGCTCAACGGCAGTTCAAGGCCTTTATCGACCGCGTGCTTCGCTGCCGTGAGGCCGAAGACGCGGCGAAGGAAGACACCAAGGCCGTCTACGCCGAAATGAAAGCGGCGGGTTATGACAAGGCCGCTGCCGGCGCGCTGGTGCGCGAAATTCGCGACGCCGACAAGAACCCCGAGAAATTCCGCGACCGCAACGCGATGCTCGACCTGTACCGCGACGCCTATGAGCGGGCGTCCGGCATGGGAGAGGGGTCGCACGCGTATGCGCGTGCGGGGAACGGCTCGACGGCCACGCAAGACCAGAGCGCCGTCGATCACGATCCCGCCACTGGCGAGATCACCGAATCCGAAATTCCCCGTCCCGTCCCCACCGAGGACGAGGAAAAGGCCGGGGAGGCGGTAAGCCTTTCCCCTGTCTCCCCGGCTGAAACCAATTCCGCGCAAGTGCCGCAATCCTCGACGGCCAGCGCGGAGGCCGATGCGCCTTGTCCGGCTCCGGGCGCATCGGCCACGATTTCCGACGATGAAATCCCCGATTTCGTGAAGAAGCCGTTCGCAAGGCCGGCGCGTCCGTTGCGGCCTCATTGCCTCAATCCCGGCCTGTGCGCCGGCACGGGCTCGAAGCACTGTCACTCATGCACCAAGGCCCTTGGGGAATTGGGGGAGCCGGCATGATTGTCGTTCGCCAGCACCCATTCCCGAGATTTCTTCCGCGCGTCCAGTTCCGCCAAGAGCCTGCGCGCGGCGTCACCTGCCGACTGCCATCCAATGTCTTGTATCTCGTCTGTGGAGGCGTCTCCCATGCTTTTCGATCCTTCCTGGATCCGGACGCGCCATGCGTCGCTCCCCCATGCCGGTCAACAGATCAGCATGGGAGCTTCCAGCATGTCCGCCAGCAAATCTTGCAAAGTTGCAAATCTCGATATGGAGGGCGTCGTCCGCTTTCTGTTCGCAGCCTTTCCGCGCGCCACGGCGCAGCACACCGAGGCCGTGACGGGCGTTTCGAGCGGCACGGTGGAGAACTGGTTGCGCGGCCGGGCGAAGCCGTCCGGCGATCATCTTGGTGCAATGGTGGACGCGTTCGGGCCGGCGTTCGTTTCGGCCGCATTTCCTTCAACCCGCCAGTGGACCGCGCCGCTTATCGCGCGGTCGCGTCTGGCTGAAATCGCACGCGAGCTTTCGGCGCTCGCCGAGGCCGCTGAATAGTTCTCAAACCCGAGGACCGTCATGAAAATGGAAACCACTGCCCGGAGCCTCGCGTCGGCGCTCCATATCGCCAAAGGCGTCGTTCGTCGCCGGAACTCCATCCCCGTCCTGTCGGCGGTGAAACTGTCGGATGGCAGGCTTTCGGCGATGGGCGGCGTGGACATGCGTGTTGAAGTTGCGCTGCCGACCGTCGGAAAATCGCGGGGCGCGACCGCTATCGACTGCCACTCATTGGCGGGTCTGCTCGCGCATATTCCAGGCGACGAGGCAATCGAAATCACCGATGGCCACTCGTTGGCTGCGATCAAATTCAACGGCAGCGAGTACCAGCTTCCGTCCTATGCCGCATCCGACTTTCCGACCATGTTGGAGAAAATCGATGGGCATCGCACCGCATTGGACAATGTCGGATTTATCGCCGCGATCAAGCGGGTGATGTTCGCTGCCTCAACCGATGAATTCCGCTATTACCTCAACGGCGTAGCAACCGTTTATCTCAACGGAGAGCCCGCTGTCGTGGCGACCGACGGCCGCCGCCTGGCGTGGATGCCCATCCCGTTCATACCGGATGGCGCAGAGGGCGCGATCCTCCCAAGCGAAGCCGTGGCTTTCCTGGTGAAACGAAGGCTTGAGCCGAAAGCAGCGGTATTCTCCACCGACAGCCTGTCGGCGCGGTTCGAGTATGACGGGCTGGTGTTCTCGACGAAATGCATCGATGGGACGTATCCCGATATCGCGCGCGCCCTGCCGGAACCACCGGCGCCCTATGCCCGTCTCGACCGACGCGAGGCTGTTGCGGCGCTGCTAAGGCTTTCGTCTCTTGATGCTCTCGGGAATGACTGCGCAGTCATCCTGACCGGGGCCGATGGCCGCGTTTCCATCACGCGGGACGGCGGCGCGTATTCCGGTCGCGAAACCCTGTCCTGCAAAACCTTCGATACAGGCGGATTCAAGGTCGGCTTCAATGGCCGATATCTGCTCGACGTACTTTCGGCTCTCAGCGGTGATGCCGTCACGCTGTCTTCGGAAGCGGGCGGGAGCGGATTGTCTCCCAGCATATTCGCGTCCGACGACGACCCGCTGCACACCGTGCTGATGCCGATGCGCATCTAGTCGCCGCGCCTCTAAACCCGAATTCGAGAGGACCGTCATGGCAAAAATCATGCAGTTGATCCGCTCCGCCGAGGCGGCAATTTCGAGAGATTTGGCAAGCGGGCTGGACGTTGAGCTTTCGGCCGATCCGATCCCGCTGCCCGATCTTCTGTCCCGCAACACCGATGCCGTGGCGCGGTTTCTGGACGGGCTGAACGGGGCGAAGCTGCGGCTTGAGGCCGATATCGCCAGCCGCACGGAAGAGCTGCGGCAGACGGAAATCGCCATCGCGGCCTACGAGGCTGCGCAGACCATCATCCAGAAAGGCCGGGAGGGTGGAAATGGCTAAGGTGATAGACCTCACTGGACGCAAGTTCGGGAAACTAACGGCCTACTCATTCGCTCACGTGGAGCTGAGCAGCGGCAGGCAAATGGCCGCATGGCTGTGCATCTGCGACTGCGGGAACAAGAAGATTGTCCAGGGGCACCATTTGCGCGGCGGGAAAACGCGGTCCTGCGGCTGCGCATCCCATGATTGGGCAAAAAAGGAGGGTGGATCGCGCAAGGAGTGGCCTGAGTATCTGGTCTACCGCGCGATGATCAATCGGTGCGAGAACAAGAACGTACGCGGATACAAGCACTACGGCGGCCGGGGCATCAAGGTTTGCAGAAAGTGGCGCCATGGGGACGGAAGGCTCAGCGGCTTCGAATGTTTCATTGCTGACATGGGCAGGCGACCGAAGGGTCTTACGATAGAACGTAACGACCCGAACGGTAACTACGAGCCTGAAAACTGCCGGTGGGCCACGCCCGAAGAACAGCGGGTGAACACACGTCGGAGTATTCACGCATACGTTGGCGGAGTTCGAGTCCCCCTGATCAAGTACGCCAAGCGAACCGGGATCAGGTATGAAAAACTGCGCTCCCGCGTTCGTAAGGGGATGACAGTCGGCTCAGCGGCGCGCCTGCTCTTGAGGGCTGGAGCTATGGTCGTCGCCACGTCGGTGTTCACGCCAGACATCGCCGTTGCGCACGATTGGTATCCATTCGCCTGCTGCTCAAATTTTGACTGTAGAGCCGTCGGCGCCGTCAAGGAGCGGCCCGAAGGGTACGTCGTGCCGTCGGGCGAAGTCGTGCCGATGACGGACAAGCGGGTTCGTCATTCTCCAGATGGGCTGTTCCACTGGTGCACCGTCGCCGGCAAGGACGACGGCAAGACGATCTGCTTGTTCGTGCCGCCGAGGGCGTTCTGATGCGCGTCTCGCAAACCTACCTCTCCCCCGTCGAGGAAGTCGCGCTGATCCGCCAGGCGAAGGCCGGCGACGATCATGCCCGCGACCGTATCGTGCTGGCGTTCTCGCGCCTGGCCGTCTCCGTCGCGAGGAAATACCGCACCTTCGGCGTGCCGGTCGAGGATCTGGTGTCGGAGGGCATTATCGGTCTTCTGACAGCGCTGGACAAGTTCGATCCAGACCGGGGAAACCGGTTCTACACCTATGCGCAATGGTGGGTCCGCGCGCAAATCCTCGATTGCGTCTTCCGGCAGGTCGGCGTCGTTCGTGGTTCGAGTTCCGCCGACGCCAAGATGCGGTTTTTCCGGGGCGAGCGGTCCGTCATGTCCGTGTCGATGGAGGCCCGCGTCGGTGGTGACTTGACCGTGGCCGACACGCTGGTGTGCGCCGACCCCAAACCAGACGAACTGGCAGAAACCGTGATCGACGGGGAGCGGCGGAGCGCTGCTTTGGACCGGGCGCTTGGCCGGCTCCAGAAGCGCGAGCGCGCCATCATCGAAGCCCGGTATCTCTCGGATGAGAAAATCACGTTGGCCGATCTGAGCCCGGTGATCGGGGTTTCCCGTGAGCGCATCCGGCAGATCGAGGTCAAGGCGCTGGCGAAGGTGTCGAAGGCGATGGGGGCTGCATGATGACGGTCGTCTCGTCAAACTACGCCAGAAAGGCCAATGAGCTGTACCAGACGGAAGCGTGGGCCACCGAGGCGCTCTTGCGGCATTTTCCGGTGCGCGGCCTCGCCGTGTGGGAACCCGCTGCCGGCAACCACCGAATGGCCGACGTTCTCCGCCAGTATGGCGCGAACGTCATCACAAGCGACATCGCCACCTATGACCGCCGTCACGACGCGACCGTTGACTTCCTTGAAAAGCGCTTTGCTTACAGGAACCCAAAGCACGACGCGATCATCACGAATCCGCCTTACGGCAAGGGCAATCGCGTCGCGGTGAAGTTCGCAGAACTGGCGCTCCAACGTTGCCCGGGCCTCGTCGCCCTTTTGCTGACGGCCAAGTTCGATTTCGGCAAGACGCGCCGTCACCTATTCGCGGACAATCCGCGGTTCGCGGCCAAGATATGCCTACTGGATCGGATTCAATGGTTCCCCGGCGACACGTCCGGAACGGAAGACCACGCCTGGTATGTGTGGGGCCCGTCTCCGGGCGGTGACCCAGGGCAATCCGTGACTCGCTACGAGGGGAGGGCACCACATGCGGCCTCTCAATGATCGGATCGCGGAAGCCATGCGGCGCGAGCGTCTTGGGAACGCTGGTCCGCATTGGAGCCAATTCACCGACGAACAGAAGGCCGACTGGCTGAGGCGAGCCGACGAATTTCGCAGGCTTTGCACGGAGCTCGGCGTGTTCGTCGCCATTCGTGGAGAAGGACGCAATGGGCGAATTTCTTGAGAAGGCACACGACGATGCGACGAAACTTCCTCATTTCGTCAAGCGGGCACTGGTACGGCTCCGCGACCGTGACCTGATCCGGCAGGTGAGCTCTTCGGAAGAGGCTATCGCCAAGGGCGATGGCCATCTGTTCTTCACGCACCCGGACGGCAAGGCGTTCGGAACGGCGTCAGGTCTTTTTTGCATCGGCAATGGCTTGGTCGAGCCTATGGGCGACGACCTTTTCGGCACCGGATCGCAAACCTACCGCCTGACAAAAGAAGGCCGGCAGGCTGCGGCTGCGTTTCTGGAATCGGGCCGCTGAATGACCAGTCACCCCCTTTCCCGATACTCACCCGAAGAAGAAACCCTCATCCGCCGTCTCGTGGCGGAGCGGAAGCTTTCGGCCTCGCAGATCGCCCATCAGGTCAACCGGGGTCGCGACGACGACCGCAAACTCACGCGCAACGCGGTGATCGGCAAGGTTCGCCGCATGGGGCTCTACCTCTCGGCAAACCCCTCTGGTGGGGCGTGGTCGCGCAAGAGCAATGCACCGCGCGTCAAGAAACCCGCCGCGCCCTACGAGCTTCCCGGCAGTCTCGCAAGGAAGGCATTGACCACCTTCGAGGGCAGCGACCGGTTTTCGTTCAAGGTGCCGGCGCCTAAGCGAAAGATCATCGATGGCGAACCCCATCGGGTCGGTATGCGCTTCATCGATTGCCTTCCCGACCGCTTCACGCCGCCACGGTGTCGGATGCCCGTCGATCTGTCGCCAGATGGTCAGAAGGGCGGGCTGGACATGGTGTGCTGCGGGATTCTGACCGAGCCCGGAAAATCCACATGCGAGCACTGTTCGGCCCGTCTGGTTGACAGGTCGCAGGACAGGAGGGCGGCTGCATGAGCAAGCGACGTTTCACGGACAAGCCGGCCCTTCATCCGAGTGCGGTTGCGGGCCTTGACGACGACCACCCCGCTATGACCGGAAACCGAACGCTGTTTCCCTCGACGGTCGTCGAGGTCACAGGAGAGCAGCCCGACCGCATTCTGGTGTCGGGCGATAACAACCGGAAAATCGGAAAGGTTGTAGGGAAGGGGCGTTTCAGCGGGTACGGCATCTACATGCTCACACTCCAGGAGCGCGCGACCTGTCCCGTATCGTGCGAAATGCGCGGTGCGTGTTACGGCAACGGCATGCAGTTGGCCCGGCGCCATCGCATCGGGGACACTGATACGTTCTACGACCGGCTCGGCTTGGAGATTGCCGAACTTCTGGACAGGCACGACGGCCTTCTGATCCGTCTGCATGTGCTTGGGGACTTTCCGGACGTCGAATACGTGTCGTTCTGGAAGGAGGTTCTTGACGAATATCCCAACGTCGCCTGCTACGGCTACACCCATCGCGCTCCGGCCAGTCGGGGCGGGTGCGAGATCGGTGATGCCATCGATGCCGTCAAGGATGTTCACCCGGATCGCTTTCGCATCCGCTGGTCGTCGCCTGTCGCTCGCGCTGATGGCGCGGTCGTGCTTGACCATGTACCGGCCGGGCCGCGCGCTGACGACCGATCGCTTGTCTGTCCTGCGCAGACCGATGCTACGGCCTGTTGCGCGACGTGCGCCTTGTGCTGGGAGGCCGCGGCAAAGCGCGAGTGCATCGGCTTCATCAGGCATGGACGCGCTACGGCCGGCGGTGAATTGAAGGCAATCGCCAAGGCCGCAAACGAAAAGGGGGCGGAGCTCCCCGGCAGCTTGAGGCCTATTGTGCCAATGCCGACAGCGGGCCTTTCGCCCAGCGCTATCCGGTCTGCAAAGCCTCGTTTCGTCGACATCGATCCCTCCACCTTGAAAGTGGAGACCAAGTATCAGCGCGACCTGTCGACGAAATCACTCACCCTCATCAAGCGGATCGTCGAGCACTTCGACTGGACGAAATTCAAGCCTCCGATCTGTGTTGAGCAGGACGGGGAATATTTCTGCATCGACGGCCAACATACAGCCATCGGGGCGGCGTCGCATCCCGATCTGGAAACCATTCCGGTAATGGTCGTGGATGCAGACAGCGTTGAGGCGCGGGCTTCGGCGTTCGTGGCGCACAATCGCGACCGGGTATCGATGTCCCGCCTGCAGGTTTTTCACGGCGACGTGGCGTCGGGAAAACCGGAGGCCGTGGACATCCTCCGCATAGCTAAACAGGCCGGCGCGCGCATACCCCGAAACCCGGTGAACCGACGAGATGCCAAGATCGGTGATGTGGTGGCGGTCGGAGAGATCGAGAAGCTGCACGCCATGGACGGCGGTGCCCTTCTGTCGAGAGTGCTTCGAATTGCCGTGGAGGGGCGGTGCCGGCCGATCAACCAGACCATTTTGAGAGCGCTTCGCATGCTGCTGGTCGAGCCGCAATACGAGGGCGTCTCCGAAGGAGACATCGTCACCGCGTTGATGGCCCGCCCGGACCTGGAACAGGCTGCCGTACGTTTCGGGGCCGAAACGAACAAAGGTCGATATAGCGCAGCGGCGGTGATCCTATATCGCGCTGCGTCCTCGATTTCAGCGGGGAGCCGTGCGGCATGAACTGGGAAGCGCGGGCGCGAGAATTACAGAAGCAGGTCGATGATCTGGAATTCATGGTCGACAACCTGCAATCGGCGCTCACCAAGCATGCGAGCCCTTACATCGCAAATCTAACAGGGAATGAGGCGAAGATCGCCCAACTGCTACGGGAAAGGTCGCCGAATGCCGTCGACAAATCGGCAATATTCGACCTGCTGTACGCATTCCGGCACGACGATGAAACGCCCGAATCCAAGATCGTCGACGTCTACATTTGCAAGGCCCGGCGCAAGCTCTCCCCACTCGGGATCGAGATCGAGACAGTGTGGGGTCGCGGCTATCTGATGCCGGATACCTCGGCAAAGGCATGGGATGTTGCGGTTGGAAGGGCGGCGGCATGATCGACACCGACGAAAAGCTCCGCGTCCTCCACAGCCTTGCCTACGGCCATGTGGACTGGCTCGACAAGGTGTCGAGACGGAAGATTTCGCGCCCCCAGCACGAGGTGGATCGCATGAAGCAGGAACTGGCGGTGATCAAGGCGATTGCCGGGGATTATGAGGGGCGGCAGTGAGCCGGTGGTTTCGCCATTACGCGGGAATGATGCGCGACGAAAAACTTGTCGGCGTGGCCGTGCGATCCAAGCAACCCGTCGAGAGGGTCGTGTGGGTTTGGGGCGCCATTCTGGAAAGCGCAGCGGAGATTAATGATGGTGGAAAATTCGACCTCGACGCCGCCGAGGCGGCTTACTTTCTTCGATGCGACGATGCTGGGATTCTTGCTATTCAAGATGAGTTGGAAAGTGCTGGCCGCATCGCTGGTGGGATGGTGGCAAAATGGGGCGACCGTCAGTTTGCGAGTGACGGAGCAGCAGAGCGCCAGCGCCGTTATCGCAAGCGAAAGCTTGAAGGTGACGTTTCCGGGGCGCGTTGTGACCATAACGGTGACGTCACAGTAACGTCACGTGACGCCAAGGTGACGGCCCCAGATACAGAGACAGAGAAGATAGAAAAAGAAGAACCTAACGGTTCTTCCAAAAAGCGCGGCTCACGCCTTCCTGACGATTTCCAGCCCGACATGCAGGCCGCAAGGGCCGAGGGGTTATCCGACGCCAATGCTCAGCGCGAGGCGGCGAAGTTTCGCGACTACTGGCGAGGTGTGCCTGGCCAGAAGGGCGTGAAACTCGATTGGCCGGCGACTTGGCGTAATTGGTGCCGCAAAGCTGCCGACGACAGGCGAACACCCGCTCGCGGCCATTCCCCGCCTCGCCAATCCCTCGGTGAATTTTTCCGCGAAGACGCCAGGCGACAAAGGCTGATCCCCGATGACACTACCGACAAACCGACAGGATATCTGGAAGCCGGCGACGGAAGGCGACAAGACGCAGGCTCTGGCGGCGCTCGGGTCTTTGCCGTCTCGGGCGACATCCTCGGGAAGCTTGGATAAGGCGGCCTATCACATGGCGTTGGACGGCGTGACGCGGCACGGGCTGGTCAAGGCGGTGGAGGCGATCCTGAAAAACGCGCTTGGGCATCCGTTTTTCCCCAGCCCGCCAGAGCTTCGCGGTCAATGCGACAAGGCCATGGATTGGCACCGGCAGGAGGCACGCCGGGCGCAAAGGAGATCGGACCAGTCGCGTCTCAATGCCGATCTTGACGCCTCTCATGAGGCCAAGACATCCGATGCCCGCGCCAAGGTCAGGTCGGCATACCAGCGTTTCATCGCCCGATACGACCAAACGAACATCGAAGATCAGGAAGTGGCGCGCGCCGCTATCCGAGCCCGGTACGGCATGACGCCGGCGGTCTTGGCGAGCATTCCGAACGCGAGCGACGACAAGCGCACTGGGCGCATGGGAGGTGGCGATGCTTGACGAGGCCCGGACCATCGATGACCGGGCGATAGAGCTCGGCTACAACCCCGATTTCTACCGCTGCGTCCAGAAGCGGATTCGGCGTGAGGCCGTCATGGCGATGCGTTTTGCCGAGTGTCGCAGGGCGGCACGTGTTCATCGCGGCATCGCGTCACTGTCGGGGCAATCCACGATGGACGAGATCGCGGCGGCGGTGTGCTTCAAACACGACATTCCCGTCTCGGAGATCATGGGGCGGTCCAAGCGGGCTGAAATCATGGCCTGCTACCACGAGATCATCAGGCGGATACACGACCTGAGGCCGGATATCACGCTGGTCGCCATTGGCCGGTTTTTGGGCGGGCGGGATCACACCTGCATCGTGCATTCATTGGCGAGGCATGGAGGCCAGACGTGAAGGCAAAGCGCAAGACCAAACCGGCAAAGCCGTTTGCGAGCCGGCATGTCGAGTTGCGGACCACGATGGTGGACAACCCCGATTTTTCCCGGGACCACGCTGAGGGTCGCTATGGCAACGCGCGGTCAGTCGAGGCGGTGCAGAATATCCGGGAAAGCTCAATCACCACGCTTCATGCTCGCGGCATCATCAGCGGCGCCCAAGCCCATGCCGGCGACCGATTCCGGCGATTGTGGGAGGCCATGGGCGGGGCAGGCGCATCGGCCATCAATTACGCCCAAGAGCCTGTCGACGGCGGGCGTGCCGTGGACCCGATCGACCCGCGCCAAATTGATGCCGGAAAGGAGCTCAACCGGTGCCGGCAGCATCTTGGCGCGCGCGGCTACGACCTCATCTGCAAGGTGTGCGGCGAGGGGTATTCGGTCAAGGCAGTCGTGGGGGTCGCGTCCAAGCGGCGGGACTACGACAGCGCCATGGATTCGTTGAGGGCCTATCTGGATGATCTGTGTGATTTGTGGAACTTGCGCGGCGGTCGCAGTTGACGGCGTGTGCGCTCAATTCTATATTTCCACTAGGTTGGCGATTTGCACGCCATGACGCAGCGCCCCAACCATCCCCACACCCACAAATACAAGACCGCACGCTGGATAGCGCTCCGGCGCGAGGTGCTGCTACGCGACCTGTTCACATGCAGGATGTGCGGCGTGCTCTTGTCGGAGGGTAGACAATCGATAGGGTTTGTGAGGTTTGATGACTAAGGGGAGAGACGTGAATACCGGGCAATTCATCAAGGGCAACCGCTTTTGGGAGGCGAGGTCTTCTCACGGGGCTAAACCAAAGTTCGCCAAAGCTGGTGAATTGTGGTCCGCGTGTCGGGAGTATTTTGAGTGGGTGGAAGCAAACCCGCTCTATGAGGACAAGCTAGTCATTTTCCAGGGCACCGCCACGCACGAGCCTGTCGCCAAGATGCGCGCCATGACCATCCAGGGGCTGTGTATTTTCCTCGATATCAACTTCGACACGTGGGTTGAGTGGCGCAAAACTCGTTCCGATTTATCCGATGTCATCGCACGAGTTGAGGCGATCATTCGCGATCAGAAGTTTTCCGGAGCCGCTGCCGATCTACTCAATGCCAACATTATTGCCCGCGATCTTGGCCTCGTCGACCACAGGAAGCAGGACGGCGAACTGACGGTGAAGGATGAACGCGCACCCGACGAAATCGCCGCTGCGATCGCAGGCAAGCTTGCTGGCCTCACGACCGGAGAAGGCAAGGAATAGGTTCCTCGCCAGCCTAAGCCCGGACGAACTCGCATTTCTGGAGCACGATTGGTCATTCTGGGGCCGGCCGGACCAGCAATTCCCCACAGGCGATTGGTTCGTCTGGTTGATCCTGGCGGGGCGCGGGTGGGGGAAGACCAGAACTGCCGTCGAGAACATCGCCAGCATGTTGCGGGGTCCAACGCCATCGACGGCTCCTGTCGGCGCGCCGGCGGTTATGTCTATCATCGCGGATTCGCCGTTCGACATGCGGCAATACACCATCGAAGGGCCGAGTGGGTTTCTGAATGTCGGGCCGATGGATTACCGGCCACATCACGAGCCGTCCAAGAAGACGTTGACCTGGCCGAACGGCTGCAAGGCGCTGCTATTCTCCGCCGAGGATCCGGAAACACTTCGCGGCGCATCCGGCTCCTTCTTCTGGTGGGATGAATTGGCGAAGTCGCGCTATGCGCAGGCCGGCTGGGACAACATGATGTACGGCCTTCGCGAGGGGAACCCGAGAGGCATCGTCACGACAACACCTCGCCCGATCCCGTTACTCAAGTCGCTGGTAAAGAGGGAATCGACGCGCATTACACGCGGTTCGACATGGGATAACCGGGAAAACCTGTCTGAGGTCTACTACCGCGAGGTCATCGCCCCGCGCGTCGGGACGCGGCAGGGCCGTCAAGAGATCGACGGCGAAATTCTCGACGATCTACCCGGTGCACTCTGGACCCACGATCTACTCGACAAGACGAGGGTGGCCACGATCCCCGAAATGCGGCGCGTCGTCGTTTCGATCGACCCGAGCGGCACCAAGGGTGAAAGCGATGACGGCGACGAAATCGGCATTGTCGTTGCTGGCCTTGGCGTCGATGGCCGCGGTTACGTGCTGGCGGATCGTACATGCAAGTTGTCCCCGGACGGCTGGGGTCGCAGGGCCGTATCTGCATATGGCGAATTTGATGCCGACCGCATCGTTGCGGAGCGGAATTTCGGCGGCGCTATGGTTGAGCATGTGATCAGGACCATTGACCCAAGGGTGGCCTACAAGGAGGTCACTGCCAGCAGGGGCAAGATCGCTCGCGCCGAGCCGGTGGCGGCGCTCTACGAGCAGGGAAGAGTGAGCCATGTCGGACCGATGCCTGAACTTGAGGACCAGATGTGCCTTCTGGCGCCTGAGGGATATGTCGGCGAGGGCAGTCCCGATCGCGTCGACGCGCTCGTGTGGGGCCTGACTGAACTGATGCTGGGCGACAGCACCTACGACCTGATGGCGATGGCGTAAGCATGGCAACGGTATGGGATACGCTCACCAACCTGGTATCAGGACTCGGCGGGGCAAAGGACAAGGCCACTTACGATCAGTTCGTATTGCTGGCCATGGACAAGGCGCAGATCGAGGCGGCCTATCGATCCGACTGGATCGCACGCAAGATCGTCGATATCCCGCCGCACGACGAAACCCGCGCCGGGCGGGAATGGCAAGCCACGGCGGAGCAGATCGCGTCTATCGAGGCGCTTGAGAAGGAGGTCGGCTTCTGGGGCAAACTCGCCCGTGCTCGTCGTCTAGCCCGGCTCTATGGCGGCGGAGCTCTTGTCCTTGGCATGAAGGACGGCGAGCACGACCAGCCCCTCAATATCGAGGCTGTCCGCAAGGGCGACCTGGCGTATCTGCTTGCGTTTTCCTGTCATGAGCTTCAGGCCGGCGAGATCGACCGGCAGTTCGATAGCCCGAATTTCGGCCTGCCGAAGACGTATCAGGTCTCGATAGCGGAGGCCCCCGTCACGGTCCACCACAGCCGTGTGGTGCGGTTTGTCGGCGCAGCTCTTCCGGACATGAACCTCCATGCCCAGGCCCAGGGATGGGGCGATAGCGTCATTCAGTCGTGCTACGACGCAATCCACAACGCCGGCATTGTGACGCAGGGCGCCGCGACCATGGTGCAGGAAGCCAAGCTTGACATCGTCAGGGTGCCGAACCTCTCGCAGCATTTGAATACAGCGGCCGGGACGACGCTGATCCAGAACCGCTTTAGCAACGCCAACAAGCTGAAAAGCCTGATCAATACACTGCTGCTCGACAAGGAAGAGGAGTGGGAGCGTAAGCAGACGAGCTTCGCGCACTTCCCTGAATTGATCGACAGGTACCTGCAGGTCGCGGCCGGCGCTGCCGATATCCCCGCCACGAGGCTTCTCGGCCAGGCCCCGCAGGGTATGAGTTCCACCGGCGATGGCGACTACAAGAATTATCTCGACCGGATAAGCGCGGGCCAGGAAATCGAGATCAGGCCGGCGCTTGCGACGCTGGATGAGGTACTCATCCGCTCGGCTCTTGGTGCGCGACCGGGCGAAATCTATTACAACTGGGCTCCGCTTTGGCAGCAGAGCGAAAAGGAGCGTGCCGACGTTTTCAAGACGAAGGCGGACGCTGCGAGAGCAATTGCGGGCAACGGGCAGTCGCCGATCCTGATGCCGATCGAGGCGCTTTCGGATGCGCTTGTGAATGAGCTGATCGAAGATGGTTCGCTGTCCGGCCTCGAGGCTGCAATCGAGACGTACGGCGGGCTCTCCGATCAGGAGGAAGACGAAGTCGATCTTTCAGGCGCTGCGCTACCTGCGCCGAACGGCCGGCAGGAAACTTCCGACGCTGCGCCGCGTACGCTGTATGTGTCCCGTCGCGTGCTCAATGCCGCTGAAATCATTGATCACTTCAAGGCGCAGGGTCTGGAAAGTGCGATCCCGGCCGATGAATTGCACGTCACCATTACATTCAGCCGTGCGCCGGTGGACTGGATGCAGATGGGTGAGAACTGGTCTGGTGACGGTGAGGGGAACCTGACCATTCAGGCCGGTGGGCCTCGCATGATGGACCGCTTCGGAGATGCGACGGTGCTGTTGTTTGCATCCACGACGCTTGCCTGGCGGCACGAGGACATGCGGCGCAACGGCGCGTCCTGGGACCACTTCGAATACCAGCCGCACGTCACCATTACGTGGGCGCCTGGCGTCAGTGTCGATGACATCGAGCCTTGGCGCGGCGAAATTCGGCTTGGGCCGGAGATATTCGCCGAGGTCAATGACGACTGGAAGTCAGGCGTAGTCGAGGAATAGGCCCATGCAGTTCACCGATCTTGCCGTTGTCGCGGGAACGCGGCGACGCGATGACGGCTACCTTGTCGCCGATGCCAGGATCGCCCGCACTGGCGTCCAGACATATGGCGGGAAGGAAGTCGGCAGGCCCGAGATGGCTACGGCCCGGGTTTACCGCCCTGGGGCCGAGGTCTTCGCCAAGGATACGATGGCGAGCGCGGCCCATCGGCCCGTCACCAACGACCACCCCGCCGATCTGGTCACGTCCGAAACTTGGCGCGACGTAGCGGTTGGCCAGACGGGCGACGAAGTGGCGGGGGAGGGTATCTATCTTCGTGTTCCGCTGATGGTCTCGGATGAAGCGGCCATCAAGGATATCGAAGCCGGCAAGCGCGATCTTTCGGCGGGCTACACCTGCGATCTGGACTGGACGGCGGGGGTCACCCCGACCGGCGAGGCCTACGACGCGATTCAGAGAAACATCAGGCTCAATCATGTCGCCATCGTGCGTCGTGGCAGGGCCGGACCCGAAGTCCGCATCGGAGACGGTGCGGCGTCTTGGGGCGCTGCCCCGATCTCCACCCCAACAGCAGACGAAAGGATAGCCAACATGGCTGATAATCTGCGCACTGTGGTCGTGGACGGTCTGTCGGTGAGCACCACCGATCAGGGCGCCCAGGCGATCGAAAAACTCACCAAGGACCGCGACGATGCCAAGTCCGCTCTCAATGACGCCGAAGCGGCCCACAAGGCTGCCGTCGACGCCAAGGACGGCGAGTTGGCCAAGAAGGACGCCGAGATCGAGAGCCTGAAGGGCAAGGTGCTCGATCAGGCTGCTATCGACAAGCTCGTCACGGCCCGCGCCGATCTGGTCGACAGGGCCCGCTCGGTCGTGCCCGACATAAAGACGGATGGCAAGACCGACGCCGAAATCCGTAGGGCGGCCGTCCTCTCCAAGCTCGGCGACGACGCCGTGAAGGACAAGGGCGAGGCCTATATCGACGCGCGCTTCGACATTCTCGTCGAGGACGCGGCAAAGGCTGGCAAGAAGACCGATCCGCTCGGCTCTCAGCACGCGACCCGGACCGCGACTACCGATCAGACGGTCGAAGACGCCCGGCGCGAGGCTGAGGAGCGTGACCGCAACGCCTGGAAGGGCAAGGCGGCTTAAGCCCCGCCAGACAGGAGAAACACCATGGCTACTGTACAGTCCACCTATCCTGCGGGGCTGCGTGCCGGCCTTGCGGGTATGATCGCCAACGCCGAAACCGCCAATGTCATCACGCGGATCGCCGGCGGCGCAATTGCCTTCGGCCAGCCCTGCGTCCGCACCGGGGATCGCACCTGCGCCATCGCGGATGAAGCCTACACCGCGGCGGGAAGCGAAAGCCCGGGCAATGCGGCCAATACCGGCACGATCACCGACGCGCCGACCGTCTCGGGCGGCGTCAAGGCCGGTCGCTACACGATTACCATGCTGGACCCGGCCACTAATGCCGGTCAGTTCGTGGTCGAGGACCCTGACGGCGTCTCTATCGGGTTCGGTACGGTCGCAGTCGAGTTCACCGGCGGCGGCCTCACCTTCACCATCTCCGATGGCTCTCAGGATTTCGTCGCGGGCGAACAGCTTTACGTCGACGTGTCGGCGGACGTGGGCTCCGAAGTTCTCGGCATCTCCGTGCGTGATCCATCGCTCGACGTTTCGAACAACGATGCGTTCGCGCAATACGACAGCGTTCCGATCATGACAATGGGCGTGATCTGGGTGACGGCGGGTGCCACCGTCGTCGCCGGCGATCTCGTCTATTGGGATGACGCCGACAGCCGTTACACCGATCTCGCGACGGATTTCCCGGTCATCGTCAACGGCACTCACGCCCGGTTCGAAACCGGCGGCGCCGACGGCGATCTGGTGAAGATCGCGATCCGCTAAGGCCCGCCGGGCGAAAGGACAAGCAGATGAACATCAATCTCAACGATGCTCAGCAGGCGTTCGGGTTCCTGGTATCCCAGACCGCCCATATCGAGCAGGAGGTCTACAAGACCCAGTACCCGGACTACGACTACGCGTCGCTCGTTCCGGTCGATTCCTCGGCGAACGAATGGGCCAAGGTGGTCACGTTCTTCTCCATGGATATGGTCGGGGCGGCGCAGTGGCAGTCGGGATCGGCTTTCGATATTCCGTTTGCCGACGTCGAGCGCGCCAAGTTTGACCACTCCATCCACATGGCGGCCATCGGCTACCAGTACAATCTGGAGGAGATCAACACGGCACGTCTCGCCGGGATGGGCCTGACTTCGGACAAAGCCGACGCGGCCCGGATGTCCTATGCGCAGTTCATGTACAATCTCGTCTTCACGGGCAACTCCGAGAAGAACATGGACGGTGTGCTGGACTATTCCGGCGTCACCGCGACCAACGCGGCCGCCGATGGCAACAGCAATGGTGGGTCGAGCTCGACCTATTGGGCGCACAAGACCCCGGCGCAGATCATCGCCGAGTTCAACGGCGTCCTGTCGGCGGTCTATGAGGGCACCGAAACGGTCGAAATGGCGGATACCGTGCTTCTGCCGGTCGGCGTCATGACCTATCTGGGCTCGACGCCGCTCAACAGCACCTCCGACACGACGCTGCTGACCTTCATCAGGGCCAACAATGTCTATACCCAGGTCACCGGGCAACCGTTGACGATCCGTGCCCAGCGCGGCCTTGCGACCGTGGCGGCGGGCAGCAAGGGGCGCATGGCCGCCTACAAGCGTGATCCAAAGGTGCTGAAACTTCATCTGCCCATGCCGCACCGGTTTCTCCCGATCTGGCAAAACGGTCCGATGAATTTCGTCATCCCCGGCATCTTCCGCACCGGCGGCGTCGAAATCCGCCGCCCAAAGGCGGTTCGCTATCTCGATCTGATCTCGGCAACGCCGACCTGATCCTGATTGCAAGAGGGGCCGGTTCGCCGGCCCCTTCTCAATCCGGATCGCACAGGAGAGAATTCCATGCCTATCGTCAACCTGACCAATAACGGCAAAGGCCCTCGGGTCGTCCCGGTGAGCGGCGGCGGCAATGTGCTTATCGAACGCGGTCAGACCCGCGAAAACATCGATATGCGCGAAGCCGACATCGAAGCGCTCGCCGGCGGACCGGTCACTGCCATCATGGCCGCGGCAAATCCCGTTAAGGAGCCCGCCCTGCGAGACGATGATTCCCGCGACGACCTCAAGGCTCAGGCTGACGAATTGGGGATCGAGTACCCGAAGAACATTCCGACCGAAAAGCTCAAAGAGCTGATCGACGCGAGCCTTTCGGAGTAGGTCGTGGCGGGCTACGGCAGCGATCAGGGCTTCGCGGACTGGGCCGCGGCGAGCGGCTATACCGTTCCGTCGGGAACGGTAGCGGCGGCGCGCGAGCGCGGTTCGGTCTACATCGATGCGACCTACGGCGATCGCTTCACCGGAGAGCCGGCATCTGGAGTGGAGCAGGATCGCGCCTGGCCTCGTATCGGGGCGGAGGACCGGTTCGGCAATGCGATCGGCTCAGCATCTATCCCGACAAGGGTTGTCACGGCCTCCTACCATGCCACGCTGGCCGAACTGCGCAAACCCGGATCGATGTCGGTCACGGTGCGGCCCGATCGTCGCGTCAGGCGTCAGAAAGTCGAGGGGATCGAGCGCGAGTTCTTCGCAGCAGGAGGCAGCGGTGACGTCCTTGACGCCATGCCGGTCGTGACGACGATCGAGGGGCTTCTTCAACCACTGCTCATTTTCCGAAACGCGCCCAACGTCCTGGTCGTGTGATGGCGTTCTATGACGAAATGCGGGAGGCGGCCGACGACCTCCTGGGGGAGTTCGCCCAGGGCGTCGTGACGCTCACGCAACAGGTCGATAGCGGGGCGCCGATCGATCCTGCCAAGCCGTGGCTTGGGAGCATCATCGATGAACAGGTCTACGCCCTCGACGCAACGGTGCGGCGCGTTGCTCAAAAGTTCGTCGACGGCACGTTGATCGTGGCCACGGACGACCAGATCACTTTCGCCGTACCCGCGGTCGCCCCGACCATGGATGACACGTTTTCTGTCGACGGGACGGTTCGCGTTCTCAAAGACCTTCGCCCCATCCCCGCGGCCGGCGATCCGGTCGCCTATGTCGCTTTCGTGGCGGGCATTCTCGCCCCATAAGGAGATTCAGAAATGGTTGACCTTTCCTTGACCCCCGCCGACGTCGTGGCGGGCAGTGGCGCCGTGATCGAGCATGGCCGGGCTGGTGCCACCATCGCGGCCGGCCAGGTGGTTTACAAGGAGGCCGCTTCCGGCAAATTCAAGCTCGCCGACAGCAACTCCGGGACGGCGGAGGTGAAGGTCGCGGCCGGTATCGCGCTCAACGGGGCCGGGGACGGCCAGCCTCTCGCAATCGTCAAGGCCGGCGACGTCACTCTTGGATCGGTCCTGACCGCGGGTGGTGCGTATTATCTCAGCGAAACGCCGGGCGGCATCCAGCCCGCCGCCGATCTTGCCTCCGAGGACGTTATCCTTCTTGGCCTTGCGAGGTCGGCGACAGTGCTTGCTCTGCGCATCCAGATACCGGGCGTGACGCTCGGCGCGTAAATGGCCCGTAGATCGGACCGCCAGATATTCGAGGAGTTGCTGGCCCGGTTCGAATCGCGATTGAGGGACGTGTTCCTCGATTGCGTTGCGGACATCCGGGACACGATCACACTCCGCATCGTGGTGGAGCGGCTGGAAAAAGGGGATGTAAACGGCGCGATAGAGGCCATGCACCTTGACCCGGACGCTTTTGCCCGGCTTGAGACGGCCTTTGCCGAGGCGTATAATTCCGGAGGGCAGGCGACGGTCGGCAATTTTCCGCGCGTGATCGATCCCGATGGTTCCAGGGTCGTTTTCCGCTGGGGGCTGCGCAATCCGGTAGCCGAGCAATGGTTGCGCGAGCATTCGTCACGCCTCATCACTCGCATTGTCGAGGACCAGCGAGACGGTATCCGCTTCATCCTTTCCGAAGGTCTCGCGCGCGGACGGAACCCGAAGCGAACCGCCCTTGATGTCGTGGGGCGGGTATCGCGAGTTTCGAACAGGCGCGAGGGCGGGATCATCGGGCTGACCACGGCGCAGCAGCGCTATGTGGCTCGGGCGCGCGAAGAGCTATCCAACCCGGCGCGGATGGCGGACTATCTGCGCCGGCAGCGCCGAGATCGCCGTTTTGACCGCACCGTTGCGAAGGCGCTGCGAGACGGCAAGCCGTTGCCTGGCGATGTCGTTGACCGGATCGTTGGCCGGTATAGTGACCGCCTCCTGCAGCTTCGCGGCGAGGCGATTGGCCTGAGCGAAACCATGACGGCGTTGGCGAAGTCTCGTGACGACGCCATTCGCCAACAGATTGCCGCCGGAAAGATCGACGCCGCGGCGGTGACGAAGGTCTGGAAACACACACCGCAAGAGCACCCGAGACACCATCACCGCGCCATGAACGGCAAGAGCGTCGGTATCGATGATCAGTTCGAACTGCCGAACGGGGTGCGGATGTCATATCCGCATTCGGACGACGCTCCCGCGGACGAAACGGTGTTTTGCAAGTGCTACCACACCATGAAGATCGACTTCTTCGCGGCGGTCGAGCGGCGCTTTAGGGCAGGACGGTAATCGTGGCGAAGTCGTTTACTGCTCAAATCGAGGAATGGGCACGCAAGGTCGAAGGTGCTGTAGAAGCAATATTCAAAGAGGCGGTCCATGAACTGGTTGAGCAGGCCGATCAACTGCTCACGCAACTGGTTTACGAAGCGCCGCCGAGCCCCAACTATCGACGCACCGGCTTTCTTCGTGCGTCCGTCACGGCTTCGAATGCCTCGATGCCGCCGGCAAACAGGCCGCAAGGCGTTCCCGATGGCGGCTACATGGCGGAGATTGAGATAGTAATCGCCGGCTCCGATCTGGGGCAGACGATCTATATCGGCTGGACCGCCGAATACTCGGGCTATGTCCACTACGGCGCGAACGGAACGGTGCCGAAACCATGGGTCGACCTGGTGGCGCAACGCTGGCGATCAATCGTCGACGACAAAACGGCTGAACTCAAGAAGCGTCTGGGTCTTTGACGCCTGCAATTTCGTCGGCTCCGCTCTCCGACGCCACGAGCAATGCCAGCGCCAGACCGGCAAGTGTCTTGCGGGCCGCTTCCAGTGCTGTGTTGGCGCGTACCGTTTGCCCGGGGGCATCGCCGAGGGCGCGGCGCGCCTCTACGAGTGCATCGTGTGCCTGATTGTCGCTGAGCGGCTTCATCCCGTGAAGGAATAGCGCGAAATGCCGACGATCGAAAGCTCGATTGAGACAGCCCTGTTTTCCCGTGTGGCCTCGCTAAGCCTTTCGCCCGAACTTACCGTGTCCTGGCCGAACCAGACATTGAAAACCAAGCCGGCGACCTATCTCAGGGTCTCGCACGTTCCGAACATCAACGATCGACCATTCATCGACAGCGATGCGCCGCATCTGCGCCTGGGACTGCTTGAGATCGACGTTTTCGTAAAGAAGGGCAGCCCGCCGCGTGCCGCCGCCGCAACGGAAATCGCAGGCAAGATCGCGGAGCATTTCTCGACCGATTTGGAGATGGTCGCTGATGGCGTCGTGGTCCAGGTCGCGAAGGCGCCCGATGTCAGGCAGGCAATGCCTGGCGAGACGCATTGGATGGTCCCGGTCGTCATCCGCTATGAATGTTTCGCCTAACCGTCTGAAAGGACATTAGAAATGGCAAAAACCAACAAAGGGTCCACGCATTGGGTCTGCTCGACCGCCCAGCCCTCCGATCTGGATCAGAGCGGGTACGAGGGGCTTGCCTGGGTGCAGGTCAAGCAGGTTGGGTCGTTCGGCGAATCCGGTCGAAATACCAACATCGTCAGCTACGACACGCTGGAAACCGTGGTGTCGTTGAAGGACAAGGGCATCACCAATGCCGGCGATCCTCCGATGGAGGTGGCGCGGGCCCACGACGATCCGGGACAGATCATCCTTCGGACGTTCGGCGGTCCCGGCAGTGACGATATCTGCGCCCTCAAGGAAATCAAGCGCGACGGTACTGTCGTGTACCGTCGTGGCGTCGTCGCCGGCCCTGTCAGGCCCGGAGGTCGCAACGAGGACTTCGATCTCGAGGTCTTCACGATCGGCCTGCTTCAGGACGAGATCGTCGTGAACCCGGTATAAGGACGACTGAAAATGGATATCGCGGCACGGTTCGACTATGAACGCCACTTCCCTCTCGAACTCGTTTTCCCCGACAGCGAAAAGAAATCCGGCATCGTATTCCAGATCAGGTCGGCGTCGAGTGGCGAGGCAAAGAAGGTGGTGCGCAAGCACCTCGACAAGGTCACGGAGCGCCGGCAGCGGGGCAAGCTGATCAAGGGCGACATGGCCCTCCAGCAAGAACTTGAAAAGGCGGCGTCCTACATCGCGTCCTGGGACTGGGGTGACCACACCTACAAAGGTGAGAAGCCGGAATTTTCGTTCCGGAAGGCGGTCGAAATCCTCGATGAGCAGGACTGGGTCTATGAGCAGGTCATGGAGGCTGCGAACAAAGTCGCAAATTTTACCTGCGAGCCCAGGAAGCCTGCGTCAAAGCCGTCCGGCTGACCGTTCGTTACGACACTCCTGATCAATCAGGAGAAACCCGGCGCCAGCGCAACAAGCGGTTCGGGGTCAAGGGGAAGAGCCCCACAATCGAGGTCCCCGATCACTGCCAGCACCTGCTGGAATGGTTCTGGGATATGAGCGCGTCGCGGGGGCAGGGCTTCAATGGTCCAGACCCAATTTCCATGACTGAAATCGCTGCATGGTCAGCCGTGAGCGGCAACCTCGTGAACCGGGATGAGGTCGTGATCCTCAGAGCCATGGACGCGGCGTTCATGGCGGCGACGGCGGTAGAGCAAGCCGAAGCGGCCGAACGGGCGAAGACGGAGCAGGCCTGATGGATGTTGCATCGCTTGGCATCGAAGTTCGATCCGATCAGGTCGATAGAGCCACTGGGTCACTGGATAAACTGACTGGTGCTGCCAATCGCTCCGAAACCGCGGCGGGCAAGCTATCCAGGCGATCCAGGGCGACCAGTGCCGCGGCGTCGGCGGTGGCGGGCTCGGCAAACTCCGCCGCTTCTGCGCTCACCAACGAAGCCGCAGCCGCAACCAAAGCCGCCGCTGCGATGCGCCAACACGCCGTTGCCGTCAACGACAATGTGCGCCGTATGGGCGGCAGCTTCTCGGGGCTCGCGGCGCAGTTCCAGGATATCGGCGTTACTGCGGCGATGGGGATGAATCCGGCCATAATCGCACTTCAGCAGGGTACTCAGATCGCCGGCCAGATGGAAGCGTCGATGCAGTCGGGTGCTTCCGCAACCAGTGTTCTGGCGCAATCGTTCCGGTCTTTGCTCACCCCGACGACATTCGTGGTGATCGCTCTCACGGGACTGGTTTCAGCCGGCCTTCAAATGGTCGATTGGCCATGGCTGGCGAGTGCGGCCTTGAATGCACTGGCCGATGCGCTGGTTGTCATCGCGCCATACGCTACTGCTGCTGCGGCGGCTTTGGCGTTGCTCTACGCGCCAACCATTATTGCCGGCATCGTTCAACTGATTGCGCTGATCAGCCGCTTGGCGCTGTCGGTGCTTTCGCTTGCTGCGACGTTCGCTGCGGCAAACCCGGCTGTCGCGTTCGTTCTTGGCCTGACCGCAGCGGTTGCGGCCATGAATATTTTCCGTGACGATCTGGCGCGCATCTTCGGCCGGGATATCGTCGCTGATGTGAAAAACGCCGCCAACACGATCATCGGGGTTATGGTCGGTGCGTTCAACGGCGTCAGGGACACCTGGAGCCAGCTACCGCAGGCCATGGCCGGTTTCGCGATCAACGCTGCGAACCGCGTCCTGACCATCATCCAGATCATGCTGCGCAATCTGCTTCAGAGCATCAATCGGTTCATGGCGAGCATATCCGGCGCACTGTCCGGAACACCGTTCGCCTTCGACGCGCCGCAGATAGACACCAAGGCGACTCTTGGCGAGTTCCGGTCGTGGGAGATGGCAAACCCGTACGCCGATCAGGCCAAGAAGGTAGCGCAAGTATTCCGCGACGCTATGTCCGAGGCGATGGGTACCGACTTTGTTGGTGAGTTCGGTGAGCTGATTTCGCGCGGAGCTTCTGCCACTGCCGAGAAATTGCGTTCGCTGGCATCAGGGTTCGGAGAGGTCGAAAAGTCGGCCAAGAGCGCAGCAAAGAAGGCGGAGGATCCGTGGAAGAGCCTCCGGAAGTCGACCGACGACACGATCAGGAAGATCACGGAGGCGCGGGAGGCTCTGGGGAGAGGGTTCGCGGGCGTGCTCGACGGCCTCATAAACAAAACGATGACGTGGAAGGAGGCGCTGATTGCGGCGGCGCAGTCCGTTCTCAAATACCTCAACCAAGTCAACCTGGCGCAGGGCGGGCAGGGCATTTTCGGCGGCGGGTTCCTCCAGGGGCTGCTTGGCGGCCTGCTCGGCTTCGCCAAGGGCGGCTACACCGGAAACGGGTCGCGCGGCGCGGCTGCGGGTGTCGTCCATGGGCAGGAATACGTCTTCAATGCTCGCGCCACGGCGAAGATCGGCAAGGGCAACCTCGACGCCGTCCACCGTGCCGCGAATGGCTATGCCGGCGGCGGGTATGTCACGCCTGACCTGCCGCGAATGCACGCTCCGGCAAACGACCAGCCGCTACGCCTGGAGCTGGTGTCGAGGTTCGACGCCGATGGTGGGTTTGAACAGGCCGTTGAGAGGACGTCGCGACCTATCGCGATCCAGGAAAGCTCCGAGGCGGCCGGCCGTGTGGCGAGGGCGGTGCCGTCAATCGTCGACGGCCGAGTGGACGAGGGTCGTACCCGTCGAATCCGCGCGTCGGGAATGTTCTGATGGCTCGCCTTCTTTCATGGCCTGATGGGGTGGGCATCGATCTACTGGAGGTCGTTGACGATCCGAACATCCGCAATTCGGGCTCCAATACCGCAAGCGACGGTTCAGAACGACTGTTTGCGGGGATCGGCCAGGTTTGGGCTTTCCGCGTCGGCGTTCCGATATTGAAGAACCTCAAGGCTCGGCGAGTTCGTGGCATTCAGGATGGGTTGATGGACGGCGCAAACGCCATGCGCTTCCAGTATTTCGATCCGGATCAGATGACGCCCGCCGAGGCCGGGCTTGACGTGTCGCCGAATTTGACATGGAGGGACCGGATTACGGTTCCGTGGTCGAACGGAATGAACTGGTCCAACGGTCAGCCGTGGCGGGTTCGATATCCCGTCGTAAAGGTGGCGGCGTCAGCATCTTTCGGAGAGACGATCGTCAGCCTCCAGGATGAGTTTTGGGGCCACAGTCTCGGCTTTGGCGACAGGTTCGGCTTCTTCCCGTTCCATTTAGGTCTGTACCAGGTCACGGAGGTGATCGTTCCGGGGACCTATCGCGTGAAATGGAGCCTTCGCGCGGCAATCACCTATTCGGCCGACCCCTCCGAAGTAACATACGCGACCCTGTTTCCGACGCTCGCGCTACGCCCGATCAAGGTTGGGGCGGCCCGGCCGGGCGCCAGGCGACCGGCGCACGTCGAGGGCTCGGAGATGATCCTTTCCGAAGTCATCGACCCTTACGTGCGTCGCGACTTTGCTGGATAGCTCTACTCGAACGAGATTTTGGGCGCGAGGCTTCCGCAATTGTTGGCCGAGCCGGCACGCATGATTGCTTCGGCGTGCCCTTTGAGGATGCCCACTTGCGCGGTTCGGTCGCGACCGGTCATCGATGCGATTGGCAGGCCGACGAGAAGTATCCCGGACGCATCGGCCGCGCGCGCCGTCGACTGGTCGACCGCTGCCATGTTCAGCACGGTGTTCGTGTTGAGGAGGGCTTCGCGCAACTGTTCGCACGAAAAATCAGCGTACAGCGCTTCGCTGACATAGATCGGGGCGATGTCTTTCGGGCTGGCAGCGCAGCTCGAAAGAAGAGCGGCAGTAAGTGCGGCCGCGAGCGTATTTGCCGTCATTTAAATCCTCCGAACACTCCTAATAGCGGGTTGTGACATGACAGGCTACACGCAAGACGATCTCGACAGGCTCGGCGGCCTCTACACCGGCAGGGCTTGGTTTGCGCATGTCCAGCTGCCCTCCGGGGCGCGGCGTCTGCACACGGGCATGGGACCGAAGACCGTCGGCGGTCACGAATGGGAGGGTGTGAGCGATCCTTTCGGCGGGCAGATGGTCGGCGTGGGAACGATCGAGGAGCCGTATTTCGGATCGGCGCCGGCCGTTGATGTCGTGATGTCCGGCGCGAACAAGGCGTTCCTGAAAGAGGTATGGGATGACCGTGCGGACATGGAGGGCGTTTCCTGCGACCTCTATTTCGCGACCTTCGATCCTGAGACCGGCGACGAGGACGTGGCGCTACAGAAGCTTGTCCCCGGCAAGATCAGCGCGCCGCGGATCAGCTTTATCGGAGCCGCGATCCGCTTCATCTCCATGAAGGTGGTTTCCGTCTTCGAAGGCTTGAATTTCCCGGACACGGGATCGGCGTGGAGCCCGGCCGGCCAACGGCAGCGATATGCCGGCGACAAGGGGTTGGACTACATCAATGCCGATATCGTTGAAGAGTACAAGAAGTGACCAGCCTTTCCGCTGAAGCTCGCGACCGGCTGGAACGCCTGCGCGCCATGGCCGAGCGGTTGAAGGGTAAGCCGTGCGAGTGGGGCGTTGATGATTGCTCCACGATGCCCGCGCAATGGGTGGCGGAGACCACGGGCAAGGAGTTCGACTGGCCGGCCTACTCGACCAAGGAAGAGGCGATCGAACTCACCGAGGCGTGGGGCGGCCTGGTCAATATCTGGGATCATGTCGCCCGGCAAATCGGCCTCAAGGCGGTTTTCGGCGAGCCCGAGCCTGGCGATGTCGGTGTGATCCAGAGCGATCAAGGCCCGGTCGGCGGGATATGGCTGCCGAACCATGTCATCATGCGGCGGGCCGAAATGGGTGTGCGCGTTCATTGGGTCCGCCCCTACACCGTTCGCAGCGTCGACGGTGAGCCGACCAAGATTCCTCTCATTCTGAAGACCTGGCGCGTCGTCTGATGAAACTGAAAACCTGGCTTTTGGCCGGAGCATCGGTTCTGGCATCGACGGCGCACGCTTGTGCTATGCCCACGACACTTGGCAGCCTTGTCATATCGACACTGATGACGGTTGGCCTCGGGTCGCTGTTACCAGCGGCATCGGCCGCCTATATCGGCGCCCAAACCCTCATCCTTGCCGCTAGCGTAGCATCGACCGTAGCGAATTTTATTGGTGGCCGGGCGCCGACCGCCAAACCGGAGGCGTTGAAGCAGACCACGCGGGGGCAGGAGGGTCCGGGGCGCTACGCCACGGGACGGGTGCTTCTGGCGGCCAAGATCGGGTTCGGCAACACGTCGGGCTACAACATCCATCGCCTTCTCCTGCACTGCTTCGGGGAGATGGATGGCGCCGAAGAGTATTTCTACGACGGACGTCCCATCACGGTCGAGGCGGACGGGCAGGTGTCGTCACCGCCCTTTGCAAAGCCCGGCGGCTCCAATCTCTACATACGCACTAAGGTTGGCGACGGAACGGAAACGTCGTTTCCTCAACTCCAGACAGATTTCCCAACCAAATGGACTGCAGATCACCGTGTCCGCGGTATCGCGCAAAGCCTGCTGACCTTCATCAATCCCGGAACGGGAGACGACCGGTTCGCAACACTGCTGACCGGCGGCGTGAAGGAAGCCTCGATCCTATCGCGCCAGGGCAAGTTCTACGATCCGCGCGACGCATCCACTCGCTGGACGCTGAACGGCCCGCTGCAAATCGCTCATTGGTGGGCGCGGCTGCCGGGCTGGCAGACCAGCATGCTCGACCTGTCCGATATCGGTGATCGTGCAGACGACGCCGACGTCAACGTCACGACCCTGACCGGCACGGCGCCGCGGAGCCAGCTTTCCGGTGGCTGGGAAGGACCACTCACGACCGACATCGTTCTCGACATGCTCGAGTCAGCGGGCATGGAGGTTGTGCCTTCCGCCGAGAAGTTCACGCTACGGTGGCTGGAGGACAACCCGACATCGGAACTCACATACTACGATCGCCACATTATCGATCGGGTTTTCCAATCCGGCCCCGAGGGCGCAAAGCGGCCGAACATCTGCAAGCTGCACTACTTTTCGCCGGAGCGCCGCTACGAGATGGCGGAGATCGACCTGACCAATGCGCCGTGGGCCAAGGTGCAGGGCGAGATCGACAAGTACGGGGAACAGGAATTTCCGGTCAAGCTGCCGTTCTGCTGTGACGCGAGCCAGGCGCAGCGGATCGCACGGCGGCTGTTCTGGATGGCGCGGGCGGATTTCGGGACGGTCAAAACCACGTTCGCCGGGATTGCGGCTTGGGGGAAGCGCACCATCACGGTTGAGGTTCCGGACGTCGGGTCAGGCTATGGCAGCATCTTCGTAAAGTGCCGCAAGGGGCCGATCCGGGTCAATGACGAGGAAGGCACCTGCGAAATCCCGGTCACGATTATCCCGGCTGAACTTCAGACGCCATGGAATGCTGCCACGATGGAAGTGCCGGCGCCGCCGGTGCTCGAGGCTTTCGAGTATGAAAGCACGCTGAACAAGCCGGCCGCCCCTTCCATCGGCGCCGTGGTTCAACTCTCGGACCTCAGCTACCAGACCAGATCGAAATTCACCGGCGTAACCGGTGGCGTGACGGCTGAGGCGAGTTACCGGACCTACTCGGGCGGTCTGCCGAACCTGCCCCTTGGCATGACGGAATATCAGGGGATCACGGCCAATACCTGGTTCGCATGGGTGGTCGGTGATGCGCGATCGAAGGCCGATTTCCGCGTCAGGTTTTTCGATGCGGACGACGAAACCTCGTACTTCTCGGATTGGCATTCCGAAGACCCGCTGGCGGTCGACAATACCGCCCCAAGTGCGCCGCAGGTCACGGTGACGCCGACCGGCTCCCCGACCAATGGAGCTGATATCGATGCCTATTTCACCGACCTCCACGCCGTCAAATTGGTGATCGAGCACAACTACGACGGCGGCGGCTGGACGGGGACGACCTACGACAACGAAATCCCTGAAGTGCTGCGAAGCATCAGCATCGGACCGTTCATCAATGGATCATCGCCGCCTGTGACTAAGGCGGTCCAGATCCGCGTCACGGCATACACGTCAGATGGAACGGCCGGCGCGCAGTTCACCGACAGCGTTTCGATCCCGAGCACCGGTGGACCGTAGCCGCCTGGCTCGTTCTTTCCTCTGAAAATTCGGAGACTTTGAATGTCAGCTTATCCGTTGACCAAGTTGCCCGTGGATGTCGCGAGCGGCATCAATGCCAATAGGCAACCGGTGCCTGTCGACAATGGCGATATGGTCACGCTCCTGACCGAGCTTTGGCGCGGGTCTGAAGCGGCGACGCTCGGCATTCTGGCCAAATCCACATGGCCGGAACTCTCGGCGCTCACCGGCACAAACGGCCAATGGGGTCGTGTCGTCGGCCCGGACGCCGGCACGCACACCGATCCTGTCGCTGGCGGGACGGTGGACAACGAGGGCGAGTACATCTGGTACGCCTCGCCGGGGCCGGGCTGGAAGCGCGTAAGTGGCCTCGCGCGGACGTTGGTCCATGCCCTCAATATTGGCGCCGGCTCGGCCAACGCCGTGCAAGCCACGTCGGACGGATCTTTCTCCAAAACGGCCTACAAAGCGCTGATCTCGGTGAACTTCACCGCGACGAACACAGGGGCCGTGACGCTCTCGATCGATGGGGAGACGCCGCGCAATCTCGTTACGAATACCGGCGACGCGCTGACCTCCGGGTACATCAAGACAGGCATGGCCGCACTGGTGATGATCGACAGCAATGGCGATTATCGGCTATTCAGTTACGGCGATGCCGCGGCTATCCAGGCGGCGGCGGAAGCTGCGCAAACGGCGGCAGAGGCAGCGCGGGATGCGGCATTGGCGGCCGTACCTGCGGCCTTCCCGGCTGACCTAGCGGCTCTCGCAGCGCTCGACACCAGCAATGTTACGACTGCCACCGTCAATGATGAAGCGCTGGCCGTAGAATACTTCCTCAGGGATGCGTCGGGCTACACCGACGAAATCACGGCAGCCGCCGGCGAAGGTTATTTCATCCCCTCGACGCATAACGCGTTGAAGGTCTGGGCCGCACCGCTCCACGAAAAGATCATCTTCACCGAGCTTGCATCGGCAGACCCCACCAATACGACGTGGTCGGATGATGCCTTGGCGGCGGCAATCGCGATATCGCAGGAGCGCATGTGCCTGCCGATTTTCATCCCGCCCGGCCGATACAAATTCCAGGGCAACCATGATTTCGGGCCGATTCCGATCTACGGAGCCAATCAGGGCACGTCCACGATCAGCAACACGACGCTGGAATGGCACGGCAGTACCGGCGTTTTTCTTCGCAATAACGGCGGCGGACGGTCTTTTGGCGGCACTGGCGGGTGCCTGAAAGACGTGAACATCTACAAGGCCAACGGTACCGTCGCCGGCGGCGTGGCTTTGGAACTCTATTCGGTCAGTGACGAGTTCCGCCCCGGCGAGTGGTCGATGGATAACGTCATCATCGCGTATGCGGGCTCGGGCCTATGGGAGACGGGGTTCCGCATCGATGGCCGGAATACGAACACGCCCGGCAGTCGCGGGGTACGCACTGTTGATATCGGTTACCTCCGGGTGGCCGGCTGCACGGAAACGAACAAATATATCCACATTCGTCAGGCGACCCATATGTGCGCGAGAAATGTCAATCTCGACACCGGGACCGGACCGGGATTCCCGGGAACGACATTTGACGACATTTGGGATAACATCGAGTGGCGACAGCGCTCGGGGAATATTGTTGTCAATCACAGCGGCACCGTTGGGGTGGATACGGCCCACGCGCTGTTTCGGGGTCTGACAATCAACGTCTTCCAGAACAACTACCGCAGCGTGACGGGCGCCGCCATCCTCGACGCGGGGACGATAACGAATGCTGCCCGTAACCTGCGCATCATCGCAAACGGGTCCGACTACGCCGCTGCCTATATGGGGACTACACAGGCGAGCATCACTGGTGACGGCACTGAATCCAAGATCGTCATGGACACCGAATACGAAGACCGAAACTCGAATTATGACAACTCGACTGGTCGGTACACCGCGCAGTGCGCAGGGCGACACGATTTTTCTGGCGGGATCACGATGACGGGCATCACCAGCTCTCACGCTCGCGCCGATCTGTTCTTGAAGACATTTTCATCGGCTGGCGCGGCCAAACTGAAACGATCGGCCATTCTACACGCCTATGACGGCTCGGTCGCCGGCTTCAAGACCATCCCGTTCGCTTTCCAGGGCGTCATCATGGATGAAGACGACTACGCCGAACTATGGATCAAGGTCGCGGGGGGCACCAAGGTCATCGGCGTTTACGGCGGGTCCGATTGGTACTCGTCATGGCAGGGTCGTTTGGCACGATAGACGCCTACGGTGATGACTGGCACCGCTTGTTCGCCTCGCGCAGTGGCGAGGTTGAAGCGCTCCGCCTCACTCTCACGAGTCACCTCTCCTTACGAGGCTTCATGACCGTGCACACATGGAAGGTAAGAACTTCAGATATTGTTGGCGACAGGCGCATCAAAGGTCCCGTGAAACGCGAAAGGATAGACCGCCCACCTAGGTAATGGCGGAAAACACTCACCTGGTCGAGATCAACTATTTCGAAAGCCTCAGCGTTCCGCTTGAAATCGTTCAGGCCCATACCGTTCAGGGTGGGCATCACTGGTTTTTTGCCATCGTAAGACGTGCCGGCAGCAGGGTGTCTTGTCACTTCGACGTCTGCATATTTTGTATCGAGGAGGCCGTTGACGACGCGCATTACTCGGCGCGGGTCGAAAAGAATATGAATTGCAGGGGCCAACGTGATGTAGTCGAGGTGGTGTGCGAACATCCCCCGGTAGAGGGGAAAAACCGCAAAGACCGTTCCGTCCGGCTTCAGTACCCGGTAGATTTCGGCGAGGGACTTTCGCGGGTCAGCGACGTGCTCTAGCACGTCAAAGGTCACCACCATGTCGAACGTGTTGTCATCGTAGGGGATATCGTAGTCGCCGCAGAGCTTAAACTCAACGTTGGTTGCGCCCTCCTGGTTGGCGAACTCTTTGCCGGCGTCGATATGCGCCTCTACTGGCTCGATCCCGCAAACGCGGGATGCAAACTTGCCGTATCGCACCGTTCGACCGCCGTAGCCGGACCCGAAGTCGAGCACGGATTTTCCGGCCATCAGGCTGCGAAGGTCATGGGCGGGAAAGAAGCGAAAAAAGCGCTCGACATCGTCAGCCTCGGCCCTCGCTTTATCGACGGCAGTTGCCGAATGAAGCCGTTCTTTCGATAGGTTTGTGTAGCCGCCACCCTTGCCTCGAAATGGCGTGCGTTGTGACGCGACAATTATTGATCGGAGAATCGTATCTCGCATGGTTGCTTTACGCACCTTTGTTGAACGTTCCTAGATAGCAATCGTAGGTGGTCGGGTTGCGTTTGACTACACCCGGTCGCGGAGTTTCTTTAGGGCCGCGCCAGCACGATCATCTGCGCTTTCGATCTCTGTTTCGAATATGGAAGAAACCACACTTTTCGGCATGGTTCGCAAGATCGCGGCCAGCAACACCTTAATGGCCTCCAGATCGTCGTCTCGTGTCGCTGTCTTTGCGCGCAACTGCGCGAGCACAGCTCCCGGCACGCGGGTCTCGCCGTTGGCCCAGCGCATAGCTGTCCGGTAAGTAACGCCTGCTTCTTCCGCGATCCGCGACTGGTAGCCTCGGCCATACAGAGGCTCGGCCAGCCGTCTGAGTTCGGCGGCTTCGTCCGGGTATTTCACCAGTTGCACGGGGCGTCTGCGTGTCATGGATTTCATGCGTGAGCGCTACCCGTCCGGCCCGCCTCCCGCGCGACGCGAAGCGCGGTGTCTTTACTCTTGAGTTGATCCCGCCCGGCAGCCCCGGCGATGGAATGGTTCCACCCGCGAATAGAGTTGTCTCGGGTGCGGTACGCGTACAGCGATGCGGCGACGGCCCAAGCGGCGACACCAAGAAATGCCAGATCTGCAACCCGAGGCTTCATCCCGAAACTTTCATCACTTGCGGCACGCGCTGACCGTAAGATCCCCGGTTAAAGTCGCGCTATTGCACCCGCGCGCCATATCGTCACTCCATGGACCGCCCATCTTCGCAGCGCCAAGAGCAAGCGCCGTGCTGACCAGTACAAACGCACCATAGGCGGCCGGAGAAGCCGCATAGCGTGCGGCCAGCGCGATCCCGATAGCCGGACCCAGCACAAAAGCCGCAAGAAATCCGCCGTTTCCCATGCAGGATTTCTATCCTCACCGCCCGCCTCCCGCAATATCTCCAAAGGAACCAGTTGCCTGCGATTTGAATATTGTTGACGAGGAATAGGGCTATTGCGTGCTGGCGTGGTGCGCTCTCGCCTGCTTCAACCAGCCTTCCTCGGGGTACTTGTAACGATAGAAAATCAAACTGCGCGAAGCTGCGGAGCGGCTGAAGGCCATGGATCCGATCCCGGCCGCGCTAAGCATCATAAGATGCCACTAAACAGGACTCGTGAGAGATCAGCGCAGCTTTTGATAGGACGCAAAGCACAGCGCAAGCCCGAACGCCCAAGGCGTGAGACCCATCACAGCGAGGGAGGCGCCGAATAGGCTCGCCTTGAGCAGAAACGCACTGGCAGCGATAATTGCGGTGGCGCGCATCATGTCAGCCTCACGCCTCACCAGTAGGACGAATGACGCTATAAATGCATACAGCGTGAGGATGAGGACGGAGAGGAATGACAAAACCCCGCCTTCGGCCCATCGTTGCAGCAGGAAGCTGTGCGTAGCAGTATATTCGGGCACGATTGAACGATAGACGCCAAAACCAACGCCGGCGGCCCAATGCTCTTTGATGACAGCAATTGCGGCAGCCCACGCATCGGCGCGGGCAAAGCCGGACAGATCACCGCCGCCTGGGCTTTTTAGACGTTTGTCCAGCCACTCAAAGAAAAACCCACCTCCGCCGCCACCTGCGCCACCGCTTTCGCTCCCGGACGAAAGTGCGGCAACAACCTTGTGGAGCAAGCTGAGAGCGCCATCCAGGAGGTATCGCGCCGCCTCCGGATCGGAGTGCGACACAGTGATCGCCGCGATCGCGATTATCAGTCCCACGCTATATGATCGATGTATCCATGCTCGGTATACCCACAGACCGGCAAGGCCAATAAGAACCGTCGCTAGAGCAGAGCGCGGATAGACGAGAAGCCCCGCATAGGCGATGAAGGCAAACATTGCCCAGACCGCCCATCGTGGACGAACAAAATACGCGCCGCCGGCCGCGGCTACGGCAACGAGCGCCCAAAGGCTGGCAAAATTGTCTGTGTTTCCGTAGCCGTTCCCGCCAGCGGCCTTCATCAGTTCAATGGACTTTTTGGCCTCCAGGAACTCGGAGGCGAAAACCGGGATCGGGAATACAAGGGTTTCGACCAAATAATCCGGCAAGCGTTCGATGATCACATAGGACTGTGCGCCGGCCACCAGGGCGAACCCGAGACAAAACAGAACCCCGCAATGTCGATAGAATGCGCGATCCGGGGCGACAGCGCACAAGACCACGAACGCGATCCAGAAGATCATCGTTTCAAAGAAACCGTGCCCAAGAGACAGGAAGAAGCTGTGGTGCGCCGTCGCGGTAGCGAAGATCCAGCCCAGAACCGCCAAAATCGCGGCGGCGACGAGCGTCATCGATTGAACACGAATCGGCCTGAGAGAAAAGAACAAGTACACGCCAACGCTGCAGAGCGCTAGGATATCTGGGCGAAGAATTTCTAGAAGAATATGTTCCGACAGGAAGGCCTTTCTGGCGGCTTTTATAGCAAATGTGTTTTGCAGCGGGATGGCGAAGGCCAGTATCAGCAATACCCGCTCCGGCCAGCCGCGATAGTGATCGAATAGCCGCTGGCTAGCGAAATATACGTACCCCACGAGTATCGCGACGACCTGCACTAGGTGGCCTGCCATATAGTCTGGGAAGCGCGAGCCGACCAGCGGCGTAAGTGCGAGTACGGTGACAACGACCAGGCCGACCGAAAGCGGGACGAGCGGTATTCCGACCCTTTCCAGAGTTCTGGCGATCATCTCGAGCAGTCCGCCATCATGCCGATCCAGTCGACACAGGGCCGGAATGTCATGCTGTTTTCCATGGCGTAGAGGTAGGCAGCAGCGCAGATGAGTAGCGCCGCGAAAGCCAATCTGCGGAAAGCAAAAATCATGGGCCTCTCGCGAAATCGGACTCGTTATGCGTGCATGGTGCACGTTTGGCGAGTCTTTATAGGAAAATCAAAGATAAAAATCATTCAGACATCCAATAGTTAGTTATCGAACGATGCCAGAATGAAATTCAAGTCTATGGAATCCAATGAAGATTCCAATTTGTTGGTAATGAACTAAATAATTGTGCCAGCAAAAAAATTGATTGGGCCAGAAGCGAGCCCGCTGCGGCTTCAGCGGCCTCGCGCACAAAAAGCGCCCCGCCCGCATCCCGCAATATCCCGAAAGGACAAGATGATGACGGATAAGTATCGCGTCTACCGACCGCTGTTGAACCTGATCGGCTTCACCGAAGGCACCGACAAGGGCGACGGCTACAACGAGACGTTGGGCTACGGGATCATGCTCGACGGCAGGGTGTCGAAAGGAAAGGGCACCGATGTTGTCCTGACGCGGATGACGCTCGATCAGGTCGACAAGCTGCAAAGCCGGATGCTCAAGGATCCTGATAACCGCCGCCTGAACTCGTCGGCGGCTGGGCGATACCAGATCGTGCGCACCACGCGCCGCGCCATCGAAAAGACGCTCGGGCTTTCCGGCAACGAGCTGTTCGACGCGGACATGCAGGACCGTATGGCCTGTTTCCTCTTGGGGCAAAGGGGGATCGACAAGTATCTGGCCGGCCGGCTTTCCGAAGACACCCTGCTCAACAATCTTGCCCGGGAGTGGGCGAGCCTGCCGACGGTTTCAGGCAAGGGGCACTACGGGGGGCAGCGCGCCGCCGTTTCCACGGCAAGGGTCCGCGCGGTCTTGGCTGATGTTAGGAAGCTGCATCGTCGTGAAGCACCAGCAAAGGAGGTGGTCCCGCCCGCTGTCGATGAGGCGGTGAAGGAAAAGAGCAGCTGGTGGCAGAAGGTCATCGGCTTCTTCGGTGGCGGCGGCGCGGCCGGCGGCTTCCTGTGGGGGCTCGATTGGGAAACCGTCGCCGTCATCGGCGGTGTGACCGTCATCCTCATTGCCATGGTGATTATCTTCAAGGGCAGGGTGGTGGCCGCGATCCGCGACGTGCGCAAGGCCGTGGAGGAAGGCTGATGTTCGGCCTCGGCACATGGATCAAGATCATCGCCGGCCTGGCCGTTCTGGCGGGGCTGGCGTGGTCGCACAGCGCAGCCTATCGCGCCGGCCGCTCGGCAGAGCAGGCCAGAATCGTGGAACGCATCAATCAGGAGAACGACGATGCAGCCGAAAATGCTGAGGACTGGCGTGGCAAGTTGCGCCGCTGCATTGATGCTGGCGGCGTGTTCGACTTCGAAACCGGTTCCTGTGAACCGTGAGGGGCTTCGCAGGGTGGTGGGAACAGACTTGATCGGCGCCCGCGGCGCGACGAGCGACGACCAGATGAAAATCGATCTCACGATATCCGGCCTGTGCGGCGGCGGGGTTTATACCCGCTCGGAGTGTGCCCGTCACGGGCGGGAAAGCCAGCGTGGCGAGCAATAGGTGATATGATGGCGGAAACCCCGGAAGTCCAGCTCGCACGTATCGACGAGCGGCTGAAAGCCATCAACGAAACGCAGCAAAGCATCGTCGGGGAGATGAGGGACGCCGCGGTAGCCCGCAAACGGGTCTATGAGGCGCAGGAGCGCACCGAAAAGGAAATCATTGGTATCAACCACCGGCTGGACCTGGTGGAGCGGAGCGTTGAGGCCATCGGCCCGACCACCGACGAATTGGAGCGTGTCCGCGACCGGGTGATGTTCGCCGGCCGGCTGGGCAAGGCGTTGTGGTCGATCGGCAAGGTGCTTCTAGCCGCTGCCGCCGGCGCAAGCGCGGCGTGGTATTCGATGACCGGTCGGCCTCCGCCATAGCGACTTGGCAGGCCGTGTGATCAGCCTGTAGCGTGCCGCCAGACATGAGGCGCGCGCGATGACTGAGGACGAACGGCGGATTTTCCGGCTTGCGATGCTGCGGTTCGAGGAGACGGCGAACCAGGTTGTCACGGAATATTTTGAGCGGCTAAAGCTGGCCGATGGCGGAGCGGAACTGGTCGGACGCGTGAGCGCGGCGATCGAGGAGGTCTATCAGTCTGCATGCGAGGGGCACGACGATGCTGTGCTGTCCGCCTGGCGGCGCGTCCAGTAGCGCGATCCCGGCATAGACCCGCGGGCGCCCGGTCGTTATCCCAAAACTGCGGCGGACCTGATCCGCATCCGAGCCCCGTCGGCCACGCGCTGGCGGGGTTTTTTTGCATTCGTAGCGGACCGGGCGGATTGTCATGCGGCCTCGCGTGGATCCTCGACGATCATCAGTTTGTCGTCGTCGAGCGGCCGTTGCAGCGCCTTCGCCTCATCCCAGGGCGCGCGCATCCAGATATCGATCTCCTCCGGCTCGGTCAGGATCACCGGCATCGCCTTTTTGTGCACTGGGCCGACGACAGCGTTGGGCTCGGTTGTCAGGAAGGCGAATAGCTCATGGTCTGCCGGGTCTTCCTTGGCCTTGCGTTTGCCGGACCAAGCCGTCCACACGCCAGCGAAAACGAACAGTGGCTCATCCTCGTCACGCGCGAACCAAACGTTCGGCGTCTTGCCGTCGATTTTTTCTGGCGATGGCTCGGCAAAGCGGGTGACCGGCACCACGCATCGGCTTTCAGGGCCCAGCCATCGCCGCCAGTGCTGAGACGCCGTGTTGCGGACATTGGTGACGCCGTAATCGTATGCCTTGCCCTTGAGCGCGAAAGCCGGCGAAGGCATGCCCCAGCGCGCCATGGCGAGCTCGCGCTTTCCATCGGCGCCGGCGCGCACGATCGGGCCGTACTGGTTCGGATAGACCCGGCCAGGCTCCATGTTCCCGGCCCGGTTGATCATCGCTCGGGTGAACTCGAGCACGGCCTGCGGCCCCTTGTCGATCGAATAGAGATTGCACATCGGGAAAGACTATCCGCGAAAATCGGCCGTGGCGAGCCCCGCGGTAGCGTTCGCTTCCAAACGCTTGCTGCTGCGCCTTGTCGAAAACCCGATATACAAAGACGGCAATCTGGTTGCTCGCTAGTTCACCCAATGCGGCGCTTCTGGATGCAGGGTGAACGATATGTTCTTGTCGGGCCGGCCGGCCTTACGGCATTCCGAGCAATGGAAATGCGGCGCCAGGTCGGCGGCTAGGCATCCGTGATCCGGTCCGAGCATGTCGGCCAGTGCGCCTAGGTCGATCCGGTGGTGGCGCCAGCACCGTTCCGTGTTGCAGTGGACCCAGATCGAATAGCTGCACTCGATGGCCTTGCGAATCGTGTCTATGCGGAGGGGATATGGCATGAAACGGTCCGGAAACGGTCCGAAAGCGCGTATGTAGTTGTCATGCGTTGAGCAAGAACCCTTGCGCCGTCTGGTCGGAGTGGCAGGATTTGAACCTGCGACCCCCTCGTCCCGAACGAGGTGCGCTACCAGGCTGCGCTACACTCCGCAAAACCAGACCGGCGGTCTATAGCGTTCGTGCCGCGATCCTGCAAGCATGAAACGGCAGCGAATTCGCGCTTGGTGGATGGCGGGCAGAGCGGGTTGAAAACCGTGCCCTGTCGCCACCGGTCCGGCCCCGGCGACGATTTAAGCCGACGGTAAGCGATCGCTGCTAGATTGGCGCCATCACCAGTGACCGGAGCCACGCCATCGCCATGCAAAAACCGCTCGCCGACGCGACACCGAACAGCTTTGCCTTCGAAACCAGAGCTTTGGTCAAGCCGACCGGGTTTCGCGAATATGACGCGCGCTGGTGGTTCGGCCATCCCGAGTCCGACAAGGCGCCGGAGATCAATCTGATCGGCGTTCAGGCGCTCGGCATCGGGTTGGGGACGCTGATCAGGCGGCTCGGCGCCGGACCCGATATCGTCGTCGGCCACGATTTCCGCTCCTATTCGATGGCGATCAAGCTGGCGCTGGTGTCGGGGCTGCAGGCCGCCGGCGCGCGGGTCAAGGATATCGGCCTGGCGCTGTCGCCGATGGCCTATTACGCCCAGTTCGCGCTCGACGCCCCCTCGGTCGCCATGGTGACGGCCTCGCACAACGAAAACGGCTGGACAGGCGTCAAGATGGGCGCGGCCCGGCCCTTGACCTTCGGTCCCGACGAGATGGACGCGCTGAAAAAGATCGTGCTCGACGCCGATTTCGACCTGTCCGGCGGCGGCGCTTACGAATTCGTGCCGGATTTTCGCCAGCGTTATGTCGACGATCTGGTTTCGGGCGTGAAAATCGCTCGTAAACTGAAAGTGGTGGCGGCCTGCGGCAACGGCACCGCCGGCGCCTTTGCGCCGGAAGTCCTGAGGCGCATCGGCTGCGAGGTGATCGAACTCGACTGCGACCTGGACCACAGCTTTCCGCGCTACAACCCCAATCCCGAAGACATGAAAATGCTGCATGCGATTCGCGACGAGGTGCTGCGCACCGGCGCGGATGTCGGGTTCGGCTTCGACGGCGACGGCGACCGCTGCGGCGTGGTCGACGACGAGGGCGGCGAGATCTTCGCCGACAAGGTCGGCGTGATGCTTGCCCGCGACATTTCCGGCGAACATGCCGGCTCGCGCTTCGTCGTCGATGTGAAGTCGACGGGCCTGTTCCTGACGGATCCGGTGTTAAAGGCCAACGGCGCGCGGACCGATTACTGGAAGACCGGCCATTCCCACATCAAGCGCCGGGTCAAGGAGCTGGACGCGATCGCGGGCTTCGAGAAATCCGGCCATTTCTTCTTCAACCCGCCGATCGGGCGCGGTTACGACGACGGGCTGGTGACGGCGATCGCGGTCTGCCACATGCTCGACCGCAACCCGCAAAAGTCGATGGCCGAGCTTTACCGCGACCTGCCGCACACGTTCGGCTCGCCGACCATGTCGCCGCACTGCGCCGACGAGGAAAAATACGCCGTGGTGGACAAGGTGGTTGCCCAGCTCGAGGGGCTGCGCGACAGCGGCGCGCATTTCGCCGGCCAGCCGATCGCCGACATGGTGACGGTCAACGGCGTGCGGATCACCAACCGGGACGGCACCTGGGGGCTGATCCGCGCCTCGTCGAACAAGCCGGAACTCGTGGTGGTGGTCGAAAGCCCCGTGTCGGAGGAGCGCAAGCGGGACATGTTCGCCGCGCTCGACGCCGTGCTGCGCGCCCACCCGCAGGTGGGCGCCTACAACCAGACCCTGTGACGACGCGAGCGGGCCGGAGACGCCATGACTGAAAAGATCGTCAGCTTCGTCATGAGCGGCGGCGTCGGCTCCCGGCTGTGGCCGCTGTCGCGCGAGGACAACCCCAAGCAGTTCCACGACCTGTCCGGCGCCGGTTCGATGCTGGCCCAGACCCTGCGCCGGCTGAAGGCGGGGGGCGATGGCGGCTGGCCGGTCTATCTGATCGGCTCCGAGCGCCACGCCGAGCGCCTGCGCGCCGATCTCGCCGGACTGGACCTTTCGGGCGGCCGGCCGATCTTCGAGCCGATCGGACGCAACACCGCCGCCGCCGTCGCCGTGGCCGCGCTGCAGACCCTGGCCGATCATGGCGACGCGCTGGTTCTGGTCGTGCCCTCGGACCACGCCATCACCACGGACACCCAGTTCTGGGCCTCGGTCGCGGCCGGGGCAAAGCCAGCGCGCGACGGGCGCCTGGTGGTGTTCGGCATCAAGCCGAGCCAACCCGAGACCGGTTACGGTTATATCGAGGCTGCCGGCGATGGCGGCGAGGCGGTGCGCGACGTGCTGCGTTTCGTGGAAAAACCCGACCTTGCAACGGCCGAGACCTATCTGGCGGCTGGCAATTTCTACTGGAACACCGGCATCTTCCTGTTTCGGGCAAGCGCCATGCGCGACGCCTTCCTGGAGTTCGCGCCCGATATCTGGGCGGGCGCGGAGCGCGCACGCGCCGCGGCATCCAGCGATCTGTCGGGGCTTTATCTGCCGCTCGACCTCTACGAGCACATTCCGGCGATCTCGGTCGACTACGCGATCATGGAGCGCGCGGCGCGCATCGCCATGGTGCCGGCCGGCTTCCGCTGGAACGATCTCGGCTCGTGGCAATCGCTGCTCGACGTCGGCGCCTCCGACGAGAACGGCAACGTGGTGATCGGCGACGTCGTCGCCTTCGACACCGCCCATTCCTATCTGCGCAGCGAGGGCCGGCTGTTGTCGGTGATCGGCATGCGCGACGTCGCCATCGTGGCGACCCAGGACGCAACCTTCGTCGCGCCGGTGGCCCAGAGCCAGAACGTCAAGAAGATCGTCGAGCGGCTGGAACAGAGCGGCCGGCTGGAGACGCGGTTCACCCCCAGCCACGACCGGGTTCTGGTCGTCGGCGCGCATCGCCGGCGGGTATGCCACTGGCTGTTCGAGGAAACGCTGCCGCTGTGGGCGACGGCCGGCGTCGACGCGGTCGGCGGCGGCTTCCACGAGGCGCTCGACTTCGCCGGCCGGCCGCTCGGCAAGCCCAAGCGCATGCGTACCATGGCGCGCCAGATCTATGCCTTCGCCGTCGCCAAGGCGCGCGGCTGGGACGGGCCGGCCGACCGGATCATCGCCCACGGCATCGATTTCATCGCCGCCAGGGGCCGCAGCGAAAACGGCGGCTGGGTGCGCGCGATCGGCGTCGACGGCGCGGTGGTCGACCCGGTCGAGGACGCCTACGACCATGCCTGCGTGCTGCTTGCGCTGGCGCATGCCCATCTGTCGGGCAACGAGGCCGCGCGCGCGCTCGGCGCGGAGACATTCGCCTTTATCGACGCCCATCTCGAGGACGAGCGGCTGACCGGGTTTCTGGAGTTTCCCGGCGGTAACGGCCTGCGCCGGTCGAACCCGCATATGCACCTTCTGGAGGCGTTCCTGGCCTGGTACGACGTGACCGGCGAGCGCGTCCACCTGCGCCGCGCCTCGCGCATCATCGATCTGTTCCGCAGCCGGTTCTTCGATCCCGATAGCTGGACGGTCGGCGAGTTTTTCGACGACGATTTCACTCCGGCCGCGGGCGAAAAGGGCCAGTGGACGGAGCCGGGACACCATTTCGAATGGGCCTCGCTGCTGGTCGATTTCGCCGACAAGACCGGGCAGGGCGATCTGGTCGGCATCGCCCGCAAGCTCTATGCCTCGGCGGTCGCCAACGGGCTGAACCGGGCGACCGGGCTTGCCTATGCCGCGGTGTCGCGCTCGGGCATGCCGCTCGACCAGCTGTCGCGCTCATGGCCGCAGGCCGAGGCGATCAAGGCGGCGATGGCGCTCGACGGGGCCGGCGGCCCGGACCTGAAGCCGGAAATCGAGGCGCGTGTCGGGCGGCTGTTCCGCTGGCATATCGATCCCGCGCCGACCGGCCTGTGGATCGACCGGGTCGACGAAAAGGGGCGCTCGGTGGCGCGCGAGGTGCCGGCCAGCATCTTTTACCATTTGGTGTTCGCGCTTACGCGCTATCTCGACAAGACGGACGGGGCCGACGAGGCGGCCGGGTAGGCCGCGCGCCGGTTCCGCCCTTCGGGCAAGGCGTGACGCCGCGACCTCAATACGGACTGTCGACGTCGCCGGTCTCCACATAGACCGTCTTGATCTGCGAGTAGTGGCCGAGCGCGGCGAGCGAGTTCTCCCGTCCCATGCCCGACTGCTTGACGCCGCCGAACGGGATCTCGGCCGGCGACAGATTGTAGTGGTTGATCCAGCACGTGCCGGCCTGCAGGTCGGCGATGACGCGGTGGGCGCGGGCCAGGTCGCGGGTGAACACGCCGGCCGACAGGCCGAATTCGGTGTCGTTGGCGCGCGCGATCGCCTCGGCTTCCTCGCTGAACGACAACACGCTCATCACCGGCCCGAAAATCTCCTCGCGGGCGATGCGCATGTCGTCCCTGACCTCGGTGAAGACGGTCGGCTCGACGAAGAAGCCGCCTTCGAAACCCTGGAGTTTCGGCACGCCGCCGCCATGAGCGAGCGTCGCGCCCTCGGCCTTGCCGATCTCGATATAACCGCACACCTTGTCGTGCTGGGCCTTGTTGATCAACGGTCCCATCTGCGTTTCGGGATCGAGCGGGTCGCCGATGCGGATCTTCTTGGTGCGCTCGATCAGCCGCGCGAGGAAGCGCTCGCGAATGCCGTCCTGGACGAAGACGCGCGTGCCGTTGGAGCAGACCTGGCCGGTGGAGTAGAAATTGGCGAGCATGGCGCCGCCGACGGCGTTTTCGAGATCGGCGTCGTCGAACACAATCAGCGGCGACTTGCCGCCGAGCTCCATCGTGGCGTGCTTCATCTGCGAACCGGCGAGCGAAAGCACCTTGCGGCCGGTCGGTACCGAGCCGGTGAGCGACACCTTGGCCACCACCGGATGCCCGGCGAGCGCGGCGCCGACATCGCCAAAACCCTGGACGACGTTGAACAATCCGTCCGGAAGCCCGGCCTCGGTGAAGATCTCGGCCAGCGCAAGGGCCGAAAGCGGGGTGTTCTCCGAGGGCTTGAACACCATCGCGTTGCCCATGGCGAGCGCCGGGCCGGCCTTCCAGCCCGCGCCCTGGATCGGATAGTTCCAAGCGCCGATGCCCACGCACACGCCGAGCGGCTCGCGCCGCGTATAGGCGAAGGGACCGCCGAGATCGACATAATCGCCATTATAGGCGGCGACCGCGCCGCCGAAGAATTCCAGCGCGTCGGCGGCCGAGGCGGGATCGGCGACCAGCGTTTCCTGGATCGCCTTGCCGGTGTCGAACGTCTCCAGCCGGGCGATTTCGTCATTGCGTTCGCGCAGCAGGTCGGCCGCGCGGCGCAAAACCCGCCCGCGTTCGGTCGGGCTCATGCGCGCCCAGGCCCCCTGCGCGGCACGGGCGGCCTCGATGGCAAGCTCGACGATATTGTCGGTGGCCGCGTGCAGGCGGGCGATCACCTCGCCGGTGGCCGGATAGATGACGTCCAGCGTCTGTCCGCCCTGGTCCTCGACATAGCTGCCGTTGATGTAGTGCGACGCCTTGGGTTGAGCTTTCATGGTCTGATCCTTTTGGCGGGGCCTGCGTTGGCCTTCCCTTATCGTTTCCGGGCGTCCGGCGCGAGGGGGCGCGGCGAACAGACGCCCCGGGCGCTCGGCCTGATCGGAACGGAACGGCGCGGCGGGCTCTGTCGGATCGCCGACCGATCACCTGTCGGTGTCGCGCCAGCGCGGATTGATCCACGGTTCCTGGTTCGAGGGGGGCAGAGGCGCGCGCCCCAGAATGTGGTCGGCCGCCTTTTCGCCGGTCATGATCGACGGACCGTTGAGATTGCCGTTGGTGATGCGCGGGAAGATCGAGGAATCGGCGACGCGCAGCCCCGCAACGCCGATCACCCGGCAGTCGGGATCGACCACGCTCATCGGATCGTCGGCATGCCCCATGCGGCAGGTGCCGCAGGGGTGATACGCACTCTCGACATGCTCGCGGATGAAGTCGTCGAGTTCGGCGTCGCTTTCGACGTGGCTGCCCGGCGCGATCTCGTCGCCGCGAAACTCGTCGAAGGCGGGCTGCGAAAAAATCTCGCGGGTCAGCCGGATGCAGTGGCGGAAATCGACCCAGTCCTGATCATGCGCCATATAGTTGAAACGGATGACGGGCTTTGCGCGCGGGTCGGCCGAGCGCAGGGTGACGGTGCCGCGCGAGGCCGAGCGCATCGGTCCGACATGAGCCTGAAAACCGTGCGCGGGCACCGCCGCCTTGCCGTCGTAGCGGATCGCCGCCGGCAGGAAATGATACTGGATATCGGGATAGTCGACGCCGGCGCGCGAGCGCACGAAGGCGGCCGCCTCGAAATGGTTGGTCGCCCCGAGGCCCGATTTGAACATCAGCCAGCGCGCGCCGATCAGCGCCTTGGAAAGCGGATTGAGCACCGAATAGAGCGTGACCGGCTTCAGAGATTTCTGCTGGATGTAGAGTTCGAGATGGTCCTGCAGATTGGCGCCGACGCCGGGCCGGTCGGCGACGACATCAATGCCGTGCTCGGCCAGCTGCGCGGCCGGCCCGATGCCCGACAGCAACAGGAGTTTGGGCGAGTTGATCGACGAGGCGCAGAGCACGACTTCGCGCTTCGCCTTAATTTGTTGAATCGCTCCGCGAAGCTCGACCTCGACGCCGGTGGCGCGTTGATTCTCGATGATCACTTTGCGCGCGAAGCCGTTGACGAGACTCACGTTCTTGCGCTTCAGCGCCGGCCGCAAATAGGCATTGGCCGTCGACCAGCGCCGGCCGCGATGAATGGTCTGCTCCATCGCGCCGAAGCCTTCCTGCTTGGCGCCGTTATAGTCCTGGGTGAGTTCGAAACCGGCCTGGTTGCCGGCCTCGATGAAGGCCGCGTAGAGCGGGTTCCTGCGCGCGCCGCGGCGCACATGCAAGGGGCCGTCCGTGCCGCGCCAGCCCGCTTCGCCGCCATGCGAATTTTCCATGCGCTTGAAGTAGGGCAGCACGTCGGCGAAGCTCCAGCCGGTCGCGCCGGTCTCGGCCCAATGGTCGAAGTCGCGGGCATGGCCGCGCACATAGACCATGCCGTTGATCGACGACGAGCCGCCGAGCACCTTGCCGCGCGGCGTGGCCAGAACGCGTCCGCCCAGATGCGGCTCCGGCTCGCTGGCGTAGCCCCAGTCGTAAAGGCTCATGTTCATCGGGAAGGACAGGGCCGACGGCATCTGGATGAGCGGGCCGATGTCGGTGCCGCCATATTCGATGACGATCACGGAGTGGCGCCCGTCCTCCGACAACCTGTAGGCGAGTGCCGCGCCGGCCGAACCGGACCCGACGATCACGTAATCGGCTTCAAGCATTGGCGCTGATACTCCCGCTGCAAGGTTGGGGCGAGAGGCGATGCCGGCTTTCACGCATCGCCGACATGCCGGGTGAAATCGGCGAGCGCGACATTGCCGCCGGTGGCGATGACGAGCACCGTCTTGCCGGATAGGTCGAGCCCGGCCTCCAGGAGCGCGGCGATGGCCGCAGCCCCCGAGGGTTCCAGAACCAGCTTCAGCCGTTCGAAGGCGATGCGCATCGCGCGCCGCACGGCCGCGTCGGCGACGGCCAGTCCGGTGACGCCGGCCGCCGCCGCCGCGGCGAAGGGGGCCGCGCCCGGCGCGCGCGCCATCAGCCCGTCGCAGATCGTCGCCGCACCGGCCGGACGCGGCTCGATCGCGCCCTCGGCGAGCGAGCGTCCCATGCCGTCGAAGCCCTGCGGCTCGACGGCGAAGAGTTTCGTGTCGGGCGCAAGGTGGTGAAAGGCGAGCGCCACCCCGCCGATCAGTCCGCCGCCGCCGACCGGGCACAGCACCAAGTCTGCGCGGGCGTTCCTGTCGGCAAGCTGTTCGAGCGCCTCCAGCCCGGCGCACGCCTGTCCGGCGACGATTTCGGGGTCGTCGAAAGGATGAAGCAGCACCAGATTTTCTTCCGCGGCGATGGCGGCGGCCCGTTCGGCGGCGACCTCCTCGCGCGGACGTGCGCCGTGCTCGCTCAGGATTACGCGCGCGCCATAACCCGCCGTCGCCTCGCGTTTGGCGGCCGGCGCGTCGACCGGCATGACGATGGTCACGGGAATGCCGAGCGCCTGGCCGGCCGCCGAAAGGCCCTGTGCGAAATTGCCGGAGGAATAGGCGACCACGCCGCGCCGCGCCTCGTCGGGGGCGAGCCGTGTCAGCCGCCAATAGGCGCCGCGCACCTTGAAGGAGCCCGCCCATTGCAGCGATTCCGGCTTGACGAAGACGCGCGCGGCGCCGCTTTCCTTGGCCAGAAAGGCCGATTCCAGCAACGGTGTCACCTGTGTCGCCTGCCGGGTGAGCGCGTAGGCGCGGCGAAGGTGATCGAGGTCGGGGATTTGCGGGGCCGTCATCATTCGCCTCTCGGAAAGCGTTTTTGGTCTTCCAGCACGTTCAGGTCCATGTGGTTGCGCATGTAGCGCTCCGAGGCCTGGCGCAGCGGCTGGAAGTCCCAAGGGTAATAGGCGCCGTTGCGCAGCGCCGGATAGACCACCCAGCGCCGGGCCTGGCTTTCGCGCACCGCCGCGTCGAAGCCCGCCATGTCCCAGCGCGCTCGCACCATGCCCATGAAGCGCCCGACCGTCTCGGCATGATCGGGACGTTCGGCGAGATTGACGGTTTCGAGCGGGTCGGCGTCGAGATCGAAGAGCTGCGGCGGATCGAGTTCGCAATGGACGAACTTGAAGCGGCCCTGGCGAATCGCGACCAGCGGCGCATGGGAACCCTCGGCCGCATATTCCATCAGCACCGGCGCGCTCCGCGTTCCGCCGGCAAGAAGCGGCGCCAGCGACTGGCCGTCGGTCCATGTCGCGATGGCGTTCATGTCGGCGCCGGCGAGGTCGCACAGGCTGGGCAGGATGTCGAGATTGGAGACCGGGACATGGAAGAGGGCCGCTTCGATGCCTGGGCCGGCGATCATCAAGGGCACGCGCGCCGATCCCTCGAAGAACGACATCTTGAACCACAGGCCGCGCTCGCCGAGCATGTCGCCGTGGTCGGAGCAGAACACGATCACGGTGTCGTCGAGCATGCGCGTGCGCGCAAGCGTGTCGATCAGTTCGCCGACCTTGTCGTCGAGATAGGAAATATTGGCGAAATAGCCGCGCCGCGCGCGGCGTACATGGTCGGGCCGGATGTCGAAGGCTGCGTAGTCGCTGGCGTGGTAGAGCCGCCTCGAATGCGGGTCCTGATCTTCTTCGGCGATGCGGGCGACCGTCGGCTCCAGCGCCGGGCAGTCCTCGTAAAGATCCCAGTAGCGCCGGCGTGCGACATAGGGATCGTGCGGATGGGTGAAGGAGACGGTCAGGCACCAGGGGCGTCGATCTTCGTCCTGGGAGGCGCGGGCATGGTCGTAAAGACGCTGCACGGCGTGGAAGCAGACCTCGTCGTCATACTCCATCTGGTTGGAGATCTCGGCCACGCCCGCACCGGTGACCGAGCCCAGATTGTGATACCACCAGTCGATGCGCTCGCCGGGTTTGCGATAGTCCGGCGTCCAGCCGAAATCGGCCGGATAGATGTCGGTCGTCAGCCGTTCCTCGAAGCCGTGAAGCTGGTCCGGGCCGACGAAATGCATCTTGCCCGACAGGCAGGTGTGATAGCCGGCGGCGCGTAGATGGTGGGCGTAGGTGGGGATCGAGGAAGCAAATTCGGCGGCATTGTCGTAGACCCCGGTGCGCGAGGGCAATTGCCCGCTCATGAAGGCGGCCCGGCCGGGGGCGCACAGCGGCGAGGCGGTGTAGCTATTGCGAAAGCGGGCCGAGCGCGCGGCCAGCGCCTTGAGATGCGGGGCGTGCAGGAAGTCGGCCGGACCGTCGGGAAACAGCGTCCCGTTGAGCTGGTCGACCATGATAATCAAGATGTTGGGGCGCGCCGTCATGACGTCCTCGCTTCCGTCGCAAGCATGGTTTCGACATAGTCTTCCACCAGCGCGACCGCGCTCCTGGGGTCGGGCGGCCCGTCCTTCAGCGCACGGCGGATGTAAAGCCCGTCGATCAGCGCGGCGATGCCTTCGGCGATCCGCTCCGCGCGCAGGGCGGGCATCAAAGGCCGCAAGCCGCTCATCAGATTGGAATGAAGCCGGCGGGCATAGACCCTCAACAGCCGCCGCATGGCGGGCGAGCGCTGCGCCTCGACGTAGAACGCCAGCCAGGCGGCAACGGTCTCGGGCCGGAACTGGGTCGGCGAAAAACTGACCGCCACCATTGCAGAAACCCGCGCCCGGGGCTGGGGCGCGGCCCGCAGCGCGGCGCACCCGTCGCGGCCGAGCTCCGACAGGAGGTGGCGCATGGTGGCTTCGAGGAGATCGTCCTTGGCACCGAAATAATGATGGGCGAGCGCGGAGGAGACGCCGGCGATGCCGGCGATTTCCGACATGGTCACGTCGAGCGAGCCGCGCGCGCCGATCGCCGCGATCGCGGCCTCGATCAGCGCCTTGCGCCGCAGCGGCTCCATTCCGACCTTTGGCATGATCGCCTCCCTTGAGAGCTGTATATTTTTAATTGACTGGTCAATCAATAAAAATTCGCGCGGCTGTGCGGAGCGGACTTTACTGCGCTGCAAAATACGTTCAGACTTGAACAATCAATTGCCGCGCACGGCATTTGCGCTACAGTGCGCGATCATCGGATTGGAGGCTGGCATGACCGCATCGATCGTCGGATGGGCGCATTCGCCCTTTGGCAAGTTGGAAGACGAAACGCTGGAGGGTCTGATCACCAAGGTGGCGGTCGAGGCGATCGAACATGCCGGCATTGGGCCCGAGGATGTCGACGAGATCGTGCTCGGCCATTTCAACGCCGGTTTCTCGCCGCAGGATTTTACCGCCAGCCTTGTGCTGCAGGCCGACGACCGGCTGCGCTTCAAGCCGGCGACCCGGGTCGAGAACGCCTGCGCGACCGGCTCGGCCGCCGTGCGCCAGGGCCTGCGCGCGATCGAGGCCAAGGCGGCGCGCATCGTTTTGGTGGTCGGTGCCGAGCAGATGACCAAGACGCCCGGCCCGGAGATCGGCAAGAACCTCTTGAAGGCCTCCTACCTGCCCGAGGACGGCGACACGCCGGCCGGTTTCGCCGGTGTGTTCGGCAAGATCGCCAGTGCCTATTTCCAGCGCTACGGCGACCAGTCCGACGCGCTCGCCACGATTGCGGCCAAGAACCACAAAAACGGCGTCGACAATCCCTATGCGCAGATGCGCAAGGATTTCGGCTACGAATTCTGCCGCGCCGAGAGCGAAAAGAACCCGTATGTCGCCGGGCCGCTGAAGCGGACCGACTGCTCGCTGGTGTCGGACGGGGCGGCCGCGATCGTACTCGCCGAAACCCAGACCGCGCTGTCGATGCGCCGGGCGGTCGCCTTTCGCGCCAACGAGCACGTGCAGGATTTCCTGCCGATGTCGAAGCGCGACATCCTCGCCTTCGAGGGCTGCCAGGAAGGCTGGAGCCGGGCGCTGTCCAGGGCCAGGCTGACGCTCGACGACCTGTCCTTCGTGGAAACGCATGACTGCTTCACCATCGCCGAGCTGATCGAATACGAGGCGATGGGGCTCGCCAAGCCGGGCGAGGGCGCGCGGATCGCGCTCGACGGCGTGACCGCCAAGGACGGCCGGCTGCCGGTCAACCCGTCCGGCGGGTTGAAGGCCAAGGGGCATCCGATCGGCGCGACCGGCGTGTCGATGCACGCGCTGACCGCCATGCAGCTTACCGGCGAGGCCGGCGGCATCCAGGTTCCAGACGCCCGCATCGGCGGCATCTTCAACATGGGCGGCGCGGCGGTCGCCAATTACGTGTCGATCCTCGAACGGATCAAATGAGGCACGCGGCGGTCGTCACCGGCGGCGCCTCCGGCATCGGCCTGGCGGTCGCCGGGCGGCTGCTGGAGGACGGCTGGCCGGTCGCGGTCGTCGACGCCAGCCGCGACGCGCTCGCCGATGCCGAGGACGCGCTCGCCGACGAGGGCGCGCTGTTCCTGGAAGCCGACATCACCGACGAGGACGAGGTCGCCGGCGCTTTCGGTGCCGTCGTCGAGCGCCTCGGCCCGATCGGCGGTCTGGTCAATTCGGCCGGCATCGCCCGCGACGTCCCGGCGCTGGAAACGAGCGCGGAACTGATGCGCCATGTGCTCGACGTCAATCTCGTCGGCTCCTTCATCTGCTGCAAGGCTGCGGTCGAGCGTCGTTCCGAGACGCTGGCGATCGTCAATATCGCCTCGGTGTCGGGCCTGCGCGCCAATGCGGGCCGGGTGGCCTACGGCGCGTCGAAGGCCGGGGTGAGGATGATGACGGAAGTCATGGCGGTCGAACTCGGCGGCCGGGGCATCCGCGTCAATTGCGTGGCGCCGGGCCCGATCGACACGCCGATGGTCGCGCGGCTGCACGAGGACCGCCAGCGCGCCGGCTGGCTGGCGCATGTGCCGGAAGGCCGCTATGGCGAGGCCGACGAGGTGGCCGCCGCGATCGCCTTCCTGCTTTCGCCCGAGGCAAGCTACATCACCGGCCAGACGCTCGCCGTGGATGGCGGTTTTCTCGCCGCTGGCCTGTTGCCATTCCAGGGCTGATTTCCGTCAATCGGGACCTGTTTCAGCAACGGAGATCATCGACATGAAAAGACTCGCCACGGCCTTTGTGATCGGCTTCGCCGCGATCGGAACCACGCATGCCGCCGAGGACGACGCGGTCGCGCTCGCCCAGGCGTTCTGCAGCCTGGCCGAGCTCGACCAGGGCATGGGACGCATGTATCTGCTGTCGCCCGGCCTGACCGAAAAGGTGACCGCCGCGCTGGCGGCCGGCGGGCAGGGCGAGACGGCGTTTGGCACGGGCGTGCCCTGGGCGAGCGGCGACGGGGCCGCGGGCGCTTGCAGCGCCGGGGCGGTCAGCGCCGAGGACGGTGTGACGCTTGTCGACGTCATCTATGGCGAGGGCGATCAGGGCTGGACCGATCAGCTCGTTCTGGCTGCGGGCGAGGGCGGCGCGCTCGTCGTCGACGACATTCGCTACGGCAAGCCGAAAGACGCTGCCACGCTCGGCGAGGCGGCGTCGGCTCTCCTGACCGATTAGGGCACAATCCCGGCAACGAGCCTCTTTGTTCGGGAAAGATCATGCTTTAACAGGATGACGGCGCGTGGCGACGGCTCAATGGGACGTCGCCGCGGTCGCGACACATGTCTCGGCGCCGCTTGAGGGGAAGGCGGCGCCGGACGGCGAGGCGAGGGAACGGCCATATGCTGCTTGCGATCGAGCAGGGCAACACCAACAGCCTGTTTGCCGTGCACGACGGCGAAAGCTGGATCGCCCAATGGCGTTCCGCTACCGAACCCAACCGGACCGCGGACGAATATGCGGTCTGGCTGCACCAATTGCTGTCGATGACCGGGCTCGACCTGGGCGTGCTCGACGCCTGCATCATCTCCAGCGTGGTGCCGCAATCGATCTTCAACCTGCGCAATCTGTCGCGCCGCTATCTGGGCGCCGAGCCGCTGGTGATCGGCGAGAACGCCGAGTTGGGCATTCCGATCCGCGTCGCCAAGCCGGCCGAGGTCGGCGCCGACCGGGTGGTCAACGCGCTCGGTGCGCATATCGCCTATCCCGGGCCGCTGATCGTGGTCGACAGCGGCACGGCGACGACGATCGACGTTGTCGCCGCCGATGGCGGCTTCGAGGGCGGCGCGATCGCGCCCGGCATTCATCTGTCGGTCGAGGCGCTGCACTCGGCCGCCGCCAAATTGCCGCGGGTCGCGCTGAAGAAACCGCAGCGCGTGATCGGCAACGATACGGTCAGCGCCATGCAGTCGGGCGTGTTCTGGGGTTATATCGGCCTGATCGAGGGCATGATCGCGCGCATCCAGGCCGAGCGCGGCGAGCAGATGACGGTGGTGGCCACAGGCGGCATCGCGGCGCTGTTTTACGACGCCACCGCCGCCATTCACCATTTCGATCCCGACGTCACCATTCGCGGGCTTCTTGAAATCTATCGGCGCAACAATTCCAGCCGCCCATAGGCCGGGATCTTCAGGGCCGGCCGCACGATATCGACGCCCGCGACCAGGCCGAAGAGATGGATCTCGAAACCGTGGCGCCGCCCGACCGCCAGCCCGGCGAACCCGCCGAGCGTGACATGCAGGTCGCGGCGGTCCGGCGACAGGCTGACCGAGGCGAGGCCTGGCGCGTAGTCGCGCCCGACCGCGTTGGCGGGCAGCGCGACGTCGAGCTGCGGCACCCGGCGCAGCACATGGGCCACGAAGCTGTTGGAGTTCGGTCCCGGCCAGATCCGGTAGTCGCCGCGGCCGGCGAAGGGATAGGTCGCGATCGCCGCCTCCACGACCGGCAGCAGGGACGCCGCCGCCTCGCCGGTGATCGCCTGCACGATCCGCGGCGGGTTCGAATACCAGTAGCCGTCGGCCACGAAACCGTTATGGCGCACGGGCAGGCCCCAGCCGACCTTGTCGTAGCGGTCGTAATCCTGCCGGTCCGGTCGTTTCAGCACGATCCAGCTATGGGACGAAAACGCCCCCTTGAAGCCGCCGGTGCGCGCGGCGAGCACGTAGATCGCGGCGTCGACGTTTTTCGGGGCCGGCAGGAGGCCGCTGCTGCTCCAGTCCGCCGAACGCCAGGATGCCGGCCGGTCGACGAGCGACCACCACAACGCCGTGCCGACCGCCGGCAGGGCGAACAGCACCACAACACCCAAAACAACCGGCCTGAAGATTGCGCGCATGGATTTCCTTTGCCTCGGCGGGTGTGAGAGCATAGGTCGATAGGGACAGGCAGGGCAGTGAATTTCCGGTGAGGCGATGAAAAATCCCGTTCTGGTCGAGGTGATGCGCGGGGCGCTGGTGGAAAGCCGCCACCGCGGCGCGGTCGTGGCGCTCGACGCCGACGGGCGCACGGTGTTCGAGATCGGCGATATCGACCGGCCGGTTTTCCCCCGTTCGGCGGTCAAGGCGATCCAGGCCCTGCCGCTGGTCGAAAGCGGCGCCGCCGAGGCCTGCGGTTTCGACGACCGCGACCTCGCGCTGGCCTGCGCCTCCCATTCCGGCGAGGCCGCCCACGCCGAACGCGCGGCGGCGATGCTGGCCAGGGCCGGGCTCGATGAGGATGCGCTCGAATGCGGCAGCCATTGGCCGCTCGGCGAACAGGCCACGCTCGACCTTGCCCGCGCCGGCCAGACGCCGAGCGCGCTGCACAACAACTGCTCCGGCAAACATGCCGGCTTCCTGTGCGTTTGCTGTCACGGCGGCGTCGCGCATCGCGGCTATTCGGGCTTCGACCATCCCATGCAGCGGGAGTTGCGTGCGGTGATGGAGCAGGTCACCGGCGCCGTGCACGACCGCGACAATGCCGCCGTCGACGGCTGCTCGATACCCACCCACGCGGTGCCACTGCGCGCGCTGGCGTTTGGCTTTGCGCGCATGGCGACCGGCGCGGGCCTTGCGCCGCGGCGTGCTGCGGCCGCAACGCGGCTGCTCGGCGCCTGCATGGCCGAACCGTTTTTCATGTCGGGCAGCGCGCGGATGGACGAAAGGCTGATGGCGGCCGCCGGCGGCCGGATCTTTTGCAAGACCGGCGCCGAAGGGGTCTATTGCGCCGCCATTCCCGAACTTGGCCTGGGTGTCGCACTGAAATGCGACGACGGCGCGACCCGCGCCTCCGAAACCATGCTGGCCGCGATGCTGGCGAAACTGCTTGCCGCCGGCGACCCGCTGGCGGCCACCTTGCGCGACATGGCCCGACCGCCGGTCGTCAGCCGGCGCGGCATCAAGGTCGGCGAAATCCGGGCGACGGACGTGCTTGCCTGAGGCCGCCGCGACAGCGCAAGGCCCGGCGTCAACTCGCGTGATTGCGCTCGACGGTGAGGTGGGCAAAGCCGGCATTGCCGACCTGTGCCAAATCCTTGGTCACGGCCTCGGCCCAGCGATGGCCGCGGATGGCGCCGTTGCGCGCGCCGGAGATGATATTGTCGGAGATCACCGCCGCGCCGGCGCCCTCGACCACGGAGACGGCAATGCCGGTGCCGGCGTCGCGGATGACGTTGCCGCTGGCCGTGACGTTGCGCAGATACGGCCCCCAGCCGAGATGGAGGCCGAACAGCGGCGCGTTTTCGACCACGTTGCCGGTGACGGCCGTGTCGGCCTCGGCGGTGATGCCGACGCCGAACCCGGGTGAGTCGGCCGGATAGGGGCCGGTCTGCGACAGGTTGCGCACCAGATTGGCCGCGCAGACGGCCAGACGGCCGCCCTCGTTGAAATTGACGATCGAGATGCCGTTGGCCGCGCCGTCGACGATATTCGACGAAATCGCCGCGCCCTCGAAGGCGAATTCGGAATAGATCGCGGTTTCGCCGGAGCGCTGGCAGCTATTGCCGGTGATCTGGATGTTGTTGCCTCCATTGGCCCGGATGGCGGAAAAGGCGCAGTCGGCGATCCGGTTGCCGGAAACCATGACGCCGCCCGCGCGATAGACGTTGATGCCGTTGCCGAATTGCCCGGTGCCGCCATTGCGCGCGGCGATGCGCTCGACGCGGTTGCCCGACACGATGGTGGCGTCCTCGCCCGCCTGCCAGCGATGCACCAGAATGCCGCCATTGCCGCAATCGGCGACCGTGTTGCCGGTGATCGCGAGGCCGCCGGCCTGGACGCTGTAGATCCCGGCATCGGCGGCGCCCGAGATCTGGCTGCGCTCGATGCGGCCGGCGACGTTTTCCAGCGCCAGCGCGTGCTTGCCGCTGCCCAGAATGCTGCAATTGTCGATGACGAGATGGCGCGCACCGCGCACCGTCACGAGGCCGTCGACATGATCGCCCAGCCAGCGATTGGCGCCGTCGATCAGCAGGCCGGAGATCTCCAGATGGTCGGCCGCCTCGGCCAGGAACAGATGGCCGTTGCCGCCGTAAAGGATGCGCGAGGCGCCCGGCACGCCGGTCAGGCGCAGCTTGCGCGGCAGGACCAGGTTCGAAACCACGTAGTCGCCCGGCGGCAGATAGACCGGCGCGTCGCGCTCGGCCGCCTTGTCGAGCACCCGGGCGAAGGCCTCGCTCTGGTCGTCGTAAAGGCCGGGCTGTACGCCGAGTTCGCTGGCATCGAGCGAGCCGCGGATCGAGGCCGTCTCGATACCGGACAGGGTGGCGCCATGGGCCGCGCCGGCGGCCAGCCCGCCGGCGCCGGCCAGCCCGGCCAGGAACGCGCGTCTGTTCAGCATTGGCACAGCTCCAAGGTTCATCACCTTGGCGGAGCAAGTGCTATGCCAGCCCGATGCGGAGCGGGCGCTGCCGGTGCCTGGCGGTGACAGGTGGACGCTTCAGGCCTTCTCGGTGTGGTCGCGCAAGAACGCCGCGGCGCCGGCCTCGTCGATCTCGCCGGCGGCAACCATAAGGACAAATTGGATCAAACTGGCGTCGTCGGTCTCCAGGCTCCAGCCATTGAAGACGAGGAAAAGGTCGGTCGCGGCCAGCGCCGTTCGTTTATTTCCGTCCACAAAACGGACGGTTCTTCACAATGCCGAAAAGGTGCGCTGCTGCCAGGTCGAATATGTCCGGATCGCCACAGATTGCCTTCTGGAGCGGTCTCGCCAAGGCGGATTCGAGCATGCCGACATCGCGGATGCCTGGCGCTCCGCCGTGCAAGCGGAGCTGTTCAGCATGCGTGGCCTCAACGAACTCCCGCGTATGGAATTCCGTCATTTCGCGAGCGCGCGGTACGTGACCTCGTATTTGTGCATGCGTTCACGCGCGATTTTCATCTTGCGCTCGAACTCATCGGCCGAATCCTCGACGCGTCGCATGCGTAGCTCGTCCCCTTCCTTGAAGACGACAACACTATCCCCAGCCTTGAGATTGAGGATTTTCAAAAAGTTCTTTCGGCAAGATCACGCCTTCGGAATTGCCGATCTTGCGGATGACGGTGTTCATGGTCGCAGCCTTGCCGTTGTAACGGTTGTTATAACAGGGCGAGGCATGTGTTACACCGCGCGTTGAAACGGCGCTGCGTTAGCGCGCCAGAAGCGTGTCGATGAGGTCCTCGGCCGCTTCTGGGATCACCGTGCCGGGCGGAAAGATCGCCGTCGCGCCGGCCTTCAACACGGCGTCGAAATCGTCCGGCGGGATGACGCCGCCGGCGACGATCATGATGTCGTCGCGGCCGAGCCTGGCGAGCGCCTGCGACAGTTCCGGCACAAGCGTGAGGTGGCCGGCTGCCAGCGAGGAGGCGCCGACGATCTGCACGTCGTGCTCGGCGGCCAGCTTGGCGATCTCCTCGGGGGTCTGGAACATCGCGCCGACGGTGACGTCGAAACCCAGGTCGGCGAATGCGGTCGCGATCACCTTCTGGCCGCGATCATGGCCGTCCTGACCCATCTTGGCGACCAGCAGGCGCGGTGCCGCGCCGGTCTTTTCGCGATAGGCCTCGACCTTCTCGTGCACCCGCTCCACCACCGGGTCCTCGCCGATCTCCTTGCGGTAGACGCCGCTGATCGTCTGGATGGTTGCGACGTGCCGGCCGAACACTTTCTCGAGCGCCAGCGAGATCTCGCCGACCGTGGCCTTGGCGCGCGCGGCCTTGACGGCGAAGTCGAGCAGGTTGCCACCGGTGCGGGCGGCGTCGGTGAGGGCGGTGAGCGCGGCTTCCACGGCGGCCACGTCGCGGGTGCCCTTGAGTTCCTGCAATTTGGCGAGCTGGCGGGCGCGGACCTGGGCGTTGTCGACCTTCAGCACGTCGACTTCCATGTCTTCGGCCGGTTTGAAGGCGTTCACGCCGACCAGCGCCTGGCGGCCGGTATCGATCCGTGCCTGGGTGCGGGCCGCGGCCTCCTCGATGCGCATTTTCGGCACGCCCTTTTCGATCGCCGCCGCCATGCCGCCGAGGCTCTCGACCTCCTCGATATGGGTGAGCGCGCGCGCCGCCAGATCGTGCGTCAACCGTTCCACGAAGGCCGACCCGCCCCAGGGGTCGATGATGCGGGTGGTGCCGGATTCGGCCTGCAGGATGATCTGCGTGTTGCGGGCGATGCGCGCGGAATGGTCGGTCGGCAGCGCGAGCGCCTCGTCGAAGGCGTTGGTGTGCAGCGACTGCGTGCCGCCCTGCGTGGCCGCCATCGCCTCGATCATGGTGCGCACGATGTTGTTGTAGGGATCCTGGGCAGTCAGCGACCAGCCGGAGGTCTGGGTATGGGCGCGCAGCGCCAGCGATTTCTGGTTGTTCGGCGCAAAATTCTTCTGCACCAGGCTCGCCCATAACAGCCTGCCGGCGCGCTGCTTGGCGACCTCCATGAAAAAATTCATGCCGGCGTTCCAGAAGAAGGACAGCCGCGGGGCGAATTTGTCGATGTCGAGGCCGGCCGCCACGCCTGCGCGGGCATACTCGATGCCGTCGGCGATCGTATAGGCGAGCTCCAGGTCGACCGTCGCGCCGGCTTCCTGGATGTGATAGCCCGAAATCGAGATCGAGTTGAATTTCGGCATCCGCTGCGCGGTGTAGGAAAAAATGTCCGAAATGATCCGCATCGAGGGCTTGGGCGGATAGATATAGGTGTTGCGGACCATGAACTCCTTGAGGATGTCGTTCTGGATGGTCCCGGCCAGGTCCTTCTCGGCCACGCCCTGTTCCTCGGCCGCGACGATATAGAGCGCCATGATCGGCAAAACGGCGCCGTTCATGGTCATCGACACCGTCATCTCATCGAGCGGGATGCCGTCGAAGAGCTGGCGCATGTCGAGGATGGAATCGATCGCAACGCCGGCCATGCCGACATCGCCCGCCACCCGGGGATGGTCGCTGTCATAGCCGCGATGGGTCGCGAGGTCGAAGGCGATCGAAAGCCCCTTCTGGCCGGCGGCAAGGTTGCGTCGGTAAAACGCGTTCGATTCCTCGGCGGTTGAGAATCCCGCATATTGGCGGATCGTCCACGGCCGCTGCACATACATGGTCGGGTAGGGGCCGCGGATGAAGGGCGGGGCGCCGGGAAACGTATCGAGATGGGCGAGGCCGGCGAGGTCGTCCTCGCCGTAAAAGGTCTTGATGGCGATCCCTTCCGGCGTTTCGCGCACCGCCTCGCCGTTGGGCGCGGCGCGGCTTGCCGGCTTCTGCCAGCCGATCGTCGAAAAATCCGGGATCATGCGTCTTCTCCGACCTGTTCGTCGAGGCGCAGCGGCGCGAGCCTGTCGCAAAACGTCGTTCCGTCCGAGGGCGCGGGCCGGCTTTCGGCGTCGAGCGTGGCGACCGGGCGTTCCGTGCCGAGCGGGTAGAGCGTGGTGCCGACGATGGCGCGCTGCCCGTCGCGCAGCGCCTGCCGGCGCTTTGCCGCCACCGTCCGCACCCGGGCCTGGAAGGCACCGGCGGCGAGGCTCTTGAGCGCGCCGCCTTCCTGTTCGATCTGCTGAAACTCCGCCCAGGCCGCTTCGCACAGCGCTTCGGTGAGATGGGCGATGCCGCCCGAGCCGGCCGCGGGATCGGCGACGAAGCCGATGCCGGCCTCCTGGGCGAGCACGAGCTGGGTGTTGCGCGCCACCCGGCGCGCGAAACCGTCCGGCAGGCCGTGGGTGAGCGTGTGCGGCAAAACCGAAATCGAATCCGCGCCGCCGGCCGCGGCCGCGAAAACGGCGATCGTGGCGCGAAGAATATTCGTTTCCGGATCCCGTGCCGTCATCATCCGCCACGACGTCTCGGCATGGAGGGAGGCCGGCGACGGCTCGATGCCGCAGACCTCCTGGGCGCGCTGCCACAGCCGGCGCAGCGCCCGCATCTTGGCGATGGTCACGAACTGGTCCTGGTCGGCGGCGATGGCGAAGCCGACATGCGGGGCGGCATAGACCAAAGGCTGGCGCGCCTTTTCGAACATGCGCAGATGCGACACGGCCGAGGCGAGCATGATGCCCAGCTCCTGCGCGGCGCTGGCGCCGCCATTGTGGCTGACACGGCCGTCGGCTTCCAGAAGCACGCCCGGCAGGCCGAGCGCGAAGAAATGGGCAAGCGATTGCGGCATGGACGCTTCGAGCGCCTCGATCGACATGCGCAGGCGTCCGGTCCCGGCGAAGATAGCGGCCGGGTCGATCCCGAACGACAGATGCAGGCGCGCCGGATCGGCGCGCTTGGCTGCCAGCGAGGCGACCAGCCAATCGATCGACGAGCGGCTGAGGGGATGGGTGTCGATCCGAAGTCCGAGCCGGTTGAGCGGCACGCCGTCGAGCGCCCGGTCGAAGGCCTCGTCCGTGCACGGCAGACCGTAACCGTGGGCGTTGGGGGCGCCCTCGAACACGATCGCCAGCCCGGTGGCGCCGTTTTCCACATCCTCAATCGCCTGGCGGTTGGCGCGCGCCGGGTCGGGATCATCGACCCGCTGGACGACACGCCAGGGCGCGGCCGGGTCGACGCGCGAGATCGGCTGGGGATGGGCCGAGCGCGCATAGAGCGGATCGATGCGAAGCCCGTCATCGGTGTGCGACACCAAGGAGTCCTCGAAATCGGCACCCTTGAGCGCCTTTTGCGCGAGTGCCCTCCATCCGGCCTCATCGATGCCCGCAAACGTCGTTCCGCTGATCAGTTTGTGCTCCATGGCGTTCCGGCTCGATCCTCCCGACCTGCTGCCGACAGACTAAAGGCCCCGGTCTTGGCCGGCAACAACGCCGATCGCCTCGCGCGAATATCGGCGCACCTGCAAGGCGGGTGCTCCGTCCTTCGGCTCACGTCGCGTCGATGCCGGCGCCGCGGTTCGGTCTGGCAGCGCTTCCCGATACAATCGGTCGGACCGGCGGGCAACAGGGACTTTTGGCAAATCTGCAAGCAGCCGTCCTTGCGGCCTGGCGCGCGGCGGCGTTGTCGGCGGGTGCGGGGCTGTTTATAGGAAGACACGAAGCGGCCGGCGCCCGGGCCAGTCGCGGGATTGCCGGAGAGAACACGCATGGCCCAGGACGACAGCCTTTTCATCGGAGCCAGCCGAAAGCCCGACGACAGCTATCAGGCGGCCGAGCGGCTGTTGCTGAAATACGCCAATCGTCACGGCCTGGTCACCGGCGCGACGGGCACCGGCAAGACGGTGACCCTGCAAATCCTGGCCGAAGGATTTTCCAATGCGGGCGTTCCGGTCTTCTGCGCCGACGTCAAGGGCGATCTCTCCGGCATCGCCGCAATGGGCGAAGCGAAGGATTTCCTGACCAAGCGCGCCGACGCGATCAGGCTCGATCCCTATGAATTCCAGGAATTCCCGGTGATCTTCTGGGATCTGTTCGGCGAAAAGGGACATCCGATCCGCGCCACCGTGTCGGAGATGGGACCGCTGTTGCTGTCGCGGCTGATGAACCTGACCGACGCGCAGGAAGGGGTGATCAACATCGCCTTTCGTATCGCCGACGAGGAGGGGCTGCTGCTGCTCGACATGAAGGATCTGCAGGCGATTTTGGTCAGTATCGCCGAGCGGGCCGACGAGATCAGCAAGGTCTACGGCAATGTCAGCAAGGCCTCGGTCGGCGCCATCCAGCGCTCGCTGCTGGTCCTCGAACAGCAGGGCGGCAACCATTTCTTCGGCGAGCCGGCCCTGCGCATCGAGGATCTGATGCGCACGACCCGCGACGGGCGCGGCGCCATCAGCGTTCTGGCGGCCGACCGGCTGATGATGAACCCGCGGCTTTACGCGACCTTCCTGCTGTGGCTGTTGTCGGAGCTGTTCGAGGTTCTGCCCGAGGTCGGCGATCCCGACCGGCCGCGCCTGGTGTTCTTTTTCGACGAGGCGCATCTTTTGTTCGACGAGGCCCCGAAAATCCTGCTCGACCGGGTCGAACAGGTGGTACGGCTCATCCGCTCCAAGGGTGTCGGCGTCTATTTCGTGACCCAGAACCCGCTCGACGTGCCGGAGACGGTGTTGTCCCAGCTCGGCAATCGCGTCCAGCACGCCCTGCGCGCCTATACGCCGCGCGAGCAGAAGGCGGTGAAGACGGCGGCCGAGACCTTTCGTCCCAACCCCGATTTCGACTGCGCCACCGCGATCACCCAGCTCGGGGTCGGCGAGGCCCTGGTGTCCACGCTGGAGGCCAAGGGGGTGCCGTCCATGGTGCAGCGCACGCTGATCCGTCCGCCGGCATCGAGGCTGGGACCGATCTCGGAAACCGAACGCGAAAAGATCAGCGCAATCAGCCCCGTCGCCGGCCAGTACGACACGCCGGTCGACCGCGAGTCGGCCTTCGAGATCCTGCAGAAACGCGCCGCCAAGGCGGCTCAGGCCGAGGAAGAGGCGACGCGCCGCGAAGAGCAGCAGGATGGCAGCGATGACAAGCGCACGCGCTGGACCCTGCCGGATTTCGGCGACCGCGACGAGGATCGGCGCAGGCCCAGCACCACGCGCAAGACCACGCCGCGTACGACCACGCGCCGCCGTAGCTCCAATCGTCAGAGCGTGACCGAAGCGGCCATCAAGTCGGTGGCGCGTTCGGTCGGCACGTCGCTCGGCCGCGCCCTGGTGCGCGGCATTCTGGGCAGTCTCAAGCGCGGGCGCTGAGGCTCCGGCGGTTTTCGATCACGAAACCGCCTGCGAAACGCCCGACGTGACCAGGATCGGCGTACGGTTGGGCACGCGGTCGTAAAGGTCCATCACGTCCTGGTTGAGCATGCGCACGCAGCCAGACGAAACCGACTTGCCGATGGTCCACCATTCCGGCGAGCCGTGGACCCGGTAAAGCGTGTCGACGCCGTCCTGGAAGATATAAAGCGCGCGCGCGCCGAGCGGGTTCATCAGCCCCGGCTCCATGCCGCCATTGCGCACGCTGTATTTTTCCAGTTCCGGCTTGCGCGCGATCATCTCGTCCGGCGGGGTCCATTTCGGCCATTTGCGCTTCCACTGGATGACGGCGCGACCCGACCACTCGAAGCCCGCGCGGCCAAGACCCACGCCGTAGCGCAGCGCCTGGCCGTTCTCGCGCACCAGGTAGAGGAAGTGAGCCGAGGTATCGACCACGACGGTACCGGGGCGCTCGCCCGTCGGATCGGGAACCAGCCGGCGCAGATAGCGGCGTTGCATTTTGTCGATCGGCACGGCGGGCACGTCGAAGCCGCCATCGGTAACGGCTGCGTACATGGTGGCGTAGTTGCCGAACGCCGAACCCAGCCCGGCATCGTCCTTCGGCTTGTCTGCCGGCGGGATGCCGCTGGTTGTCGTGCACGACGCCAGTGCGAGCGACGCGGCGCCAGCCGCAGCACCGGAAAGAAGAGAGCGCCGCGTCATGGGCGCGGAGTTGTGGTATGGGCCGGACATGCTACCTCGCTAAAGAAAGCCACTAGAAACGATTCAACGTCCGGCACGCCGAACATTTTCTCCCGCCGGGCTGATATGCCCCATCGAATGCGGCCGTGGGGTGAAAAAACAAAGGCAGCCTTGTGGCGGCGCTCCGACTGTTGCGCCTGTGCAACAGGCGTGGAGGGTCATCGCGTGTCCACCAGGCCGTTCAGCGACGGCAGGATCAGCGCCGGGGGATAGTCGCGATATTCGTCCGGCTGGCCGGCGCGATTGATCCACACGGTGCGGAAGCCGAACTTGGTGGCGCCGGCAACGTCCCAGCGATTGGACGATTGGAACGAGACCGCTTGCGGGTAGAGCCGCCAGGCGGTGGTCGCCATGTCGTAGACGGCCGGATCGGTCTTGAAGCGCTCGACGTCGTCGACGGAAAAGATATCGTCCAGAACCAGGTCGAGTGCCGCGGACTTCACCGCCGCCTCCAGCATGGCGCGCGAGCCGTTCGACAGGATCGCGAGCCGTGCCCCGTCAGCCTTGAGCGCCTTCAGCACCGCCGGCACTTCCGGGTAGCAATCCAGCCGCCAATAGGCGTCGAGCAGGTCCTGGCGCAGCGCGCGATCGGCCGAGGGCACGCGCTCGAAAGCATGGTCGAGCGCCTGTTCCGTCAGCTGCCAGAAATCGACGAAGGCGCCCATCATGGTGCGAACCCAGGAATATTCGAGCTGCTTGGCGCGCCAGATTTCCGACAGCACCTGCCCGTCCGGCCCGACCGCCTGGGCATGGCGGCGCACCGCGGCATGGACGTCGAACAGCGTGCCGTAGGCATCGAAGATGAAAGCGGAATGGCGCATCGTGGTCTGTTCCCGGTTGGAAAGACTTGATCCGATGGGTTGGATCGGGTCAAGGGTGGGTTGGAGCAATCGGTGTTCCCTTGCAGGCGATTGACGCCGCGCCATGAACCACTATCCATAGGCCTGCAACAGAAGGACGTTCCAATCATGGCTGTTGATACGAGCGCGCAGTCGCTGACCTGGACCTATCTCGACGGCGACTGGCACGAAGGCAATGTTCCCATCATCGGCCCGCGCAGCCACGCCATGTGGCTCGGCACGACCGTGTTCGACGGCGCGCGCTGGTTCGAGGGCGTGGCGCCGGATCTCGACCGGCATTGCGAACGGGTCAACGCCTCGGCGATCGCGCTCGGGTTGAAACCGACCGTCTCGCCGGAGGAGATCGCCGGCCTGACGATGGACGGGCTGAAAAAATTCGACGGCAAGACCGCCGTTTACGTCCGGCCGATGTACTGGGCCGAGCACGGCGGCTATATGGGCGTTCCGGCCGAACCCGACTCGACCCGGTTCTGCCTGTGCCTGTACGAGGCGTCGATGATCTCGCCGTCCGGCTTTTCGGTGACGGTATCGCCGTTTCGCCGCCCGACGCTGGAGACGATGCCGACCAACGCCAAGGCCGGCTGCCTTTATCCCAACAATGGCCGCGCGATACTCGAGGCCAAGTCGCGCGGTTTCGACAACGCGCTGGTGCTCGACATGCTGGGCAACGTCGCCGAAACCGGCACGTCGAACATTTTTCTCGTCAAGGATGGCGAGGTGTTCACGCCGATCGCCAACGGCACCTTCCTGTCCGGCATCACCCGGGCGCGGGCCATCGCGCTGCTCGACGCCGCTGGGCTGCGCGTGAACGAAAAGACGCTGAGCGTCGGCGATTTCCTCAATGCCGACGAAATTTTTTCCACCGGCAACCATTCCAAGGTGGTGCCCGTTATCCAGATCGAGGACCGGCGTCTGCAACCCGGCCCGGTCGCCGAACGCGTGCGCGCGCTCTACTGGGAGTGGGCGCATTCGGTCACCGTCTAGGGGCCTGCCCCGACGAAACAGGTTGGCCCGGACCGGTTGCGCAAGCCGGGCAGGGGGCTTAACTGAACGCAACAACCCGTTCGTGTTTGAAAAGGAGATTGACGATGGCTTTTGAATTGCCGGACCTGCCCTACGACTACGAGGCGCTGCAGCCCTACATGTCGCGCGAGACGCTCGAATATCACCACGACAAGCATCACAAGGCCTATGTCGACAACGGCAACAAGCTGGCCGCGGAAGCCGGGATGGACGGGTTGTCGCTGGAGGAAATCGTCAAGCAGTCGCACGGCAAGAATCCGGGCCTGTTCAACAATGCCGGCCAGCACTACAACCACATCCATTTCTGGAAGTGGATGAAGGGCGGCGGCGGCGGCAAGAACCTGCCGGGCAAGCTGCAGGCGGCCGTCGACAGCGATCTGGGCGGTTACGACAAGTTCCGCGCCGATTTCATCAATGCCGGCACGACCCAGTTCGGTTCGGGCTGGGCCTGGCTTGCGGTGAAGAACGGCAAGCTGGAGGTCATGAAGACGCCGAACGGCGAGAACCCGCTGGTGCACGGCGCGGTGCCGATCCTCGGCGTCGATGTGTGGGAACACTCCTATTATATCGACTACCGCAACGCGCGGCCGAAATATCTCGAGGCTTTCATCGACAATCTCATCAACTGGGATTACGTGCTGGAATGCTACGAAAAGGCGTCCGGCTGAACCGCCCGACGCAAACGCTTGTGGAATGACATGCGACGGATCCCGGCCCGGCCGGGGTCCGTTTTTGTTGACAGTCTGTCGACGGTGGCAACGCCAACTTTCACACAAGCGTGATGACGCGTGAACGGTTTCTCGGCCATTATCAGGCTGTGAAGCCTGAGATTTTCCCCTGAAACATGCCGGAGGACGATTGATGAAGAGAGTGTTTGTGGCAGGAGCCTTGCTCGCGGTGACGGCGTCGTTGTCGTTCGCCGGCCCGGTCGAGGATCGCCAGGCGGTTATGAAGGCAATAGGCAAGGCGCTCGGACCCCTGGCGGCGATCGCCAAGGGGGAAAACGCCTTCGACGCCGGCGTGGTCGAGCAAAACCTGACCGCGCTGAACGAGGCCACCGACAAACTCGACGTGGCCGCCCTGTTTCCCGAAGGCAGCACAACGGGCGAAACCGAGGCCCTGCCGGCGATCTGGGAGAATATGGCCGATTTCCAGGAGCGCGCCGACAAGCTGAAAGCCGACGTCGCCGAGGTGGCCTCGTCCATGCCCGCGGACCAGGCCGGCGTGCAGGCCGCGCTGGGCAGGATCGGCCAGAATTGCGGCGGCTGCCATGAAAACTACCGTATGAAGAAGAACTGATCCGGCCGGTTCGCTTGAAAAAATCCACTCTTGGCAGGTTCGTCCTCGTGCTCGCCGCGCTCGGCGTGGCGGGGGCGGCCGCGCTTTTTTATCTATCCGGCCCAAACCGGTTGCCGCAGGAAGCCATCGCGGCGCTTCCCGAAGGCGACGCCGCGCGCGGCGAGCGCATGTTCTGGGCCGCCGGCTGCACGTCCTGTCACGCGCGGCCGGGCGCACAGGGCGATGCGGTCCTGGAACTGGCCGGCGGGCTGGAACTCAAAACACCGTTCGGCACGTTTGTCGCGCCGAACATCTCGAGCCACGAACAAGACGGGATCGGCGGCTGGTCGGCAGGCGACTTCGCCAACGCCATGCTGCGCGGCGTGGCGCCCGACGGAAGCCATTATTACCCGGCCTTTCCCTATGCGTCTTACGCGCGCATGCGCCCGGCCGACATCGCCGACCTTTATGCCTTCATGCGCACGCTGCCGGCGGTGGCAGGTGCAGCGCCGGGCCACGAGCTCGCATTTCCGTTCACCGTCCGTCGCGGGCTGGGTCTGTGGAAACGGCTTTATCTCGACCCCGAGCCTGTGGTCGCGCTTGCTTCCGACGCCGACGAAAAGACGCGCGCGGGACGCTATCTCGTCGAGGGGCCCGGCCATTGCGGGGAATGCCATACGCCGCGCGCGTTGACCGGCGGCCTGAAGACGCAGGCATGGCTGGCCGGCGCCGTCGCGGCCGAGGGCGACGGCATCGTGCCCAACATCACGCCCGGCGAGGGCGGCCTGTCGTGGTCGGCGGGCGATATCGCCTACTATCTGGAATCCGGCTTCACCCCCGATTTCGACACGGTCGGCGGGGCCATGGTCGCGGTCCAGAAGAACATGGCGCGGCTGCCGGCCGAGGACCGCGCGGCGATCGCTGCCTATCTCAAGGCGGTGCCGCCGCGCCCGAACGGTTATCCCGCACGAGACTGACCCCGGCCCGGTCGCCTATCGCGGCTTGCAATAGGCCGACTTCTCGCCCGCACTGTGGTCGGAGCGGATGGCGTAAAGCCACGCCTCGCAACGCGCCTTGCTGGCAAAGCAGCCCGCCTCGAAGATCATCTGGTCGCGGAACATGCCCTTTTGGCCGATGCCGCGAAAGCTGCCGAAATAGGGATCGTCGGGATGCTGGCTGCATATGTTGGGCATTTCGCGCGGCCGCTCGCCCGGCCGCTCGACGATCTCGCCGGCGAAAGCCGGAACGGTGAGCACCGACAACAGCAGAAAACCGGTCAGACAGGACAGTGCCGTAGACGCGTTGCGGATCATGGAATGCTCCTTCGCAAACGTTTGATATGCCCCTTTCTGCAGAACAGAGCCTAATTACGTTTGTGGCGCAACTGCGGTGCGCGAACGCCAGGCTTCGACCCGGGTCGTCAGGCAAGGCCGGTCACTTTCAGCGCGAAGGCGTAGGCAAAGGCGATCTCCTCCAGCCGCGAGAACCGCCCGGACGCCCCGGCGTGGCCGGCGTCCATGTTGATGCGCAGCAGCACCGGATTGTCTCCGCGCTTGCGCGCGCGCAGGCGCGCCACCCATTTCGCCGGTTCCCAATAGGTCACGCGCGGATCGGTCAGCCCAGCCAGCGCCAGGATCGGCGGATAGGTCTTGGCCTCGACATTGTCATAGGGCGAGTAGGCGGCGATCGTGCGGTAATCGTCTGCCGAGGTGATCGGATTGCCCCATTCCGGCCATTCGGGCGGGGTCAGCGGCAGCGTGTCGTCAAGCATGGTCTCCAAAACGTCGACGAACGGCACCTCGGCGATGATGCCGCCGAACAGCTCCGGCGCCATGTTGGCGACCGCACCCATCAGCATGCCGCCGGCCGAGCCGCCCTGCGCGACGATGCGGCCCGGCGCGGTATAGTTTTCGGCGGCCAGATAGCGCGCCACGGCGACGAAATCCTCGAACGTGTTGGTCTTCTTGCCGCGTTTGCCGTCCTCGTACCAGGCGTAGCCCTTGTCCTTGCCGCCGCGCACATGGGCGATCGCATAGACGAAGCCGCGATCGACCAGCGACAGGCAGTTGGTGTTGAAGGAGGCCGGGATCGCGATCCCATAGGAGCCATAGCCGTAGAGCAGGCAGGGCGCGCTGCCGTCGAGCGGCGTATCGCGGCGATAAAGCAGTGAAACCGGCACCAAGACCCCGTCATGCGACGGCGCCATCAAGCGCCGCGTCACGTAGTCATCCGGCGCGTGGCCGGACGGCACCTCCTGTGTCTTGCGCAGCACCCGCTCGCGCGTGCGCATGTTGTAGTCGAAGACCTGCGAGGGCGTGGTCATCGACGAATAGGCGAACCGGATCGTGTCGGTGTCATATTCGAGCGATCCGACGAGACCGAGCGAATAGGCTTCCTCCTCGAACGCCACCACATGCTCCTCGCCGCCTTCGCGTTCGTGCACGACCAGCCGCGGCAGGCCGTCCTTGCGCTCCAGCCGCACGAGGAAATCGCGGAACGCCATGATCGACAGGATCAGCCGGCCCGGCTCGTGCGCGACGAGTTCCCGCCAATTGGCCTGCGAGGGATCGGAGACCGGCGCCGTCATCACCTTGAAGTCCTTGGCGCCGCCGATATTGGTGAGCACGAAGAAGATGTCGCCGCCTTCCTCGAGATCGTACTGGACGCCGGTTTCGCGCGGGCGCACGCATTTCGGCGCGGCCGTCGGATCGGCCGCCGGCAGGACATGATATTCCGACGTCTCGTGGTCGTGGATGGCGACGAACACCCAGTCCTGGGCGCGCGTGCCGCCGACATTCATGAAGAAGCCCGGATCGGTTTCCTCATAGATGAGACGGTCGCTCGCCGTATCGGTTCCCAGGCGGTGGAAAAGCACTTTCGACGGGCGGTGATTCTCGTCGAGCCGGGTGTAAAAAAACCCGTCATTGCCGGCCGCCCAGACACCGCCGCCGCCGGTATCGGCGACCCGGTCGGCAAGATCGGCGCCCGATTCGAGGTCGCGCACCTTGAGATCGTAGAATTCCGACCCCTTGTCGTCATAGCCCCACAGCAGCCGGGCATGGTCGGGCGAATGGTCGGCGCTGCCGAGGCGGAAATAGGGTTTGCCCTCTGCCTCGGCGTCGCCGTCGAGCAGCATGTCGTGCGCCCCGCCTTCGCGCGGCGTGCGAAAGAAGCGCGGCTGCTGGCCGCCGGTCTTGAAGGACGTGCCGTAGGCATAGGGGCCGTCCGGCATGGGAACGGAGGAATCGTCCTCCTTGATCCGGCCGCGCATCTCCGAAAACAAGGCTTTCTGCAGGGCTTCCGTGTCGCCCATCATCGCTGCCTGATAGGCGTTCTCGGCGTCCAGATGGGCGCGGATGTCGGCCGCCAGCACAGCAGGATCGCGGAAAACCTGCTGCCAGTTCTGCGCCCGCAGCCAGGCGTAGTCGTCGATGCGGGTAATGCCGTGATGGCTGGTTTCGACGGGGCGTCGTTCGGCCGTCGGAGCCGGAATATCCGGAAATTTCTCGGTTTTCGCCATGGAACCTTCTCGAAACGCGGAGTGGGTGGGCGTGTCTTGAACACGACATGAACGGGCCGATCAGCCGGTATTCAACCCAGCTATGGCATTCCCGCCCGGTAATCAAATGAACAGACAGCAAACCGGAGGGAATGATGATAACGCGCAAATGCCTTGCCGCCGCCCTTGTCGCGACGACCGTACTCGGCGCCCAGGCCGTCGAAGCCGGCGCCTCGGCCTTTTACGGCTGGCAGGTCGCCAACGTGCCGTGGGGCGACACGCTCAACGTGCGCAAATATCCCGCCAGCCATTCCCAGAAACAGGCGGCCTATCCCAATGGCGCGCCGTTGCAGATGACCGGTCGCTGCACCAAGGGGCTTGCGCTCGACGACGTCGCCGGGCTGCCGGCCTGGCAGCAGGCGCAGGCCGTGCGCTATCGCTGGTGCGAGGTCTGGCACGATCCGAGGCGGACCGGCGACTGGACGACCGGCTGGGTCTACGGCCGCTATATCAGCCCCATTTGATGCCGGCGCTCGCGGTTTCCGGCACAAATATCGGCGCTGGGCGCCATAGCATCTCGGCCGTCCTCCGGGCGGTCTTGGCGTCGGCGCACGCCCTTCTCCGGCCGAGGTTTTCCACAACCGTCCGTTTCTTTTGAAGTCGTTCCGCGGTCGTTTTTGCGCCTTTTTGCCGGCCGGTGACCGGATTTCCGCACGCGCCAAGCGCGGCCAGGCGCCGCATCCGCTTGCCCGGCGTGGGGTGAGCCGCTATGTCACCACACAACAGCATCACCGGCGCGGCGGCTCGCGCGAAAACAGGACTTTTGAATGGCGAGCGGATCGCAATCGCTGACCTTCTTCGTGCTAGTCTTGCCGTTTGTTGCCGCGTTGGCCGCGCCGTTCCTCACGCGAGCGTTGAAGCACAACGCCGCCTGGGTGCTAGCGCTCGCGCCCGCCTTCATCTTTGTCCATTTCGCCGGGCTGCTCGGCACGGTGGCCGACGGGGCCACGGTTTCGGGCGGTTATGCCTGGATTCCCAGTCTCGACGTCCGCTTTTCCTGGTTCCTCGACGGCCTGTCGCTGACCTTCGCCCTGCTGATCTCGGGTATCGGCACGCTGATCGTGCTTTATTCGGGCGGCTATCTGAAGGACCATCCCCAGCTCGGCCGGTTCTTTTCCTTCATCCTCCTGTTCATGGGCGCGATGCAGGGGCTGGTCGTGTCCGATTCGTTCCTCACCCTGTTCGTGTTCTGGGAACTGACCTCGATCACCTCCTTCCTGCTGATCGGCTTCGATCACAGGCGCGAGGCCTCGCGCCGGGCCGCCATCCAGGCGCTGGTGGTGACCGGGCTCGGCGGGCTGTCGCTTTTGGCCGGCTTGCTGGTGGTGTGGATCGCGACCGGCGAAACCGAGCTTTCCGGGCTTTTGGCCGCCGGCGACACCATGCGCCATAGCGCCTTGTATCTGGTGGCACTGGTGCTGGTTCTGGGCGGCGCGTTTACCAAATCGGCCCAGTTTCCGTTTCATTTCTGGCTGCCCAACGCGATGGAGGCGCCGACCCCTGTGTCGGCCTATCTCCATTCCGCGACCATGGTGAAGGCCGGCGTCTATCTCGTCATGCGGCTCAACCCGGCCTTCGGCGGCACGGATGCCTGGGAAACCGTGCTGCCGGTGTTCGGCGGTACGACGCTGATCGTCGGCACGCTGTTGGCGATCCGCCAGACCGACCTGAAGCTGATGCTCGCCTACACGACCGTCGCCTCGCTCGGCATTCTGGTCATGCTGACCGGGCTCGGTTCCGACAAGGCCGTCGAGGGCGCGGTGCTCTATCTCGTCGCCCACTCCCTGTTCAAGGGCACGCTGTTCATGGTGGCCGGTGCGATCGACCATGAAAGCGGCACCCGCGACATCACCGCGCTCGGCGGCTTGCGCCGCGCGATGCCGGTCACCTTCGCCGCCGCGCTTCTGGCCGCGCTGTCGATGGGCGGGCTACCGCCGTTTTTCGGCTTCCTGGCCAAGGAGGAGATCTACGCCGCACTGCAGTTCCAGGACGGCTGGCACGGCCTGTTCACGCTGGTGGCCATACTCGGCAACGCGCTGATGCTGGTGATCGGGTTCGCGGTGGCGCTGAAGCCGTTCCTGGGCCCGCGCGTGGCGACGCCGAAAGAGGCCCATGAGGGGCCACCCCTGCTGTGGCTCGGGCCGCTGACGCTGGCGCTCGTCGGGCTGGTCTCGGCGCTGTTATCCGAAACCGCGCACCATTTCGTGTCGAGCCCGATGGCGAGCGCCGTGGCGGGCAATGACATCGCGGTCCACATTTCCGTCATCCCCTATATCAGCGTGCCGCTGGCGCTTTCGGTGCTGACCGTCATTTTGGGCATCGCCATCTACTGGTTCCTCGACCAGGCACGCGCGGCGATGGCGGCGCTGCTGGCCGCGATCGGCTGGGGACCGGATCGCGGGTTCGACCAGACGATCCGCGGCCTGCTGCGGGCCTCGTTCGGCGTGACGCGGATCATCCAGAGCGGCCGGATGGAAGTCTACATGACCGTCACCTTCATCGCGATCGCGCTGGCCCTGTGGGCTCCGATGACCGTGTTCGGCGAGATGCCGGACCTGCCCGAAATGCCGGACCTGCCGTTTTACGAATGGACGGTGATCGCGATCGCCGTCATCGGCCTCGGCGCGGTGGTCTACGCGCGGGATCGGCTGACGGCGATCGTGTCGCTCGGCATCCAGGGCTTCGCGGTGGCGCTCTTGTTCATGCTTTTGGGCGCACCCGATCTGTCGTTCACCCAGTTCATGGTCGAAACGCTGTCGGTGGTCATCCTTGCCCTGGCGATGACGCGCCTGCGCCTGCATCCCAGCGATCACCGGCCGACAAACGAAAAACTGCTCGACATCGCCGTGGCGGGCGCGTGCGGGGCCGGCTTCGGATTCCTGATCCTGAAGGTGACCCAGATGCCGTTCGACGACAGCCTGTCGGCGTTCTTCAAGACCTATTCCTATGTGATCGCGCACGGGCGCAACGTGGTGAACGTCATCCTGGTCGATTTCCGCGGCCTCGACACGCTCGGCGAAATCGCCGTTGTCATGGTCGCCGGTCTGGCGATCCTGGCGCTGATCCGCGTGCGGGTGCCGAAACCGGCCGCCGGCGGCAAGGAAGGCGGCTGAGATGAGAACCGTCATCTTCCGCACCAGCGCACCCTATCTGACCAGCCTGATGGTGCTGTTTTCCGTGTTCGTGCTGCTGCGCGGCCATAACGAGCCCGGCGGCGGCTTCATCGGCGGCCTGATCGCCGCCTCAGCCTTTGCCATTTACGGCATCGCATGCGGCGTCTCGCCGGTGCGCAGGGCGCTTTATTTCCACCCGATGGCGCTGTCCGGCTTCGGCCTGTTCCTGGCGGCGCTGTCGGGTTTTGCGTCACTGTTTTTCGGGGTTCCGTTCCTGACCGGACTGTGGACGTCGCCCGAAATCCTGGGCGTGACGGTCGATCTGTCGACGGTGCTGTTTTTCGATATCGGCGTTTATTTCGTCGTCGTCGGCTCGGTCACCTCGATCGCGCTTGCGCTCGAAGAACGGGAGCGGCTGTGATGGAAACCGCATTGTCGGGGCTGGTCGGACTGTTTTACGCGGTTGCGATCTATCTGATGCTGTCCAAGCACACGATCCGGATGATCCTGGGCATCGTGATCCTGGGCAACGCCGTCAACATGACCATCTTCGCCGCCGGGCGGGTGTTGCGCGAGGTGCCGCCGATCATCCCGGCCGGCTTCGACACGCCGCCCGAATCGGTCGCCAACCCGCTGCCGCAGGCGCTCGTCCTGACGGCGATCGTGATTTCGTTCTCGTTTTTCGCCTTCCTGTTGGTTCTGGCCTATCGAGCCTACCAGGAGCTCGGCACCGACGACACCGATGAGATGCGTGTGGCCGAACCCGATGGCGAGGGTCCGCCGCCGATGGGATACTGACCGAGATGGCCGTAAGCAGCGCAAATACCGTCGATCTCGGCGCGGCGATGGTGACCGCACCGACGGCGCTCGCCGACTGGGTTGTGATCCTGCCGGTCGCGTTGCCGATCCTGGGTGGCGCGATCCTGCTGATGGTGCGCCATCAGGTGCGCCTGCACGCCTGGATGGCGGTCGTCGTGGCGGCCGCGACCCTGGCCGCGACGACCGCACTGCTCGTCCGGGTGATCGCCGAGGGCGCGCTGGTGATGACGATGGGGCGCTGGCTGCCGCCCTTCGGCATCAGCTTCAACGCCGACGCGCTTGGCGCGACCTTCGCGCTCACCGCCACCTTCGTCACGCTTGTGGGGGCGTTGTTTGCGATCCGCGACATCGACGCGACCGGCCGCCGCTACGGTTTCTACCCGTTCCTGCTGTTGATGCTGGCCGGCGTCAACGGGTCCTTTCTGACCGGCGATCTGTTCAACCTCTATGTCTGGTTCGAGGTCTTCGTCATCTCGTCGTTCGGACTTCTGGTGCTCGGCTCCGAACAGCGTCAGATCGACGGGGCGAGCAAATATGCCGTGCTCAATCTCGTTGCAACGACGGTGTTTCTGATCGCGACCGGCGCGCTCTACGGCACGCTCGGCACGCTTAACATGGCCGATATCGCCAACAAGGTCGGGGCCGCGCGCGAGACAGGCCCGCTGATGACGATCGCCACCTTGCTGTTGTTGGCCTTCGGCATGAAGGCGGCCGCCTTTCCGCTCAATTTCTGGTTGCCGGCCTCCTACCACACGCCGCGAATCGTCACCTCGGCGCTGTTCGGCGGTCTTTTGACCAAGGTCGGCATCTATGCGTTGCTGCGCTCGATGATGGTGCTGTTCCCGCTCGAGCGGGTCGTCTTGTCGGACCTAATCGCCTGGGTAGCCGGCGCGACGATGGTGTTGGGCATCATGGGCGCGCTGGCGCAGTCCGATCTGCGCCGCATCGTCGGTTTCGTCGTGGTGTCGGGCATCGGCGTAATGCTGGCCGGCCTCGCGCTCGGCAGCCCGCTCGGGCTCGCCGGTACCGTGCTCTACGCGGTCCATTCGATCCTGATCATGACGGCGCTCTATCTTCTGGTCGGCCTGATGTACGAGGCCGGCGGCAGCTATTCGCTGCACGATATCGCCGGTCTTTACCGGGCGCACCCGCTGTTGGCGGCGATCGCCTTCGCACTGGTGCTGGCGGCGGCGGGCCTGCCGCCTTTGTCGGGGCTGTGGCCCAAGGTCGTGCTGGTGAAGGCATCGCTGGATGCGGGCATGTGGTGGCTGGCGATCGCCATCCTGGTGAGCGGCATCCTGACGACGATCGCGCTCGCGCGGGTGTTCGCGCTCGCGTTCTGGCGCGACCGTCCGGACGCAGGCCCGGCAGCCGGCGACGGCGCGGCGGCGCAACTTGGGGGCGGATATGCCATATTGGCGGGGCTGCTGGTGCCCGCGATATGGATCGGCATTTATCCTGAGCCGGTTTTGCAGCTCGCCCAGCTCGCGGCGGCCGGGTTGAGCGACCCGTCCGCCTATCTGGAGGCCGTCTTTCCGCTGGGACCCGGCTCATGATCCTTTATCTGAACCATATCCTGCTCGCCCTGGCCTGGATGGCGATCACCGGCTCGGCCAGTTTTTCCAATTTCCTGCTCGGCTTCGCCTTCGGCGCGGCGGCGCTTTATCTGATCCGCGAGCAGGTCGGATCGCTGGGCTATTTCGCGCGCGCGCGCCGCGTCGTCGCGCTCGCGCTCCTGTTCGCCTACGAACTGGTCCTGTCGGCCTGGCGCGTCGCGGTCCTGGTCCTGCAACCGAGGATGGATCTGAAACCGGGCATCTTCGCCTATCCGCTCAAGGTCGACCGCGATTTCGAGATTACGCTTTTGGCCAATCTGATCACGCTGACGCCGGGCACGCTGTCGGTCGACGTGTCGGAGGATCGCCGCTTCCTTTATGTGCACGCGATCGATTGTTCCGATCCCGACCAGACCCGCTTCGACATTGCCACCGGCTTCGAGCGCAAGATCCTGGAGGCGTTCCGGTGAGCGGTGGCGAATCCTTTCTGCTTCTGGCCGAGAACGTCGCGCTCGGCCTGCTGAGCCTGTCCTTTCTGGTCACGGTGTTTCGGGTGATGCGCGGCCCGACGCTGCCCGACCGTATCATCGCGCTCGACATGCTGGTGTCTGTGGCGATCGGCTTCATCGCCGTGATCGGCATCAAGACCGGCATCACGCTTTATGTCGACGTGGCCATCGCGCTCGGCCTGGTCGGCTTTCTGGCCACCGTCGCCTTCGCGCGTTTCGTGATGAGCCGCCGTGCCGGCGAGGAGGGCGAGACGCCGCCGCCCAAAAGCGAGGCAAAGCCATGATGGCCGAATTCTACAATTACCTGGTGGGCGTTCTGATCGTGATCGGTGCGGCCTTTGCGCTGGTTGCGGCGATCGGGCTGGTGCGCCTGCCTGATTTCTACAGTCGCACGCACGCCGCTTCGAAAGCCGGCACGCTGGGAGCCTGCGTGGTTTTGATCGCGCTCAGCATCTATACCGATGACGCGTCGGTGACCACGCGCGCGCTCGCCGGGGTGGTGTTCTTCCTTTTGACCGCGCCGATCTCGGCCCATCTTCTGGCCAGGGCCGCCTATATTGCCGGCTACAAGCTGTGGCACGGATCGGTGCACGACGACATGGCGCGGCAGGACAAGACCGCGCCGGCCACTATCGACTGACGCAGCCGCCGGCCCGAACGTCCACCCTGGCGACACGCAGGACGCATCAGGCAAGCAACGCTGGCGCGCGCGTCGTGCCGCAGCTTTGCGCCCGGTCACGGCTTCATATCCCGTGGTGGCTGCATGTCGATCCCGCCGGAAACGCGCGCCGATGCGGAAATTCTACTTCGAAACTGTTGAGAGACGCAAAAAGCGCGCAAAAGTTGTAAATGATAAATTAAGGATACAAAATCTAGGGGGCATGGCCGATGTATTTCCTCTAAAAATAATCCGAGGTTCTCCTTGAATTGTTTGCCAAAGAGGTTATTTACGGGGCAAGTGAAGCGTCACTAGTCGTGGCGTTCGCGCACAGCTGGCGAGCAGCGCCGAAGAACGCTGCGTGACCATCGAGTATCTTGAAAATTGGGGCCTTAGACAATTATGGAAACTTCCGAGACAGCCGTGGCAAACAACGACAATCTGATCGAACTGACGGCCGACGTGGTTGCTGCCTATGTCAGCAACAATCCGGTGCCGGCGGCCGAACTGCCGAACCTGATCGCCGATATTCACGCCGCGCTGGGGCGTGTCGGCGTCGCGGCGGAAGCCGCGCCGGCAGAAAAGCCGAAGCCTGCGGTGAATCCGAAGAAGTCGATCCACGACGACTACATCATCTGTCTCGAGGACGGGAAGAAGTTCAAATCGCTCAAGCGTCACCTGATGACGCATTATGGGCTGACGCCCGACCAGTACCGCGAAAAATGGGGTCTGGACGCGAGCTACCCGATGGTTGCGCCGAGCTATGCCGCCGCGCGGTCCGCGCTTGCCAAGAAGATGGGCCTTGGTCGCAAGAGCAAGAGCTAAGCTCTGGTTCGGTCTCCCGAATCCGCGAGCGGCGCCTTCGGGCGCCGTTTTCGTTTGTGCCCGCGCCGGACGCGGCAGCCGGTCCCAACAGATCATAGACCTGTTTGAGCGCGATATGCCGGTTGAGATCGTAGCTCCAGTGACGGCGTTCGCCCTTCAGCCTTTCCCGTTCGATCAGCCGCTTGAGCCGCAGGCGCACCAGCCGTTTGCGGGCAGGTGGCGCCTCGATGGCGGCTTCCAGGTCGATGCCGCAGGCGGCAAACAGCGCCACCCGGGCGGCGGCCAGGCGCACTTGTTCGGCTTTTCTGCCGCCGAAGGCCCGTGCCTCGTCGATCAAGCGTCGCATCCGAACCTCCCATCCCGGCGTCGGTGACGAGTGTTGCCGGTCTGGGCCGGGTGGGGAGGAAATCGGCCGCAACGTTCGGTCTCGTCCAAAAAAGATCGAACAAAATCAAAGTTCTAAAATTATTCTGTGCCGGTAGGCGTTGCCTGTTTGTTCACAGGTCGGCGATGGATCGATATAAGAACATATTCCTATATTTGAAAAGGGAACATGTCTCGTGATCGCCAACCGCGCCTTTGACGCAGCCCCTGAAACGGACCCGCCGATCCTCGGGCAACATCGCTCCTCCAAAGATCCGATCGAACGCAAGATCGAGATCTGCGAATGCATGATCGATATTGCGGCGGCGATCTTTGCCGTCAGCAGCAAGGAGCTGCGCCGTCCCGGCCGCACCGCGCTGGCGGTGGCGCGCGTGCGCCAGATCGCGATGTATGTCGCCCATGTCGTCATGGGCTTGTCGATGAGCGAGGTCGGTCGCGGTTTCGGACGCGACCGCAACACCGTCCTGCACGCCTGTCATCTGATCGAGGACATGCGCGACGACGAGGAGTTCGACGCCATCGTGGCCATGGCCGAGCGCGTCGCCCGGGCGGCGCTGCGTTATCGGGAGTTCGCCTGAAATGGCGCCCGTCAGCCGAAAGCCGAAATTGCGTATCCTGCGCTTCCTGGCCTGCAACCAGGCGAGCGCACAGGAGTGCGCAGGGGCGGGCCGCACGCGACTGGTCGGCGTGACGCGCGGGTCAATCAGTGTGGAAACCGAGGCGCTGGACGCCGTGCTGCGGGCCGGACTGGCACGCCAACGCGACGGTCGTCTCGCCCTGACCGCCGCCGGCCGGGCAAGCCTGGCGCGGATGAAGGCAAAGCCCGACCCGTTCCGCGACCAGCATGGCGACACGATCGAGGTGGAGATCGATGTCGACGGCCTGCGCCACAAGGTCAGGCGCAATCTGGCCGAATCGCCGCTGTCGCAATTGGCACGCCGCCGCACGCGCGACGGTGCTGCGTTTCTGAGCGAAGCGGAATGCGATGCCGGTGAGCGCCTGCGTTCGGACTATGACCGGGGACGCCTGACACCGCGCATCAGCGCCAATTGGGATGCGGCCATCGCCTCACGCCGCCGCGGCGAGAGCGGCGGTCTTGCGGAACTGACCGAAGCCGCCCTGGCGGCGCGCCAGCGCGTCAACGCGGCGCTTGATGCCGTCGGCCCCGAGCTTGGCGGGCTCCTGATCGATGTCTGCTGTTTTCTGAAAGGGGTCGGACAGGTGGAAACCGAGCGGCAATGGCCGGCGCGCTCGGCAAAGATCGTGCTGAAGACGGCGCTCGCTGCCCTGGCTCGCCATTATGCGCCGGGGTCCGCGCGCGGCCGACGGCGCGGCAGCCATCACTGGGGCGCAAAAGACTTCCGACCGTCCCTGCGCGCGCCGACCAGCGCGGAATGAGCGTCGGATGAAAACCTGTTGGCAAAAAGCGCTTATGCGCGCATCGGAGCCGAGACGGCCGCGCCGGGCTCAGGCTTGTTCGCGCAACGCGGTTTCGGCGTCCTTGCGCATCCGCAAGACCATGGCGCGCAGGCCGTTGGCCCGCTGCGGCGTCAGGTGTTCGTCAAGGCCGAGCTGGCGCAAAACCGGTTCGGCATCGGTCGCGGCGATCTCGCTGGCCTTCCTGCCCGAATAAAGCGCGAGCATGATCGCCACCAGGCCGCGCACGATATGGGCGTCCGAATCGCCGGCGAACCGGATGACCGGATCCTCGCCCGGCTCCCGCGCGGTCGTCAGCCAGACCTGGCTGACGCAGCCGCGCACCTTGTTTTCGTCGGTCTTGTTTTCATCGGCGAACGGCGGCAGGTCGCGACCGAGATCGATCACATAGCGGTAACGATCCTCCCAGTCGTCGAGGAAGGAGAAATCGTCGAGTATGGTTTGCAGGTCAGATGTCATGAATCGCGCAGCCTTTGCCCCCGCATATAGGGGCTCGCGCGGCGTACGTCACTTCCTGAATGCCGATTGCGGCGAATCAATCCGCCGTCGCACCGGTGTCCGCGGGCTCCGTCGCAACGGTTCCCGTGGTCAGGGCCGGGTCGGACTGCCCGAACTGATCGTCCAGCAACTCGTAGGCGATGCGCGCGCTTTCGCGGGCCCGCACGCCGATCGTCTGGACCGCGGCGCGGCCGGTCTCGCACACGCCGGGCTGGCGCTCGCACATCGATGACACGTCGCTGATGGCGGCGCGCGCGGCAAACACCGCCTCGAGCGGATCGACCGTGGCTTCGGGGTCGGCGCCCTCCGGCGAGATCGGCAGCAAAAGCAGGACGAGCGAAAACCAGAATGCCGTCTTGATCAGGAAACCCATAGTTCTTCCCCATCGACAAAGCCGGCGCTTGCGGGTGCGTGGCCGGGCTTTTTCCCTTCACGCATCGACATGCCACAGGCGCGCGAAAGGACGCTTGCCGCAAAAGCGGGTTTTTTCGTCAAATTCGACATAAATGCCCATAATCGGGTTTTTATGAGAATTTGCCGCGATTCCCGCCGGTTTCCGAAAGCCGGCATTAACGAGCCAAGCGGCTGTTTTTCCTATAATTTCGTAGTCTTTTCAGCGCATGGCGACCATAGTGCGGGATAAAACCGGCCGCCTGGCGCGCATACCAAGCGTTTACCATCCGCCGATGTTCCGCGGCCCGTGCCCCGTTAAAATCGGATTTTCGGTGAAGCTTCGCCCGGTGGCCGCCGGCCCTTATTCATTCCTTAAAGGGTGAATGAGAGGTTCGGGGAAAACGGCGATCCGCTAAGCGGACAAGTGGCGAGTACGTGTTTTTGGGTAGCGTCCATAAAAGTTTCGGAGGATGGCAGAACCGGCTTTCGCAGGCGTGCGAAGGGCTGGTGCATCCAGGCGTGGCCGAGCCCGCCGAACGCGCGCGCCAGCGCCGCCTGCTGGCCGCGTCGCTGACCGGCCCGTTTCTGGCCGCGGCCGCTTTCGCCCAGGTGCTGACCATCCCGCTCGGCGTTTCCGCAGCGCTTGCCGCGATCTGCCTGGTGTTCGTGGCCGGCTGGTCGGCGGCCGTGATCGTGGCGCAGACCGGCTCGCGGCGCTTAGCAGAACCGCTTGCCCTTGGCGCGGCGGTGCTTTCCTGCGCCGTGATCCTGTTTTTCGCCGGCGGCTTCGCCTCGCCGCTGTTTCTTGCCTGGCTGCCCCTGGTCGTGGAAACCGAAAATGTCGGACGCGACCGCCGCTCCCTGCTGATCGGCGCAGGCGCGGCCGGCGCGGCGGTTCTGCTTGCGAGCCTGGGCGGTCTGCTTGCACCGGACCTGCCGGCGATCGGCGCCTCGGCCGGCCATTGGCTGCTGCCCGTGATCTATGCCGGCGTGTGGTTCGCGCGCAGGAGCGGCGAGCGGGAGGCGGCGCGCAACGAAACCGACGTACCGCAGGAAGAGACGCTCGGCGGGCTGCTCGACGCCGTGACGCTGCGCTTTGCCGGCAATGGCGAATTGTCCGACGCCTCGGCGCAGGCGCGCATGCTGTTGCGCCTGGAACCGGAATTTCTGCTCGGCACGGGGCTGTTCGACCGGATCCACGTGTCCGACCGGGTGCATTATCTGAACGCGCTGGCCGACATGCGCGAAGGCGCCGACCGTCGCTCACTCGAAGTGCGGGTGCGCCTTCCACGCCGGGACAAGGGCGAGGTCGGGGCCGTCTATGGCCCGTTCCGGCTGGAGCTTGCCGGCGGCGGCGCGGTTGGCGGCGGCTTCTTCGGTTTCCTGCGCGCTAATGATGACGTGGTCCGGCTGCGCGAGGACCTGGAAACGGCGGTTGCGCGCGCCGAAGCCGACCGGTCGCGGTTCCTGTCGACCGTCAGCCACGAATTGCGAACGCCGCTCAACGCGATCATCGGCTTTTCGGACATGCTCCTGCAGGACTTGGCCGGTCCGCTCGCCAACGAGCGCCAGCGCGACTATGTCGGCCTGGTTCAGGAATCGGGCCAGCATTTGCTGTCGGTGGTGAACTCGATCCTCGATATCGCCAAGATCCAGGCCGGGACCTATACGCCCAGCAAGGAACATTTCGTGGTCGACGAGATCGTCGCGACCGCTCGCGCGATCGTGTCGTGCCAGGCCAGAGCCAAGCAGGTGCGTGTCGATATCGCCGGCGACCAGCCGCTGGGCGAGGTTTTCGCCGACAAGCGCGCCCTGCAGCAAATTCTCATCAATCTGCTTGCCAACGCGGTCAAGTTCACGCCCGAAGGCGGCATGGTGACAGTCGGCGGATCGCGCGACGACGGCCGGCTGGAACTGTGGGTCAGCGATACCGGCATCGGAATGGCCGAGAACGACCTTCATCAGATCGGCAAGCCGTTTTTCCAGGTTGTGAACGACTACACCCGCCAATATGAGGGGACGGGGCTCGGCCTTGCCCTGGTGAAAGGGCTGATCGAGCGCAACGGCGGCACGATGGCGATCGAAAGCGCCCCAGGCGAAGGCACGACGGTCACGATCGCGGTGCCAGAAAACGGAACCGCCGCGTCCGAAAACGTGCCGCATATCGTGAAGATCGAGACGGAAAGACAATCGAGAGACGCATCCGATGACCCGCTCCGCAAATTCGCGTAGGAAAAGCCCGGTTCTGGCCGACACGCTCGGCAGTCTCGCGACCGCTCTGGGCGCGACGGTTGCCCGCAATCCGATCCTCGTCGGTGGCGTGACCGCGTTCGTGGTGGCGTTGGGATATGTGTCGGCGAATGCGCTGTGGTACCAGCCCTATCAGCACCCCAAGCCGCTGATTGAGACCCGCATCATGGTCAAGGCCGAAGCGCCGGTTCCCAGCCAGACGCCGCGCGAGGAGCCGGTGGCGGCGGTGTTGCCGCCGAGCCCGGACGTGACCGCATCGGTGCCGGCCCCCGCACCGGCACCGGCGCCGGCCGCCGGGGATCCGGTCGTGCGCAAGGTGCAGGAGACGCTGGCGCGTCTGAACCTTTATGACGGCGACGTCGACGGTCTTTCCGGCCCGTTGACCAAGCAGGCGATCGCCGCCTATCAAAAGACGATCGGGCTCGCGGTCGACGGCGAGATCAGCGATGCGCTGCTGCACCAGATCGAGGGCCCGCTAGCCGAAAAGAAGATCGCCGCCTTGCCCGCGCCGGCGCCGCGCCCAAAACCGCGCCACGCCGCGCCCGTCGAAGACGGTTCCGCACAGCTCGGCGATGCCGATATCGTCAAGATCCAGGCGGGGCTGCGGGCTTTCGGGCATGACGGGATCGACCTCGACGGGATCGTCGGCGACCAGACGAGCAGCGCGATCCGCGAGTTCCAGTCGCTGTTCGGTCTTCCCGTCACCGGCCAGCCCGATGCGCAATTGCTTGTCAAGATGACCGAAATCGGGCTTACGAACTAGAGCAATACTGCTTTTCGTGGAAGCGCAGATCCGCTCTAACTTATTGTTTTAAAGCGTTTTCGAACGGCGAACCGGTTTCTATCTCGCCTGGAAACGCTCTAGGCCGACCGTCCGCGCGCCAGGGCCAGACGCGGTCCGGCAGCAGGCGAGGTTCGCAAGTGCGCGTCACATCCGATCTCTTCGTATCGTCCTTGATCCGGCGGGCTTTCGCGGCCGGCGGGTTCGCCGCCATCGTGCATCGCGGGGCGACGGAGGCAGGCGCGATCTTCGTGGTCGAGCGCGGCCGCAACGGCGCGGTGAGCCTGTTCGCCCCCGCGCCGCAAACCGGTTATGGCGAGGGGAGGCCGGGCGGACGGCTGTTCGTCTTACTGCCGGAGATCGTCGACGAGGACACGCTGAGCAGGAAACTGGAGCGCGAATTGAAGTTCGATCCGGACGCCTGGGTGGTGGAGCTCGAACTTTCCACGCCGGTGAGCGACATGATCGACCTTGCTACGCCCTGAGCGCGGTGGCCTCGTCGCGCCCTGACGCAAAGGTAGATTTTTCGGACCGGTCCGCGCTTTCGCGCCAACTGGTTTCAACCTGGGCGCGTGCCGCGTCGCGGCTGATCGATCGGAATTTTTCCAGGAACAGGCGGATATTCCTGCGCTGCGGAAAGCGCCACGGCGAGGCCGCGCAGGCAAGCAGGAATGCCTGCTCCTCGGTGAGGTCGAGCGAGCGCAGGGCGACGAGCAGGTCGTCATAGGTGCGCGCGCGCGCAATCATCCGTGCCGTGTCGTAAGGCAAGCAGACGGTCTCGGCGAGTGCGCGGAAGAACGGCTCGCGGTTTTCGGCCAGGGCGGCCGCCCTCAGCTTGCGGAAATGGTCGCCATCGTGCGTCGCGTCGTCCGCAGCCTTGGCCGACAAGCCCTCGCAAGCGGCGTTTTCATTGTCCGACATGGTCTGAAGCAGACGGCGGCGGGCGAGTTCGGCCAGACCGCGGCTGGCCGGGGTCGGCGTCGGCGCGGCCTGTTCGGGCGGCCGTGCGGCCGTCGCCTCGAGCAGCTTGGCGACCTGGATGATGGTGGGGTGGACGCGCGGCCGTCTCTTGATGACGCGCGCATGGGTGAGACCGTGCCGGGCGATCAGGCCGAGCAACGCAGCGTCGCCGAGCAGCGGCGAGCGGATGAGCAGGGGCGCGGCGATGTCGGCACTCTGCTCGCACAGCCGCGCCAACAGGCCCGGTGGAGTATGCGGCGATTCCGACAGCACGGCGGCCACGTAACGCAGCGTCTCGGCCGGGACCTTGTCGAATAAGGGGGCGGCGAGCTGGTCGAGCTGGCGGATTTCGCGCCGGCTGGGCCGCGTCAGCGACGCGAAGGCCGAAACCGCCGCGCGCAACAGCCGCTCGGCCTTGCCGGCCTGGTCGCGGTCCGCAATTCGCCTGAAGTCCGCTGTACTCACTGGTTACGCTCTACGCCTCGATGACCGGTTACGCTGACCCCGCCGGGCTGCCTGATCTGCCCGTGCGCATATGCCAGCACGCTACAATCAATGTGTTAGCAAGCTGTTAACCCTATGGTGGGCACAGTTGGAACGACAGCGTCGTAAGCGTGCCCATCGTGTCCCATGCACCGGAACGCACAGCCATGACGAACATTATCCAGTTCCACGCCCATAGCGCCCGGCGCAAACCGGCCTGTCATCGCAGGTCCGGCAGCGCCGCGATCATCGTCTTTCCCGGTATTCGTTACGAACGCCAGGGCGAGGCGTTGCGCAAACAAGGCCCGGCGGACACGCCAAAACCGTCGCGCCGTCCGCCGGTTTCCGGTCGCTCCTGACCGAGCGGAGCAAACCGGCGCCAAGACGCTTGCCCGGTTTTGCCGCCGTGCCCGGTTCCTGTCCAGCGGAAGCCGGCCCTACCGGTCCTTGTCGTCGCCGTCCTCGTCCGGATCGGCGGATTTGAGCGACGACAGCTTGGCGAAGACGGCGTCGGCGTCGAGTTCCTTCTCGCCCTCGCTTTCCTCTCCGGCGGGCGCGCCATCCTTGCCGACCGGCAGGCTTTCGGTCGCCGAGGCCGGCAATAGCGTCTCGTCGGGGCTCTGCTGTTGCGGCGCGCCGCGTGAGGCGCGCTGAACCTCCAGGTCGAGGTCAATCTGCGAACACAGGCCGAGCGTGACCGGATCCATCGGCTGCAGATTGGCCGAATTCCAGTGCGTGCGGTTGCGGATCTGCTCGATGGTCGATTTGGTGGTGCCGACGAGGCGTGAAATCTGGGCGTCCTTCAATTCGGGATGGTTGCGCACCAGCCACAAAATCGCGTTGGGACGGTCCTGCCGCTTCGAAAGCGGCGTGTAGCGCGGGCCGCGCCGCTTCTTTTCGGGAATGCGCACCTTGGGCTCGGACAGTTTGGGCCGGTAGTTCGGATCGTTCTCGGCCCGGGCGATTTCGTCGCGCGTCAACTGCCCGGTGGTGATGGGGTCCATGCCCTTGATGCCCTGCGCCGATTCGCCGTCGGCGATCGCCTTCACCTCGAGCGGATGCAGGTGACAGAAAAAGGCGATCTGGTCGAACGACATCGCCGTGTTGTCCACCAGCCAGACCGCGGTCGCTTTGGGCATGAGAAGCTGATTGGCCATGATACAATCGTCCTTTCTTCGCCCGCGTCCCTCACGCGGGCGGTGGTTGAAGCCACCAGAATGGGAAATCGAGCAGGCTATATCGCGTCTTGCAACGGTGCGCAACGTGCCTGTGTGTCGATAGCGCCCGCCCGCCGATCACATTTGCCGGCGGGCAGGGGGGGCGATGCTAGAGCGACTGGCAACGCGCAGCGTCGAAGAAGCTGTCGACCAAGGGGGCGAAGGTTGCGTCCGGCCGGAAAATCCGCACCACGACGATGCCGATATCCTCCTCGACCTCGATGATGACCGAGCCGGCCAGGTCTTCGGGCAGATCCTTGCGCAGGTCGATCATCTGGTCGGGCGAGACCACGACCAGATCCAAAAGCCCGTCGGAGGCGGTGCGGTCGTTCAGGCTGTAGATATTGTGCCCCCAGCGATTGTAGAGCGAGACCGACCAGAACAGCGGTTTCTCCGTCGCCTGCACCCGCACCCCGCTTTCGGAAAGGTCGAAGCGGCAGGCGCCGGCGGCCATGAAGGGGTCGGGCGCGCGCGCGCCGCGCGTGGCCGAGGCGGTTTCCGGCAGCCGGACGAAGCTGTTGGGCGCGCCGGCCTGCTCCAGGCGCGACCAGGCATCGCGCTCGGCATAGGCCGGCAGCAGAAGCAGGATCGCGATGTGCACGATCGCGGCGCCGATCAGGCCGGACAGGAGGACGTAAGCCAGCCTAAGCATCGCAGCCGGTCCTGTAGATGGCGGGCAGCGCGATGTCGCGGGCGTCGGCGCCGTTGGCCACCGGCGTGTCGTAGAGCGTGAGCACCAGCGTCATTTCGCCGGTTCCCGTCACGGCAAGCCAATTGCCGGGGGCGGGGGCGCGGCCGATGGCGATGTCGAAGCTGTTGTCGGCCCGGCGCAGGATCTGGCGCGAATGCAGCCCGTCGGCGGGCCGCTGCGGCTGCGGCGCGGCGTGACCGGTCCTGTCGGTAGCATAAAGGGTCCAGAAGCGCGCGACCGGCACGCCGCCCTCGAGGCGGTAGCGGCATTGCCGGCGCAGGCCCTGTCCGGAGGAATCGCGCTCGGCCAGGAAATAAAGCCCTTCGGCGCGCCCCAGCGGCAGTTCGCCGTCGCGCGCGATGCGCGCCCGGCCGTAGGGGTCGACCTGCGGCGTGCCGGAAGCGGGATAGGCGGTCCAGGCCCCGACCCTGAGCGTGTCGAGCCCGTCAATGGCGTTGAGCGCGAACCAGACCGAGGCGCCGCCGCCGCCGACAGCGATCGCGACCACCAGGGCGATGTAGAGCGGAACGCGCATTAGCCGGGCCTCGCCGGCAAGGCCCGGCCAAGGCGCGCGCGCAGACGGGGCGGACAAGGCGCGGACGGCACGGCGCGGATACTCAAAGCGCCGACGAGGTGTCGCGTTCGCTGGCGACCCGGATCGGCGCGGCTTCGCGGAAAAGCCGCGTCATCTGACGCAACAGCCGGGTGGTTGCCGCCGACATTACCGGCGGCCGGCCGGCGGCCTCGCCGTCACCGTCGCCGTCGGCGCCGGCATCGGCGACCTTGGGCGCGTCCTTGCCCTCCAGGAACGGCTTGTCGATGCCGGGGATCGGCTTCAACTCGATATTGTTGTGGGCGTAGGTCATCAGCCGCTTCCAAGTCATCGCCGGCAGCGAGCCGCCCGTCATGTTGCGCGTGGGGGTCGACTCGTCGTTGCCGAACCAGACCGCGGCGGTGTAGTTGCCGGTGAAGCCGACATACCAGGCGTCCTTGTAGGCCTGGGTGGTGCCGGTCTTGCCGGCGCTGCGGATGCCGTCGAGCGCGGAGCGCCGCGCCGTGCCGATCTCCGGCACCTGGACCATGATGGAGTTCATGTAGCCGACCGACTGCTCGCTCAAAACCCGCTGCGGCTCCGGCGCGTCGCGGCGCCAGTCGTAAACGACCTCGCCGGAATGGGTGCGAAGCTGGGTGATGCCGTGCCGCCGGCCGGCGAGGCCGCCATTGGCGAAGACGTGAAAGCCGGTCGCCTGGTCGAGCACGGTCAGCCCCGACGTGCCCAGAACCATGGTCTTGTCGGAAAACACCGGCGATTCGATGCCCATCGCCTCGGCCAGTTCCTTGATCGGCTTGATGCCCAGATGCTCCTTGGCCAGGCGCACCGGCACGGTGTTGATCGACTTGATCAGCGCGGTGGAGAGCGGGATGCTGCCGCGATAGCCGCGCGAATAGTTTTTCGGCGACCAGCGCCCCCAGGTGATCGGCGCGTCGCGCACGATGGTGTCGGGCGTGAAGCCGTTTTCCATCGCGGTCGCATAGACATAGGGCTTGAAGGAGGAGCCGACCTGGCGCAGCGCGCGGGTGGCGCGGTTGAACTGGCTGGTGCCGTAGTCGCGCCCGCCGACGATGGCGCGCACCGCGCCGCCGTCGTCGATGACGACGATCGCGCCCTGCTTGACGCCGTAATCCTTGCCGTACTGGCGCAGATGGTATTCCAGCGCCTCCTCGGCCGCCGACTGGATGTTCATGTCGAGCGTGGTGCGCGCGACCAGCGAATGGGTTGGCAGCCGCGCCGCCAGTTCCTTGACCTCCTCGAACACCCAGTCGAGGAAATAGTCGGGATGCTGCTGGTTGTCGCGGTCGACGACATTGGCCGGCTCGCGCCGGGCCGCGATAACCTGGCCCTCGGTCATGAAGCCGGCCTGGACGATGTTGGTCAGCACCTCGTTGGCGCGGGCGCGCGCGGCCGGCAGGTTGATGTGCGGCGCGTAGCGCGCCGGCGCCTTGAACAGGCCGGCCAGCATCGCCGCCTCGGCGAGGTCGACGTCCTTGATGCCCTTGTCGAAATAGAAGTCGGCCGCCGCCGTGATGCCGAACGTGCCGCCGCCCATATAGGCGCGGTCGAGATAGAGCTGCAGGATCTCCTTCTTGGTCAGGTTCACCTCCAGCCACACCGACAGGAAGGCTTCCTTGACCTTGCGCTCGATGGTGCGCTCGTTGGACAGGAAAAGGTTCTTGGCCAGCTGCTGCGAGATGGTGGAGCCGCCCTGGACGACGGAATTGGCGCGCATGTTTTCCGTCATCGCCCTGGCGAGGCCGATGACGTCGATGCCGTAATGGTCGAAGAAGCGCCGGTCCTCGGTCGCCAGCACCGCCTTGATGACGTGGTCGGGGATCTCGTCGACCGGCACGGAATCGCGCTGGATGATGCCGCGCTGGCCGATCTCGTTGCCGTAGCGGTCGAGCACGGTGACGGCATAGTCGGCCTGGGCGCGCCAGTTGCCGGCGGTTTCCTCGAAGGCGGGCATGGCCAGCGCCAGGAGTACGACCGAGCCGGCCGCGCCGAGCGTGACGCTCTCGCTCAGCGCCTCCACCACGCCGCGGCGCCAGCCATAGACGCGGAACCGGCGGAAGAAGATGGTGATCGTTTCCCAGATCTCGCCGGCCTTGAACCCGGCCTCATAGAGGCTGGAATCGATCCAGGCGTCGATCTCGAGCAGTTTCGAGGTTCGCGGGGCGCGTGTCTTTTTTTGTTCGAATGGGTTGTCCATCAACCGCTTGTCCGTAAGCCATCGGGCAGGCAAGCTGCGTTCCCATACGGGCGAATTTCAGGCGGCCCACCACTTCCGCTGCGGCATCATTGCACCAAAGCGGCCGGCGCATACAAGGAAAAACCGGCCGCAGACCTTTGCAACTTCGCGTCATCGTAAAGAGGGTAGGAAAATATTCCAGAACGCCGGGGCGATGGCCCGGCGGGGAACGGACGTCCGTTTGCGGGCGGGGCGGCGGGAGAGGCGTCGGCACGCGCGGTATGGCTCCGCGCCGACCGGGCACGGCGGCGACGCGCATCTGCGGTGCCGGCTGGCGGTGTTTGACTTCCGGGAGCGTCGCCGCGCTGGTCGAGCCCGGCGATCCTGTCCTACCTTCCACGTCAACACCGCCACCACGGCATCCGCTCGCGAAGCGCTGGTGCGCAACGTGCCCCGCGACACCACGCTCTACACCGACGAATCCCGCCTCTACACCGATACCGGCAAGGAATATGCCGGCCACCGCACGGTGAAGCACACCGCGAAGGAATACGCCCGCCGCGAAGGCGCTGTTGTCGTGCACACCAACACGATCGAAAACGTGTTCTCCATCTTCAAACGCGGCATGACCGGTGTCGATCAGCATTGCGGCGAAGCGTATCTGCACCGCTACCTTGCTGAATTTGACTTCCGCTATAACCGCCGCGCTGCTCTAGGCGTCGAAGATCAGGCGCGGACTATTGCTGCGATCAAAGGTGCGGAAGGCAAGCGTCTCACCTATCACCAACCTCACTAAGCCTGTTTTCCGGCATCGCGCCGCCCGCTTTTTGCGCTGGCGGAAGAAGCATCGGAAGAAGTAGCGGCCTTCTTGCCGCGCTTCTTTTGTTGCGCCGGAACCCCAATGGGAGTCATGCTCTTAAGCGGCGCGGGAGGGGTGTTCACGGCCGATTTGAGCAGCCTGCGAAAGCGATCCTCGGCTTCATTGTCGCCGTAGCGTTCTTCTGTGCAATTGTTATCCATGGGAGGACTCTATCATGGCAGCCGACGTTCCCAGATCCCCTGAAGAAGCCCAGAATATCTTTTGGCAGGAAATCACCCGGTTAAACGAAAATGCACAGAGTACCACCGCGATTCTGACGGCCGCATCCCTAGATTCGTTTCTGCAGACGATCATCACATCCAAAATGCCGAAACTCAATGCCGATCTGAGAGACAAGATGTTCTCTGGATATGGGCCCTTTTCATCGTTTTCGGCCAAAATCGATAGCGCATATGCCATGGGTCTCATCGACAAGACGATGCACACTGAGATGCACATAGTCCGTAGAATTCGGAATGAGTTTTCCCATCCCAAAGACTTCAGGCCGGTCACGTTCCAACATCCCGCGCTCAAGACAATTTTTGAGAAGTTCGCAGATTATACCGACCACAACGTGGACAAGAGCATGTTCCTTACGGTGAAGTTCAAGGACATGCTGAAACGGCTACAGCCTGCAATCAATGCCGCCTATCTGATGCAAGGCATTCACCGTAAAGGTGCGTCCGCGCCGCCTTCATCGAACTGAAAATCCTAACAAGGGTTTCTTCTTCGTCCACTCCGCGATCCGGATGATACCAATAAAGGTGGCGTAGCCCCGCCTCGATCATCTCGGGCGTAATCTCGATCTCTCTGCAATCTTTGTCGTTGTCGGGTGCGCCAGGCATGGGGAGCCTCCATTGTCAGGCGCATACCAGCACTAGTGGTTGTGGTGCGAAAGGGATAATTAGGAAAAAAATCCTTGACACCGTGACGGGGCTTTGGTAGGGTTCGGCTATCGTCGGACAGTTGCGCCAGATTGGCCGGTCGGGCCGGAGGCGCGGGGGTGTTGCGAGACATCGCCAATGTCCGCGACAGGCGAAATCCTGGACGACGACGTTCCAGACGACGAAAAACCCAAACACAAGAAAACGATCGGGATCGGTTGATGGTGCTGGCTGCGGCGGCGCGCTGGGCGGCGGCGCGGCGCGTGTTCGAGGACGGGAAAGCGGGGTTTGCCACGATCGCGCAGCTGACCGGCTGCGGCGAGGCCAGCCTGGTCCGCCGGGTCCGGCGCGAGGGCTGGCGGGCGCCGCAGCAGACCGAGATCACGCCGGACCATCTGGCGCGGCTGCGGCGCGAGCTGGCGCGCTGGATCGGCCGTATCGAGACACTCGGCGCCGCGCTCGAGGCCGGGGAGGGCGGGGTCGACAAGGCCGATCTCGACGCCGCGCTGGCTGCGTTTCGCGCCCTGGAGAAGGCCGAGGACATGGCCCGCGCCCAGATGACGGAAGACACCATAAATAATGACGCCGAAAAGGCCGCCGTCCTGGAGAAGATCAATCAGCGCATCGTCGCGCTCGCCCACGAATTCGCCGCCGAGATCGTCGACGGAGGCGGCGGCGGCGCGGGAGGCGGGATGGACGCCGAGCCAGGATGAGGCCTGGACGATCCGCCACGAATGGATGGTCTTTGCCCGCGCGCGGCAATATCCGCTGCTGTGGCCGCCCGGACGCTCCTGGCTGGTGCTGGGCGGGCGCGGGGCGGGCAAGACGCGGCTGGGGGCGGAATGGATCGACATGCTGGTGCGCGGCCTGCCGCCCTTCGCCCACCGCAAATACGGCCGGCTGGCGCTGATCGGCGAGACGCTGGCCGACGTGCGCGAGGTGATGATCGACGGGCTGTCGGGGATCGCCGCGCGCGCCCGGCAGGCGCGGCCGCGCTACGAGCCCTCGCGGCGGCGGCTGGTGTGGCCGGGCGGGGCGACGGCGCAGATCTTTTCCTCGGAGGATCCCGAGAGCCTGCGCGGGCCGCAATTCGACGCCGCCTGGTGCGACGAGGCCGGCAAATGGCGCCATGCCGAGGCCTGTTTCGACATGCTGCAGTTCGGCCTGCGGGTCGGGCCGGCGCCGAAACAGCTGATCACCACCACGCCGCGACCGACCCCGCTTCTGCGCCGGCTGCTGGCCGACCCGGCGGTGACGGTGACGCGCATGAAAACGGTCGACAACCAGGCCCATCTGGCGGCCGGTTTCATCGACTGGCTGCGGACCCGCTACGGCGGCACGCGGCTCGGCCGCCAGGAAATGGACGGCGAGATGATCGCCGACCGCGAGGACGCGTTGTGGTCGCGCCAGATGGTGGAACGCACCGCCGGGGGACGGGCGGACGAGACGCCCGGCCGCATCGTGGTGGCGGTCGACCCGCCGGCGAGCGCGCGCCGCACCTCGGACGCCTGCGGCATCGTTGTGGCGGGCGCGGTCGGTGACGGTCGGGCGCTGGTGATGGCCGACGCGACGATGCGCCGGGCGCGGCCGACGGCGTGGGCGCAAAAGGCGGTGGCCCTTTACCACCGCTATGCGGCCGACAGTATCGTGGTCGAGGTCAACCAGGGCGGCGACATGGTGTCGACCGTCATCCACGGCGTCGATGCGAGCGTGGCGGTCAAGCCGGTACGGGCGACGCGCGGCAAGTGGCTGCGCGCCGAGCCGGTGGCCGCCCTCTACGAGCAGGGGCGCGTGGCGCATGCCAGGCGGTTTCCCGAGCTCGAGGACGAGATGTGCGATTTCGGCCCCGGCGGGCTTTCCGACGGCCGCTCTCCCGACCGGCTCGACGCGTTGGTGTGGGCGCTGACCGAACTGCTTCTGGGACCGCACGCAACGCCGCGCATCCGCGAAATCCACTAGAGCCGTTCTGCTTTTCCCGGATTGGCAGACCGGCTCCAACCTATTGTTTTAACGCGTTTCCGAACGGCGAGCCGGCTTCCACTTCGCCTGGAAACGCCATAGCGCAGGAATTTTCGATGACCTGGAACTGGCCGTGGGCGCCGCGCCCCAACGGTGCGACGACGGCTGCCGAGACAAAGCAGGCCGGGCCGATCGGTTTCGTCGCGCTGCATATGCAAAACGAGGCGAACTGGACCCGGCGCGACTATGGCGCGCTTGCCCGCGAGGGCTTCATGCGCAACCCGGTCGTGCACCGCTGCGTGCGGCTGATCGCCGAGACGGCCGCCGCGGTGCCGTGGCTGCTCTACGAGGGCGCGGCCGAACACGGCGAGCACCCGCTGATGGAACTGATCGACCGGCCGAACCCGCGCCAGGCCGGCGGTGCCTTCTTCGAGGCGCTCTACGGCCATCTTCTGCTTTCGGGCAACGCCTATGCGGAACTGGTCGAGGCCGGCACCGATGGGCGCGAACTGCATTTGCTGCGGCCCGACCGGGTGGCGGTGGTCAGCGACGAGGCCGGTTGGCCGGTGGCGCTCGACCACCGGCATGACGGCTCGAAGAGGCGCGTGCCGCTGGGGCGGCCGGGCGCGGGCGCGGCGCAGTTTTCGCTCTTTCACCCGCTCGACGACCATTACGGCTTTCCGCCGTTGCAGGCCGCGCTGATGGCGCTCGACACCCACAACGCCGCCGGGCGCTGGAACAAGGCGCTGCTCGACAATTCGGCCCGGCCGTCGGGAGCGTTGGTCTATGCGCCGAAGGACGGCGCCAATCTGACCGAGGAGCAGTTCGAGCGCCTGAAGGCGGAACTGGAGCAGGGCTATGGCGGGCCGACGCGCGCCGGGCGGCCGCTGCTTCTGGAAGGCGGGCTCGACTGGAAGGCGATGGGCCTGTCGCCAAAGGACATGGATTTCATGCAGGCCAAGAACGGCGCGGCGCGCGACGTGGCGCTCGCCTTCGGCGTGCCGCCGATGCTGCTGGGCATTCCCGGCGACAACACTTATGCCAATTACGCCGAGGCCAACCGGGCGTTCTACCGCCTGACGGTGCTGCCGCTGGTCGGCCGCATCGCCAAGGACCTTTCCGCCTTCCTGGGGCCGGCCTTCGGGCGTGGCCTGCGGTTCTGGTACGACGCCGACCGCATCGAGGGCCTTTCAGGCGAGCGCGATGCGCTGTGGGCGCGGGTCGACGCGGCAAGCTTCCTCGGCGACGACGAAAAGCGCGAGGCGGTCGGCTATCCGCCGAGGGGGAGGTAGCGACCGGGACCGGGTTTCGCCCCGACCAGCCGCGCGTGCCGAAGGGCAATCCCGATGGCGGCCAGTGGACCGACGAGGGGTGCTGTGCGCGGGTGATACCGGTTCAGGCCAGGCCGCCTGGCGGTCGCGGCGGCCCGCGCCGTGTCGGGGGACGCTGGCGAAACGTGCCGCCGGCGCAGGCGACGCAGCTGGCAATCAGCAACAGCTACATGCGTGCGGCCGTGCAGCGTGTACGGGAACTCGATCCGAGATGGAAACCGCGTCCGAGCGCGTACGAGACGGTGGAGGGTGAGATTGCCGCCAACCGGGCAGCGATGCGCGAGGCCGAGGCCGGGCTGCTGGAACTGCAGCGCATGGGGATCGGACCGGGTCCATACGCCAAGGAATCGCTGCCGGCGCGCAGTTCCGGACGAAACCGGACAGCGGAGGAAATTCGCGAGATCAATCGCATCGGACGCAATTATGGCTGCCACACGTGCGGGACGAAGGATCCGGGGACACCGGTGGTCTGGTTGAGGATTGAATAGCCGGGTCCGAATCTGGCTCAACCATCCCGAGCCGGCCGACAAGCTTATTGTCGGTTGGGGCTGAGCCAGGACCTCTTACAACAGCACACGAGCACCCGGCGAACCTCGACCGGGGGGACGATCGAGTGCTGCCAGGCCCGGCATCGGACCGCCGCGTTTCAGTAAAATCGGAGAAGGACTTGACCGACGTACCGGATGCCGCCTGGCAATGGGCGGCCAAGGGCGCGGGCGCGATAGCGGGGTCTGCCGTCTCGCTCGCCTACATGTTGCCGCGAACCCGGCGCGAGGCGGCGATCCGCTTCGCCGTCGGGGTGGTCTGCGGCCTGGTGTTCGGCACGGTCGCCGGGCTCAAGATCGCCGCCGAACTCGGCATCGCCGACGCGATCGGCACCGCCGAGACCATGCTGATGGGCGCGGCCGCGGCGAGCCTGTGCGCCTGGTGGGCGCTGGGGCTGGTCATGCGTCTCCTGCAGCGCTGGCCAGCGGGCGGGCGTGTGCCGGACGTGGGAGGGAACCGCGATGAACGTTGACACGGCGCGGACAAGGGACGCGGCCGGCTGGGCGCGCCCCGGCGCGGGCGCCGGCAAAGGCGGCCGTTTTCGCGGCTACGCCAGCCTGTTCGGCCGGCTCGACCAGGGCCGCGATCTGATCGAGCCGGGCGCGTTTGCGCGCGCGCTGGCCGAAAAGGGGCCGAGCGGCATCCGCATGCTGTTCCAGCACGATCCTGCCCAGCCGATCGGGCGCTGGCTCGCCCTGTGCGAGGACGCGCGCGGCCTGTTTGTCGAAGGCGTGCTGTCGCCGGGTGTCGGGCGGGCGCGCGAAGTCCGTGCGCTGATTGCCGAAGGTGCCATCGACGGACTGTCGATCGGCTTTCGCACCGTGCGCGCGGCGCGCGACCCGCGCCGGCGCGTGCGCCGCATCCTGGAGGCCGATCTGTGGGAAATCTCGGTCGTGACCTTCCCGATGCTGACCGGCGCCCGCGTCGAGGCGATCGGCCCCGATAGCGAGGCGATTTCGCCGCCGGGCGATCTCGCCGGCATCATCCGCGCCGCAACATTCTTGATCGAAGGAAAGGAACCGCAATGACGCAAAAGGGCATCGCCGCTCCCGAACACAAGGCCGAAACCGGCGCATCGCCGGAGATCGCGCCGGCCTTCGCCGAATTCATGCACGCCTTCGAGGCGTTCAAGCAGACCAATGACGAGCGTCTGGCCGCCGTCGAGGGCAAGGCGGCCGGCGACGTGCTGGTGGAGGAACGGCTAGACCGCATTTCCCAGGCGCTGGACGAGCAGCGCCGGGCGCTCGACGGGCTGCTGATCGGCAAGGCGCGCCCGCCGCTGGGCGGGGCCGGCTTCGCGGCCGGCGCGTCCGGCGAGCACAAGGACGCCTTCCATGCCTATATGCGCTCCGGCGACGACCGCGCCCTGCGGGCGCTGGACACCAAGGCGATGTCCTACGGCTCGGGCCAGGACGGCGGCTATCTGGTGCCCGACGAGACGGAGGCGGCGATCGGCAAGCGGCTGGCCGCGCTGTCGCCGATCCGCGGTATCGCGTCGGTGCGGCAGGTATCGGGCGCGGTGCTGAAAAAGCCCTTCGCGCTGAGCGGGCCGGCGGTCGGCTGGGTCGGCGAGACGGCGGCACGGCCCGAGACGACCAGCACGACCCTGGCCGAGCTGCAGTTTCCGACCATGGAGATCTACGCCATGCCGGCGGCGACCGCCTCGCTGCTCGACGACAGCGCGGTCGACCTCGACGACTGGATCACCGGCGAGATCGAAACCGCCTTTGCCGAGCAGGAAGGCGTGGCCTTCGTGGTCGGCGACGGCGTCAACAAGCCGCGCGGCTTTCTCGACTACGATCAGGTCGGCGAAAGCGCCTGGGTGTGGGGCAAGCTCGGTTACGTGGCGACCGGGGTCGACGGCGCGCTGCCGGCGAGCGACGCCTCCGACGTGCTGATTGACACGATCTATGCGCTGAAGGCCGGCTACCGGCAGAATGCCGGCTGGGTGATGAACCGCAAGACGCAGGCCGCGATCCGCAAGCTCAAGGATGGCGACGGCAATTATCTGTGGCAGCCCCCGGCGACCCCCGGCAGCCGGGCCATGCTGATGGGGTTCCCGCTGGTCGAGGCCGAGGACATGCCCGACATCGCCAGCAACGCCACCGCGATCGCCTTCGGCGATTTCGGCCGCGGCTATCTGGTGGTCGACCGTACCGGCGTGCGTGTGTTGCGCGATCCCTACTCGGCCAAACCCTACGTGCTGTTTTACACCACAAAGCGGGTCGGCGGCGGCGTGCAGGATTTCGACGCCATCAAACTGTTGAAATTCGGCGTGTCCTGATCCGCGATCCGCTTCGCCATGGCGTCCTGGCGCCATGGCTTACGGCTCCGGCCAGCGCCGGGGCCGCCTCGTGTCAAAAAAATTCCAACGACGAAGGATTTTCGATGGCGCTGTTTCGCACCGTCGCGCCGCCGGTCGAGCCGCTGACCGTGGCCGAATGCCGGGCGTTTCTGCGCCTCGACCACACGGCCGAGGACGATCTGATCACCGGCCTGATCCGGGCGGCGCGCGAGGAGGTGGAGCGACATGCCGGCCTTGCGCTGATCGACCAGGACTGGCGGCTGGTGCTCGACGGCTGGCCGCGCGGCGGGGTGGCGCATCTGCGCCGGCACCCCGTGCGCGAGATCCTCTCCGTGACGATCTATGACGAGGAGGGCGCGGCGTCGCTTGCCGACCCGGCCGACTATCAGCTCGACGGGCTGTCGCGGCCGGCGCGGCTTTTCATGCGAGAGCCGGCACGGCCGGGACTGGCGATGAACGGGATCGAGATCGATTTCCGCGCCGGTTTCGGGGCCTCGGGCGTCGACGTGCCCGATCTGCTGAAGCGGGCGATGACGCTGCTCGTGTCGCACTGGTACGAGTTTCGCGCCGGGTTCGGCGCGCGCGACCAGCCGGTGTCGCTGCCCGACGGCTATCGGCGCCTGATGGCGGGCTACCGACCGAAGGCGCTGTTGTGAGGCGCGCGCGCATCGATCCCGGCGCGCTGCGCGCACGGCTGACGCTAGAGGCGGCGGACACGGTCGTCGACGCGACCGGCGGCCATGTCGAGGACTGGAATGCGGTGGCGACCGTGTTTGCCCGCCTGGAACCGATCACCGCATCGAGCCGCTTCGGTCCCGACCAGCGCATCGAGCGGGTGACGCACCGCATCACCATCCGCCATCGCGACGACGTGGCGAGCGGCATGCGTTTTCGCGCCGGCGCGCGGCTGTTTGCGATCCGTCATCTGCACGATCCCGACGAGAGCGGCCGCTATCTCGTCTGCCAGAGCGAGGAGGAGGGGCGATGAAAATTGCCGTGCGCCTGACGCTGGACGGTCTGGTGCGCGCCCTCAGGAGCAGGGCGCATGCACGCGCCGATGAACGTGTGCAGCACGATCACGCCCGGCGGCTTCGAGCCGAGGGACGCAAAGGGCGCGCAGGCGCGCCCGGCGCGCACATGCATCAGGCGGGAGGCGCGCGTGGCGGCCGCAGCGATTGAACTGCAGGCGGCCGTTCATGCGGCCCTGAGCGCCGACGCCGCCCTGACGACGCGGCTGGGCGGTCCACGCATCTACGATCACGCGCCGGCCAACGTGCCGTTTCCCTACGTCACCTTCGGTCGCACCAGCGTTTACGACTGGAGCACGGGCACCGAGAGCGGCACCGAGCAGCTTTTCAGCCTGCACGTGTGGTCGAAGGCGCGCGGCAAGGCCGAAACCCTGGAGATCATGGACCTGATCGGGCCGGTCCTGGCCGCGCAGCCGGTGCCGCTGGCCGAGGGCCGGCTGGTGCTGATGCGGCTCGACTTCGCCGAGGTGCGCTACGATGACGACCTCGCCCTCTACAGGGGGGTGTTGCGGTTTCGCGCGCTGATCGAGGCGGCGGGCTGAGCGCCGGCTGCGTCATCGCGAATTTTCCAGACACGAAAGGACCGCGTTCATGGGTGCGCAGAAGGGCAGGGACCTGTTGCTGAAACTCGACATAGACGGGATGGGCGGATTTCTGACCGTCGCCGGCCTCAGGGCGCGGCGACTGGCGTTCAACAGCGAGACGGTCGACATCACCGATTCGGACTCGGCCGGCCGCTGGCGCGAATTGCTGGCCGGCTCGGGCGTGCAGCGCGCTTCCGTGAGCGGATCGGGCATCTTCAAGGACGCGCAGTCTGATGGCGAGATCCGCGCCCGCTTCTTTTCCGGCGCCACCGACGCCTGGCAGGTCGTGGTGCCCGATTTCGGCACGGTGGAGGGGCCCTTCCAGATCACGGCGCTGGAATATGCCGGCAGTTACGATGCCGAAGTAACCTTTGAACTGGCGCTGGAATCGGCCGGCGCGATCGGTTTTTCGGCAAGCTGATGATCATCAATCCGCAGCGCGGCGAGATCGCCGCCGAGCTCGACGGCACCCGCTACCGTCTGTGCCTGACGCTGGGCGCGCTGGCCGAACTGGAAGCCGGTTTCGGGGCGGACGACCTGCAAGCGCTCGTCAAGCGTATGGCGAGCGGCCGGCTTTCGGCCCGTGACCTGGCGCGCATCGTCGGCGCGGGCCTGCGCGGCGGCGGCGCGTCGCTTAGCGACGAGGAAGTGATGGCGATGGCCGTCGACGGCGGCGTGGCCGGCTTCGCCGAGATCGTGGCGCGGCTTCTCACCGCCACTTTCGGGTCTGCCGAAGCCACGGCGCCCGAGCCGCGAGACTGAGCGGCCGGTTCCTGTGTCGCGAAGAGCAAGCAGGCGGCAGGCGATGGACTGGTCACGATTAATGGCGATCGGCTTCGGCGTGTTGCGGCTTTCGCCGGCCCAGTTCTGGGCCATGACGCCGAAGGAGTTTGCCTGCGCGAGCGGATTGGCTCGCCATCGCCACGGCGCCGTGCCGGACCGCGCCGTTCTCGAGGCCTTGATGGCCAGGTTTCCAGACCAGGGAGGCAAGGACCGAGATGAATGATACAGCGCGGATCGACCTGGAATTCGACGCCGAGTCCGTACGCAAGGTCTTCGACGACCTCAAAGGCCTGTCGGACGATTTCGGCGCACGCCTGACGAACGCGTTCAAACGGGCCGCCTTCAGCGGCCGGGCCCTGGAGGACGTGTTGCGACGCCTCGCCCTCAGCCTGTCGGAGATGGCGCTCGGCAAGGCGCTGGCGCCGCTGCAGAACCTGATCGGCGCGGGCATGTCCGGCCTGTTCGACATGCTGCTGAAGGCCGTTCCGCATGCCAAAGGCGGGGTTCCGGGCAAACCGACTCGGTTCGCGTCCGGCGGGGTGGTGTCGCAACCGACCTATTTTCCGATGCGGGGCGGGCTCGGCCTGATGGGCGAGGCCGGCGCGGAGGCGATCCTGCCGCTCGCGCGCGGCGCCGACGGCCGCCTGGGCGTGGCCGCAGGCGGGACGGCCGCGCCGGTCAATATCGTGTTCAACGTGACGACGCCGGACGCCGCCTCGTTCCGCAAATCCGAAGCGCAGATCACCGGCATGATCGCGCGCGCCGCCTCGCGCGGCGCCCGCTCGCTTTGACCGGACCGGGTCGACAGGCAAAACGGGGGGAGGCGGCATGGCCGAACTTGACGCGTTTCACGAGGTGTTGTTTCCGAGCGCGGTGTCTTTCGGGGCGACCGGCGGGCCGGTGCGGCGCAACGAGATCGTGACGCTGACTTCGGGGCGGGAAAGGCGCAATGCCAGGTTCGCCGATTCCCGACGCAGCTACGATGCCGGTACCGGGCTGCGCTCGTTGGAAGACGTTTACGCGGTGCTCGCCTTTTTCGAGGCGCGGCGCGGATCGCTGCACGGTTTCCGCTTTCGCGATCCGTTCGACCGCAAATCCTGCGCGCCGGAGCAAACGCCGTCCGCCCTCGACCAGGCGATCGGAACCGGCGACGCCACCACCGCCGCCTATCAGCTTGTCAAGCGTTACGGTTCGGGGCCAGACGCCTATGCGCGTGCGATCCGCAAGCCGGTCGAGGGCACCGTCAGCGTCGCGGTGGACGGTGTGGAGGCAGCAGCCGGTGCCGATTTCGCCGTCGACGTCACCACCGGTATCGTCACGTTCGCGCTCGGCTCGATTCCCCCGGTGGGGCTGGAGATCACGGCCGGTTACGAATTCGACGTTCCCGTCCGCTTCGATAGCGAGGCGCTGTCGGTCAGCCTTGCCGCCTTCAAGGCCGGCCAGATTCCCGCCGTTCCCTTGATCGAGGTGCTGTCGTGAGCGCCTTTCCGCCCGGCCTTCTGGCGCATCTGCAACGCGAGGTGACGACGGTATGCCAGTGCTGGCGCCTCGTGCGGAGCGACGCGACGGTTCTGGGTTTCACCGACCACGACCGCGCGCTCGTCGTCGACGGAACGTCGTGTATGCCAGGTTCGGGGTTCTCGGCCAGCGAAGCGCGCGAAAGCCTCGGCCTGGCGGTCGATACCGTCGATATCGAGGGGGCGCTGGCCTCGGCCGACCTCGACGCCGAGGAAATCGCGGCCGGGCGTTTCGACGGCGCGACGGTCGAGACCTTCCTGGTCAATTGGCGCGCGCCCGACCAGCACGCGCTGCTGCGCAGGGCGGTGATCGGCAAGATCACGGTTGAGGACGGGCGGTTTCGCGCCGAACTGGAAAGCCAAAAGCGTCATCTCGACCAGCCGCGCGGACGCTGGTTCCGGCGCGGCTGCGACGCGGAGCTGGGCGACGCGCGTTGCGGCGTCGCCCTCGACCAGCCCGCATTTACCGGTGCGGGAACGGTCTGCGCCGTCGTCACCGCCGACATGGTGGAGGTCGACGGCCTCGAGGCGTTTGAACCAGGCTGGTTTTCCAACGGCATCCTGATCTGCCTCGACGGACCGCTGGCCGGCGCGCGCCACCGCATCCTCGCGCATCGGCGCGGCAGCGCGGCCGACGAACTGGTGATCTGGCGCGACACCGCGCCCCTGCCGCCTCCCGGTACGGCGGTGACGCTGCGCGCCGGCTGCGACAAGCATTTTTCCACCTGCAAGGCGAAATTCGGCAATCATCTGAATTTTCGCGGCTTTCCGCACCTGCCGGGCAACGATGTCGCCTATGGCTATGCGACGCCGGACGAAAGCTTCGACGGGAGCCCGCTGGTGCCATGAGCGTAAGGCCGGCATCGAACGGGTCCATTGGCGCGCGGGTCGTCGCCGAAGCGCTCGGCTGGGTGGGGACCCCCTACCGCCATCAGGGCTCGAAAAAGGGCGTCGGCTGCGACTGCCTGGGACTGGTGCGCGGTGTCTGGCGCGCGCTCTACGGGCGCGAACCCGAGCCGGTCGAAGCCTACCCGCCCGACTGGGCGGAAGCGGGTGGGCGCGACCGCCTGCTGGACGCCGCGCGCCGTCACTGTCGCGAGCGTCCGCTGGCGGCAGCATCGGCGGGCGATCTGGTGCTGTTTCGCTGGAAACCGGGACTGCCGGCCAAACATGCCGGCATCCTGCTTGCGCCGGATCGCTTCGTGCACGCCTATCAGGGCCATGCGGTCACGGTCTCCGCGCTCGTGCCGCAATGGCGCCGCCGCATCGCCGGCGTTTTCTCCTTTCCCGAACCCGACTGAGGGCAAGTCTTGGCCACACTCCTGCTCCAGGCCGCCGGCGCCTATCTCGGCGGTTTTCTGGGCGCGACCGGCGTCACCATCGGCACCGCCGCCGGCGCGCTCGCCGGCTATGCCCTGGACCGCTATGTGCTGGGCGGAACGCGCACGCGGGAAGGGCCGCGACTGAAAGGCGCGCAGCCCTTTTCCGCCGAGGAGGGGACACCCGTGCCCCGGCTATACGGCACCGCGCGGTTGGGAGGCACGCTGATCTGGGCGACGCGGTTCGAAGAAACCCGCACCTCCGAGCGCCAGGGCGGCAAGGGCGGTCCGCGCGTCACTTCCTACGCCTATTTCGCCAACGCGGCCTTCGCCCTGTGCGAGGGCGAGATCGCCACGATCCGCAGGGTGTGGGCCGACGGCCGCGAACTCGACCTGACCGCGGTCACCATGCGCCTTTATCGCGGCGGCGAGGACCAGCCGCCCGATCCGCTGATCGAGGCCAAGCAGGGCGCGGGCAACGCCCCGGCCTATCGCGGGACCGCCTATGTCGTGTTCGAACGCCTGCCGCTCGAGGCGTATGGCAACCGCCTGCCGCAGCTCCAGTTCGAAGTCATCCGCCCTGTCGGTCCGTTGTGCGGCCAGGTCCGCGCCGTCGCGCTGATTCCGGGTTCGACCCAGTTCGGCTATGCGCCGGACGAGGTCAGCCAGAGTATTCAGCTCGGCGAGGCCGGTCTCGTCAACCGGCACGTGCTCTACGCCGCCAGCGATTTCGAAGCCTCGCTCGACGAACTCGTCGCCACCTGCCCGAACCTGACAAATGTCGCCCTGGTGGCGACCTGGTTCGGCAACGATCTCAGAGCCGGAGAGTGCCGCATCCGGCCCGGCATCACCGACCCGTCGATCGCCGCCGCGTCGGCTCCCTGGGAAGCCGGCGGGCTCGGTCCGGCCGAGGCCGACATCGTCTCGCAGGACGCCGGCCGCGCCGCCTATGGCGGCACGCCGTCCGATCTGTCGGTCATCCAGGCGATCGGGGCCTTGAAGGCCCGCGGCCTGAAGGTCACGCTCTACCCCTTCATCATGATGGACGTGCCGGAAGGCAACACGCTGCCAGACCCTTATGGCGGCCCCGCCCAGGCGCGTTATCCATGGCGTGGCCGCATCACGTGCGATCCGGCGCCGGGTCGGCCTCAAAGCGCCGACAAGAGCGCCGCCGCGCGCGGCCAGGCCGATCTGTTCATGGGCGCGGCGACGGCGGCCGATTTTTCGATCGAAGACGGCTTGGCCCGCTATGCCGGCGATCCGCAGGAATGGGGCTATCGCCGTTTCGTGCTGCATTACGCGATGCTGACGCAGGCGGCCGGCGGCGTCGACGCCTTTCTGATCGGCTCCGAACTGCGCGGCCTGACGACGCTGCGCGACGAAACCGACGCTTTTCCGGTGGTCGAGGCGCTGTGCGATCTGGCGGCGCAGGTGCGTCTTGTCGTCGGCGCGCCGACCAAGATCAGCTACGGCGCGGATTGGAGCGAATATTTCGGCCACCAGCCGGCCGACGGCAGCGGCGACGTCTATTTCCATCTCGATCCGCTGTGGGCCCATCCGGCGATCGACGCGATCGGTATCGACAATTACCTGCCGCTGGCCGACTGGCGTGACGGCGATCATGCCGGAACCAGTCCCGATGGCGCGGCTGGCCCCTACGACGCCAAGGCGCTGCGGGCGGCGATCGCCGGCGGCGAACGGTTCGACTGGCACTATGTAAGCGAGGCGGCGCGCCTGATGCGCGAGCGCAGCGCCATCACCGACGGCGCCTACGGCAAGCCGTGGGTGTACCGTCCCAAGGATATCGTCTCGTGGTGGTCGAACCCGCATCATGACCGCCCGGGCGGGGTGGAGGCGGCGACGCCGACGGCCTTCGTGCCCCGCTCGAAGCCGATCTGGTTTACCGAACTCGGTTGTCCGGCCTGCGACAAGGGGCCGAACCAGCCCAACGTCTTCGTCGACCCCAAATCCGCCGAAAGCGCGTTGCCGCATTTTTCCAATGGCGGCCGCTCGGACCTGGCCCAGCACCGTTTCCTGCGCGCCCATCTCGACCATTGGGACGAGGCGGTCGCCGGTTTCGTCGAGACCGACAACCCGGTCTCGGGCGCCTATGGCGGCCGGATGATCGACCGGGACCGGATCTATCTGTGGGCTTGGGACGCCAGGCCCTTTCCCGTTTTTCCGCTGGCCAAGCATGTTTGGGGCGACGGCGGCAACTGGCCGCTCGGCCATTGGTTGAACGGCCGCCTTTCCAATCCGACGGTCGCCGATCTCGTCAACGCGGTTCTGGCCGACCACGGCCTGCCATCGGCCGACACCGCGGATGCCGGCGGCACGCTGGTCGGCTACGTGATCGGTCAACCCGCGACGGCACGTGCCGCGCTGGAGGAACTGGCGGATATCTATGGCCTGGCGGTGATCGAGGACGCCGATACGCTTGTCGTGCGCGACCTCGACACGGTGGCGGGCGCGGCGGTGGAGGTCGCCGATCTCGTCTGGCGCGAGCCCGAACCAGCGGTCACGCGAAGGCGTGCGCCGCGCCACGATCTGCCCGGCGAAGTGGTGCTCGCCTTTCGCGATCTGATGCGCGACTACCAGGCCGCGACCGTCCGCCATCTGCGTCCGGACGCCGGCAACAACCGCCAGGAGACTTTGTCCTTTTCGGGAAATCTGGAAGAGGGCCCGGCCCGGGCACTCGCACTCGACTGGCAGCGCCGGCAGTGGCGCGCACGCGAGACCGTCGCCTTTGCCGTGCCGGCGGGCGATCGCGGATTTGCCGCCGGATCGCTGGTGAGCCTGGCTCAGGCCGGTGTCGCCGGCGTTTTCCTGGTGACCGGGATCGAGGAGGAGCTGGTCCGCCGCGTCGAGGCGCGGCGCATCGAACGCGTGCCGAAAACGCCCGATATTCCCGCACGGCACGAGATACCCGCCCGGCTGCCGGATCCGCTCGCGGCCCCGTTCGCCATATTCCTGGACCTGCCGCTGACCACGGTCGCGGACGAGCCCCACCGGCACTTTCAGATCGCCGCCTGGTCGCGGCCGTGGCGCGCGCAGCGCGTGTTCGCCTCGCCGGAGGAGACCGGTTTCGACGAGCGCGCCGATCTCGACCGACCCGCGGTGACCGGCTCGCTCGCGGCCGATCTGGTCCAGGGGCCGGTCGGGCGCATCGACCGGGCAAACAGGCCGCATGTGTCGCTGCGCGGCGGCGCGCTCGCCAGCGTGTCGACCCTCCAGATGCTGAACGGTGCCAACGCGGCCGCCATCAGGGCCGACAACGGCGCGTGGGAGATTGTCCAGTTCGAGACGGCCGTCGAGACGGCGCCCAATATCTGGCAACTGGTCGGGTTGCTGCGCGGGCAGCTCGGCACCGAGGACGCGACGGCCGCCGGTGCCTCAGCCGGTGCGCCGTTCGTGCTGCTGGACGCAGCCGTCAGACCGGCAGGCTTGCGCGCGCGGGAGGTCGGCCTGCCGCTTCACTGGCTGATCGGTCCGGCCGGCGCGGATTTCGGCGGCTCGACCTTTTCGGCGGCCCATCTCGGTGGCGGTGTGCGCGCGGCCAAACCGCTGGCGCCGGTGCACCTCGCCGCCAGGCCGCAGCCAAGCGGCGACGTTGCGATACGTTGGATACGCCGCGGCCGGATCGCCGCCGACAGCTGGGAGCCCGCCGAAATCCCGCTCGGCGAGGAGGCGGAGGCCTACCGGGTCGAAATCCGCAATCCCGCCGGCGCCGTCGTGCGCGCCGCCGAAACGACCGTGCCGCACTGGACCTATCCGGCTGCCGACATCCTCGCCGATTTCGCCACCACGCCGGCCGAGGTCGATATCCTCGTCATGCAGAAAAAGGGTCTTGCCGGCGCACCGGGCCTGCGGGCGCTGCTGCGGACCGAAATCGGCTGAATGCGTCCGGCCTTCCTTTTCCCCCACCACAAAGGAGATATCCCCATGACCGCAACCAAACCCTGGTACATGTCGCGCACCGTCTGGGCTTCGTTGATCACCGTGCTGACGGGAACCGCCGGTTTGCTCGGTGTGCCGGTCGGCGCGCTCGACAACGCCGCGCTGACGGAGACCGTGCTGGAAACCGTCACCGCGATTTCGGGACTTTTCGCCCTTTTCGGCCGATTGTCGGCAACGGCGAAAATCGGTTAGGGTTGCCGCCGAAATCCGCAACGACGAGGCCGATCCCGGCTGAACGGGGGAGAAAGCGTGTCCGGAGCAGGCGACAGGGCCGATTCGAGCCGCGTATGTTCATTCCGCGTTCAGCCGGTCCCGGCTAGAAGAGCGCCATGAACGGTATTTGTCCCCATATCAGGAACGCGGTCCTGGCGCTTGCCGTGGCGACGGCCGGTCCCGCGCACGCGGCGATGCTCGCGCGGGCGCCGAGCGTGCCGGCCTATGTTCATACGATCGCGGCCGACTGCAACGCGATCGGCCAGTCGGTGGCCTCCAGCGCCGGCGGCCAGCTTCGCAAGGCCGTGACCGTCGACCAGGACGGGCGCACGGTGTGCGTCATCACCTATACGGTGCCGAGCAAGGACGGCAAGCCGCCGCGTCGCGTGCAGACCACCGTAAACGCGGGATAGAGGCCGACGAACCGCTTTTCCTCCCTGGCCGAAGCACGTTAGATAGGTCCGGGCACAATCGATGGCGTCGAGGACCTGATGCGCATACTCGTTGTCGAGGACGACAAGAATCTCAACCGACAAATCAGCGACGCCCTCGCCGAGGCGGGCTACGTCGTCGACACGGCCTATGATGGCGAGGAGGGGCACTTTCTCGGCGACACCGAGCCCTACGACGCCGTCATTCTGGATATCGGCCTGCCGGAAATGGACGGTCTCAGCGTCATCGAGCAATGGCGGCGCGACGGCAAGAAAATGCCGGTTCTGATGCTCACGGCGCGCGACCGCTGGAGCGACAAGGTCGCCGGCATCGATGCCGGCGCCGACGATTATGTCGCCAAACCCTTCCATATCGAGGAGGTGTTGGCACGGGTGCGCGCGCTGATCCGGCGCGCCGCCGGCCATGCCACCACCGAACTCGTGTGCGGCGGCCTCAGGCTCGACACCAAGACCTCGAAGGTCGACCTCGACGGGACGCCCGTAAAGCTGACCTCGCACGAATTCCGCCTGCTCGCCTATCTGATGCATCATATGGGCGAGGTGGTGTCGCGCACGGAACTGGTCGAGCATCTCTACGATCAGGATTTCGATCGCGATTCCAATACGGTCGAGGTGTTCGTCGGCCGCTTGCGCAAGAAGATCGGCAACGATCTGATCGAGACCGTGCGCGGCATGGGCTACCGCATGCACGGGCCCGCCGCATGAGCGCGTGCCCGGTCGGGAGCGGACAGCGGGCCGGGCACGGAGGATGAGGTTCGGGCCGCGCTCGCTTTCCCTTCGCGTCGTCACCTACTCCACCGTTTGGGCCATCGCCGCGCTCGTCGTCATCGCGACGCTGATCTCCGCGCTTTACCGCGATGCCGAGGAGCGCGGCTTCCGCGGGCTTCTGACGGCCCATCTCTACAGCGTCGTCACCGCCGTCAGCGTTGCCGAAGACGGCAGCCTGCGAGGGGCGCCGGAACTGTACGACCTCAAATTTACCCAGCCGGAATCCGGCTGGTACTGGGCCGTCGAACCGGTGTCGCCCGGGCTTGGCGGCGGCTTTCGCTCGCCTTCCATGACCCGCCCGATCCCGGCGCCGCCGGTGGCGGAAGTTCCCTTCGACAGCGAATTCCAGCGCCGCTACGAGACGACGGGTCCCGGCGGCGAGCGCATCGACGTTCTGGAAAACGATTTTATCCTCGACGCGCAAAACCGCGTCGCCCGCTTCCGCGTGATGGGCAATCGCAGCGAACTCGAACAGCAGATCAGCCAGTTCGAGCGACAGATCTACACCTATCTCGCGGTTTTCGGTGCCGGCATGATCGCCATCAACGCGCTGGCGATCCTGTTCGGCTTGCGTCCGCTCGACCAGGTGCGCAACGCACTCGCCCAGGTGCGCGAAGGCACCGCCACGAAGCTCGACGGGCGCTTCCCCTCCGAAATCGAGCCGCTGGCCAACGAGACCAACGCGCTGATCGAAAACAACCGCCGCATTCTGGAACGCGCCCGCACCCAGGTCGGCAATCTGGCCCATTCGCTGAAGACACCGGTTGCCGTGCTGCTCAACGAGGGACGCTCGATGGGCGGGCAGAAGGGCGACCTGATCGTCGAGCAGGCCGCCTCGATGCAGGAACAGGTCGAGCATTACCTCAAGCGCGCGCGCATCGCCGCCCAGCGCGACAGCGTTGTCTTTCGCACCCCGACACGCGACATCGTGGACCGACTGGTGCGGGTTTTCCGCAAGCTCAATCCGGCGGTGGCCGTCGAGAGCAGCTTTCCGGCCGAGGAGATCGTGTTTGCCGGCGAACGCGAGGACCTGGAGGAGATTTTGGGCAATCTCCTGGAAAATGCCGTGAAATGGGCCAAGTCGCGGGTCCGCGTGTCCCTGATGGCAGGCGCGGACAACCGCGAAAATTTCGAGATTTCGATCGAGGATGACGGGCCAGGCATTCCGCCGGACAAGGCGCGCGAGGCGCTCAAACGCGGCCGCCGGCTCGACGAAAGCAAACCCGGCACCGGGCTCGGTCTGGCCATCGTCGCCGATCTCGTCGGCGAATATGGCGGCACCATCGCGCTCGAGCGCGCGCAACTGGGCGGCCTGCGGGTCGCAATCGTGCTTCGCCAGGCCAGTTGACGACAATGTTGACGCGGCGTGATTGATGCGGCGCCAAATTTCGGCCAAAACTGACCGGTACGCGGAATCGATCGCCCTCGCCACCATCCGAAAAGGGAATGCAGGCCGGCCCATGAGACCGAATCTCTTGCTTGCGCTTGCCTGCGCCTTGCTGTCAGGATGCACCACCACCTCGCTTGGGCGGGTGACGCCCGGGCTGCAGTCGACCGCGTCGATCGAAAAGGCGATGGATGGCGGTCTGATCGGCCGCGAACTCGGCAAGGACTTGAATTCGCGCGACCGGCGGCTCGCGCTACAGGCCGAGTACACCGCGCTCGAGCACACGCCGGGCGGCAAGCCTGTGACCTGGAAAAGCGAGGGCGGGGCATGGTCGGGCGAAGTGGTCGCGGCCCAGCCCTATCGTGTCGGCAGTCAGGACTGCCGCCAGTACAGGCATGCGGTGACCGGCGGGTCCGGCACGCGCGAGGCGCGCGGTACCGCTTGTCGCAACGAGGACGGAAGCTGGACGCCTCTGACCTAGCCGGTTCGCCGCGGGCGAACCGTTCCGGGATCGGCGTCGGGGCGTCTCAGGGCCAAATCGCCGCATGCCGTGGCGATTGGCAGAACAGGCCGGCGGGTCTATGTGATTGGACATGGTGTTCTGGCTTTTTCTCGCGTTGCTGACGATCGCCGCCTCGCTCGCGGTCCTGCTGCCGCTTGCCCGCCGTCCGCAGACCCATGTGCCGGCCTCCGCCCACGACCTTGAAGTGTATCGCGACCAGCTCGCCGAGATCGAGCGCGACCGGCAGCGCGGCCTGATCGGCGAGAGCGAGGCCGAGGAAGCGCGCGCGGAGATCGGCCGCAGGATGATCAAGCTCGAGGCCGCCGGCACGGAGGGCAGCGCGCGCGCCTCCCGTTTCTTGCCGATCGTCGCCGCCGGCGCGGTGCTTGGCGTTCCGCTTTTGAGCTGGGGCGTGTACGCCACGATCGGCTCGCCCGACCTGCCGGCCCAGCCGCTCGCCCAGCGCCTGGAAAAGGACCCGCGCGACAACACGCTCGACGAATTGGTGGCGCGGGCCGAAGGCCATATTCGCGCCAACCCCGAGGACGGTCGCGGCTGGAACGTGCTCGCCCCGATCTATCTGCGCCTGAACCGACCCGAAGACGCGGTGATTGCCTATCGCAACGCGATCCGGCTTCTGGGCAGCGACGCGGCCCGCGAGACTGGACTGGGCGAGGCGCTGTTCGCCGAAGCCGGCGGCATCGTCACCAAAGAGTCCGCCGAGGCGTTCCGTCGCGCGCTTGAGGCAGGCGGCAACGACAATCCCAAGGCACGGTTCTACCTCGCCACGGCGCAGGCCCAGGAGGGCCGCCTGGAAGAGGCTGTCGCCGGCCTGACGGCGCTGATGGGCGACCTGCCGCAAGCCTCGCCTTGGCGCGGCGTGGTCGGCCAGGCGCTGGCGCGCGCGCAGGCCGAACTCGGCGCTCCGGTGGCCGGCGGGCCGTCCAGCGACGATGTCGCGGCGGCGGCGCAGATGAATGCCGAAGATCGCGCGGCCATGATCGAGACCATGGTGGCGAGCCTGGACGAGCGTCTGCGCGACAACCCCGCCGATGCGGATGGCTGGCGCCGGCTGGTGCGCTCCTACAGCGTGCTCGGCCGCAAGGACGACGCGCGCCAGGCGCTCGAACGCGGTCTCAAGGCCCTGGGGGCCGACAGCGAGGCCGGACAGGAATTGCGCGACTTTGCCGGAACGCTCGGCCTCGGCGCGGTGGAGTGAGCATGACACGCAAGCAGAAGAGATTGTCGATCATCGCCGGCGCGCTGGGTTTTCTCGGCGCGGCGACGGCGCTGACCTTTTATGCGCTCGGGCAAAAGACCTCCTATTTCTACATGCCCGCCGACATCGCGAACGCGGCGGTGCCGCCCGGCCAGCGTGTGCGCCTCGGCGGCCTGGTCGAGGACGGCTCGGTGGTGCGCGGCCAGGGCAGCCAGGTCTCCTTCGCCGTTGCCGATACCGAGAACCGGGTGCCTGTGGTCTATGTCGGCCTGTTGCCGGACCTGTTTCGCGAAGGGCAGGGCGTGGTCACCGAAGGCACGTTCGATGCCGGCGGCACGTTCGTGGCCGACAGCGTTTTGGCCAAACACGACGAAAACTACATGCCGAAGGAAGTCGCCGACAGCCTGAAGGAACAAGGCGTCTGGCAGCACGCCCAGGAGTAGCGCCATGATGATCGAGACCGGACATTTCGCCCTCGTGCTGGCTTTCGCGCTGTCGCTGGCCCAGGTGGTGCTGCCGCTCGTCGGCGCGCGGACCGGCGACGCCCGGCTGATGGCCACCGGACGGCCGGTCGCCATCACCTGCTTCGCGATGACGACACTGGCCTTCGCGGCCCTGGTCATGGCCTACGTGCTGTCGGATTTTTCGGTCGTCAACGTGTTCGAGAACTCGCACTCGCAAAAGCCGATGCTCTACAAGGTCACCGGCACATGGGGCAATCACGAGGGCTCCATGCTGTTGTGGGTGCTGATCCTGACCCTGTTCGGCGCCCTGGTCGCCGCGTTCGGGCGCAATTTGCCCGCAACCCTGCAGGCCACCGTGTTGTCGGTGCAGGGCATGGTCGGCGCGGCGTTTTTCCTGTTCATCCTGATGACCTCGAACCCGTTTGCCCGGCTCAATCCGGCGCCGATCGAGGGGCGCGATCTCAACCCGATCCTGCAGGATATCGGGCTCGCCATCCACCCACCGCTGCTTTACCTGGGCTATGTCGGCTTTTCGGTCTGTTTTTCCTTCGCCGTCGCCGCGCTGATCGAGGGACGCATCGACGCGGCCTGGGCGCGCTGGGTGCGGCCGTGGACGCTGGTCGCCTGGGTCTTTCTGACCGGCGGCATCGCCATGGGCTCGTTCTGGGCCTATTACGAGCTCGGCTGGGGCGGTTTCTGGTTCTGGGATCCGGTCGAGAACGCCTCCTTCATGCCATGGCTGGCCGGCACGGCGCTGCTGCATTCGGCGATCGTGATGGAAAAACGCGGCGCGCTGAAGATATGGACGCTTCTTCTGTCCATTCTCACCTTTTCGCTGTCCTTGCTCGGCACCTTCCTGGTGCGCTCTGGCGTGCTGACATCCGTGCACGCCTTCGCCAGCGATCCGAGCCGCGGCGTTTTCATCCTGGCGATCCTGGTGTTTTTCATCGGGGGGGCGCTGGCGCTGTTTGCCTGGCGTTCACAGTCGCTCGCCCCGGGCGGGCTTTTCCATCCGATCTCGCGCGAGGGCGCGCTGGTGCTCAACAATCTGTTTTTGAGCACGGCCACCGCCACGGTGCTGGTCGGCACGCTCTACCCGCTCGCCATCGAGGCGGTGACGGGCGACAAGATCTCGGTCGGCGAACCGTTTTTCAACCTGACCTTCGGCCCGGTCTTTGCCGTGCTTCTCGTCGCCGTGCCGTTCGGCCCGCTTCTGGCGTGGAAGCGCGGCGACCTGTTTGCCGCGGCGCAGCGCCTGACTGTGGCGTTCGCGCTCGCCGCGCTCGCCGGCATCCTGGCGCTGCTGTTTCTCGACAGGAACGCCGCGCTGGCCGCGCTCGGCATCGGCCTTGCCTTCTGGCTGGTCTTCGGCGCGCTGACCGACCTTGCGCTGCGCGCGGGCATCGGCAAGGTGACGCCGAGAACGGCGCTGCGCCGGCTCGTCGGCCTGCCGCGCTCGGCCCACGGCACGGCGCTCGCCCATCTCGGACTTGGCCTGTCGACGCTCGGCGTGGTCGCCGTCGTCACCCTGCAGACCGAAACGATCCTGACCATGAAGCCCGGCGAGACCGTCGACGTGGCCGATTATACGCTGCGCTTCGAGGCGCTCAGCCCGCATCGCGGCCCGAATTACACCGAAGACCAGGGCATCTTCCCGGTCTTCAACGCCGACGGCGACCGGATCGCCACCATCATGTCGTCGAAACGGCTCTACACGGCGCGCCGGATGCCGACCACGGAGGCCGGTATCGAGACGCTGGGTCTGAGCCAGCTCTACGTCTCGCTCGGCGACGAAACCGATGATGGCGGCGTCGTGGTGCGGATCTGGTGGAAGCCGCTGGTGACGCTGATCTGGCTCGGCGCGCTGGTGATGATGATAGGCGGAACCCTGTCGCTGGCCGACCGGCGCCTGCGCGTCGGCGCGCCGGCGCGTCCCAGGAAGGCCGAGCCGGCGGCCGCCGCTCCATGAGGCCGACGGCGCGCCATCTGGCCGCCGGGCTGTTGGTCCTGGCCTGGGCATGGGCCATCCCCGCCTTGGCCGTCGAGCCCGACGAGGTGCTCGACGATCCGGCACTGGAGGAGCGCGCGCGCGCGCTGTCGGTCAATCTGCGCTGCCTGGTGTGCCAGAACCAGTCGATCGACGATTCGAACGCCGAACTTGCCAAGGATCTGCGCGTTTTGGTGCGCGAGCGTCTGGTTGCCGGCGACAGCGACGAGGAGGTGATCGACTTCGTGGTCGCACGCTACGGCGAGTTCGTCCTGCTCAGGCCGCGCTTCAGCCTGCGCAATGCCGCGCTGTGGGCGACGCCGGCTGTGCTGCTTGTCGTCGGCGGCATGTTCATCTTCCTCAACAGTCGTGCCAAGCGATCCGGTCCGCTTCCGCTGAGCGCGGAGGAGCGGAAGAAACTCGACGCCATCCTGCGCAAGTCGCGCGACACGGACTGAGCCGGCCCGGCGACTGGTTCGGGCAAAGAGGAGTGCCATGAAGGAAACGATCGTGCGCGTGGATTTCGAGGGCCATTCGGGTGCCAAGCTGTCGGCGCGCCTCGATACGCCGAGCGGGCCGGTGCGCGCCTATGCGCTGTTTGCCCACTGCTTCACCTGTTCCAAGGATCTGGTCGCCGTGCGCCGGCTCGCTTCCGAACTGTCGCGTTCCGGGGTGGCGGTGCTGCGTTTCGACTTCACCGGGCTGGGCTCGTCGGAGGGCGAATTCGCCTCGACCGATTTTTCCTCCAACGTCGCCGACATTTTGTCGGCGGCCGCATTTCTGCGCGAGCGCTACGAGGCGCCGTCGCTGTTGATCGGTCATTCGCTCGGCGGCGCTGCCGTGCTGGCGGTCGCCAAGGACGTGCCCGAAGCCAAGGCCGTGGTCACCATTGGCGCCCCGGCCGACACCGGCCACGTGCTGAAGAATTTCGGCTCCAGCCTGTCGGAGATCGAGGCCAGGGGCGAGGCCGACGTGACGCTGGCCGGGCGCAGCTTCCGCATCGGCAAGAAATTCGTCGACGACGTTCGCGCGACCCATCTGGCCGACGCGATCGCGCGCATGAAAAAGCCGCTGCTCGTGCTGCACTCGCCCGTCGATGCCGTCGTCGGTATCGAAAACGCCACGACGATCTTCACCAGCGCCAAGCATCCCAAGAGCTTCGTGTCGCTCGACAAGGCCGATCATCTGCTCACCAATCCCGACGACGCCGAGTTTGCCGCCCAGGTGATCGTCGGCTGGGCCGGCCGCTATATGCGCCGCGACACGCCCCAGGGGACGGAGAATGTCGAGCATGTGCGGGTGACGGAAACCGGCGCCGGCAAGTTCCAGAACGCCGTCCAGGCCGGCCGCCACCGCCTGTTCGCCGACGAGCCCGAAAGCGTCGGCGGCCTGGACACGGGCCCGTCGCCGTATGATTTCCTGTCGATGGCGCTTGGCGCCTGCACCTCCATGACGCTGCGCATGTATGCCGATTTCAAGAAGCTCGAACTCGGCCGGGTCAGCGTCGACGTGTCCCATGCCAAGGTGCATGCGCGCGACTGCGAGGAATGCAGCGACAAGGAACGCTCCAACGGCGGCAAGATCGACCGCTTCGAACGGGTGATCACCGTCGACGGCGCGGTGCCCGAGGCGCTGGCGGACAAGATCGAGGAGATCGCCAACAAATGCCCCGTCCACCGCACGCTGGAGGCGCGCGCCAAGGTCAAGACGGTCGTCCGCACGGGCGCGTGACGGCAAGGACGTGACCCGGCCGGACGGCGAGGCCGCGCCTTGTCAACATTACCAAATTTTCATGCGACGGAAATGGTGCCGTAATGTGATGCCAACTACCTGTCGGGTCCAGAAGAGTTCATCGTGAACGTGGATCCGAAAGGAAACAGCATACCATGACTTCACCGCAAAACACTGCCTCCCGAACCAGCAAGCGGCTCCTGGCTGCGGTCGCCTCCGTCGCGGTCGCCTCGGCGGTCGGCTTTACCGCCATCACCTCCGGCACCCAGCCCGTCCTGGCCGAGGCGGTCAGGGTCGACGCGCCCGCCGCGCCCGGATTTGCCGACATCGTTGAGCGCGTCTCGCCGGCCGTCGTCAGCGTTCGGGTCAAGGCGAAGCTGCAGCCGGCGAACGATCGCGGTCCAGGCTCGTTTTTCGGCGGGCCGGGCTTCGACGACCTGCCGGACGGTCACCCGCTGAAGCGTTTCTTCCGCGAGTTCCGCGGCGACCGGTTCTTCGGGCCCGGGCCGCGCGGCGGCCGCCCCGAAGGACGCGGACGCGCCCGGCCCGTCTCCCAGGGCTCCGGCTTTTTCATCAGCGAAGACGGCTATCTCGTCACGAACAACCATGTCGTGGACGGCGGTTCCGAATTCACGGTGATGATGGATGACGGGACGGAAATCGACGCGACCCTGATCGGCACCGATCCGCGCACCGACTTGGCCGTGCTCAAGGTCGCTGAGGAGCGCAAATTCACCTATGTGGCCTTTGCCGACGACGCCAAGGTGCGGGTCGGCGACTGGGTGGTGGCCGTGGGCAACCCGTTCGGTCTCGGCGGCACGGTCACCGCCGGCATCGTCTCCGCGCGCGGCCGCGACATCGGCGCCGGCCCCTATGACGACTTCATCCAGATCGACGCTGCCGTCAATCGCGGCAATTCCGGCGGTCCGGCCTTCAATCTGAACGGCGAGGTGGTCGGCATCAACACCGCCATCTTCTCGCCCTCGGGCGGCAATGTCGGCATTGCCTTCGCCATTCCCGCCTCGATCGCCAACGAGGTCGTCAAGGAACTGATCGAAGATGGCACGGTCGATCGCGGCTGGCTCGGTGTCCAGATCCAGCCGGTTACCGACGATATCGCCGAATCGCTCGGCCTGGCCGAAAACAAGGGCGCGCTGGTCACCGAACCGCAATCCGACGGCCCGGCGTTCGCCGCCGGCATCAAGCCGGGCGACGTGATTGTCGACGTCGACGGCAAGGAGGTGGCCTCGCCGCGCGAACTCGCCCGCCTGATCGGCGGCATGACGCCCGGCACCAAGACCGAGATCACGGTGTGGCGCAATGGCGAGAGCCAGAAGATCGCGGTCGAGCTGACCGAGATGCCGGGCGTGGAAAAGCAGGCCGCCCTGCAGACCGACGAGCAGTCCGAAGGCGATCTTCTGGAGAATTTCGGCCTGACCGTCACTGCCGCCGACAGCGGCGAGGGCGTGGTCGTGACCGCGGTCGAGCCGGGCAGCGCCGCCGCCGATCGCGGCATCCGCTCCGGCGATATCGTGGTGGCGGTGAATTCCGTACCCGTCGACAGCGCCGACGCCGTCGAAAAAGCGGTGGCGGAGGCCTCGCGCGCCGGGCGCAAGGCGGTGCTGTTCCAGTTGCAGCGCGACGACACCAACCGTTTCGTCGCCCTGCCGGTCGCCCGCGGCTGACGGGGTAGACCAAGCCGGGCGTCCGGGCTTTTGGCCGCGGCGCCCGCCAAAGACGGTTCAAGGCACCGGGCCGCCTCGCCGCGGCCCGGTGCGCGTTGCAAGACTTGTGTCGTATAAGGCCGCCATGAAGATTCTGCTGATCGAGGACGACCGCGAGGCGGCCGATTATCTGGAGCGGGCCCTGAACGAGGCCGGCCACACCACGCATGTGGCCGGCGACGGCGAAACCGGTTTTACGCTCGCCGACGGCGGCGACTACGACGTGTTGATCGTCGACCGCATGCTGCCGCGCCGCGACGGCCTGTCGGTGGTGGCCGGCCTGCGGGCGCGCGGGCAACGCATGCCTGTCCTGATCCTGTCCGCGCTCGGCGAGGTCGACGACCGCGTGACCGGCCTCAAGGCCGGCGGCGACGACTATCTCACCAAGCCGTTTGCCCTGTCCGAGCTTCTGGCCCGCATCGAGGTGCTCAACCGGCGTGCCGGCGCCGGCGACGTGGAAACCGTCTACCGGGCCGGCGACCTCGAGCTCGACCGGCTGTCGCACACGGTGCGCCGCGCCGGCCGCGAGATCGCCCTGCAGCCGCGCGAATTCCGGCTGCTGGAATATCTGATGCGTCACGCCGGCCAGGTGGTGACCCGCACCATGCTTCTGGAAAATGTCTGGGATTATCATTTCGATCCCCAGACCAATGTCATCGATGTGCACGTGTCGCGCTTGCGCGGCAAGATCGAAAAGGGCTTCGACAAGCCGCTCCTGCACACGGTGCGCGGCGCCGGCTACATGCTGAAAGCCGGCTGACGATGCGGCTGCCGGCCATCATGAAGACGACGGCCGCGCGGCTTTCCGCGCTCTATCTGCTTTTGTTCGGCGCCTGCGCGGTGCTTCTGGTCATTTACATGACCTCGATCTCCGTGCGCATCATCGCCGCCCAGAACCAGGAAACCATCCAGGAGGAGGCGCGCAATCTGGCACGCGCCTACGAGCGCGGCGGCATTCCCCGGCTCGTGCGTGTTGTCGAGCAGCGCGCGCGCCAGCCCGGCGCCAATCTCTATCTGATCGCCGATCCCAATGGCCGCATCCTGTCTGGCAATGTCGAAAGCCTGCAGCCGGGCGTGCTCGAGCTGGAAGGCTGGACCCAGCGCCCCTTCGCCTATGAGCGCTACGGCGACAACGGGCTTGGCCAGCGCGCGCCGGCGCCCGAGACCGCGCGCGGACGTCTGGCGCATACCGCCATGGCGCTGGTCATCCGCCTGCCCAACCGCATGATCCTGCTCGTCGGCCGCGATCTCGGCGAGCCGGAGCGCTTCCGCCGGGTGGTCCAGCGCGCGCTGATCCTCGCGCTCGCCTTCATGGGCATCGGCGCCTTCGTGATCTGGTTTTTCGTCGGCCGCGCCGCGCTGCGCCGCATCGACAGTATTTCCGCGGCGAGCCAGCGCATCATGGGCGGCGACCTTTCCGGCCGGCTGCCGGTCAGCGCGGCCGGGGACGAATTCGACCGGCTCTCCGACAATCTCAACGCCATGCTGACGCGCATCTCGGCCCTCAACGAGGGGCTGAAACAGGTCTCCGACAACATCGCCCACGACCTGAAGACGCCGCTGACCAGGCTGCGCCAGCGCGCCGAATCCGCCCTGGCCGGCTCCAAGGACAAGGCCGCGCTGCGCGAGGCGCTGGAGGCGGCGATCGCCGAATCGGACCAGCTCATTCGCACCTTCAACGCCATCTTGATGATTTCGCGGCTGGAGGCCGGCTATTCGGCCGAATCGACCGACCGGATCGATCTCGCCGGCATCATCGCCGACGTGGCCGAACTCTACGAGCCGGTCGCCGAGGAACGCGGCGTCGCGCTCAAAACCCGGATCGCCGGGCCGCAGACCGTGACGGCCAATCGCGAGCTCGTCGCCCAGGCCTTGTCAAACGTGGTCGACAACGCGATCAAGTATTGTGCGGGGCACGCCACGGCGCCGGCCGTGTCGATCGCGCTGGAGAAAACCGAAGGGGAGGTGCGCATCGTGATCGCAGATAACGGCCCGGGCATTCCCGCCGGCGACCGCAAGCGCGCCACCGAGCGGTTCGTGCGCCTCGAGGCGAGCCGCTCCCAGCCGGGTTCCGGCCTTGGGCTGAGCCTGGCCCGTGCCGTCATGACCTTTCATCGCGGGCGGCTCGAGCTCGCCGATGCCGATCCCGGCCTGAAAGTGGCGATGATCTTTCCCGCCGCGGGCGCGGCATCGTGAGTGCCGCCGGCGACAGACCGCGCGACGACGGCCGCGCCTGGTTCGGCGCGCCGGCGCGTGCGATCAACGCACCGTCGGCCGAAGAGGCAGCCGAGCAGCTCGAAGCGCTCGGCGAATCCGCGCGCGAGGCCGATCTGCCGCGACTGGCCGCGCTTGCCGGCTCCGATACGCCGCTCGCCGCCTTTCTGGCGGGTGTGTTCGCCCTGTCGCCCTATTTGCGCGACGTCGCCCGGCGCGACCCGGCGATCCTGGAGCGCCTGTTCGAGCAGCAGGCGGATGCAAGGCTCGAAACCCTGTTCGGCGAGATCGAAAACCTCGCATGCGGCGGCGATGCGACCGAGGCCGGCCTGATGGCGCAGTTGCGCCGGCTGAAGGCCGAGGCGCATTTTTTGATCGCGCTGTGCGACATTGCCGGCGCCTGCGATACCCGCACAACGGTCATGCGGTTGAGCCGCCTGGCCGACGCTGCGATTGGCGCGGCGGTCCGCTTCCTGCTGCGCGAGGCGCACGACAAGGGCAAGCTCGCTCTGCCCGACCCGGACGATCCCGAAACCGGCTCGGGCTGGGTGCTGCTAGGCATGGGCAAGCTCGGCGCGCACGAGCTCAACTTTTCCTCCGACATCGACCTGATCGCGTTTTTCGACCCCGAGGCGCCGGCGGTCGGCGACCCTTATGAGGCGACGAACCTGTTTTCACGGCTGACGCGCCGGTTGGTGCGTATCCTGCAGGACCGCACCGAGCACGGCTACGTCTTCCGCACCGATCTGCGCCTGCGGCCCGATCCCGGCTCGACCCCGCTCGCCATTCCGGTCGAGGCGGCGCTCAACTATTACGAAAGCCGCGGGCAGAACTGGGAACGCGCGGCCATGATCAAGGCGCGCCCGGTCGCCGGCGACCGCAAGGTGGCGGCGCATGTGCTCAAGGAGCTGACGCCCTATGTCTGGCGCAAATATATGGACTACGCCGCGATCGCCGACGTCCATTCGATCAAACGCCAGATCCATGCTCACAAGGGGCACGGCGAGATCGCCGTGCGCGGCCACAACGTCAAGCTCGGCCGCGGCGGCATCCGCGAGATCGAGTTTTTCGTCCAGACCCAGCAACTGATCGCCGGCGGCCGGTTTCCGGAACTGCGCGGACGCGAAACGGTGCCGATGCTCGCCTGTCTGGCCGAACGGGGCTGGATCTCGGACGAGGCGCGCGACACGCTGTCGGCGCGCTACTGGTTCCTGCGCGACATCGAACACGCGCTGCAGATGATGACCGACGAACAGACCCATACGCTGCCGGAGGACGACGGCGGGCTCGAGCGGGTTGCGCGGCTGCGCGGCTTCGCCTCCATCGGGGATTTTTCGCAGGCGTTCCGGGCCGCGCTCAAGGATGTGGAAGATCATTATGCCGCGCTGTTCGAAAGCGCCCCCCAACTGTCCAGCGGCGTCGGCAACCTGGTCTTCACCGGCGATGTCGACGATCCCGGCACGCTCGAGACGCTGAGCAATCTGGGCTTCGAACGGCCGAGCGACATTTGCCGCGTCATCCGCACCTGGCATTTCGGCCGCTATCGCGCCACCCAGTCGGCCGAAGCGCGCGAAAGGCTGACCGAGCTGACGCCGGCGCTGCTGGAGGCCTTCGGCGCCACCAGGCGGGCCGACGAGGCGATCCTGCGCTTCGACGAGTTCATGCGCGGCCTGCCGGCCGGCATCCAGCTTTTCTCGCTGCTGCAGTCCAATCCCGGCTTGTTGCGGCTGCTCGCCACCATCATGGGCGCCGCGCCGCGTCTGGCCGCCATCATCACCCGCCGTCCGCACGTCTTCGACGGCCTGCTCGATCCCGGCTTGTTGTCTGAACTGCCCAACAAGGCCTATCTGGCCGCCCGGCTCGACGCCTTTCTGGCGGGCGCGGTCGCCTATGAGGAGACGCTCGACCGGCTGCGCATTTTCGCCGCCGAACAGAAATTCTTGATCGGCATGCGGCTTTTGACCGGCGCGATCGACGCGACCCGCGCCGGCAAGGCGTTCTCCGATCTCGCCGATCTGACGATCGGTGCCGCGCTCGACGCGGTCTCGGCCGAATTCGCCAGCCGCCACGGCACGGTTTCCGGCGGCCGCGTCGCCATATTGGGCATGGGTAAGCTCGGCAGCCGCGAATTGACCGCGGGCTCGGATGTCGATTTGATCCTGCTTTACGACCATGACGAGAAGGCCGAGGATTCCTCCGGCGCCAGGCCGCTCGCGCCGTCGCACTATTTCGCCCGTTTCACGCAACGGCTGATCGCCGCCGTCTCCGCGCCGACGGCCGAGGGCGTGCTCTACGAGCTCGATCTGCGCCTGCGGCCGTCCGGCAACAAGGGCCCGGTCGCCACCCATATCGACGCGTTCCGCAACTATCAGCGCAAGGACGCCTGGACCTGGGAGCGCATGGCGCTGACCCGCGCGCGCGTCGTGGCCGGCGATCCCGGTTTTGGCGAGGCGGTGGCGGCGGAAGTCGAGGCGCTGCTCGCGATGCCGAGCGACAGGCAGAAGGTGTTCGGCGACGCCCGCGATATGCGCGCGCTGATCGAGGACGAAAAGCCGCCGCGCGGCCTGTGGGACCTGAAGCTCGTTCCCGGCGGTCTGATCGACCTCGAATTCATCGCCCAGACGGCCGTGCTGACCGGCGGATTGGCCGGCGAGCGCTCGACGGCGACCGCGGACCTGCTTGCACGCCTGGCGCCGGATTTCTGCGCACCGCAAATGCGCGACGAGCTGGTCGAGGCGTTTGCCCTGTTCATGGGGCTGACCCAGGTGACGCGGCTTTGCCTGACCGGCGAGATCGAACCGGACGACATGCCGCCGGGTTTGGCCGATCTGATGCTGCGCAACACCGATCTGCCCGAACTGAAGATATTGGAGGCGCATATCGAAGAGACGTCACGGCGCGTTCGCACCCATTTCGACGCGCTGTTTCGTGGGACGCATGGCTGAAAGCCGGGATGCACGGCCATGCTCCGTTCGCAACGGGGGCGACCACCCAAAGGAGCAAACGATGAAGACGAGAACCAATGCGGCGATGACCTTCCTGGCTTTGGCCGGCCTGCTCGGCGCCGCCACCGCCCAGGTCCAGGCCCAGGACGACGACATGCGGCAGGGCTGGAAGGGCGGCCACGGCCACGGCATGCGCCTGGAACGCGCCGACGCCGATCGGAGCGGCGACCTCACCTTCGAGGAATATGCCGCCACGATCGACGCCAGGCTCGCCAATGCCGATGCGGATGGCGACGGCCAGATGACGGTCGGCGAAATCGCCGACGAGATCGTGCGCATCCGCGCCGAACGCCAGGCACGGCGCCTGATCCGGCGTTTCGACGTCAATGGCGACGGCGCGCTGACGGCGGACGAGATCGAAAATCGTCAACGCAAGATGTTCGCGCTTCTCGACCGTAACGATGACGGCGTGATCGACCGGTCCGAGATGCCGCGGCGCGGCAAGGGCCATCACCGCCGGCACCGCCCGCAGTAGCCAAGAGAATGCCCGGGAGCCCCCCGACTCCCGGGCATTGCCGTGGCCCCCGCCACCGGCGGCCTCACGCCGCCATCTTCAGTTCCGCGACCGGTATGCGCACCGATACGATCGTGCCCCGGCCCTGGGTCGATTTGATCTTCAGCGAACCGCCGTGCATTTCGGTGAGCGAGCGCGAGATCGCCAGGCCGAGCCCCGAGCCGCGATGGCTCTTGGAAAACTGGTTTTCGACCTGTTCGAACGGGCGCCCGAGCTTTTTCAGCGCGTCGCGCGGGATGCCGCAGCCATTGTCCTCGATCGACAGCACCAGCGCGCCGCCGGCCTTGCGCGCCCGCACGCTGATGCGTCCGCCTTCGCCGGTGAACTTGACCGCGTTGGACAGCAGGTTGAGCGCGATCTGCTTGACGGCCCTGCGGTCGGCGTGAAGCGTCGTGGCCTGGGCGATATTGGTCTCGATCTCGATCGCCTTTTCCGAGGCCTGAACCGAAATCACCCGCACCGCCTCCGACATCAAGGCGGCCAGTTCGATCTCCTCGCGCTGCAGCGAGAACTGACCGGCCTCGATCTTGGACATGTCCAAAATGTCGTTGATCACGCCCAGCAGGTAGTTGCCGCTGGCGTGAATGTCGCGGGTATATTCTTCGTAGCGCTCCGAGCCGAGCGGTCCGAACAGGCTCGACTGCATCAGTTCCGAAAAGCCGATGATGGCATTGAGCGGCGTGCGCAGCTCGTGCGACATGTTGGCCAGGAATTCCGATTTCGCCCGGTTGGCGGCCTCGGCGCGCTCGGTTTCGCGCATATATTTCCGGTTGAGGTCGACCAGCTCGCGGGCACGTTCTTCCTCCGCCCGGCGGGCGAGGCTCAAATCGTGGATCGTCGCCATCAGCCGGCGCTCGCTTTCCACCAGCTTTTCCTGGTGCAGCTTCAACTGTGTGATGTCGGCGCCGACCGAGACCGTGCCGCCGTCCTTGGTGGGAAGCTGGTTGACCTGCAGCCAGCGCCCGTCGGCCAGTTGCCGCTCGTAGGTCGCCCCGCCGCCGCGCCCCTGCGGGCTCGCCAGTTTGCGCTCGAAGGCGTAGCCGTTCATGCTTGCCTCGAGATTGGGGCGCGACGTGCCCGAGACCACCTGCGAGGCCGACAGGCCCATCTGCTCCTGGAATTTGGTGTTGCACATCACCAGCCTGTCGTTCGGATCCCACAGCACGAAGGATTCGGATATGCTTTCGATGGCGGTGCGCAGCCGCATGTCGGCCTGTTCGGACTGGCGTGCCAGATTGTGCTGCTCGGTGACGTCGACGGCGATGCCGATCAGGTGGACGTCGGCGGAATCGGGGTCGATCACCTGGGCGCGCGCCCGCATCCAGACCCAATGGCCCTTGGCGTGGCGCATGCGGAAGATCTGGTCGATCTGGTCGACTTCGCGCGAGACGATGCGGTTTGCAATGCCGAACAGGTCGCCGTCGTCGGCGTGGATGATCCCGGCGACGTCGCCGAAGGACAGCATGTCCTCGCACGGCTCGTAGCCGAGCATGTCGTACATCGAGCGCGACCAGTACATCTTGCCGCGGCCCATGTCCCAGTCCCACAATCCGCAACGTCCGCGCACCAGCGCCAGGTCGATGCGCTGGTGCGCTTCGTTGTAGATGCGGTCGGCGGCCTGGGCGCGGGCGGCCTGGCTGAAATAGGCGTAAAGCACGACGATCAGCACGCCCGACGTGATCACGAACAAGGTAACGTTCAGCGACACGGCGCGGCGCCATTCGGCCAGCATCGTCTCGCGCGGCAACAGCGCGGCGGTGGCGCCGCGATTGTCGGCAAGCAGCCTGACGGTGGCAAGCCACGGCTCGCCGCCGATCGTCACCGGCATCACGCCCGCCCGCTCGCCGAACAGAAACAGCGGCTGGCCGGCCGAAATCAGCTCTTCCAGCGACTGTCCCGTCCACGACAGCAGTTCCGGTGTCGCGGCCACCACCTGGAAGCGTCCGTCGGTGATCAGCAGCGCGTGCTGGTTGCGCAGCGCCGCAAGCGGCGCCGAGCGCTCCAGAAAGGCCTGGCTCGGTCCGTGCGGCTGCGGGTCGTGTCGGGCAGCCTCCACGGCGCTGGCGATCTGGGCCGCGCCCAGGCCGAGCGTCATGTGCGCGGTGCGCTCGATATCCTCGCGCCACGACATCAGCGACGTCGCCCGCGCCGCTGCCACGATGACGAGAAAGACAATGATGAGGGTAGGGATCGAACGACGCAGATAGGGCTCGGCGGCGATCAGCCGTTCATAGGCGGGGGCCGCGATGATGCGCGCGTTTCCCGAAAGTCCGCGCATCGGTCGACGGCGCCCCGTTCGCCGCGCAAAAATATCCGCCTCGGGCGCGCTACGCGCGTCCGTCTCCGCCATAGGCTTCTCGCCTCTCAATGTCCCCGAAAAGATCCGGCTACGCCGCACGCCCGAATCGCTATTAAAGAATCAAACGCGATTCGCCTTGTCCAGAGCCGGGAGGCGAAATTCGTAAAATTTTAAGGTTTTCGGCCGGGCGATTCGCGCGCTCAGGCGAGTGTCCGCTCGACGATGTCGCGCAGATCGACCGACAGCCCGTCGGCAGAGGCCAGACGCAGCAGCGCCTCGCGCGCCACGGCCTTGCGCTCCGGTTCCAAGGACCGCCAGGATCGCAGCGCCGTTGCCAGCCGCGCCGCGACCTGCGGGTTCTTGCGGTCGACCGCGAGGATGATGTCGCCGAAGAAACGGTAACCTTCGCCGTCGGCGCGATGAAATCCGGTCTGGTTGGCGCTGGAAAAGGTTCCGACCAGGGCGCGCAGCCGATTCGGGTTGGCGACCGAGAAGGCGGGGTGAGCGGCAAGCGCGCGCACCGCTTCGAGCGTTTCCGGCCCGGGCGCGGCCGCCTGGATCTGGAACCATTTGTCGAGCACCAGCGGATCGTCGCGATAGCTGCGCTCGAAATCCGCCAGCGCCTGCATCGTTTCGGCGCTGCCGGCGTGGCGGTTGACGAGCACGGCGAGCGCGGCCGCCCGGTCGGTCATGTTGGTGGCCCCGGCATAGTGTTGCGCCGCCGGCGCGGCGTCGGCACCGCGGGCCGCCAGATAGTCGAGCAGCACGTTCTTCAGCGCCCTGCGTCCTGCGCTTTCGGCGTCGGGGCTGAACGGTCCGGCCTGCGACATCTCAGCGTGCAGCGCCTCGAAGTCGGCGCCATGCGCGTGTGCGATCGCTTGCACCAGCAGGGTCCGTGCCGCCAGGATCGCGTCGGGGTCGATATTGCTGCCCATCTCGCGCGCAATGTCGGCTTCGCTGGGCAATGTCAGCGCTAGCGCCCGATAGGCCGGCTCCAGCGCGTCGTCTGCGGCGATATCGCCGCACAACGCCACCAGATCCTCCGGCAGCACGGCGTCGCGGCCGCCGCGGATATGGCGCGCGCTGCGGATCAGCGTATCGACCAGCAGCGTGTTGAGCGCCTGCCAGCGCCCATAGAGATCGCCGTCGTGGCGCGCCAGAAACAGCCGGTCGGCGCGTTTTTCCTCGACCGACAGCGTCACCGGCGCCGAAAAGCCCCGATTGAGGGACAGCCGCGGCCGTTTCGCGATTCCCCCGAACCGCAGCCTGTGCTTGCGTTTGCGCAAATGGATGACGCCGTCCTTGACGGTCGCCCCCTCGACGTGATCCCAGCCCATATCCGCGCCGTCCGGCCCGACCAGGCCGAAGGCCAGCGGGATATGCATCAGGCGCTTGCGGCTCTCGCCCGGCGTCGGCGGAACCGACTGCTCGATCTCCAGCACCAGTTCCTTGTCGGCGGCCGAATAGCTGGCCTTGGCGGTGACGTTGGGCGTGCCGGCCTGCTGGTACCACAGGAAGAATTGCGACAGGTCCTGGCCGGAGACGTCCTCGAACGCCCTGACGAAATCCTCCACCGTCGCCGCCTCGCCGTCATGGCGCTCGAAATAGAGATCCATGCCCTGCCGGAACGTTTCCGCGCCGACGACGGTGCGGATCATGCGCACGACTTCCGACCCTTTTTCGTAGACGGTCGCGGTGTAGAAATTGTTGATCTCGCGATAGCGGCGCGGGCGCACCGGATGGGCCAGCGGCCCCTGGTCCTCGGGAAATTGATGCCCTTTCAGAAGCCGCACCTCGGCGATGCGCTTGACCGCGCGCGAGCGCTGGTCGGCGGAGAATTCGTGGTCGCGATAGACGGTTAGCCCCTCCTTCAGGCAGAGCTGGAACCAGTCGCGGCACGTGATGCGGTTTCCCGTCCAGTTGTGGAAGTATTCGTGCGCGATGATCGCCTCGATATTGGCGAAGTCGGCGTCGGTGGCGGTGTCTTCGTCGGCAAGCACATATTTGTCGTTGAAGATGTTGAGGCCCTTGTTCTCCATCGCGCCCATGTTGAAGTCGGATACGGCGACGATGTTGAACACGTCGAGATCGTATTCGCGCCCGAACACCGTCTCGTCCCAGATCATCGAGCGTTTCAGTGCGTCCATGGCATAGGCGGTGCGGCCTTGCTTGCCGTGCTCGACATAGATGCCGAGCTCGACCGGCCGGCCCGAGCGCGTGACGAAGCGGTCCTTGACGACCGCGAGGTCGCCGGCGACCAGGGCGAACAGATAGGACGGCTTGGGAAAGGGATCGTGCCAGACGGCGAAATGGCGGCCGTCGGGCAGGGGGCCGGTTTCGCCCGGATTGCCGTTGGACAAAAGCAGGGGCGCCGACCCGCGATCCGCCTCGATGCGCACCGTGTAGACCGACAGGATGTCCGGCCGGTCGAGGAAATAGGTGATGCGGCGAAACCCCTCGGCCTCGCATTGCGTGCAGTAGACGCCGTTGGAGCGGTAGAGCCCCATCAGCGCCTCGTTGCCGGCCGGTGCGAGTCGGGTCGTGACGGTGAGCGTGAAGCTGCGGGCCGCAGGCGGCGCATGCAGGCTCAGCCGGTCTGGAGAAACCGTGTAGTCGTCCCCGGAGACCGGCGCCCCGTCGATTTCGAGCGAGACCAATTCAAGCCCGTCGCCATCGAGCACCAGCGGCGTCTTGGCCGCTCGCGCGCCGTCGCGCCGTTCGATCGACAATTGGGCGACGACGATCGTCCGATCGGGGTCGAGCCGGAAGGTCAGGTCGGTCTCGGGGATAAGATAGTCGCAGGGCCTGTAGTCCTCGAGTTTAAAAACCTGACCGGTATCCGAACGCATGCGCCGACCTTTCCTGGAGCGCGCCCCCGCCGTTGCCGGTTTCGACCTGACGTGGCACAACAAATTCGTTCGCCTGCCCTTTACACGACACGGCGGCTCGACAAAACTGAGGCGTGGCTTACCCCGCCCTGGTTCTCCAAAGCAACGATCGGACTATGACATGACGGTGTTGACGCCGAAATTCGGAATGGGCGCTTCGGTCCTGCGCGTCGAGGACGCCGCCTTCATCACCGGCAAGGGCCGGTACACCGACGATTTTGCGCCCGAGGGCACGCTGCACGGTTACGTGCTGCGCTCGCCGATGGCCAATGCCGGGTTCGAGATCGCTTCGACGGACGCCGCCAGGGCCGCGCCCGGCGTGCACCTGGTGCTGACGGGCGCCGATATCGCCCATCTCAACCCGCTGAAATCGCCGGCCATGCAGCGCCAGCCCGACGGCACGCGCGCGCCGACCCGCGATATTCCGATCCTGTGCCGGGACCAGGTGCGTTATGTCGGCGACGCGATCGCCTTCGTCGTCGCCGAAAGCCGGGCCCAGGCCCAGGACGCCGCCGAGCTGATCGATGTCACCTATGAGGACCGGCCGGCGATCGCCGCCACCGCCGACGCCCTCAACGCCGGCGCGCCGCTGGTGTGGCCCGAGGCCGGGTCCAACAAATCCTTCGAATATCTGCTCGGCGAGCGCGACAAGGCCGAGGCCGCCTTCGCCAAGGCGACGCGCTTTGCCCGTATCGCCTTCCACAACAACCGGCTGGTCTGCAACTATATGGAGCCGCGCGCCGCGCTGGGTGAATGGCATGCGGACGAGGACCGCTTGGTGCTGACCACCGGCTCGCAGGGCGTGCATTCCATGCGCCGCATCATCGCCGAGCAGGTGTTCGCCATGCCGGCCGAGAAGCTGCGGGTGGTGACGCCCGACGTCGGCGGCGGGTTCGGACCCAAGACCTTCGTCTATCGCGAATACCCGCTGGTCCTGGAGGCGGCCAAGCGTCTCGGCCGTCCGGTCAAGTGGACCGGCGACCGGGCGGAGCATTTCATGACCGACGCGCAGGGGCGCGACAATCAGGTCGAGGCGGAAATGGCCATGGACGACGACGGTCGCTTCCTGGGCCTGCGGGTCGCCATCGTCGCCAATATGGGCGCCTACAATTCCCAGTACGGGCCGTTCATCCCGTTTGTCGGCGCCACCATGTCGACCGGCGTCTACGATATCGAGGCCCTCGACGTTTCGATCACCGGCGTGTTCACCAACACCTGCCCGGTCGACGCCTATCGCGGCGCCGGACGGCCGGAAGCCGCCTTCTTGTTGGAAAAGCTGGTCGACGAATGCGCGCGCGAGATCGGGCTGGCGCCCGACGAGATCCGGCGGCGCAATTTCATCCGCCCGGAGCAGTTTCCCTATCGTACCCAGACCGGGCGTCTTTACGATGTCGGCGAGTTCGAGGGCCATATGGACCAGGCAATGGAGCGGGCCGACTGGACCGGCTTTGCCGCGCGCGCGGCCGACTCGCGTGCCCGTGGCCGGCTGCGCGGGATCGGCATGGCGACCTATATCGAGGCCTGCGCCTTCGCCGGCTCCGAGCCGGCCCATGTCGAGTTGAACGGCGACGGCACGGTGACGCTCAGGATCGGCACCCAGTCGAACGGGCAGGGGCATGCCACCGCCTATGCGCAATTCGTGTCGGAAAAGCTCGATCTGCCGATCGACCGTATCACGGTGCATCAGGGCGACACCGACGCGCTTGCCGCCGGCGGCGGCACCGGCGGTTCGCGCTCGATCCCGCTCGGCGGGGTGTCGGCCGCGCGCGCCGGCGAGGATCTTGCCGGCAAGATCCGCAAGATCGCCGCCGACGAGCTGGAAGCGGCCGCCGCCGACATCGAACTCGTCGATGGCACGGCGCGCATCGTCGGCACGGACCGGTCGATGGACTTTGCCGCGATCGCCAAGGCGGCCAGCAAGCCCGAGGACTTGCAGGGCATGGGCGAGTTCGTCCAGGACGAGGCCACCTATCCGAACGGCACCCATATCTGCGAACTCGAAATAGAGCCGCAAACGGGCGACGTCGAAATCCTGGCCTACACCATCGTCGACGATTTCGGCGCCACGGTGAACCCGCTGCTTCTGGCCGGCCAGGTCCATGGCGGCGTGGTTCAGGGTGCGGGCCAGGCCCTTGTCGAAGACACTGTCTACGCCGAGGACGGCCAGCTCATCACGGCGAGCTTCATGGACTACGCCATGCCGCGCGCGGACGACGTGCCGTCCTTTTCCTTCGAGACCCGCAACGTGCCGTCGACCACCAATGCGCTCGGCATCAAGGGGGCCGGCGAGGCCGGCACTATCGGCGCCACACCGGCGGTGATGAACGCCGTCACCGACGCGCTTTATCGCGGCTACGGCATCCGCCATATCGACATGCCGGCCACGCCGTCGCGTGTCTGGCAGGCGATCAAGGACGCTGCCACGGCGTGAGTCCGCTCCCGGACGACGACGACGACCGAAGACCGCTCACCGGGATCACGCTCAAGATCGCCTCGGTGTGCGCCTTCGTCGCCATGTCGACCTTCATCAAGGCGTCGGGCGAGGTGCCGCCCGGCCAGACCGTGTTCTTCCGTTCGCTGTTCGCCGTCATCCCGGTGGTGGCGGTCATGGCCTTTCGCCGGGAGCTGGCCGTCGCCTTCCGCACCAGCCGGCCGCTCAGCCACGTCGCGCGCGGTGTCGTCGGCGTCATCGCCATGGGGCTGGGCTTTTTCGCCCTGACGCGTCTGCCGCTGCCGGAATGGATCGCCATCAACTACGCCCAGCCGCTGATCGTGGTCATGCTGAGCGCGCTGGTGTTCGGCGAGACGGTGCGCATTTTTCGCTGGAGCGCGGTGATGGTCGGGCTGGTCGGGGTCACCATCATTTCATGGCCCAAGCTGACGCTGTTGTCGTCGGGCGCCGAACTGGGCCGCGGCGAGGCGCTGGGCGTGCTGGCCGCCCTGGTCGGCGCGGCGGTTTCGGCGGTCGCCATGCTGCTGGTGCGTCGGTTGGTCAAGACGGAGGGATCGCCGACGATCGTGTTCTGGTTTTCCATCACCGCCACCGTCGCCGGACTGCTGACGCTGCCCTTCGGCTGGGCGGCACTGACGCCGTTGCAGGCCGTCATGCTGGTGATGGCGGGGCTGTGCGGCGGCATCGGCCAGATCCTGATGACGGAAAGCTATCGCCATGCCGACATGTCGACCATCGCCCCGTTCGAATACACCTCCATGCTGCTCGGCATCGCCATCGGCTATACGGTTTTCGGCGACGTTCCCACCATTCACGTCATGGTCGGCGGGACGATCGTCGTCGGCGCGGGCCTGTTCATCATCTGGCGCGAGCATCGGCTCGGCCTGGAGCGGGGTGCTGCCCGCCGGGTGACCCCGCCGCAGGGCTGAGCGCGTCACGAGGCCGTGCCGTTCGTCCACCCGGCAGCGAGCGCGCGCAGGATTTCGCCGGAGCAGGCATCGGCGGGAAAAAACGATTCGATCGCCAGTTCCGACAACGATATGTCGAGCGGCGTGCCGAAGACGGTGATCGTCGAAATCAGCGACAGCACGTTTTCGCCGATCTTAAGCTTCAGCGGAACCGCCACCAGCGGACCGTCCGGCTGAGGCCGTTCCGGCCGTTCACGCGCGGGCGCCGGATAGCCCCGCAATTCGTGTTCCAGCGTCGCAAGCCCTGCGTCGGCCACGGTTTCGTTGAGACGGCGCAGGCGTTCCAGAAGGTGGTCGCGCCATGCGACGAGATTGACGATACGCGGCGCGAGCCCGCCCGGATGCAGGCTGAGCCGCAGCACGTTGACGGGCGGCTCCAAGAGAGCGGGATCGGCAACGGCCTGTAGAAACGGCGCGATCGCCCGGTTGGCCTTGACCAGGTTCCAGTGGCGATCGACGGCGATCGCGGGAAACGGCTCATGGCCTTTCAGCACCTGCTCGACGGCGGCCATTGCCTGGCCGAGCGCGGGATCGTCGAGCCGACGCTCGGTGAAACCCGGCGCATAGCCGGCGGCCAGCAAGATGCGGTTGCGCGCGCGCAGCGGCACCTCCAGCCGTTCGGCCAGATGCAGCACCATGTCGCGCGAGGGCGTGGCGCGACCGCTTTCCACGAAACTCAGATGGCGCTGCGATATCTCGGCCTCGAGCGCGAGGTCGAGCTGGCTCATCCGCCTGCGGGTGCGCCATTCTCGGATCAGACCGCCGACGGTCGGCGAGGGTTTGGTGCTCATACCCGATAGATAGCCGAGCACGGCGCGCAATCCCATTACCTTGCGGGTAATCGCCAGCAACACGATCCCGCGCCATGCTTCCTCCAGTCGGGCGCAGACGCCTCACAAAGGCCATGCCGCCGGCCAGCTCGCATCAAGGAGATTTGCCATGACCGTCGCCATCACACCCTTACTGCGCAACGCGCTTTATCTCGACGCCGCCGTCAGCGGCGCGGCCGGCCTGTTGATGGCCGGCGGCGCGGGGGTGCTGTCGCCGTTGCTCGGCCTGCCGCAGCCGCTGTTGTTGTGGGCGGGTCTGGTGCTCATTCCTTTCGTCGCCATGCTGGTCTTCACCGCCCGCAAGGAGCGGGTGCCGCGCCTGCTGATGATCGACATTGTCGCTCTCAACGCGCTGTGGGTTGCGGCGAGCCTCGGCATGCTGGTCGCCGGCCTGGTCGAGCCGAGCCTGCTCGGCATCGCCTTCATTGCCGCCCAGGCGCTCGCCGTTGCCGGCTTCGCTGGGCTGCAGGCGGCGGCTGTGCGCGCGGCCGGAGCGCAACGCGTCTGATCGCGGCCCGGTCTCCGGGCGAGGTCGGGCGTGAAACGGAGGGAAAGGCCGATGGTGCATGAGGATGCGCGACGCTGGATCGACCGCGTGCTCGCCGGCTCGCCGGTCGCACGCGGGATCGGTCTGCGGTTCACGACGATCGAGCCGGACCGGATCGTCGCCACGCTTCCCTTCGGACCCGACCGGGTAACCCTCGACGACCTTGTCCATGGCGGCGTCATCGCCACGCTGATCGACATTGCCGGCGCGGCCGCGGCCGCGTCGGGGATCGGCGACGGCGTTGCCGGCGGGGCCACCGCGACCATGAGCATCGCCTATCTCGCGCCGGCGCGCGGTTGCGACCTCACGGCCGAGGCGGTCGTGATTCAGCGCGGGCGCATCCAGACCGTGACCGATGTCTCGGTGCGCGACCCGTGCGGGCGGGCGATTGCCAAGGGCATCGTCACAAGTCGCCTCTTCTTGCGCAAAAAGGCTGCGGGGTGAGGGGCTGGGCCTGTATCAGAACCCGACGGCGGCCAGCAGGACGCAGCCGCTCATGAACGCGATGATCAGCGAGCCGGGCGTCCACAGTGCCGCGCGGATATCGTGGGTCTGGCCAGTGGCATAGGCGGCGAAATGCAGGAGCCGCGTGACGACGTAGCCGTAGAACAGGAGCTGCGCCAGCCAGAGCGGCGGCGTTGTCAACGTGTAGAGAAAGCCGGCGGCCAGGAAGAACGGCACGTTTTCCAGATCGTTCATCTGGATGCGCCGGATGCGCTCGACGCGTTCGTTGGGGTGAAGCTGCGTGGGATCGGGCCGGGGGTTGAGCCGCGTCGGCTTCAGATCTTCCGGGGCGCGCAGCCCGGCATTTTCCTGCTTCATGCGGACCACCGTCAGCCACGACATCGCCACGACCTTCAGGATCATCAGGCTTGCCGCGATCGCGTAGGTGGCAAGGACGGGGTCGGACAGCGACAGCAATTGCATCGTCTCCTCCGAATGTGCGGCCTGCCGTTTCGACCGGCCGTCAGGCGTCGTCCTTCAGCTCCCGCAATTTCAGTTTCAGGGCCAGAAAATCCCGCCAGGCCAGCCGTTTGTGGGCCGGATTGCGCAAAAGATAGGCCGGGTGCAGGGTCGGCATCGTCGGAATTTCGACCCCCGAGGCGGTGATATGCGTGCGCCAGTTGCCGCGCATGCGCAAAATCCCTTCCTGGGTGCGCAGCAGCGCCTTGGTCGATGGGCCGCCGAGCGTGACGAGCACTTTCGGCGCGGCAAGCTCGATCTGGCGTTCGATGAAGGGCCGGCAGATTTCCGTCTCCAGCGGCGTCGGCGTACGGTTGCCGGGCGGGCGCCACGGGATCACGTTGGCGATATAGGCCTTGCCGCGGTCGAGGCCGATCGCGGCCAGCATTCGGTCGAGCAGCTTGCCCGAGCGCCCGACGAAGGGCAGGCCCTGAATGTCCTCCTCGCGTCCAGGCGCCTCGCCGACCAGCATCACCTCGGCGGCGGGGTCGCCATCGGAAAACGCCAGGTTCTTGGCGGTGAATTTCAGATTGCAGCCGTCGAAATCCGCCAGCAAGTCTCGCAAATCCTCCAGCGAGCCGGCGCTGCGCGCAAGCTCGCGCGCCCGTTCGGCCTGGCGTTCGTCGGGAACCGCCGCCGATACCGGCCCGGTCGGCGGGCGCGGCGCGGCCGGCACCGTGCGCGCGGGCGCGGCCTGGCGCGGGGGCGCCGGCGCGTCGCGGTCGCCGACGGCGGGTTCGGCCGGTTGCGGGGGCGCCGGCTGTTTCGGGGCCAGGCGGTTGACGGGCTCGTCCTCCAGCGCCTCGTCGGCGCCGCTGTCGGCATAAAAGAAAAGCAGTTCGCGCAGGTCGCTCACGCCGTCACCTTGTCCTTGCTCGCCGATCAGTAGAGCTTTCGCGCCGCGATGAAAACGGTCTGCGTTGTCTCATGACAGCGGGATGCGTGGATCCTGGACCAGAAAGAAGGTCAATTTCGGCGTAAAATCCGAAATCAGGAAGCCGAAATCGGTCTGTTTGCCGGGATCGACGGTGCCTTCTGTGAAAAGCAGCCGGTCATAAGGTTCGAAATCGCGCTGGTGACGGGAAAATCCGCCGGAAAACACCGTGTCCCGTGCGGTGTCGCGCTGGTTGAAGGACAGTCCGTCGCCGAACACGCTCGGCTGCCCGAGTCTTTCTTGAAGCTCGAACTCGAATTCGGTCCAGGCAAGTCCGCTGGCGTTGCGCGCCACCACGACCAGCCTGAGGAAGCCGTTGGCGAACTTGCCGTCGAAACTGTAGAGCCGGATCGGCGCCTCGGCCCGGATCACCAGCGTCACCGGGCTGGCGGAATAGAATTCCTGCGTCAGCACGACCGGATCGTCGCGCGTGCCGACGCCGCGGGCCGACAAGATCCTGAAACCGCCCAACTCGTCGGAAAAGGAATAGGCGCCGGCGCGCCAGCGTTTGCCGTCTTCCGCCGCGGCGGGCAACGCCAGGGCGGTCAGCCACAAAAGGGCGGCAAGCCGACGAACCAGTCGCATGGCCGCGCGCCGTTTGCGTGCCGTATCCATCGCTAAAGTATGCCCGACTTTGCGGCCCGGGCAAGGCGGCGCGTCGGCTTGGCATATTTTGACGTTTACGTTAAGGTAACTAAATAGATGCGCGAAACAGCGGCGCTGTGTCGCCATCGCGGTTTCTTTCGTTCGTGCCGGCACTAAGGTATGGCGAAGCGAGCTTTTTTGTGACAGGCGATGGCCGCAAGGATAGTGCCGCGCGCGCCGATTTGGAGGAGTGAATGAGCGAAGCCGAACGCGAAAGCATGGAATTCGACGTGGTGATCGTCGGCGCTGGGCCGGCGGGACTGTCCGCGGCGATCCGTTTGAAGCAGCTCAATTCCGACCTGTCCGTCGTCGTTCTCGAGAAGGGCGGCGAGGTCGGCGCCCATATTCTCTCCGGCGCCGTGGTCGACCCGGTTGGCATCGACAAGCTGTTGCCGGACTGGCGCGACGATGCCGAACACCCCTTCAAGACGCCGGTGACCGACGACCAGTTTCTGCTTCTGGGGCCGGCGGGGTCGGTCCGTCTTCCCAATTTCCTGATGCCGCCGCTGATGAACAATCACGGCAACTACATCGTTTCGCTCGGCAATGTCTGCCGCTGGCTGGCCGGCCGCGCCGAGGCGCTCGGCGTGGAAATCTATCCCGGTTTCGCCGCCGCCGAGGTGCTCTACGACGATGCCGGCGCCGTCATCGGCGTGGCCACCGGCGACATGGGCGTCGAGCGCGACGGCAGCAAGGGGCCGAACTACGCGCCGGGCATGGCGCTGCTGGGCAAATACACGCTGATCGGCGAGGGCGTGCGCGGCTCGCTCGCCAAGCAGCTGATCGCCAAGTTCGACCTCGATCGCGACAGCGAGCCGCAGAAATTCGGCATCGGGCTCAAGGAACTCTGGCAGGTCAAACCCGAAAACCACAAGCCGGGCCTGGTCCAGCATTCCTTCGGCTGGCCGCTCGACAAGCAGACCGGCGGCGGTTCGTTCCTCTATCATCTGGAAGACAATCTGGTCGCGGTCGGTTTCGTCGTCCACCTGAACTACAAGAACCCCTACCTGTCGCCGTTCGCCGAGTTCCAGCGTTTCAAGACGCATCCGGCCATTCGCGACACGTTCGAGGACGCCAAGCGCGTCTCCTACGGCGCCAGGGCGATCACCGAGGGCGGGTTCCAGTCCGTGCCCAAGCTCGTCTTCCCGGGCGGCGCGCTGATCGGCTGCTCGGCCGGCTTCGTCAACCTGCCGCGCATCAAGGGTTCTCACAACGCGGTGCTGTCGGGCATGATGGCGGCCGAAAGCGTCGCCGAGGCGTTGGCCGCCGGCCGCGCCGGCGATGCGCTTACCAGCTATGACGAGACCTGGCGGGCGAGCGAGATCGGCCGCGACCTGAAGAAGGTGCGCAATGTCAAGCCGCTCTGGTCGCGCTTCGGGCTCTATCTCGGCGTCGGCCTCGGCGGCTTCGACATGTGGCTGAACACGCTGTTCGGCTTTTCGCCGTTCGGCACGCTCAAGCACGGCAAGACCGATGCGGCAGCACTCGAGCCGGCCTCCGCGCACAAGAAGATCGACTACCCCAAGCCCGACGGCGTCCTGACCTTCGATCGTCTGTCCTCGGTGTTCCTGTCCAACACCAACCACGAGGAGGACCAGCCGGTCCACCTCCAGGTCAAGGATATGGACCTGCAGAAGGAGTCCGAGTTCGACAAATTCGCCGGGCCCTCGACGCGCTATTGCCCGGCCGGGGTCTACGAATGGGTCGACGCCGACGGCGATTCCGTTGCCGACAAGCCGGGCGCGGCCGGTGCGCGCTTCGTCATCAACGCGCAGAACTGCGTGCACTGCAAGACCTGCGACATCAAGGATCCGAACCAGAACATCAACTGGGTGCCGCCGCAGGGCGGGGAGGGGCCAGTCTACCCGAACATGTGATCCTGGCGCGCCGCGCCGGCCGCGTCAAACACGCCCCGTCACCGGCCGGCCGCGCGCGCGACCGTGGTGGCCGGCGCCGCGTTGGCGGGAGCGTCGAGGACGAAATCCGCCACGACCGGCACATGGTCGGAGCCCGCATCCGCGCCGCGTCGGGTTTGCACGAGCCGGACGCCTTGCCGGGTCATCACATGATCGATCGGCAAGCCGAGCGCCGGCCTGAGCGCCTGCGGCAAGGCATGATATAGCCAGGTGGCGCCGAGGCGCGGCGGCGGCTCGAACCCGCCATCGGCCACGAACCGGCTGAAAAACGCGCTCCACGGCGTGGCGTTGAAATCGCCGGCCAGGATCGTCGGGCCGTCCAGTGCGGCGATCACCGGGGCAAGCCTGGCGGCCTCGGCAGCCTGTCGCGACGGCCACGGCCAGCCGAAATGCACCGCCGCCACGCGAACCGTCGTGCCGCCGAGATCGATGCCGGCATGCGCGAAGCGGCCATTGAGGGTGCAGGCTCGCCGCGCATCGGCAGCAAACGGCCGGCGCGACAGGATCGCCACGCCGCCGACGCCCGCGCTCGCCGCGCAAACAAGTCGGTATGGATAGGCGGCGGCGATCGGCTCGAGCGCCGCGCGCCACCGCGGCGACACCTCGTTGAGGGTGACGATATCGGGGTGCTCGCGGGCGATCAGCGACAGCACCCGTTTGGGATCGGGGTGGTCGAAACGCAGGTTCAACTGCAAAAGCCGGTAGCGCGCCACATCCTGCTGTAGAGTCCCCGCTCCGGCGGCGGCCGGGCTGTGCCAGAACGGGCCCGCCAGCGTCGCCACCGCGGCCAGGATGGCCACCGTCGCCGCGCCGGCCCCGGTCCGGCGGGCGCCGAGCCAGGCCATGACCAGACCCGCGACAACCAGCAGCCCGGCGACATGGAGGCGCAGATGCGCGAAGGAATCGAACGCCGGGTGCAGCGCGCCGGCGAAGCCGGCCGCCAGCGCCAGCGTCAGTCCGAGCGCGGCGGCCATGGAGAGCTTGGCGAGCATGCGTCGCCCACGATGTCGTTTATGCGTCGATCCGGTCATGCCTCGCCTTGAAGCCGGCAAGTGCGGCACGATCATGGTCGCGCCGCGCCACGCTACTGGAAGGCTGTTTCCGAAAAGCTCCTGAGCTTGCGCGAATGCAGCCGCTCGGGCGGCATCTCGGCAAGCTTTTCCAGCGCCCGGATGCCGATGGTCAGGTGCTGGGCGACCTGGCGCTTGTAGAAGTCGGTCGCCATGCCCGGCAGTTTCAACTCGCCGTGCAGCGGTTTGTCCGAAACGCATAGCAGCGTGCCGTAGGGCACCCGGAAGCGGAACCCGTTGGCCGCGATGGTGGCCGATTCCATGTCGAGCGCGATCGCCCGCGACTGCGACAGGCGCTGCACCGGCCCGCGCTGATCGCGCAGTTCCCAGTTGCGGTTGTCGATCGTGGCGACCGTGCCGGTGCGCATGATGCGCTTGAGCTCGTAGCCGGCGAGCCCGGTGACTTCCGCGACCGCCTCCTGCATGGCCACCTGCACTTCCGCCAGCGCCGGGATCGGCACCCACACCGGCAGATCGTCGTCCAGCACGTGGTCCTCGCGCACATAGGCGTGCGCCAGCACGTAATCGCCGAGCGCCTGGGTGTTTCTCAGTCCCGCGCAATGGCCCAGCATCAGCCAGGCATGCGGCCGCAGCACCGCGATATGGTCGGTGATGGTCTTGGCGTTGGAGGGGCCGACGCCGATATTGACCATGGTGATGCCGGAATGGTCGGGCCGGGTCAGGTGATAGGCCGGCATCTGCGGCAGGCGCGGCGCGGCCTGGCCGCTTCCCGGCGCGCTTTCGCCGGCCGCCGTCACCAGATTGCCCGGTTCCACGAAGCTCGTGTAGCCTTCCCCGCCCTTGGCCATCAGCGTGCGCGCATGGGCGCAGAATTCGTCGATATAGAACTGGTAGTTGGTGAACAGCACGAAGTTCTGGAAATGGTTCGCGCTGGTGGCGGTGTAGTGCGACAGCCGGTGCAGCGAATAGTCGACCCGCTGGGCGGTGAACGGCGCGATCGGCAGCGGCTCGCCCAGGCCCAGCTCGTGCGTGCCGTTGACGATATGGTCGTCCGTGCCGTTGAGGTCGGGCACGTCGAAAAGATCGCGCAGCGGCCGCTTGATGCTGTCGGCGACCGCCGCTTCGACATAGGCGCCTTCGCCGAACGCGAAATGCACGGGGATCGGGGTTTCGGATTCGCAGACCGTGACCGGCACGCCGTGATTGCGGATGATCAGCGCCAGCTGGTCGATCAGATAGTTTTCGAACAGGTCCGGCCGGGTGATGGTGGTCGAATATTGCCCCGGTGTGGGCATGTGACCGTAGGCGAGGCGGGTGTCGATCTGGTCGTGGCTCGACACGGTGACGCCGATTTCGGGGTAATAGGCGCGGTAGCGCCGGTCGACCGCGCCGCCGTCGGCGAGGCCGTTGAAGGAGGCGCGCAAAAACGCGGTGTTGCGTTCATAAAGCGCCTTGAGCGCCTGCACCGCCGCCTTGGCGTCGGTAAAGCTCTGGCGGATATAGGGTTCGGGTCGCGCGATCGTCTCGATCGGTTGTGGGTAGATTCGCTTTTCCATATCCCATTATAGAGAGACTTGGCGCGCTCGGGGAGGGGGGCAACGATGTCGCGGCGGTTTATCGCGCCCGGCGCAGCCCGACGACGATCACCAGGCCCGCGCCGCTGGTCGCGTTAATGTCGCCGCCGACCAGAATGGCTTCGTTCCCGCCCTTCGCCGGCATGGCGAGCAGCGGCACGCACAGGGCCGCGGCGAGAAGCGCGAGGCGGGCGCCGGCGGCAAGAGCGGCCGGGAGACGGGCGATGACATCGTTCATGGGGGGCTTTTCCGGACTGGAACTCTACTGGAACTGTTATCTTTATGGACGGCGGCTTCAGCGCGCCGGCGGCGTGCAGACGAGGCCCTGTTCGAACACACACGGGATGAACAGGCCGATTTCGAACGAGCGCGCCGGACGACTGCCTTCGGCGACGAGGATCGAGAAGCCGAACCCGAAAATCAGGATGAGCAGCGAAACGATGGTGAGGCGGCGCGCGAGCATGTGGTTTTCCCTTCTTGCGCCCCCTTGTGCCACCGCCGGCCTGAACCCGCCCTGAGAGCGGCGTTCATCGGCCGTTCATGTGGCCGCGGCGTGGTGGGAAAAAGGCGGCTCGCATGCCTCCGCCCACCATACGCGAAGAAAAACCCCGCCGCGCGGCGACGGGGTTTGCCAAGGTTTTTTCGAGGAGACCGGCGGCGCGCACGGTCATGCCGCCGCGTCGCGGCCCAAAAAGGCTCCAGGCGAAGCGCAAGCCGGTTCGCCATTCGCAAACGCGTTGAACCGATCGGTTAGAGCCGGACTGCGAATCCGCCAAAAAGCAGAGCGGTTCTAAAGTTTTTGCCAGGACTGCGACTGGCACAGCAGCCCGCCGAACACGCAGCCGCTCATCTTCATCGAGGATCCCGACAGCGATGCCTTGCCCGTATAGGTCTTGTCTTCGGCCGGGTCGGTGATCTTGCCCTTGTATTTGCCGTTTCCGGTCGCCTGCATCTTGCCGATCTGCTTGCCCTTGTGGTCGCCGGTCTTCAGCGTGATGCAGAAACTGCCGCCGCATTTGGCGATGCCGGCGGTTTCGCCGGACTGCGTTCTCCAGTTTCCCTCGATCGGATCGGCCAAGGCCGCGCCGACCGACATGATCACGGTGGCAAGGGTGATCGCGAAAAGTCTCTTCATCCGTTTCCTCCCTGGTCGGGCTTCAGCCCCTCGTCTTACGCGAACGTTAACGTAAACCAGCCCGGGCCGCGGCGAAAGCCGTCATGGGGAGGAATTTGCCGCCTGCCGGCGCGCGCAAGATCGCGCCTTGCCGACACGCCCATTCGCGCCCGTGGTTAGCCAAACCTTGCCGGCGGCCATCGGCATTTTAACGACAAGGGCGCCGATTTCCCGGAAATCCGCGGGGTTCGATCGTTAACGAATCCCTTGGTTTACCTCTTGTTTTCATTTCATTTTCTCCAAATTAAGCACGCCATTTAACGACGGATTCAAGCCTCGTCGCCATTCTCGGAACCATCGAAACGGCGGCACACCGAACGCAACCAGGCCGCCACAACGCGACAACAGGGGACTGAAAAATGGCGCGATATGAGATGCTTGAAGCCGGTGCCGGCGACATCGGAAACACGGCCCAGGCCGACATTCTGTTCGAGCTCGGTATGATGTATGCGACCGGTCGCGATTGCGACGTCGACATGGTGGCGGCGCATAAATGGTTCAACATCGCGGCCATCAAGGGCTCGGAGCGCGCCGTGGCGCTGCGCGGCGAGATCGCCGCCTCCATGTCCAAGATGGAAATCGCCCGCGCCCTGCGCGAGGCGCGCGAATGGATGACCATGCATTGAGCCCGGCCATCACGGCCAGGCGGTGCGCGGGGGCGGGGGCTGCCGGGGCGCTGCCGACGACGAAAGCCGCGCTGGCCATTGACGGGCCGACGCGGCTTTCCTGTTTTGGGCCGCGCCTCAGGTGCCCGAAAAGATCTTCAGGCCCAGAATGCCGGCCACGATCAGCGCGATGCAGGTAAGCCTGGCCGCCGTCGCCGGCTCGCCGAACAGCACGATGCCCAGGATCGCCGTGCCGACCGCCCCGATGCCGGTCCACACCGCGTAGGCCGTGCCCACCGGAAGGGTGCGCAACGCCGCGCTCAACAGATAAAAGCTGATCGCCATCGCCGCCACCGTCAGCACGGACGGCACCAGACGGCTGAAGCCTTCGGTATATTTGAGCCCGATCGCCCAGCCGATCTCGAACAGACCGGCAAAAAACAACATCACCCAGGCCATCTGCGGTCCTTTCGATAAGCGAACCGTTCGCCGCGAAGGGCAATCAATCGGCGGCGAAGCGTACCAGTACCGTGCCGTCGGTGACCTGCGCGCCCTCGGTCACGATTTCGGCGATCGTGCCGTCCTGGCCGGCTGCGATGGTGTGTTCCATCTTCATCGCCTCCAGCACCAGCAGCGCCTGGCCTTTCGTGACCCGCTCGCCCTCGGCCGCGCGCGCCACCTTGACCAGCCCCGGCATCGGGGCGCGGATCGTGTCGGTTCCGGCGGCCTGTTCCTCGGCCTCGGCCACCGGGTCGGGGATTGAGAAACTGTGTCCGACCGCGCCCTCGAACACGGTCACGTGGCCGGGCCACAGCGCGACCGCTGCCGAACTGGCATGCAGCGCGTCGAACACGAACTCGTTCTTGGCGCCGAGCCCGACCGCGAAGGCGCCGCCTGGCCGGGCGGTGACGCTGGCCGTGATCTCCTCGCCGTCGCGGACAAGCCGCACGCGCCGGGCGATCGGGTTGAAATGCGCATAACCGGCAAGCGTGTCCCATGGATCGGCCGAGGTCGCGTCGTGCACCGCGCCGGAGGCGGCGAGCGCGGCGCGCGCCACGATCGCCGCGCCGGGCGGAGCGATCGCGGTCAGGGCCTCCTGCTTGCGCGCGATCATGCCGGTGTCGACGTCGCCGGCGGCAAAATCGGCGTCGCCGGCAAGCGCGGCCAAAAACGGGATGTTGACGGTCGAGCCCGCGACCTGGGTTTTTTCGAGTGCCGCGACCAGGCCGCCAAGTGCTGCCGCGCGGTCGGCGCCCTTGGTGATCAGCTTGGCGATCATCGGGTCGTAGAAGGGCGAGATCGCGTCCCCGGCCGCAACCCCGGTGTCGACGCGCACGCTCGTGTCGTCGCCGAGCCGGCGCGGAAACTCCAGATGGTGCAGGGTGCCGATCGCCGGCAGGAAATCGCGCGTGGCGTCCTCGGCATAGATCCGCGCTTCGAAGGCGTGGCCGTCGAGCCGGATTTCCTCCTGCGTCTTGGGCAGGGTCTCGCCGGCGGCGACGCGCAACTGCCACTCGACCAGGTCGACGCCGGTCACCATCTCGGTGACGGGATGCTCGACCTGCAGTCGCGTGTTCATCTCCATGAACCAGAACCGGTCCGGCCTGAGCCCGTCCGAGGCGTCGACGATGAACTCGATCGTGCCGGCGCCGCTATAGTCGATCGCCATCGCCGCCTTCACCGCCGCCGCGGTCATGGCCGCGCGCATCTCGGCGGTCATGCCCGGTGCGGGCGCCTCCTCGATCACCTTCTGGTGACGGCGCTGGGCCGAGCAGTCGCGTTCGTAAAGATGGACCGCATGGCCGTGATTGTCGCCGAACACCTGCACCTCGATATGGCGGGGTTTTTCGACATATTTTTCGATCAGCACCCGAGGATCGCCGAAGGCCGCCTTGGCCTCGCGCTGCGCGGCCGCCAGCGCCTCGGCGAAATCGGCCGGGTCGTCGACGCGGCGCATGCCCTTGCCGCCGCCGCCGGCGCGCGCCTTGATGAGCACCGGATAGCCGATCTCCTTGGCCTTGCCGGCCAGAAGCACCAGCGCCTGGCCGTCGCCGTGATAACCCGGCACGACCGGCACCCCGGCCTTTTCCATCAGCCGCTTGGCGGCGTCCTTCAGGCCCATGGCGCGGATCGAATCGGCCGACGGGCCGATGAACACCAGCCCGGCGGCGACCACCTGGTCGACGAAATCGGGATTTTCCGACAGGAAGCCGTAGCCGGGATGGATCGCCTCGGCGCCGGTCTCGCGCGCCGCCTCGATGATCCGGTCGCCGACCAGATAGCTTTCCGCCACCGGCGCGGGGCCGATCGCCACCGCCTCGTCGGCCATCGCCACATGCATGGAGCGCCGGTCGGCCTCGGAATAGACCGCGACCGTCTTGACGCCGAGGCGCCGGGCGGTGCGGATGACGCGACAGGCGATTTCGCCGCGATTGGCGATCAGAATCTTGGAAAACATTCATCCTCCACGAAAGGCGCCGAACGACCCGCCGGTTAAGCCATGTCCGGGCGGCCAAGTCCAGCCGGCGCCGGCGCGGGAAGCTTGCCAAATCGGGCCGTTTGTGAACAGTGCCTGTCACTGCACCCCGTCGAACCGAACGGCAAAGAGGATCATCGATTGCGGACCGGCCTGCGCGCGCTCTGTCTCCTTGCCGGTCTGGCGGCCTCGTCGCCGGCGGCCGCGGGCGACTGGAAACCGGTCGAGAAGATCGTGACCTACGCGATCTCGGGGCGAACCGGCATCGAGCTTTATCGCTCGATCGGCGAGAACGGCCCGAAGATCGGCGTCGGCCGCGCCATCGCCTACACCGATTTCGATCTGAAATGGTCGCGCAACTACGTGCCGGAGCGGGGCGGCTGCACGCTCGCCGCCGCGCGGCCGCATCTCGTCATCACCTACCGGCTGCCGAAGCCGAAGGGCACGCTGCCGCCCGAGACGCGTCCGCGCTGGAAGCGCTTCATCGACGGAATCGAAAAACACGAGCGCGTGCATGGCGCGCTGATCGTGGAATTGGTCGAGCAGATCGAGGCGGTCTCGGTCGGGCTGCGGACGGAAAACGATCCCAAATGCCGGAAGATCCGCGCCGAACTGACCGAAAAACTGGCCGCGCTGTCGCAGGAGCAGCGCCGCAAGAGCCGCGAGTTCGACCGGGTCGAAATGAGCCAGGGCGGCAATGTCCAGCAATTGGTGCTGGCGCTGGTCAATGGCGGCTAAGGCGGTCGCGCCGCCCGTCGTGGAGCCGATTTTCTTAACCCTCTGGACAGCTTCAGCCCGTAAGGCGTGATCTTCGGCAATGGGGCCGGCGGCGGCCGGGCGCCGCCACGGCGCAAGACCATCGGAGGGCGGAGGGTGACACGATGAACAGCGCAACCGAACCGGAGGCTGCGCATTCGGCCTCCCACGGCGCCGCCTGGCGGCCGATGCTGGCCCCGCTCGTCGCGGTCGTGCTGATCGCGCTGGAGCATCTCCACATCGTCGACGCCGCGTCGGTGCCGTTCCTGGCGCTTGCCGGTCTCGTGCTGGTGGCGACGGTGTTTTCGGCCGTGCATTTCGCCGAGATCATCTCCGCGCGCATCGGCGAGCCGTTCGGGTCGATCGTCCTGGCGGGTGCGGTCACCGTCATCGAGGTGGCGCTGATCGTGTCGATGATGCTGGCCCCGTCGGAGGGCGACGTCACCGTCGCGCGCGACACCGTGTTCGCCACCGTCATGCTGGTGCTGAACGGCGTGGTCGGCCTGTGCCTGCTGACCGGCGGCATGCGCCACCGCGAGCAGTCCTTCCAGAGCCACGGCGCTGTCGCCGCCTTTTCGGTGGTCGGCGTGTTGGCGACGCTGACCCTGATCCTGCCGAATTTCACCCTGGCCGTCGAGGGGCCCTATTATTCGACGGTTCAACTCGCCTTCGTCACCGTCGTGTCGCTGGTGCTTTACGGCACCTTCCTGTTCGTTCAGACTGTGCGTCATCGCGGCGACTTCCTCGACATCTCCACCCCGGGCGAGGCCTCCGGCCACGCCGTGCCCTCGAACGGCCAGACCGCGCTCGGCGCGGCGTTTCTGGCCTTGTCGCTGGCCGCCGTCATCATGCTGGCCGAGGCGCTGGCGCCGGCGGTCGAAAAGGGCGTTACGGCGATCGGCTTCGCCGAGGCCTTTGTCGGGGTGGTGATCGCCGCCATCGTCTTGCTGCCGGAAGGCATGACGGCGGTGCGCGCGGCCGCCCTCAACCGTCTGCAGACCAGCCTCAACGTGTCGACCGGTTCGGCGATCGCCAGCGTCGGCCTGTCGATCCCGGCGATCGCGATCGCCTCCTTCCTGCTCGGCAAGCCGCTCACGCTCGGGCTGGAGGGCGAACATGTCGTGCTTCTGGCGCTGACCCTGTTTTCCGGCACGCTGACGCTGGCGACCGGCCGCACCACCATCCTGCAGGGCGTGGTGCACCTGGTGATCTTCGCCTCCTTCGTGCTCCTGGCCGCCGCGCCGTAGCGGCGGCGAAGGCCGGCCGTCGAAAGGCCGTAATCGCGAGGGCTGGCGAGCGGCGGTCGGCGGCGCGGATCATCGGCGCGTTCCCTGCCGCGTCGCTTACGCCTTGAAGCAGTGGGCGCGGTGCCAGGCGAGAAATCGCGGATGCGGGCGTTGCAGGCTGCGATCGGGAACGAGGGCACGCCCGCTGCGGTTGATCATCGCCCGCACGCTGTCCTGGTCGTTGACCTGCCGCGACACCAGGATGCCGAAATCGTCGGCAAGCGAGATGAGCCCGCGATCGAACATCCAGTGGACGGTGCCGGAAAGCGCGATGCCATTGCGCAGACTGTCCGGCCCATTTGCCTCCACCGGGCGGATATGGGCGGCCTCGACCTCGGCGCGCCCGCGCCCGTTGATCAGCTTCAGGCCGGTGACGGCGCAGCGCTCGCCATAGGCACGAAGCACGACGCGGCGGAAGACGCGGTCGCGCACGATCCGCGACGTCAATTGTATCACGCGCTCGCGCTCGTGCTCGAACGGCACCTGCTCCTCGTCGATCTCGTAACGGGCCGCCTCGCCGACCCGCGGCAAAAACGCGTCCTCGTCACCTAGTCCGGCGGCAAGGATGCGGTGGAAATCGGCCGGCGCGAGCGGGCGCACGGCAGCCTGGGCACGGCCGGAGATCCTGCCGGCCTCGTTCAGAAGGCCACGCTCGATGACGCCGTCAGGACTGCTGAACGGCACCGGATCGGCAAAATCGAGATAGCTGCCTGGCTCGATGATCGCGAGATACATGCCGGGCACTGCTGGATCAGCGATCACCTCTTGAACTTTTGCCACCGCAAAATAGCCGCGCGTGGCAGGGACCTTGGTCGGTTCCAGATAGACGATCCAGCCGCCGACGCAGGCTTCCACACGGCTGAGATACATCGGCGGGAACTGGTAGCGCTCCGATGGGCTGTCGTCGTAGATAGAATCGGAGCGGTGAATGAAGACGCCGAAGGACATGAAGCCTTCGTAGCGCGATATTCGCGTGCCGACTATCTCCCGCTAGGCGGCAGCCTAGCGATCGAAATGCGGCCGGTAGGGCCAGTCGATGCCGTAGGCCTTGAGCGGCTCGATGAGATGGTTCGGATTGAAGCTGCGAATGCCGAAATGGCGGTAGAGCAGACCTTTCGCGGTCAGGCGGACGCTGCCGCTCTCGGCGGGGGTGTAGGCGGGTTTGAGGTCCTCGGTGTAAAGCCGCCCCAGAACCGGGATTGCCTTGTTCGGAGCCCAGCCGAGCACCTTTGCCGCCGCCGACAGGCGAACGAAGGCCGAGGAATGCTGAAGCAGGGCCTCCAGCGCGTCGCGGCCCTCGGGCTCTCTCAGCACCAGTTCTTTCAGGATGGGGACCGTCTTGTCGTAGAGCCGGTTTGCGGCCGGCGTGTCCTCGCGGCGGATCGCGAGCCGCCGCTGCTCCTCGTATTCGACCAGGGCGGCCACGAGCGCGCCAGTCGGCTTGTCAGAGATTGTCCGGGTCATAGCCAAGTCTGCCCTCCCGCTTGGCGGCAGCCTAGCGATCGAAATGCGGCCGGTAGGGCCAGTCGATGCCATAGGCCTTGAGCGGCTCGATGAGATGGTTCGGATTGAAGCTGCGAATGCCGAAATGGCGGTAGAGCAATTCTTTCGCGGTCAGGCGGACGTCACCGCTCTCGGCGAGGGAGTAGGCGGGTTTGAGGTCCTCGGTGTAAAGCCGCCCCAGAACCGGGATTGCCTTGTTCGGAGCCCAGCCGAGCACCTTTGCCGCCGCCGACAGGCGAACGAAGGCCGAGGAATGCTGAAGCAGGGCCTCCAGCGCGTCGCGGCCCTCGGGCTCTCTCAGCACCAGTTCTTTCAGGATGGGGACCGTCTTGTCGTAGAGCCGGTTTGCGGCCGGCGTGTCCTCGCGGCGGATCGCGAGCCGCCGCTGCTCCTCGTATTCGACCAGGGCGGCCACGAGCGCGCCAGTCGGCTTGTCAGAGATTGTCCGGGTCATAGCCAAGTTCTTCCGCTGCCTCTCTGATCAAGTCGATGCCGTGATTGTATTGGTCGCGAAACGAGAACCGACTTACGTAGAAGCGGCGAACGATATCGTTCGTGGCCGACGACTTGCGGCTCATCTTGCCATTGATGTGGCGGTGCAGGTCAACCGGCAGGTTGATGATGTTGTCCGTGCTGTGAATGAGTTCAGGCGAAAAAAGCACCTCCAGTCTTTTCTCGACGATGTGATGCCATTCACGGCCGGGACCTGCGGGTCCGAGGTAATTGCGCAGTTCGCGCTCGTTCCGGAACCGCAGCACCGGCTGGCCCGGCCGTTGCCGCGACATGGGGCCGATCCTGCGTGTTTCCGTATCGAATTCCTCCTCGTCGGGAAACTTCGACTTCTCGCCCCATTGTTTCGGCAGCCGGCGGAGCGTCGGCCCGACGCGGCGAGCGATCTCGCGGAAGAGGCGCACGGCCTTCGGGCCCAGGCGCATCAGGACGGGCAGGATCGATGCGGCGCCGGCGGTAAGATAGGCGATCCACTGCCCACCCTCGGGCGTTCCTGCCGGCGCTCGCGGCTGGAGGTGCCAGTTTGGGTTCGCTTTGATGACCGATCGCATCCCGCTGCTGGCACGGCGCACGCGTTCCGCGGCGAGATGCCAAACGAGCCGGTTGTATTTCACTGTGAGGTCGGGTCCGCGCATTCCATGTCCTCGGTCACTTCGGGAAGGATACCGGCGAGCAGGAAGGCGTGGACAAGTTTGGTGTCGTAGGCGTCGGTCGGGACCGTTCAGGCATGGATCCTCGGGTCAGGCCCGAGGATGACGATCACGACCGGGTCGCACGCTGGCGCGGCGTCGCGGACTGGACGCTAGGTGCGTCATCCGCCGGGGCGACGTCGGCGCGGCATCGCGGGTCGGGCGCTGGGCGCGATATCAACGGGTTGGTCCCTGGAACAACCGGCGCGGAACCGGACCTCGTGTCGGTTCCAGTCCGAACGGAACCCCATCGCCAAGCTTGACGACCGATCCAAAAATTCCTGTGATCCGCGCCGGCCCTGTCAAGTCGGGCTTACCAGAACGGAAAAGCAATTGTCTCGTCCAAAGCTCCTGATGATCTGCGGCAAGATCGCCTCCGGCAAGTCGACGCTGGCGGCGAGGCAGGCGCGGGCGCCGGACACCGTGTTGATTAGCGAGGATTTCTGGCTGGCGCGGCTCTATCCGGGCGAGATCGCGACGATCGACGACTATGCGCGCTGCACGCGGCGGCTGCGCGAGGCCGTCGCGCCGCTGGTCGCCGACCTGCTGCGCTCGGTGTCCGTCGTGCTCGACTTCCAGGCCAACACGCCTGCCTCGCGCGCCTGGATGCGCGCCATCTTCGAAAAGGCGGGTGCGGCGCACGAACTGCATTATCTCAGGGCGAGCGACGCCGTGTGCAAGGCGAGGCTCGCCGGCCGCAATGCGACGGGCGAACACGAATACCGGGTGAGCGAGGCCGAGTTCGACCTCTTCACCAGCCACTTCGTCGAGCCTTCGGCTGACGAAGGGTTTTCGATCGTCCTGCACGATCAGGGGTAGGGGCGAGCGGCGCGCCCGGGGGCGGCGAATGCGGCGCGGGCGCGTCAGGTCGTCCGCAAAATCTTCTCCATCGCCTTGCCCTTCGCCAACTCGTCGACCAGCTTGTCGAGGATACGGATTTCGCGCATCGTCGGCTCCTCGACCTCCTCCACGCGCACGCCGCAGATCACGCCGGTGACCTTGTCACGGGCCGGGTTGGGCTTCGGCGCCTCGGCGAAGAAGGTCTCGAAATCGGTCTTTGCCGCGAGCACGGCGTCGAGCTCGGCGGGGCCGTAGCCGGTCAGCCAGGCGATAATCTCGTCGACCTCCTGCTTCGTGCGCCCCTTCTTCTCGGCCTTGGCGACATAATGCGGATAGACGCTGGCGAAACTCGTCGTGTAGATGCGGTGCCTGGCCATCAGGGCTCCCCGGTGATCGTGGTGCGCGGTGCGGCGGAGCCTGCGGTGGGCGGCCGCCAAATGCAAGGCCTGCGCGGCGTGAGGCAAATGGGGTGGCGCAAAGGTCACGCCTTGCTGGCCAGCCAGATGACGTGGCGGGCGCCGCGTCTGGTGGTGCCGGCGCGCACGGAAACTTCCTCCACCGCCAGGCCGGTGTCGCGCAGGCGGCGGGTAAACCCACGGTCGGGTCCGGCCGACCACACCGACAAGACGCCGCCGGGCGCCAGCGCGTTGTGGGCCGCGGCCAGCCCGCTGGCGCTGTAGAGCGCATCGTTGCCGGCCCGGCTCAGCCCTTCGGGGCCGTTGTCGACGTCGAGCAGGATGGCGTCCCATCGCGACCGCTGCGCCCTGATGACGGCGCCGACATCGGCCTCCACGATTGACACGCGCGGGTCGATCAGACTGTCGCCGTGCAGCGCGGCGAGCGGGCCGCGCGCCCAGGCAATCACCGCCGGCACCAGCTCGGCCACGGTGACGTGGGCTTTGGGCGGCAGACGGGGCAGGGCGGCGCGCAGCGTGAAACCGAGACCGAGGCCGCCGACAAGCAGCCGCGGGGCTGGCGATGTCAGGCGCTCGATGCTCAGCCGGGCGAGCGCTTCCTCCGAACCGCTCAGCCGGCTGTTCATCAATTCGTTGCTGCCCAGCATGACGGAGAACTCGCCGCCGCGCCGTTTCAGCCGCAGCGTCTCCCGGCCGCCGGGCACGGCGGCGGTGTCGAGTGTTTCCCAGGGGATCATCGGGACGGCTCCGAAGGCGCGCGCAAGGTCGCGCTCACATTCTGAAGACGCCGAATTTCGTCTCCTCGCGTTCGCCGTTGAGCGCGGCCGACAGGCTGAGCGCCAGCACCTCGCGCGTCTTGGCCGGGTCGATGATGCCGTCGTCCCAGAGCCTTGCCGATGAATAGAGCGGGTGGCCTTCCTTCTCGTATTTTTCCAGGATCGGCTTTCTGAATTCCGCCTCGTCCTCGTCCGACCATTCACCGCCCTTGCGCTCGATGCCCTCGCGCTTGACCATCGACAGGACGGTGGCGGCCTGCTCGCCGCCCATCACCGAAATGCGCGCGTTCGGCCACATCCACAAGAAGCGTGGCGAGTAGGCGCGCCCGCACATGCCGTAATTGCCGGCGCCGAACGAGCCGCCGATGATGACGGTCACTTTCGGCACGCGCGCCGTGGCCACCGCCGTCACCAGCTTGGCGCCGTCGCGGGCGATGCCGCCGGCCTCGTATTTCTTGCCGACCATGAAGCCGGTGATGTTTTGCAAAAACACCAGCGGAATGTCGCGCTGGCAGCACAGTTCGATGAAATGCGCGCCCTTGAGGGCGGATTCCGAAAACAACACGCCATTATTGGCGATGATGCCGACCGGCAGGCCGTGGATGCGGGCAAAGCCGGTCACCAGCGTCGTGCCGTAATTCTGCTTGAACTCGTCCAGTTCGGAACCGTCGACGATGCGCGCGATCACCTCTCGCACGTCGTAGGGCTGCCGCGTGTCGGCCGGCACCACGCCGTAAATCTCGTCGGCTGCGTAAAGCGGGGCGACCGGGGCGCGGGTCTCCAGCCGGGCGGGTTTTTTCCGGTTCAAATTGGCGACGATGCGGCGCACCAGGCCGAGCGCGTGCTCGTCGTCGATGGCATAGTGGTCGGCCACGCCCGACTGGCGGGTATGCACCTCCGCTCCGCCCAGTTCCTCGGCGGTGACGTCCTCGCCGGTCGCCGCCTTGACCAGCGGCGGGCCGCCGAGAAAGATCGTCGCCTGGTTGCGCACCATGATCGATTCGTCCGACATCGCCGGCACATAGGCCCCGCCCGCCGTGCACGAGCCCATCACGCAGGCGATCTGCGGGATGCCGGCGGCCGACATGTTGGCCTGGTTGAAGAAGATGCGGCCGAAATGCTCGCGGTCCGGGAAGACCTCGTCCTGATTGGGCAGGTTGGCCCCGCCCGAATCGACCAGATAGATGCAGGGCAGGTTGTTTTCGCGCGCGATCTCCTGCGCCCGCAGGTGCTTTTTCACCGTCAACGGATAATAGGTGCCGCCCTTCACGGTGGCGTCGTTGACCACCACCATCACCTCGCGACCCGACACCCGGCCGATGCCGGCGATCATGCCGGCCGACGCGATGTCGCCCGAATACATCGCATGCGCGGCGAACTGGCCGATTTCCAGAAATGGCGAGCCGGCGTCGAGCAGCTGCGCCAACCGCTCGCGCGGCAAAAGCTTGCCGCGCGCGGTGTGGCGCTCGCGCGCCGCCTGCGGGCCGCCGCGCTCGATCTCGGCCGCCGTTTCGGCGATCTCGGCCACCAGCGCCTTCATGCGGCTGGCATTGTCGCGAAAATTCTCGGCGGCGGGGGAAATCTGGGAGGAAAGCGTGGCCATGATGATCCTTGCACTGTCCGGTCGGGGGCGGAGCCCCGGCATGACCTATCGATAGGGGGGCAAGCGGAGCCTGTCCAGCATTGCGGCCGCGACCGCGCGGCGCGGCCGCCGCCAGAGACGTCCGATCTTCAGGAGGCGGCGGTGTTGCCGTGCGCGGGCAGGCCGCCGGCCCGTTTGAGCAGGCGCGCGACATGCATCAGGTTCCACGTCATGAAGGTCAGGTTGCGGCGGGTGAAATCATTGTCGAAACCGGCGCGGCTGCCGTCGTCGAGCGTGTCGCCGTAGGACGGGCCCGGCCCGGCCTCGCCGATCCAGCCGCAATCGGCCTGCGGCGGGATCGTGTAGCCGACATGCTGCATGGCGTAGAGGCAGCTCATCGACACATGCTTGATGCCGTCCTCGTTGCCGGTCACCATGCAGCCGCCGGTCTTGCCGTAGAAAACATACTGGCCCTTGTCGTTGCGCTGGGCGGAATGGGCGTAAAGCCGCTCGATGATCACCCGGCACAGCGAGGATTCCTCGCCGAGCCAGATCGGCGTGCCGAGCACCAGAATGTCGGCGTCGCGTATCTCGGGCCAGAAAACCTCCGGCCAGTCGTCGTGGCTCGCGCCATGCTCGCGCATGTCGGGCTGGACGCCGAAGGCGAGGCGATGGTCGGCCGCGCGCAGGTTCGTCACGGCGACGCCGTTCTGCCGCATGATCGCGATCGCGTCGTCCATCAGCGCCTGCGTGTGCGAGGCGCCCTGGTGCGAGGCCTTGAGCGTGCAATTCACGAACAGGGCGGTGAGGCCGGAGAAGTCGAAATCGTGGCCGCGATTGAGCCGTTGCTGGGCGTCGCTGAGCGTCATGGTTCGTCTCCCGTTGCTATGCTGTCGTGCTTGGCCAACGCGGGCTGGATGGCGCGGTTCCAGCGCACGATACCAGCCCCGCAGGGCGCGAAAAGGCCCGAGGCACGGCTTCGGCGCCGCCCTTGCCGGCCGCGGCCGCCATATCTTTGCCGCCTTGTCCGCCTATCGAGCCGGTCCATTCCGGCCCCAAGGAGCCTGTCATGAGATCGCATTCGAGTTCGCCACGTTTCGTGCCGACGCTCGTAGTGCGTCCGGCTGACAGCAATCCATTGAGGCCCGAAGGCCATGGCCCGTTCCATGATCCAGCGCCGGCAGGAGGCCGCGCGCGAAAGAGATGAAGCTTACGACGCCACGCTGAAGCGCGTTGTCCGCGCCGCGCGTCCGGCTCCCGATTTCAACAAGGCGCTCGCCGAGGCGAGGGGCGGTTTCGTCGGCGAGGCGATCCGCGACCCGGCCGCCTGGCGTCCGCGCATGAAGTCGCGCGATCCGGCCCGGCTGCGGCTTGCCGCTGCGCGTCATCTTTATGCGCGCTATCCGGTCTCCGGCGCGCTCGAGCGGATCTGGATCGATGCCGGCGGGCTCGACGTCGGCGAGGTGCGGCTGCGCAAGAGCTGGTACGTGATCGCCGCACGCGGCGGCTCGCTCTACAAGGAGGCCGCCGGCCGCTGGCTGACGCGCAAGGAGGTGCACCGGTTTCTCAATCCGCCGGGCGATCTTTCCTTCGAGGCCGCGTTCTGGCAGGCGGTGGCGCGCAGCTATACCGACGATCTCGGTCTGGCGCTGAGCATCGCGCACAGCAAGATCGCCCATACGCCGCGCCGCCAGTTCGCCTTCTGGCGCGAGGTTGTGTGGTTTTTCTGCGCCAATCCGGCGCCGCGCGCGCTGGTCGACGACCTCGTCGACTACCTGGCTGCCTGCCGCCGGCGCGACCGCGGCTACAGCCTCAAGGGCCGCACGCTGGCCTCGCTCGAGCGCCAGATGCACGACTGGCATCGCGACCTGGCGACGATCGCCCGCATCGAGGCTGCCCGTCGTCGGGCGGGGCGGGCGGCGGCGCGCGCCGGCATGGCCGCACCCGAGGGCGGACGCTGGGACGGGTCCGCGCTCGCCGACTGGTCGTGGAAGCCATCGGCGAAGGAACCGCGCGCGCGGCGCGAGGAATATGTCGTGCGCCAGCTCTCCTCGGCCGCCGAACTGGTGGCCGAGACCCGCGCCATGCGCCATTGCGTGTCGACCTATGCGGCGAAATGCATTGCCGGTTCGGCGTCGATCTGGTCGCTGTCCCGGCGCGGTGCGGGCAAGGCCGAGCGGCTGTTGACCATCGAGCTCGACAGGTGCGACCGCCTTGTCCAGGTGCGCGGTTTCGCCAACCGGCCGCCCCTGCCCGACGAGCAGAAGGTGCTGGCGCGCTGGGCCAAGGCGCGCGGCGTGGTGGTGACGTGAGCAGGCCCCGCGCCCGAGACAGTGCGCCGGCCCATCGCCGGCAGGCGCTTGTCTGCGGGTGGACCCGGCGATGCTTCGGGCACAGGCGCCGCGATGCCAGGGAGGCGTTGCCTCCTTGCGACACGTTTCAGGTCGCCGGTGGTGCGCGGACGTCCCGAAACGGGCGCCTGCAGGGGCAGCCGGCCTAGCGGATCAATTCGACCGTGCAGGGCAGCGCGAGCTCGGTCCAGGAGCGGTCTGCCGTGATGGCCGGCAATCCCTCGCGCGCGGCGAGAGCGATACAGACCCGGTCGGCCAGCGACAGACCGCGCGACCGGGTCGCCGCCCGCAACGCGACCGAGGCTTGCGCCACGTCGTGATCGAGACCGACGAGGGGAATGTCGATCAGGTCGAGCGTTTCTCGCGCCTGGCTTTCCGACAGCCCCTTGTCGACGAGCTTGGTCCCGACCTCGATGGCGTTGACGAGGCTCATCAGCGATCCGCCCAGGCGGGCGCGCACGAAATCGCTTCCCGGTTCGTCGTTGAGCAGAGCCAGCACGGCCGACGCGTCGAGGACACCGCTCACCGCTCGTCGTCCCGGCGCGCTTCGAGGCGGCGCTCGGCAATCAATTCATCGACGAGGCTGACGCCTTCCGGCACGACCTGGCGAACGAGAGCCTGCGCCTTCTGCAGCGCGGCATCTTGCGACAGCAGCCGCAATTCGCCGTCGATGACGCGCGCAAGCAGGCTGTCGCCCTCCGAGACGCCCATCGCGGCGCGCATCTCGGCCGGAATGACAATACGGCCGCCGGCGCCGATCTGAAGGCGTCCTTTCAGCCGTTGCCGGGCCGGGCGGTCGACGGGGTCGGCCGTCGATGTCGCCCGAGGCGGATTTTTCGCAGCCGGGGTGCCGGCGACCAGAACATTGCGCACGTGCTGGTAACGCTTGCCGAGAAAGCGCGCGATGTCGGCACGGGCGAACCCGGCCGCGTCGAGAGCGCGGATCTTGTCGGACACCGTGCTCTGCCCCTGGATCACCGCGCGCATGCGGTCGGTTTCCAAACTCGCCATGTCTCGTATCCCGCTCGCATAGCAACCGAGCAAACATGGTATATCCATAATAAATGTCAAATTGATATGTTTTTTGTCATTTGTGGTTGCTTCCCATCTTCGACCCCGGCCCAGCGGTCGGCGACGGTCGTCCGGCGATCCGCGTTGAGGCTGCTCAGCCGAGCGTTGCCAGAACGATGCCATGGAGTTCCGGCGAGGCGCTTGCCACGATGGCGCCGCTGGAGGCCAGGGAGAGCGGCCGGCCCGACCAGTCGGAGATGACGCCGCCGGCCTGCGTCACCACCGGGCACAGGGCGCAGATATCGTATGCGTCGAGGTCGCTGCCGTTCAGGCAGACATCGATCAGGCCGCGCGACAATGCGCCATAGGCCGGTGCGCCGCCGTCAAAGACATTGAGCCGGCCGGTCGAACGCAGCCGTTCGAAGGACCGTCCGGCATCGCCGGCGAAACTGTCGGGATTGGCCAGGCTGATCCTGGCGTCGGCAAGCCCGGTCTGACCGCTGCATCGCACGGTACGGCCATTGAGCTTGGTGCCCTCGTTTTCGGCCGCTGCGTAACGTGCGCCGGAAAGGGGCAGGTCGATGATGCCGATGACGGGCACCCCGTCGCGGCATACGGCAATCAGCGAGGCGAAATTCAGCAACCCGGTAGCGAATTGCCGGGTCCCGTCGATCGGGTCGAGAACCCAGGTAAAGGCGCTGGAACCGGCGTCCGTGCCGTATTCTTCACCGAGAATTCCGTGCGAGGGGAACAGGCGCCGGATCGTTTCGCGCCAGTTGGTCTCGATGGCCAGATCGGCATCGGTCAGCGACGAACCGTCGGATTTGTACCGCGCGGCGGCGTCTTCGAACCAGGCCTTGCGGGCGAGTGTCGACGCGGCGTCGGCCAAAGCCATTGCGGCGGCGAAGATTGTCTTGGATTCGCGCATACCGGTTTCGTAGAGGGGGCCGATGTCGAAACGATTACAACCGCGCAAGCCAACCGGCACCAGAGGAGGCCGGCGCCGGTCTTCGTCGGGGGCGGGATGAAGGCAGACCCTATCGCGACTCGCTGTCGGCCTGGCTTTTGAAGGTCAGATACATCAGCAGCAGGTACACCGCCGGCACGATGCCGAGGATCATGAATTCCAGAAAGCCGGCCGGCGCGCAGTCCAGGCAGGCAAACCGGTAGGCGACATAGACAATCACCGCCACGGTGAGGGCGAGACCGATCCACCAAGGAAGCAATGGGTTGCGCCGTTGTTTCGTGTTGGCCATGGCGAGAACTCCCTTCGGCACCGGCTTCCGACGTGCGGTTATTCCGTCGTGACGCCGTCGAAATGCTCTTCATGCGCCTCGGCTTGCGCCTTGGTCGCGTGCACGGTCCCTTCGCGGTGCTCCGGCGGTCCGTAGACCGTGTAGAGGCGCAGCGGTTGGTTGCCGGTGCATTTGACATTGTGGCGGGCGCCGGCCGGCACGATGAAGGCATAGTCCGCTTTCACCGGGGAGCGATTGCCGTCGATCCAGGCCTCGCCCTCGCCCTGCTCGACGCGGAAGAACTGGTCTCGATCATCATGGACTTCCTCGCCGATGTCGTCGCCCGGCTGAATGGACATCAAAACGAGCTGCAGGTTCTGGCCGGTGTAGAGAACCCGGCGGAAATCCGTGTTTTCCTCGGTCAGCTTTTCGATATCGTCCACAAAGCCACGCATCTCGTCTCTCCTGCTCGTCAATCGTGCCGTATTGCTGCAGGCTGGATAGCAAAACAGCATCCGGCCCGTATTGACCTCCGTCAAGTCGCGGTCTCGCACGCCCGAAATGCGGCGCCAACGCTTCGGACCGGAGTTCACCACGTGCCGAACAACACCAGCTGGAATGCCCAGAGCGCGACGATGGCGAGGACCACGGTGGTTCCAACCGCATCGCCCGAGGCGTTCTCCGTGGCATCCGGTATCAGTTCCGAAAATACCATCCAGATCATGGCGCCGGCCGCGATGCCCAGGCCAATCGGCAGGAAAGGCTCGAACGATTGCACAAACAGGAAGGCCGGTACGGCCATCAACGGCTGCGGCAGGCTGGTGAAAATGCTCCACAGCGATGCCTTCCAGATGGATGTGCCGCGCGGGATCAGCACCAGGCAAATGGCAAGGCCCTCGGGGATGTTGTGGATCGCGATGGCGGTTGTGATGAAGGCGCCGAGTTCGGGCGTGCCGGCGAAGGAGACGCCGACCCCGATCCCTTCGGCAAAGGAGTGCGCCGTCATCACGCCTAGAATGAGAAGTGCCCGTGTCGCGCTCCTGCCGTGCAGGTCGGCGATGTCGGCGGTGTCGCGCCGCCGGAGCAGCCGATTGGCCGCGAGAATGGCGGCAAGACCGAGCAGGATGCCGATAAGAACCCGGTCGAGGGCGATGTCCGCGCCTTCGTCGATCAGATTGTAGCTTGCCCCCAGCATGAGCCCGGCCGCCACCGCATTGGCGATGCTGAGCCGCCATCGGTCGATGCGCTTCACGAACACGAAGGGCAGGGCGCCCAAGCCGGTGGTCACCGCCGTCGTCATGGCCGCAAGGAAAACGAGAACGACATCGGCGTCCATGGTCATCTCTCGATCCGTCTTCCAGCGCGGCGCTCCGGTCGCGCGTGCGGCTCGGTTCCGGAAAACCTGTTGGGCCAGCGACCCCCGGTTGAGACGTCAGCCGTCGAAACCCCGCGAATGGGCGGCATTTGCCGGCCTCAAGCGCTTTCCGCCATCATCTCGCGGCCGATCAGCCAGCGCCTGATCTCGCTGGTGCCGGCGCCGATCTCATAAAGCTTGGCGTCGCGCAACAGCCGGCCGGTCGGATAGTCGTTGATATAGCCGTTGCCGCCGAGGATCTGGATGGCGTCGAGCGCGCATTGCGTCGCTTTTTCGGCCGAAAACAGCACGCAGCCGGCCGAATCCTTGCGTGTCGTCTCGCCCCGGTCGCAGGCCGCCGCCACCGCGTAGACATAGGCCCGGCTGGCGTTGAGCGCGGCGTAGATGTCGGCGAGCTTGGCCTGGACGAGCTGGAACTCGCCGATCTTCTGGCCGAACTGCTTGCGTTCGTGGCAATAGGGCACGGCCACGTCGAGGCAGGCGGCCATGATGCCGACCGGCCCCGCCGCCAGCACCACGCGCTCGTAGTCGAGGCCGGACATCAGCACCTCGACGCCCTTGCCCTCCTCGTGCAGCACGTTTTCGAACGGCACCTCGACATTGTCGAACACCAGTTCGCCGGTGTTGGAACCGCGCATGCCGAGCTTGTCGAGCTTCTGCGCCACCGAGAATCCCTTCATGGTGTTTTCCACGATAAAGGCGGTGATGCCGCGCGAGTGGCGCTCGGGGTCGGTCTTGGCGTAGACCACCATCGTGTCGGCATCCGGGCCGTTGGTGATCCACATCTTGGTGCCGTTCAGCACGTAGCGGTCGTTCTTCTTTTCCGCCCGAAGGCGCATGGAGACGACATCGGAGCCGGCGCCCGATTCCGACATCGCCAGCGCACCGACCTTGTCGCCCGCGCACAGGCCGGGCAGATAGGCCGCCTTCTGCGCGGCCGTGCCCCAGCGCCTGATCTGGTTGACGCACAGATTGGAATGCGCGCCGTAGGAAAGCCCGACCGAGGCCGAGGCGCGCGAAATCTCCTCGATCGCCACCACATGGGCGAGATAGCCCATGCCCGATCCGCCGTGCTCGGGATCGGCGGTGATGCCGAGCAGGCCGAGCGCGCCGAGTTCCGTCCACAGCCCGGCGGGAAATTCGTTGCTGGCGTCGATCTCGGCCGCGATCGGGGCGATCTTGTCGGAGGCGAAGCGGCGCACCATGTCGCGCAGCGCCTCGATTTCCTCACCCAGTCCGAACTGCATCATGTGCGTGTACATCGTTTCCCTCCGCATGCCCGGCCGCTGCGACCAGGCGCATTGTCATGGTGTGGTATGTGTCGGCCACTTCGCGCACCGACAGTCTTTCGTCGGGGCGGAACCAGACGATCACGCCGGTGATCATCTGGAGGATCGCCATCGCCGTCAGCGCCGGATCGTCGACGGTGAACGCCCCCGCAGCCGCGCCGGTGCGCAAAATCCCGCGCAGTTCCTTTTCGTAGGCTGCGCGCAGCCGCAGCACCGCCGTCAGCCGCTCGGGCGAAAGGCTTCTCAGTTCCATGTTGGAGACATGGGTGGCGTGCCGGCGTGCGACGTGAAAGATGATGTGATTGCGCACGAAGGCGGCGAGCCGCGCGGCGCTGTCTGCCGGGCCGGGATCGGCCGTCTTCCAGGCCGCGATCAGGTCTTCCATATGTTCGCGCATCAGCGTGAACAGCAAATCTTCCTTGGTCGGGAAATAGCGGTAGAGGGCGGCGGCCTGGACGCCGACCTCGGCTGCCAGCCGGCGCATGGAAACCGCTTCGTAGCCATGGCGCGCGATCAGGTTGACGGCAGCCTCGCGGATCGCCGCCTCCGTCTTTTCGCCGTCCGAGCCGATCGTGCGCGCCATTGCGTTCCTCCCGGTCGGAATAATAAAACGAACGTTCAATTAATTCAAGGAAGCCGTTGCTGGCCGTGACGGGTCCCCGGCCGCGCCCGCAAGGTTGGGGCGCGCGGCTTTGGGCGCGGTCGCGCATGGTCATCAGGCGGCGGGAGCCAGCCGGTCGGGTGCGACGGGGCTGGCGCCTGCCGGTCGCGGAGGCCGGGTTGGGGCGGACGGCTGGTCCAGAGCCGCGTGAGGCTTGACATTCCCGCTGCCCTACACCAAGTCTCGAACCATGTATTGGACCGAGCTGCCCGTAATGAGCCTTCACAGGGTGTGTCCTATCGCGGGACACTGACCCCGGGCCCGGTCGCGTCGCGCCCCGGCTGCGGGGGCACAGGCAAGTTTCCCCGCGGGGCGGGTCGACGCAAGCCACACAGGCGACACTTCATTCATCAGAACAAACCAGGGTGCCGCGCATCGTTGATGCATCGGCGGCGCCAGATTGACGAGGAAGTCCAGGAATGGCTCCCGAAACCAAGAAAAAGCGCAAGCCGGCAATTGCCATGACCCGGTCCGACCACGAGCGGCTCTCGCGGCTGGCGGAAGGTTTTGCCGAGCGCAATCCCGCCGTCGCCGACCAGCTCTTCGCCGAGCTCGACCGCGCGCGCACCGTGGACGATTCGAAGCTGGCCGCCGACGTGGTGCGCATGGGCTCGCGTCTGCGTTTCACCAGCGATGTCGGCGAGGACCGCACCGTCACGCTGGTGTTTCCCGGCGAAGCCGATATCGCCGAGGGCAAGATCTCCGTGCTGACGCCGATCGGCGTTGCGCTGATCGGCCTGGCGGCCGGTCAGTCGATCGACTGGACCGCGCGCGACGGCCGCACCCATCGCCTTACCGTCGAAAGCGTGGACAATACCGGCGGCGTGGTGTCCGCGTCCGGGCCGGTGCATGAAGCGGGCCGGGCCTCATGAGCGGGGCCAGGCCCTTCTGTCGCCTCACGCTGTTCGGAGGCTGTCTCCTCGCAGGATCGTAGCCCCTGCGCCGCCCGCCAGCGGCCAGGGGATTCTCCATTGTCGTCAAACCGCAACCGCTCCCCGGGCGGAGCGCTGGAGAACTGCGATGTCTGAGCAAAGCTGCATCCTCACCACCAAGGATCATACGATTCTCGAAGTCATGCTCGAGCGCTGCCTGGGTCAGGACGATCCGATGGCGGCGCTGCTGAAAGAAAAGCTCGACGCGGCGCGTGTCGTCTTCGGCGACGACGTTCCCGCCACCGTGGCGACCCTCAACAGCCGGATCACGTTCAGCGTCGACGGCCGCGAGCCGGACACCCGGGTGATCTCGCATGAACGCATGCAATCGCCGGTCGGACTTTTCCTTCCGCTGACCTCGCTGCGCGGGCTGGCGCTGATCGGTCTCAGCGAAGGCCAGCTGTTCCGGTTCGCCGGACAGGACGGCGTTCAAGAAACGATCGTCCTGGAAAGCGTGCTCTATCAGCCCGAGGCCGCGCGGCGCGAGAAGGAAGCGCTGACGCGCATGGCGCCGCCGGTTCAGAAACGGCCGACGCTCACGCTCATCCAGGGCAGCGCCCGGACCGTGTGCCGCCCGGCTTCGCCCGGTCCCGGCGGGTTCGACGATCCCGGCCCCTCCGCCGCCTGAAAGGACCTTCCAGCTTTCGCGGTTTCCGGTCTCCGGCAACGGGCCCGGCCAGGCCGCTTTCCCCAAGGGCGCCGTCCGCCGGGCGGCGCCGTCTTCATCCAAACAACCGGAGAACGAAAATTATGAAAGTGCTGGTCCTCGGCGGAGGCGTCATCGGCGTGACCACCGCCTACTATCTGGCCCGGTCCGGACACGAGGTCGAACTCGTCGAACGCTGTGAGGGGCCGGGCAAGGAGACCAGCTTCGCCAATGCCGGCCAGGTTTCGCCGGGCTACGCCTCGCCCTGGGCGGCTCCGGGCGTGCCGCTGAAGGCGCTGAAATGGCTGCTGATGCGACATGGACCGCTGGTGGTGCGTCCCGGCGTGGATCCGGCCCGCTGGATCTGGCTCTTCAAGATGCTGCGCAACTGCACCGCGGACCGGTATGCGCGCAACAAGGCCCGCATGGTGCCGCTCGCCGAATATAGTCGCGACTGCCTGAAGCAGTTGCGGGCCGAGACCGGTATTGCCTATGACGAGCGCAGCCGCGGCACGCTGCAGCTTTTCCGTACCCAAAAACAGTTCGACGGCATCGCCCGCGATGTCGAGGTGCTGCGCCAGTTCGACGTCGCCTACGAGGCGCTCGACCGCGCGGGCTGCGTGGCGGCCGAACCGGGACTGGCAGGGGCCAAGGCCGATATCGTCGGCGGTCTGCGGCTGCCCGGCGACGAGACCGGCGACTGCCATCTTTTTACCACCCTGCTGGCCGAGGCCGCCGCCGCGCATGGCGTGGCGTTTTCCTACGGCACCGAGGTCCAGGCGCTGGTGAGCGACGGCCGCGGGGTGACGGGCGTGGTTACCTCGCGCGGCTTTCGCGAGGCCGACGCCTATGTCGTGGCGCTCGGCAGCTACAGCCCGGCGCTGATCGGCCCGCTCGGGCTTAAGCTGCCGGTCTATCCGGTCAAGGGCTATTCGCTGACCATGCCGGTGGCTGACGAGGACGCGGCCCCGGTCTCGACCGTGATGGACGAGACCTACAAGACCGCGATCACCCGCCTGGGCACGCGCATTCGCGTCGGCGGCACTGCCGAGATCGCCGGCTTCGACCTCGGCCCGAGGCAGAGCCGCCGGGCCGCGCTCGAGCACTCCTTCAATCACTTGTTTCCCGCAGGCGGGGATACCGCAGCGGCCACGTTCTGGTGTGGGCTGCGTCCGATGACGCCGGACGGCCCGCCCGTGGTCGGGGCCACGCCGGTGAAGCGCCTCTATCTCAACACCGGCCACGGCACGCTCGGCTGGACCATGGCCTGCGGCTCAGCCCGCGTTCTGGCCGATTTGGTCGGCGGCAAGGCGCCGGAGGTCGATGCTGGCGCTTTGAACCTGTCGCGCTACGGCTGATCGGGCTTCCGGTCGCTCAGCCGGCCTGCGCCGCCGCGCGCGCGCCGGGCAGTTCGGCGGCGAAAAGCGCCAGCTCGGCCTCGGGGCCGGTCGAGACGCGGATGCAGCGGTCGAGGCCGGGCGCCATCGGCTTGCGCACGAAGATGCCGGCGCCGAGCAGCGCCGCCATCACCTTGTGCGCATAGGCGCCGTCGCGCCCGCAATCGATGGTGACGAAATTGGTCGCCGAGGGCAGGGCGGCAAGTCCGTTCTCGGCGGCAATCGCCGCGATGCGGTCGCGCGCGGCCGCGACCTCGCCGACGACGCTGTTGAGCCAGGCCCGGTCGGCAAGGGCGGCGAGCGCGGCCGCTTGGGCCATGCGATTGACCCCGAAATGGTTGCGCACCTTGTCGAAGGCGCGGATCTGTTCGCGTTCGCCGATCGCGTAGCCGCAGCGCAGGCCGGCCAGCCCGTAGGCCTTGGAGAAGGTGCGCATGCGCAACACGTTGGGCCGTTCGACGTCGAGCGGCGGCAGGGTGCCGGCGGGCGCGGTCTCGCCGTAGGCCTCGTCGAGCACCAACATGGTGTGTTCCGGCAGCGCTTCGATGAAGCGCATCACCGCCTCCGCGTCCCACCACGTGCCCATCGGATTGTCGGGATTGGCGAGATAGCACAGGCTCGCGTTTTCGCGTCGCACCGCCTCGGCCAGGCCGTCCAGATCCTCGCGGTCGTCGCGATAGGGCACCGTGACGAGCCGCGCGCCGAAGCCGGCGACATGGTAGTTGAAGGTCGGATAGGCGCCGAGCGAGGTCACCACGGTGGCGCCGGGCGCGGCGAACAGGCGCACGACCAGGCCGAGCAGCCCGTCAATGCCCTCGCCGACCGCGATCGTGTCGGGCGCTACGCCGAGCTGTGCCGCGAGCGCCTGTTTGAGGTCGAAATTTTCCGGGTCGCAATAGCGCCAGGCCAAACCGGCCGCCCGCGTCATCGCCTCGATCACGGACGGGGCCGGTCCGAAACCGCTTTCATTGGCGCCGAGACGGGCGCGAAACGGCGCGCCGCGCGCGCGTTCCTGCGTTTCGGGTCCCACGAAGGGCACGGTGGCGGGCAGCGACTGGGCAAGCGGGGTCAGGGCGGGACGGGAGGACATGGGCGCGGGGATCCGGCTAAAGGAGGGAAAGGGCAATATAGCCGGATTGCGACCGGACAGGAACCGCGTCGTCAAGCGGCGGAGCGGCCGCCTGACAAAAACGGCCCGGCGCGAACGCCGGGCCGAAAAGCGATATCTCGCAGGCGCGAGGGTCGGTTAGAAGCCGCGCGTGAACGACAGGAAACCGCCGACCGAGCCGTCGCGGGTGTCGATCTTGTCGTAGGTCACTTCGGTGCGAACCTCGAAATTGTTGATCGGTTCCCACACCATCGACAGTTCGGCGACATACCCGTTCAACCCGGTGCTGACGCTGGAATTGCCGGCATAGAAATCGTTGAAATATTCGAAGCCGACCGAGCCGCCCACCGTCGAGGTGAACTGGTGGTAGTAGGAGGCCAGCGCGGCCCATTCGGCATTGCCCATGCCGCCGGAAATCGCGCCATAGGAGCTGCCGGTGCCGTAGACGTGATCGCCATCGGCGTAATAACCGACCAGACGGATCGAGGAGCCGGTTGTGTTGGGGATGTTGAGCTCAACGCCGATCGACGCGCCGAAACCGTCGAAGGATTCGTCGTAACCGACCCGGCCCCATACGCCGCCCCAGCCCTGCTGGTAGGAGAGCACGCCGACGACGTCGGGCAGGTAGCCCTCGCCGGAAAGCGCGTCGTCTTCCAGCGAGATGACGCCGAACAGGCCGACATCGCCGCCGAAATTATACTGGATCAGGTGGCGCTGCTGGTCGCCGTACCACAAGGCGCCGTCGGAATGCGTGCCGGTGGTGTTGACGCCGGCAACCGTGTCGCCCCAGGCCGATTCGGTGTAGCCCATGCGCAGGCCGCCGAGGCTGATCCAGGCCTGGTCGACGGAGACCGCGCCGTCGCTCGGCACGCCCCAGGTCGACTGCAACCGCAAATAGCTGCGCAGCATGCCCCATTCGGTGTCCTGGCGAGCGTCGATATTGACCCGGGCGCGGGTTTCCTTGTTCCAGCCGTCCGGTGCGTATCCGTTGAAGTTCGGCGTGTCGGTCAGCCCGTCATCGCTGGTCGCGCCGACCCGGTAGCGCACGTAACCCGAGATGCGCAGGCAGGTCTCGGTGCCGGGGATATAAAAGAAACCGGCTCCGAAGGCGTCGCAGACCCGTACATATTCCACCGGCTCCGGCTCGGCGATGACCACCGCGTCGGCTGCCATCGCGGCAGCCGGCGCGAAGGCCAGCGTCGCCGTGGTGCCGACAAGCAACTTCCTGATCTTCATGTCATTCTCCAATGGTGGACGGGGCTTGGGACCCCCGCCCGAAACGCGTTTCATGCGTCCGGCGGCTCAGCGAAGGCGATGAGGTCGTCCGGAACATCGAATCGTAATGTTATAACAAATTATGACTCGATGGCTCAGCAATAAGCAGATTGTTGTGGGGTTGGCCAGAGCGAAATTGCGTCGCAGCCGACCGTTCCGCGCCGATCAGCGGACGCGGGCGCACAATCGCCGAAGCGTGTGACATCTGTGCTACAGAATGGGGAAGGCGGCCGTCACAACCCGCGCGCGATCCGGGCCAGCATCGCGGCCTCGCGCCGGGTGGCGGGATCGTGGCTCGGCTCCGGCCGCGAGGACAGCTTGGCCAGCACCACCCGGCGCTGCGGGTCGATCCACAGCCATTGCTCGTGGATGCCGATCGCGGCCAGGCTGCCATGATCGTCGCCGACCGAATACCAGCACGAGCGGTAGCGCCCCTGTGCGAACAGGTCGACGAAATCGCCGTCCGCCCAGGCGCTCCGGCTGCCGTTTGTACGCAGGTCCGAAATCCAGTCCGCCGGCACAACCTGGCGGCCGTTGGCGACCCCGCCGTCGAGCACGAGCTGGCCGATCCGGGCCAGGTCGCGCGCCGTCATCGCGATGCCGCCGGCGGCCCGCGCCGTTCCGATTCGGTCGACGGTGACAAGGGCCTCGCCCGTGGCCCCGATCGGCCGCCACAGCCTGTCGCGCAAAAGGGCATGATAGCGCTGGCCGGCCGCGCGCTCGACGACCAGGCCGAGCATGTCGGTCACCGGCGAGGCGTAGCGAAAGCGCCGGCCATGGGCTCCGTCGGCGCGCGGCAGCGCGGCAAGCACCTGCGGCAGGGTTTGCGCCGCGTCGGGATCGTGCTCGGGATTCCACAACATGGCGCGGCGATAGCGGTCGAAGGCGCTGTGCCGGTCGAGATAGTTTTCCTCGAAATCCAGACTGACGGTCATGTCGAGCAGGTCGCGCACCCTGGCGTCTGCAAACGCCGAGCCGGGCTCGACGGCGACATGGTCGGTCACCGGCTGGTCGGGATCGAGCAGGCCGTCGCCGACCGCGATCCCGGCGAGCAGGCCGGTGACGGATTTCGAGATCGAAAACACGATATGGGCGCGTGCGGGGTCGCAGTGCGGCGCGTGCCATTCGGCCACCAGCGCCCCGTCGCGCAGCGCCACGAAGGCGTCGCCATGCGAGGCCTCCAGATGGGCCGTGGCACTGATCCTGCCGCCGTCGTCGGTCTCGATCATCAGCGCGTCGAGGAGGCCGGACCCCGGGCCGGGCGCCGGTTTGCCGGCTGGCGCGCTGATCGGCGCGCACGGCACCAGCTCGCCGACATTCTGGAACGCCCAGGTGCTGGCGGGATATGTGCGCCAATTGCCGAGATGGATCCGGTCGCGGGCAGGGGGCTGGGACATGGGGCGCGGTCCGATGGTCGAGTTCGCACCCCATTAGGCGCCGGCGGCCGCCCATGCAAGCCGCGCGTTCCTGCCGCGTTCAGGCCGGTCGTGACGCCGGCGCGGCGAGCGTTTTCGCAGGGATTTTTGGCCGAACGCCCGCGCAGGTGCCTCAACAATCGTTGCAGCGCTCGTGTTCCAGCACCTTGACGCAGGAATCCAGATCGTGCGTGGCGAGATGGGCATAGCGCATCGTCATCTGCAGGGTCTGGTGGCCGAGCCACATCTGCACCCGGCGAATGTCGATGCCGCCGCGCACCAGCCGCGAGGCGCAGGTATGGCGCAGAATATGCGGCACCACGTCCTTGTCGGCACCGAGCCCGACGCTGGCCTTGGCCTCGTTCCAGATCGCCCGGTAGCGCACCTGGGTCAGCGTCGCGAACGGGCCGTTGGCGATCCCGCGCTGGCGCTCGATCGCGTTTTTGGCCCGTCGCGTCAGCGGCACGGTGCGATAGCGGCCGGACTTGGTGACCCAGAAGGTGACGCGGCCAGAATCGATATCGTTCCAGATCAGGCCGAGCGCCTCGCCGAGGCGGCAGCCCGTATCGACCAGAAAGACGGAAAGCCGGTAGGCGTCGCCGCTGCGCGCCTTGATGGCGGCAAACAGCCGTGCCTCTTCCTGTTGTTCCAGGAAGCGGATCCGCCCGGCTCTTTCCTTTTGCCGCCGGAATTCCGGCAGGCTGTGAATCTTACCCATCTTATGCGCCTTGCGCAGCAATTTGCTCAGGGCCGCCATCTTGCGGTTGATGGTGGCGTTGCTGTTGCCGCGCTCGCGCAGGGCTCCGATCAGGTCGTCGAGCATGTCCTGGGAAAATACGCTGAATCGCCGGCCGAGCAAAAGCTCGTTCAATTCCCCGATGAACGCGGCAACATTGGTTTTATGACGCCCATCGTCCCAGATGACATCGCCGAAACGTGCGTAAAGCTCGGCCAGGGAGTTGTTGCTTACGGGGCGAGGCGAGCCATTCCAGGTAAGCGAATATTTTGCGGTGCAATCGGTGGATATGCTATCAAAAGTTGTATTCGCCGATATGCCAGCGACGCACCTACTCACATCAATCCCTCCTGCGAGCGAAAAATTAGAAAGTTCTAAATAGTTCTCGCGGTGGGGAATTTGCAATGGCGCTTCTCTTTTTGCTGTGGAGTGTCCGGCTCTCACCGGGTTCCAGCCTAGGGCGCGTGACTCGCGATTTTCCTTGGGTTGCCTTTCGAACTCCTTCGCCTTTGCCAGGTCGGCCTTGTCCGTGGAAGAAAAATGGCCCGGCAATTTGCCGGGCCATCTGTTTGATATTGATCAGAAGTAGCGCGTGAAACGCAGATAGCCCGAAACCGTGCCATCCGGGTTGAACCCGCCGATGCTACCAACGTCGTCGTAGTGGATCTCGGTGCGGACTTCGAAGTCCGAAACCGGGAACCAGACCAGCGAGAACTCGGCACCCCAAGCGTCGACGCCGGTCTTCACGTCGGTACCGGCCAAATAGAGGTCGTTAAACCACTGGAAGGCCACCGATGCGCCCAACGTCGAGGAGAACTGGTGGTTGTAGGAAGCCAGGATCGACCATTCCGAACCACCGAACAATCCACCAGCATAGAGCGACACGCCCGGGATGAACGGCGGCAAGCCGGTAATGCCGGCTGCGACGTTGATCGTCGGAGCGCCCACGTTGAAAGCATGCGAGCCATCGGCATACGACGCCATCAAGCGAAGCGAAGAGCCCGGCATGTTCGGGATGTTGATCTGCGCGCCAAGCTGAGCGCCGAAGCCGCCGCTATTGACAGTTCCGGTTAGCGCGTTGAGCGTTCCGGTCGAACCGTCGAAACTCTCATCGTAGGCGACTTTGGCCCAGACAGCGCCCCAGCCCTGCGAGATGCCGATCTTGGCGACGACGTCGGGCATGTAGCCTTCACCCGACAGCGCATCGTCTTCGAGCGAGATCGCGGCGAAGAAGCCGTTGCCGCCGTCGA
>NZ_PYBP01000033.1:0-1225 GCF_003015025.1 Nitratireductor sp. StC3 | reverse complement strand
ATTCGACGGGTTCCGGCTCGGCGATGACGACGGCGTCGGCAGCGCGTGCACCGGAGACCGCGGCCAGGGCCGCGGCGGAGCCAAGAAGAAGGCTCTTGATTTTCATTTCTGACCTCCAGTCAAGAGTCGGAGGTGCAAGAGAAAAATGATTTTAAATCAAAGGGTTTTCTATATTTCCGGCTTGGCTGAAATGCCGACCCCGCCCGGCGCGCGGCGCATGGGTGCGCCCCCTCGGGCGCCGCGAGGCAAGCGAACCGGCCTGAGATAGGCAAGCTTGCGGAGAGTTCGGAAGGCATTTCGAACATGGAGGCAAAGTCTGCGACCGGCGCCCCCGGCTTTCGCACACCCAGCGGAGGCGTCGAGCGAAGCGAAACTGCCGTAAGCTGAGGATGAGCCTATCGAGAGATAGTGGCGGAGATTTGGGGAGACCTTTCGAACCTGCAGGGTTCGCAAGGCCAAGGGCCGTCCGAGCTGATGCGAGGCCCCGACTGGAGCGAAGCCCGAAGGGCGACAGCGCGAGGTCAAGTGGCGGAGAGGATGGGATTCGAACCCACGAGGCCCTTTTGGGGCCTACTCCCTTAGCAGGGGAGCGCCTTCGACCACTCGGCCACCTCTCCGCGGCTCTCGCCGGCCCGTGAGATAGAGAAAACCGCGCCATCAATCAACACGCATGCGCCGGTGGGCAGCAAAAAAGAATGCCCGCAGCCGGCAGGGTCGGCCTGCGGCGCGCCCGGCGCGCCCGCAACCCGTCCACGCTGCCAGTGTCGGGCGGTGGATTCGATCTTGGACGCCGACGATTCGGCGCGCATTTGCGGGTTTTGATGGGCGGCGATTGTCGAAAATGCGCAAAACCGCGTTTACTCGCTGTTAGGATTTGCCGCATTCTCGCCCGGCCGGGGACAAAAACGTGGCTTTTGTGCAACAGCCCCTTCCGAACGGCCGTGCGGAACCCGTGCCGAGGCCACATCCGTGTTGAACCGGTAAGCGCGCTGAGTATGGTGAGCCTCGGAGAAGGGGCGTGACCACGCATCTTTTTCACGTTTGGGGATCGGGCAGGGTTTGCTGTCCTTCAGCCAGAATAGCCCAAACCCACTTTTAAACTTTGACTGGAGGTCAGAAATGAAAATCAAGAGCCTTCTTCTTGGCTCCGCCGCGGCCCTGGCCGCGGTCTCCGGTGCACGCGCTGCCGACGCCGTCGTCATCGCCGAGCCGGAACCCGTCGAAT
>NZ_PYBP01000032.1:0-1235 GCF_003015025.1 Nitratireductor sp. StC3 | reverse complement strand
TGGTCCGAACCCATTCTTTGGACCGCCGGAAGGTAGAGTTTTCCGGTTTTTTCACGATGGCGGGCTGGCTGCGCCATCGGGATCAAGCAACGAAATCGGCACCTTGTGCCCAATAGCACCGTGCGGACGGACCTCGTTGTAGTATCTGCGCCAATCCTCCATCTTTTCGGCCGCGTCCGCAAGCGTCAGGAACCAATGGGCGTTCAGACACTCCGCCCGGAAGCGGCCGTTGAACGCTTCGATATAGGCATTGTCGGTCGGCTTCCCCGGGCGGCTGAAGTCGAGCGTCACCCCCTTCGTATACGCCCACAGGTCGAGATCGCGGGAGATGAACTCGGAGCCCTGGTCGACGCGGATCGTCTTCGGATAGCCGATCGTCGGACAGACCTTTTCCAATGCCCGGACCACATCCTCAGCCCGGTAGCTGAACCGGGGATCGAGCAAAGGCACATAGCGGGAGAACGTGCCGACGACCGTCAGCACACGGATCTTCTTGCCTGTCGCGAGCTGGTCGTGAACAAAGTCCATGGCCCAGACATCGTTCGGGCAGATGGCTTCCTGACGGTCATCCCGAAGCTTGGCCTTCACCCGGCGCTTCGGCGTCTTGTTTCTGAGCTGCAGGCCCAAGTCTCTGTAAATGCGATAGGTTCGCTTCATATTGATGTTCCAGCCTTCACGCGCGAGCATCACGTGCACGCGGCGGTAGCCGTAGCGAACGCGCGTGGCGCAGATGTCCTTGATCCGAGCTTCAATGCCGACCTGATCGCGGCGGCGGGACTTGTAGTGATAGCTTGACGTGTCGAACTCCAGAACCCGGCAGGCCCGCCGGATCGACACGTCCCACTCACCACATGTCTGCGCCACAAGCTCGCGTTTGCGACCAGGCCTCACAGTTTTCGGCGGATCACGTCCTGGAGCATCTCCTTGTCGAGGGAGAGGTCGGCAACCAGTTTTCTGAGCTTGCCGTTCTCGTCCTCGAGCTGCTTCAGCCGCTTCATCTCGGTCGGCAGCAGCCCGTCATATTTCTTTTTCCAGTTGAAGTAGGTCGCCTGGCTAATCCCCGCCCGACGGCCGATCTCCGCGACGGGAATTCCGTCCGCCCCCTGCTTCAAAATGAACGCCTTCTGCGCATCCGAGAACTTCGATGCCTTCATCGTCTTCCGCTCCTCCCAGCCAAGGGATGTTACCGCGGAAAACTCCAGTTTCGAACGGTCCAGTTTTCAGGGATCAGAGCA